>NJBI01000033.1 GCA_005222975.1 Promethearchaeota archaeon Loki_b31
TTTAAAATTATTTCAGGAATGTTTACACCAACATTATCCTTGGTCATTGGGCAGTATTCCATACATAATCCACAAGTCAAGCATTGCCAAATATTGTGTTTCTCTAATACTTCTTCAGGGGGTAAAAATGTTAAATCAGTGATCAAATCCCTTGGATGAAATATATCTAGATAAGATACAGGACATACATTCACGCATCTATTACAATTAAAGCAATAATTTGCTGTTGCTCTAATCTTTTCAATAAACTCCCTTGAAATTATCTTTTTATCTTTTTTATGAATACCTTTATCAGTAGATTCGGTCATTTTTCCAAAATAAACGTAATTCTCCTTTATTATTATAATTAATTCAGAATTTTATATGGAATTATTTTAAAAATAAATAAATCATATTAAAAACCAATAAATTAATTTTAGACAAAATTTTAAATGTGAAAATATGGGAATTTTTTATTGATATCTAAAAATATTCCATTTCTGATTTTTGATCTATCATAAGAAATTAATTATCAAAAAAAATGAAAAGTTTTATAATAAAAATAGTTTATTTATTACAATATTGGGGAAGGGATAATAATTGCTTCTATTGGAAATGGATTTAGCTAGATTCATACAAATTTATATCGTCCAAGGATTAATTGGATTGTTTTATATTTATATGTCTTACAAAGTTCTTAGAAGAGACAAGAAAAATCTTCACCTTGCTTTATGTGGATTTTATGTCTGTGTGGGCTTAGGAGTTTTAATAAATATAATTTATGCGTCTATTTTTGATGAAACTCTTGTACGTCTACTTCATTTTATGACTTATTTCTTATTTTGTTTTTGTCAGGTGTTCTTACTAATCTTTGTATTAATTCTTACTAAATCTGAGAATATTATTACTCTAAGAATCCAACTCATTTTAATAAGCTCTTTTGGTCTACTTTTATCGGTATTATGGTTTATCCCGAATGGAATTACTATTAATGAAACCACAAATTGGAAACCTGTATGGAGCTGGGAATTTTTAATTTATTCTTATATTGTCTGCACTCTGTTTACGTTTGGACCTTTAATATACTATTCGGGAAAGATTTATTTTAAATTTGAGACCATGGAATTAAGAAAAAAATGGATATGTTTTATAATAGGTATAATGGCGTACTATTTTGTTTATTATGGAACTTCTCTATCAAATACCTTAAATGATTCGACATTCAGACTGATATGGTCAATTATCTCTCTAATTGCCATTCCTACAACTTATTTAATTTATTACGGTGTAGGGCGGGAGTTATAATAAGTAAATATAGCTCTGCGTTTGTTTACATTTAAAGTAAATATAAGGCAAATACAGTATTAGAAATGATTTAAATTATTACTAAAATCTATTATTTAAAATTTGAAATTAGTAGTGCTTAAGTTTTTAATACATTATTGAAATATATTATTAAAAAAAATATTGTATTTTTTTAAAAACTATAAAAGTTAATTAAACAGAAGTGTGAATCTATGGTATTATATCAGTTAGATACAACTAGAATTATTCAAGTTTATATTCTTCAAGGCACTGTTGGATTTTTTTTTCTATTTTTAGCATATAGGATTCTTAAACGAGATACAAAACGATTAAATTTAATGTTAAGTTTAGGGTATATAACTGCTTCGATCGGAATATTCATAAATTTCATTTATGCCCCTCTTACTAATGAAGCAATTGTTTTAGTACTATATTATATGACAATTTTTTTCATGTTTCTATTTGCTGCTTTTTTTTTGGTTTTTCTTTTAATTTTGCTAAAGTCGGAGAAGGTTTTTACTCCAAAAAAGCAATTGGTGTTAATTATCATATATGGCGTAGCCGAACTGTGCAGTTTTTTTATTCCGAACGGAGTTATCATTAATGCTAGTACAGATTGGAAACCTGTTTGGAGCTGGTTTATGTTTATTTATTTTGTAACGGTAATCGTAAGTTTAGGAATGGCTCCATCTTTATACATTTCATCAAAAATTTATCAACAATTTGATGATGACCAATTAAAGAGAAAATGGAAATTTTTCATCGTAGGAATATGCGGAATATACACCTTTGCTATAGGAACTTTACTTTCTAATACATTAAACATTCAAACTTTCAGGACCATATGGAGCTTATTCGCATTTATCCTAGTAATAATATCACCGTTGCTTATTTATTATGGTGTAGGACGACAAATAGAGAAATAAGTATATTTTTATTTTATTTTTTTTATCTTAAACTTGACTTTCAAAGTTAAATTCTATAATATGATCTTATGGCTTCTAATTAAAGAATTTTTTTTTTTTGCCACTACTTAAAATTATTTTCCCTTAAATCGGTTCAAGTCTAAGATCTTGAACAATTTGCGTTGCAAGGGAGACATCTGGGTAAGAAGCACATCGGGAGGGCCTTTATCATCATAATATAACCGAATTTCTTTTATATCTTCCAAGGCTTCAAAACAAATATCTTTAGAGTCAGGAATGCCAGCTAATTGTATCTTTCGATAGAGTAAATTGGAAAGAAGCAAGGCTAACACGCTAATGAACATATGCACTCTTATCATCTCATTTGTCCAGACGTACATAGGCATTACGCTGATCCTACCTCTTTTATTCAACTCCTTGAATTGCCGTTCCACGTCGATTTGCGCTCGATATGTCTTAACGATTTCCAAGGTACTCCATTCATTCCTGTTGGAAAAAATGATGGATTTCCCGAGATTCTTCAAATATTCTTCTCGAGCAGTCTCATCAATTCTCCACGTTAATTCTAATTCTGAACCATTGTGTATTCTTTCAATAGATATGACGATGATTGAGCGTAATTTCTTGGTTTTAAGAATGTCTCGCTCGATTTTGGTCACCACACTTTTAGGATCCTTCCATTGTGGCTTAGTATTCAACTGGACCTTGATAAATTCCTTCAATTTCAAAATTGCCTTATAAATACTCTCGTCAAGGTTATATTCCTGTAAGGCAAACGTATCTTCGTCAAAGGTTGCAATTAAAGTATTTTGTTTGCCCTTACCGAGATATGCCGTCGTTGTAGTTCGATACCCGAATACTTTTCGTCCGTTCTTTTTCGTCCATAATTCCTGGTAGTCGGATAATGGCACGTCCAAGATAGGTTTCGAGATATTCATTGAAGGGCGGATGCTACTCACGAAATGGATGTGTTTAGAATCCAAGAACTTATATGCGTCCTTTGAATTATTTCCCTTGTCAAAGACTAACGTGATCTTGGGTAATTCGAGTCCGATGGTTTTAAAACGTCGTTCCATGAGGGTGAGCACCTGCTTGAAGTGTGTCACGTCGGGAACATTTCCTTCGTAGGTTTCGTGCATTACCGGCATGTTATACTCGTCTCGGGTCACCAATAAGGACATGGAAACCTGTCGCAGGTCATTTCTCTTTTTCTTGTTATGTCCCCGTTGAGCGATGGTGTTTTTCTTGTATTCTCGAATATAAGTAAAGAAATTAGTCGGATCAAACAAGAAACAATCCGATTTTAACCCGAACTCGGAATACAATTTCTTGCAGATTATTTCTTCGACTTGCCTTATAGTTTCCTGGTCTAAATATCCCATCTGGTTCAAAATGTTTTGCGTAGTCAAAGACTCCGGAATATCTGGAAAATATCGTGAGAGCGCCGTCTTATCAAACCATTTCTGGACTTGGCTCTTGGAATTCAACGCAACTGCGCGATTTATCGCGAGTAATGTGATATATTCCCCGACCGGAAAACCCTGTTCTCGTTTTATCGTACATTCGTTAGAAATTTCAATCAAATCGAGCTCTTTAGAAATTGAATATAGAGCATATACTAAACCAAATGCAAATTGTTGGGGTATAGGGGGCTTTTTAGAAAACCTCCGTTTTATTTCGGGAAGCATTTCGTTTATTTTATCCTTTCTGCCGATATTAATCTCCCAAACCCGCTTAGATTTTCCATTCTCGTAAACATTATGCCCTAAGCAAATATAGGTATATTTCCCATATTTTGTCCTTACATTTTTTTCAAAAACAAATACCATATATAATAATTGTTACTATTTATTTATATAATTTTTGGTATCATTAATGTTAACCTTTTAATATTTAGAAGAAAGATTGTACCATATACTTAGATTAATGGTTATATTGTTTTATTATTAATCCACGATGACATTTGGGAAAAAATGCTAAATAACAGATAAGAAATTAGTTAAGTTACTGATTGAGTTTTGTCGGAAGTTTGCGTTAACTACAATGATTTTAAATTTAGGTGTAAAAACTTGTTAAAATGGGACAATCATTTAAAATCCAGACAAAATTTATTTGAAAGGAAAAATAAAAACTAGTGATCTTATATCTTTGAAAGTCAAGAATTAGCATAAAAATAAATAAAAAAAATAAGATTTATAATTTAATTTTAGAGATTGTTAATTAATAAAAAAATATTAAAAATTTAGTAAATATGACGATAGATAAGCGCGAAATAAATGAATTTAAACTAGTTATCGCTGGTTTAGACAATGCCGGAAAAAGTAGTGCGTTAATTGCTTTAAGAAAAAAATATAACTTTTACGAACGGGTAAAAAATCTAAAGCCTACAATAAAAATAGATTATAGTTCTTTTAAATTCCTAGAAACCTATCGAATTAATCTCTGGGATATGGGTGGCCAGAAGAAATTCAGAAAAATATACATAAGTAATCCCATATATTTTACTGAAACAAATTATATTTATTATCTTATAGATATTCAAGATGAAATCAAATTCGAGAAATCTGTAAAATATCTTCATGATTTATTAAATATTTATAGAGATTTGGATTATTCCAACGAAGTCATAATATGTTTCAATAAATATGATCCAAAGTTTAAATACAGTGAAGATTTTTTCGATCGAGCAGAAATGATTAAAAATTTAATTTTATCCCAAAATAAAGATATGAAATTTAAATTCTTTGACACATCTTACTACGACATTTCATCAATTTCGAAAGCAATTTCTTATTCTTTGGATAAATTATTAAATTTAGAAGTAATTGATATAGGATTAAGTAAAATTGTTAATCAGTTTAGTTGTAGTTATGCAATTTTATACACCGCATCAGGACTTATCATATCTGATCATTACATGGATGTTATGGATATAAGAGCTTTTGAAGAGAAAATTAGTAGTAGAATTAACGAAGATCTTGAATTTTTTCAGAGATTAAAAGACGAAGATGTTAAAATAGACGATAGAGTAGCATTATCCGAGGATAGAACGGAATATGTAAAAAGGTATTCAATAATCTCTGGTAATATAGAAAATATATTTTATATAGGAATAAGTGCTCCAACAAGTAAAATTAATGAAATCAAGATAGAATTAGAAAAATTTCGTAAGATCCTACTATCTGCTTTCATGTAGTTTAAAAGAAGATATTATAACTTTATCTTATTTCAAATAAAACCTTTTTTTACTCCTTTTTAATTTGTAATTTATTAGAGTTGTAGAATGATAGAGCGGCAGCCCGTACAGTTATTATTAGACATTCAAATCTCCCCTCTATTCCTAATTTTTTTATACTTTCTAATTAAATGCTTATAAATAAACAAAACATTTTTCTAAAGTATGGGGTTACTTCATATATGGCGCTACAAAAAATAACTGCTAAAAAAATAATTGAAAAAAAAAAAAGCGGGGAAAAAATAGTAACTATTACATCATATGATTATTCATTTGCCAAAATCGTTGATGATTGCGGAATTGATTTAATTCTCGTAGGCGATTCTCTTTCCATGGTAGTGCTTGGGTATAAGAACACATTATCAGTTACGATGGACGAGATGATTCACCATACTAAAGCAGTGGCACGTGGAGTTTCGAATGCTATGATAGTTGCGGATATGCCTTTTTTATCGTACAAGATTGATATTATAAGAGCTGTGAAAAACGCTGGAAGGTTTATTCAAGAAGGTGGCGCTGAAGCCGTAAAAGTTGAGGGCGGGACAAAGATATGTCCTACGATAAAAGCAATTATTGATGCAGATATACAAGTGATGGGGCATATTGGGCTTACGCCTCAAGCTATATATGAATTTGGCGGTTTCCTAGTTCAAGGAAAAACAGTAGAAGCCGCAAAAAAGTTAATAATTGATGCTAAAAATTTAGAAAAAACGGGTGTTTTTTCTATAGTGTTAGAAAGCATTCCTTGGCAAATTGCCAAATTAATAACAAAAACTGTGAATATCCCTACTATTGGTATTGGTGCGGGGTCTTATTGTGATGGTCAAATCTTAGTTATAAATGATATGTTAGGGCTTTTTACTGACTTTAAGCCAAAATTTCTCAAATATTTTGCTGATATTGGAAGCTCAGTCCGAAGTGCTTTAGAAAGTTATAAAAATGAGGTAGAAAAGGGATTATACCCCGATAAAGAACATTCTTACGACTTTCCATATCAAGACTTGGATGAGATTAATAAATGGTTTGAAAGCGTTGAAATCGAGGAAGAATCTAATAAAATACAGGAATAATTATTTAGTTTTTAGGTAAAGACCTAATTTTTTATGTTTAGAATAAAACATCTAATAAATCCTTATTCAGATCAATCTATTAACCAACACTAATTCTATAGTAAATTTAACTGAATATTTGAAATTTTTCCAAAAGTATAATTAATTAAATTTTTATTAATTATAATAATACACTGAAATTTGATTAATGACAATAGGATAAAAAAATAATTATTAATTACAGTTATGGTAGACTGATATGGTTGAAGAGTATGATTATCTTTTTAAATCAATTGTGGTAGGAGATGGTGGAGTTGGTAAAACTGCTTTAACTCTTCGATTTTCAAAGGGTTTCTTTACAGAAGATTACAAGATGACGATTGGAGTGGATTTCCATGTCAAAACAATAGCAATAGAGACGGTGGAAGGGGTTATTAAGTGTAAACTTCAACTTTGGGACACAGGTGGTCAAGAACGTTTTAGTTCCATAAGACCAATGTATTATAGAGGTTCGTTAGGTACAGTATTAGTTTTTGATCTTACTAATTCTGCAAGTTTTGAACATTTACCTCAATGGATTGAAGAAGTTAGATCTAATATCAAAACCGACATCCCTATATTACTTGTTGGGAATAAGAGTGATTTGATTGATCAAAGAGCAGTTTCAATTGAAGAAATTAGTAATTTTACAAGAGATTTTAACTTGTATTATATGGAGACTTCAGCTAAAACAGGTGATGGAGTTGGAGATTGTTTTTATATTCTTGCTTGTCTAATGATAGGACAAGGTGTACCTGAACAATTTATCGCCAATGCAACTGTCTTTACACCAGGAGACATCCCCTCACCTCCTCCTAGCGAAACTCCTTCTGAACCTACAGACGCGTATTTAGCACCACCCGTTCCTGAGCCAATACAATCTTTTGAAACCGAACCTGAAATTGAATTTGAGGCCCCCCCCGTTCCCGAACCCACCTCCATAAAATCGACAGAACAAATGTCATCCTTCGAACCAGAACCAGAGGTTGAATATGAGGCCCCCCCCGTTCCCGAACCTGTTCCAACATTTGAACCTCAACCAGAACCAGAAATATCAATGCCCGAACCTGAAATTGAATTTAAAACCCCTGATGAAATTTTGCTTCAAAAAGCTGAGAAATCAGAACCTGAAATACTTCCTTCAATATTTCCAGGATCCTCAACTGTTGAAAGTGAAGTTTATAAACCCCAAACAATACCATTTTCATCAAATATTCCAGTACCGGCAACTCCACCCAAGGAATTTCAAACAATTAAACCTGAAAAATCGGAAGTAGGTTCTTCAACTGAGACACCATTTCGCGTAATTAAAAGAGAGGAACCACCCAAACCTAAACCTGCTTCTATGACATTTGAGCCTACTCCGGAACCAAAAGCAGAACCAACAAGCGTAACTCCACTTTTTCAAACCTCACTGACTCAACCCTCTTCATCAGAATCACTAATCGATTATATGCCTCAAACTATTTTATCTAAAAAAGAAATGAAAAAACTTGCTAAAGAGAAAAAGAAACAAGAAAAAGAAAAGAAAAACCTCGAAGCTCGGGAAAAACAAGAAAAATTACTTGAGGATATGAAAAAATTAAAGAAAGGAAAGAAGGAAAAGCAAGAAAAACAAATTGAACATAAAACTTCAAAATCAATCCCTCCCACTCCTCCTTTAGACACGACACCTGAAGCAAGTTCACTATTTCAAACACTCACTCAAAAATTTGAAGAAAATTCTTTTGATCAAAGTACTCCCTTCATACCATTTAGTGCAACCAAAAAATCTGAAGAAGAAGAAAAATCTAAACTGAGAATAATCCCTAATGTTGCGGATATTGAAAGCGAACCTAGTAAGTTTACAGCAATTACTTCCACCCAAACTGTTCAAGAAGATAAAAAAGAGCCAAAATCTAAAGATCTCTTAGTTTGTGAACAATGTGGGGCAATTTTATCTTCTGATTATGCGTTTTGTAATAAGTGTGGTAGTAAATTGTAATTTTTATTTAATTTTAAAATAATATTCTAAAGATTCTTACCACAGATGGGGCATGTGCTCCATATTTTTTTGATTTTAGAATTACAATGAGGACATATTTTTAAATCTGGATCAATTTTAGTTTGAAGTTTTCCAAAGATAGTAATATTATCTTCAACGCTATATTCTTTTGGATGCTGAGATGGTTGCATACTAGGTTTATTAATAAAAATTTGAGAGATTCCAGTTGAATTGTCAATCTTTTCCTTTTTTGAATTTGCATTCGATTCTAATTTAGGTTTAAAATATTCAGGTTGTGGTTTCGGTGGTTTTTGGACTAAATCATTTGTGATTTGTGTTTTCGATATGGTGAAATCTTCTAAAACCTCGTCATATTCATTTACAGCTTTATTTAGTAGTTTCTTCGCATGATTTACGATTTTTCCTTTAGAAATTTGTTGATCTTTTTCTAAATCTTCGATAGGTACGCCAACTTTATAATGAAAATAATTACCCTCATTATTTTCAATAATTTGCTCACCATGAATTAATATAACTTCAATGTAATAAATAATATTAGATCCAACAGGAACATCAGTGATTTCTGCTATAAAAAAGTCCAATTGGTTCTCCATTTCCATTTGATACCAAGATCGGCCTTGGTCAGCGCTAAAAATTAATTTAACTCTCTCTAATGTATTATTAAAATCTTCTTCTGTTATTTTAACAATAATTTTTATTGTTTTCTTTAGCGCCTCCTTTGCATCAGTAGTCTTTTCTGCTTCTACAGAATCCCAAGCAGCACCACATTTAGGGCAATTCGTAAACCAATTTGGGTATTCAAACTTACATTTAGTACAAGTTTTAGTAAAATATCTTGTTGTCTTTATTCCAAGTGATTTTTTTTTTTCTTTTCCCATTCCTATTTCATTTCTTAAGAGAGATTAAACCCTAATAAATCTATATAAATTATTAAATTACTTTTTGGTTTATAAATATATTTCTGATGGATATTATAAAATTTTTATTTAACTAAACTTATTATAAATTTAGTTTTTTTACTACTTTTTCTAAATCAGAAGTAAAATTAGATATATGATCTCTTTTTACATGTGGCATTAGTACAACTCTAATTAAATTAAAATCTACAAATTTACCTAACATCCACTTGTTATTACGTAATGCTTCATCAATTTCACATATACTTTCTCCATTCTCTGTTGTTATTCCTACTATATTCATAACGGGGTTAGCAGCTAATTTTATCCCATTAATTTCAGATATCCTTTTTACTAAATATTTAGTATTATCCATACATTTTTTTACTATCTCAACAAAACCGTTAATACCTAAAGCTCTCAATATTACCCAAAATGCGATAATTGGACCTCCTGGTCTAGTTCCAACGATATGAAAGTGCTTAAAATTTCCCCCTGCTAAATAAGGAATTTCAAAACCAGTCTTTTGTAGTATAGACGCATCTTTAACAAAAAATCCCCCAGAAGGTATTACACCTAAACCCATTTTATGGGGATCCGCTGTAATTGAACTTACAGGCTTTACTGAGAAATCCCATGGAGGAACTTTATATTTTAGTTTTTTTAGAAATGGTAACACAAATCCACCAAAAGCAGCATCAATGTGATAGAAAATATTCTCTCCTTCGATAATTTTACCCATATCTTCGATTGGGTCAATTAAACCTAACGAGGTTGTACCTGCAATTCCAACAACGCCACAAGTATTTTTATTGATAAGAGATTCGAAATGGTTTAAATCTAATTCAAAATTATCTCTTAATTGTACCTTCCTAAGTCTAATATCACACATATCGGCTGCTTTATCGAAGGAAATATGAGCTGAAGCCGAAACTACAACTTCGGGATTTTTTATTTCAGGCCGTAATTTTTTAGCAATCCTCATGGCAATTAAATTAGATTCTGAACCTCCAGTAGTAAATGTTCCGATTATATCTTTATTTCCAAATAACTCACCAATTTCAAGTACTAATTCATCTTCTAACGCTACAGTCCCTAAAAACAATCCGGGATCTCCTAAATTTTTAGAAATATATTTAATATAAATTTTCTTAGCGAAATCTAAAGGTTCTGTGCACATGGACCCTAAGATTAAGCCTGAATCGTACGAAAGATCTTTCTCTAACTTTTTCTCAAGTAATTTGAGTATTTCTTGTTTCTCTAATCCTTCTTTTAGCATCTTTTTATTATAAATTAATAGTTGTTATTATCATTACCCAAGTTTTAAAAAAATAAAACGCATAAAAGGATTAAAATTTTTCAAATTGAAACTGTTTTTTCAATAAAATTGTTTAAAAATTTGTGATCTTTTTTTAATTACAAAAACCTCTTTGAATCTCTTTTTGTATATTTTTCAATAGCTTTGGCTAATTCCGAATTCATATTTACTTTGTAATAATTAGCAACACAGATTGTCGCAAAAATGACATCTGCGAGCTCTTCACCAATATTTAATTTTGCGTCGTCAGACTTCTTCGGTTTGAACCCTTCAAGATGGTTGATTTCTTTTGCTAATTCTCCTACTTCTTCTATAATTGCACCGAGCATTGAAAGAGGAGGCCAATAACCCCCGTGATTGAGAATCCATTTGTCAATTTGTTGTTGAAATTCTTTAAGTGATAATTCTTTGTTCATACATTTAGTAAGATTCAAAAATATTTAAGAAATTAAAAAAGAAGAATTATTTAAATAAATTTTCTCGTTTTCTTGCTTCCCATTCCGCTCTTTTTCCTAAATTATATCTATTTACTTCACTGTAATATCCCGTAACTCTCGAATATACTTTCACATCTTCAGAATAACATTGAGGACATGTAAATTGACTTCCTCGATACATCTTACGACAGGATGGACAATATATAAAATCTGTAGTATATGCAAAATATGCAGTATTTGTATTAAGACAAATATTTTTTGTGAGTTCCCAAAGAGCCTGAATATCTGGTTTTTGTTCCCCTAACCAAATATGTGTAATTACTCCTCCATTTACAATAGGATGATAATCTCCCTGTTTTCGAATTCTTTCAGATAACGGTATATCTGCATCATACCGAAAATGACCTGAGTTCGTATAATAAGCAGAGTTACCTGATGACTGAGGTATGGCTTTCTTTGGAAAATGTTTCAAATCTAATTTAGCAAAGCGCCCAGAACTGGATTCTGAGGGCTGTTCCCAAAGTGAATAGGAAATCCCATCTCTTTCTGTCATGGAATTACACTTAGCAACCATGTACTCTAATATTCTTTTCCCAAGGTTATATGTCGTATCATTTTCATGCAATTCAAAGCCGGTAATACTTTTTACGGCTTCATTCAAGCCAGTAAAACCTATTGAAAGATTTTGATCTCGCAATTTAAAAATTGGATTTCCATTAATTTTGCCACTACATAAGGGTAAATGCCCTGTTTTTAATCGCCTTTCCATTAAATCCCATTTTTTCTTTAGGATTCTAGCTGAAAGCTCCATTTTTTCACCCAAAATCCTAATGTAATCGTCTTCGTTGTTGGATATATATGCATATCTAGGTAAATTTAGACTAACGCTTTGAAGTGAGCCAATGGTAACATAATTTTCCCATATGTTAACATTTTTCCTTTTTTCAGGATCTACAATACATTGACTTATAATTTGATTGCCACTTAGAAATTTTCTACAGCATTGACTATGAATTTCGTCAGGCATCCAATCTGGGCACATATTTAGAAAATATGGAGTCCCCATCGTAGCTACTTCTTCCATTATTTTAATGTAAGATGGTTCGAATTCCTTAAGCCACTCTTTTTTTATTTTTACCTCATGTTTCGGAAATGCAAATAGTTTTCCGTTATAATCTCCTTGTATATAAACTTCTGTTAAAGCATCAAAAAGTTTAAGACATTCTTCTCTATAATCTCCATATATACCAATATTTTTTCCATGAGGGCCAATAGCCGGAATATTTAATAAACCCTCTGGAACCGTAGGAGTGCAAGAAATCGATGTAAACGGTACTTGACCGCCTCTTGCTGCAAAAATTTGATTTGTTTCGAATATTAAACACTGCATTGATTGCTCAATTTCTTTTTGAGAAAGCCCTCGTACATAAGGAGCAAGAAAAGTGGTAATATAATCGTAACCTTGCCCTCCTGAAAATTCTCCTTGAATAATCCCTAACCATTTTGCTAAGTGTGTAACTGCCACTCGCAAACTTCCTGCAGGACCAGATTTGCTACAATGTGCCCAACTATCGACAGGGGGAAGTCCATGCTCAAGGATCATACGAGGGTCCCATTCTTGGCAGAAGGGCCGTAAATCGAAGTATCTTAGCATGTGTATGTGGATATCGCCGTATAAATGAGCATGCGCTTCTTCTGAATCTAAAATTCTTAAAAGTGCATATTCGTCAGATATTCTATTAGCAGCCCAATGATGGATGCTCTCAGGATTCATATCTTGATTAGCATTTTCATTCACGCCCTTCTCTAAAATTGCTTCGTAGTCCATCAACGGCATACCTATTCTGGTATATAGCTTTCGTTCATCTTCAAAATGTTGTTCAGATAATATTGAACAGACTATTTCCCTAATGTGCGGACCAGAAAGAAACATTATGCCGGAGGATATAATTCTTCTAACTACTAATTCAGTAATGCTATCAGCGACTTTATCGCTTAACCCTGTTTCTTTAACAATACTCTGTTTTATTTTTAAAGGATCAAAAGGGACTACATCACCTTCAGTTCGGGAAACTCTTGGTAATAAATTTTTTAAAAAACCACTTCTTAAACCTTTATTAACTTCAGTTGTTTCAGATTTTGGAATCAAGACCATAGCAATCCATCACAAATTTTAATTTATAATATTCTAATAAGAAATAAAGGTATACTATCAGGTCAAAAACTAAATGTTTTTGTCGGCACTATGAACTGAAACAATACCCTTAATAATTATTTGTTATCGTTTATATTTTACCTCTTTTGATATAAAAATGTATTATTTTTTCCAATTTAAACTTAATTTATTAATTCTTGATTTGAGATTTAAAACACCAGTTAATTAAACCGCAGAAAACTCCATACTCTTTCAGAAAAATTCGAAAGAACCGTATTTAATCTCGTTATTTTATCCTTACATAAATTAATGTCGTCTTTACTGATTTTGTAATTTTCAATTGAGTATATAAAATTTAAAAATTAAAGACTATGAGTATATTTAAATAAAAAATCGATGAAATCAAATTAAAAGTGCTATTTAGATGAGAAAAAACCTCGTAAGCAAAAATTCTGTTGATTCAGTAGAAATTTTACACGGAATATATAGAAAAACTTTAGCCTATAACAAGAATATGATGTTATGCCATTTTAATCTAATTAACGGCTCACAAATTCCCTTACATTCACATAAAGAACATCAAATTGGATATGTGTTAAAGGGCAAATTAAAATTTATTACTGAAAATGGAGAATTTATAGCAAAGGAAGGAGATAGTTATGTTTTTGATTCTAACGAAAAACACGGGGCGATAATATTGGAAGATACGGATGTTATAGATGTATTTAGTCCAGCAAGAGAAGATTATAAATAAATATAGTTGGTAATCGAAATGTAATAAAAAACGATTACCATTGGTAAGCAGCTACAGCAATAATAGTAATTATGCCAAGTAGAAATTCGCCCATTAACCAATCAAAGTACAATTTCTTCTTTTGATCTCTATTTTTTTTAATTCTTGTAGCTAATCCAAAATTAATTGCAGAATTAGTCCCGAAAAAAATCATTAATACAAATGTTGGTGCATTTAATTCTAATTCAATTAACCCTAATACAGAATCGAAAATAAAAAACGCCCCCATTAATGAAATTAGAGCAATTAAAAATATCCAACCTGAAAATTGTATAATTTTTTCGAATTTTACTTCTTCTTCGGATAAGCCTCCATGTAGCCCAGTAGGTTTTTTCTTTACTTTTGACATATCATTCTTACCAATTTGTTTATAAAATAGTGAATGGTTTATGATTCTTAATTCTTTTTTTTTGCTCATTTTATGTGATAGTAAATTAAGGTCTATTTTTCAGAAATAAAATAGCTTTTGCTATATCTCCTTCACTATCAATTAATGCTGCGTTCGCCTCTTCTTTATTGACATTTGCTTGAGCTGCTACTAGCATAATATCATTTTCAGTAATAATTGGTTTTGTTTCAGATTCTTCAACAAGTTCCGTAGTCTCAACATCTTCCTTTTCTCCAATTAAAATGTCCCCTGGAGAATACTCTTGTGCTTCACCAATTATTTGATAGATTTCTTGTCCCATTTGCTTCATTAAAACAACTTCTGGTTGATCAATTATGAGCGTTTTTTCTACTCCTTCTATTATTACTCTAGTAGCATTAATTTGATCCATTTCAACTCCTTGCTGTTGCATTCGGCGACGCATTTGTCTTGAAGCAAATTGTTGCCCTTCTCTCTTTTTTTTTGCTTGAGGGCGCTTAGGTTTGCTGTTTTCTCTTTTTTGCATCTCTTTTGGTAATTTTACCATTTTTTTCTCAATAACTCCTAACTATATATTATTAAAATTTATTTAGGCTTATAATTTTGATTTATCGATTCCTTTCCGAACTTTTATTGCGATTCCAGTTTTAAAACTTCGAACATAAGGAATGGGGATCGCTAGTTTTCCAATTGCTAAAAGGTTATTCTTTTGATTAACAACAATAATCTCATCTAAAGGTCTTAAATTATCATCTATATCCAAAACATGTTTACAAAATACGTTACGACCTTTTCTAATAAAGTCAGATATGTCATTCAACACGACTGCTCTCAATCTCGGTGTTGAAATGTTTTTAATTATCTTATTAGCTGCGAATAAACTTAATGTAAAGAATCCATTAGTTGGTCGCAAATTTAGCAAAAGTTTCTCATCGTAATATATATGCTTTATTTTATCCGTCTTTTTAGAAAACTCAATATGGATATCATTATCATTTTCAAATAGAATATTTGTTACTGTTTGTCCAAATTGATAATCAGAAATAGCCTTGACTTTTCTTAAAGCAAAGAATAGTTTGTTTTCCATATTAAATTACTGCAACTATTTACATAAAAATAAAGTTATAAATATTTAATATGTTTGTAAAAAGGAAGATTAAGAGTATAACTTAGAATCAATAGCTTTATCTTTCATTTTATTCATAACTTTATTTATTGCTTCAATAAAATCGTCTTTAATAATTGCTTCAGCTTCTTTTCTTATTGCAAACATTCCAGCTTCAGTGCAGATTGCTTTTATGTCTGCACCCGTCGCTCCTTCAGTTAACTCAATCAACTTTTTAAAGTTTAATACTCCATCAATCCTTAAATTTCTTGCGTGAATTTTAAAGATTGAAGTTCTAGCTTCCCCATCTGGGATTGGAAAATCAATCATTCTGTCAAATCTACCTGGTCTTAATAAAGCCGGATCTAAAATATCAATTCTATTTGTTGCGCCAATTATTTTTACATCTCCTCTTTCTTCAAATCCATCTAATTCACTTAATAATTGCATTAAAGTCCTTTGTACTTCTCTATCGCCAGATGTAGCAATTTTTAATCTTTGAGACCCGATAGCATCTAATTCATCTATAAATAATATAGTGGGGGCTTTTTGTTTTGCTAAATTAAATATCTCTCTGACCAAACGAGCACCTTCACCAATAAACTTTTGAACTAACTCCGATCCTATTATTCTAATGAATGTAGCGTTCGTTTCATGGGCAACCGCTTTCGCAACTAATGTTTTACCGGTCCCTGGAGGTCCAAAAAGTAAAACGCCGTTAGGCGGATCAATCCCTATTCTTTTAAACAATTCTGGTTTTAACAGAGGTAATTCAACAGTTTCTCTTACTTCTAGTATTTGTTCATCTAAACCACCGACATCTTCGTAAGTAATATTGGGAATTGCATCGATAACTTCCATTCCTTTTACAAAAGGATCTAATTTTGTTGGTAAGATTTCCATTATTGCGAAAGTTCTCTGGTTTAGAGCAACTCTCATTCCTGGAGATAGATTTTCGTTTTTAACCTTCCTACTAGGGTTAACAACGAAACTAGGGCCAGTAGAGCTTTTTACAATAACTTTACCTGTTTCATCTAACATGTCAATTACAGTAGCAGATACTAAAGGAGGTTCTCTTAACCGATCAATTTCATTTCTTAAACTATGTAGTTCTTGTTCCAATCTTAGACGTTCAGCATCTAACAACTGTTTTTCAGTCTCTAAATTTCTTAATCTCTTTTCCAGGTGCCTTGTATAAGTAATTAAATACTCTTCATCCTTAGTTTCTTCCTTTTTTCTCCTTTCTTTGGTTGTAGTCAAAAAGAAAATACCCCATCTTTTATTTATTTAAATTTCTAGTAAATTTTCTAATTTATTAATAACTATTTATTCATTTAAATTTAAGGTAATACACTAATATGATAAAAGTATCGATTTCTAAAAAATTTATAGGTTATATTTTATAACGATTTTTAGCTTTAAACAGAAAATTTTAAGAGTTCTACATCCCATTCATTATATATAGTACTTTTCCTTAGAAATTATTGTATATAAGATCGTATTATGTCAAAAAAAGCATCGAATCAATTTGATAAGGAATGCCCCATATGTGGAGGTAAAATATGGGGAAAAGGACAAAAAGTTTTAATAGAAGAAGCAAAAATTACTGTGTGTCAAAGTTGTGCCCAATATGGCAAAAAAATCAGGGATAAACCTAAAATATCCTATTCTCAACAGCAGACATATGTTAAACTTAAGAGACCCGTGAAAAAATTTGTCCCTAAAAGAGATGGCGATGAAACTATTGAAATTGTTCATGATTACGCGAAAAGAATTAGAAATGCTCGAAATTCCCGTGGATTTAATCAAGATCAATTTGCTCAAAAATTAAACGAGAAACCTTCTTTACTAAGAAGAATTGAAGCCGGAAAAGTTGAACCAACTATAAAATTGGCAAAAAAAATAGAAAAAGTCTACAATATTACGCTTCTTAAGAAAATAGATGAAATTGAACCAAGTGCTAAACAAAGCAAGTATATGAAAAAATCTCACGGGGCCTCTCTTGGTGATATTGCTTTTATTACAAAAAAGAAAGATTAACTTTTAAACGCCTTGGAAATTTAGATAATTTTTATTAGAAGTTATTCTTTTTTGGTGCAATATTAAGAAGTAATTAAATTTCTGAGTCAATTGATAATTCAGCATTTTCAATTGAAACTATTTTTTCTTTTAAAAACTGAATAAAATTTTGATTATCTTGAGCTTCTAATGGATCTCCACAATTTGGACATCTGAAATTCAATTCAAACGCCGTGTCAAAATTATACTTAATATTTGAATCTCGACAATTCTTACATATAAAAAAATAGTTATTTTCTTCAAATTCTAACCTTTCTCTTAACTTTCTTTCTACTAATCTTTTTTTTTCCATTAAGATTTCTTCCAGCAAATCAAATTGATGCCACCAGTAATATATAAACCAACCTGTAGACTTATCACGTATTCTTCTAAATTGAGCTAATTTTGCACTATATAATATGTATAAGGTTTTTCTTACTGTATTTAATTTTAAAAGAACAGTATCATCTGGGTCAATTTCTATTTTATAATCTCCACTTTTAATTCGTTCTTTAATATTTTCTGTTATATCTTCATCAGTTATATCTTCGTTTTCAGAGTTCAATAATTGAATTCCTACTTCTGTGGCAATATCTCCAGCTATTATATATAAAAACGATCTTAACAAAGGATTTAATTCCTTCATAATACGTCATATTCCATATTTTTTCTATTAATAATTTACATAAACCTTTTTAAAAATTAAATTTTTTGAATTTTTAAATAATGGAATTTAACTTCAAAAAAATTAAACAAAGATTAAAATCTGTTTTTCTATTAGTTCGCCATCTATATTAATTGATCGATGCATTTTCCCTTTTCTAATGGCCATAATCCTTAATAAGCGAGAGTCCTTGATATCTTTTGGAATTACAATCTCAGTTATGTTGTAGTTATTGAGCAAAATAATAATTTTCCAGTTATTAGGAATGTCCGTTTTAAAATCAGAAGCAACTAAATCTAAAACCATCTTAATATTTGCATCTGTATTACTCGTAATTCCAGTGCAAAACTGAATTCTTTTACCTAAATCATCATCTTCAGCCTTTTTTTTAGATGGCTGTGGTATGTTTTTTTTGGTTGTGACTTTAATGGTTGCGTTAATAATAAAGGAGAGTAACAAATAACTATTTTCTCGAAATACATTAATTGCTTGGAGTAACTGATTTTTATTAATTTGATCAACAATATCTGCTTTGTAATTCTTTGTTTTACCCGTAGATTTTTTTAAAATCCAATTTAACCCTAAATCCGTGATGGTCTCTGATAAATCCATGCCAGTAATTAGTTTTCCTTTTATTTCAAAACTTTGTTGTGGGTCCGAAATTGTTTTACCGATAATTTCTGAAATTAAATCTTCATATTCATGAGTTCCTTTCAAAGTTATTTTTGTTTTAGTTTTAGTGATTTTTATTGCGGGACCAATAAAATCTCCTTTAGAATATCTGTAGAAATGTCTATGAATGTTCATATGATTTTTTGCAGGATCCTCTAAAATTGGGGTTTCAATTAATCTACTTAAAAAATGCATTTTTATCTCATTAATATTCCTTTAATAATATAGATCTAAATAATGATAATATAAATAGAATATAACTTTAAATTTTAATTTATTTAATAAGAAGTGACAAAATTAAGTCAAACGATTCTATTCTTGAGAACATTAATAAAGTTAAAAAAAAATAAAAGATAACATATAATTTAAATCATAAAAATATTTAGCGATTATTGATGTTGTTTACATTCCTTCAAAATAATGATTTTCAAGTTCCTTCATTAACTATTTGGATATTAGCGTGGATTTTTCTAATAGTTGGATTGTTAGGTTTAACGATTTTAATAGTTTATACAAGATATGGAAGGGAATTATCAATTAAACTCTCGATCCTCTCAATAACCTTTGCAGCCGTATTTCTAGGTTTCGCGTTCCATTTCTTCCTTATATCGTTTGGTATATAATTAATCTATTACAAAAGCACCTAATTTTAATTTTTTTCAACTTTGTATAATTATCCAATAATATTTTACTAATTTCAAAATTAGTTCAATCTCAATGTTAATCAATAGTAAATATAATCAACATTTATAAAAGAAGGAGAATTTTTTTCTTATAAATTATTATTTAAACAAACTTAAAAATTAAATTAGAGTTTTGAAAATGTTATTTCAAGGAGAAAGTACTTTATTCTTTATTTTGTGGCTAATACTAGCAACTGTAATTGTCGCGTTAATCATTTACATCTCGGTTTTGCTTATTGGTTCTAAAACTAAAGCTTCTGATAAAAAATTTTTAATTATTCTCTTAGCTTTTATTTGCGTCTTAATAATACCAATAATTCTGGGAGCAATAAATTCAGTATTAGGAGCAATTGGTAATTTAATAGATTTTAGTGGCTCAAACTATTTAACTCAATTAACGCCTATCATTGGATTTCTAATTATTTTAATTTTAACAAAATTTTTAATCGACCTTTCTTGGGATCAAGCTGTATGGATATCTTTACTAACATTGTTTTTCTTGTTTCTTCTCTATACTATGATACCAGATCTTTATGAATTCCTAGGATTTGGCCTTTAAATCTTTTTTTTTTATTTTACAATTATAATTGAAGTTTGGTTATTTAATTGATAAATTATAGAAAATAGAGTAAAAAAGTGATAATTTGCTTAAATCTTTTCTTTTAATTTTAGACGTGGCGCAAGTCCTAAACTCATCATTTCTTGGAGTAGCAGTTTAAAAGCATAAGAACATACTACTTTTGATATTACAGTTCCTTGTCCACATATAGGACAATATCTTTTATCTTTGTTTCGATCGTAAACTGCTAAAAGCCCACATTTCTCACAAACTAAAATTACAGTTCTATCAGACTCATCAAGCAATCTTTCCTTTAATAATAAAGCGGACCCATGACCCACTAAGCAATCTCGTTCCATCTCGCCGAATCGTAAACCTCCTTCTCTTGCTCTTCCTTCTGTTGGTTGTCTAGTTAGAATTTGAACTGGACCCCTTGCTCTTGCGTGAAGTTTGTCTGCAACAAGATGATACAATTTTTGATAATAAATTGGGGCGCAATAAATTCCTGCCTCATATTTTTCTCCTGTAATTCCGTTATACATTACCTCTCTTCCATTAAATTCAAATCCCGCTTCTACTAATTGATCTTGAAGTTTCGTGATATCTTTCCATTCGAACGCTGTTGCATCGCCTAATTTTCCGGTTGTACACGCAATTTTACCACTAATTCCTTCAAAGAGCTGTCCTAAGGTCATTCTTGATGGCATGGCATGAGGGTTTACAATAATATCTGGAATTACGCCATTTGAAGTGAAAGGCATGTCCTCAGCCGGTTGGACTAACCCCAGTACCCCCTTCTGTCCATGTCGTGAAGAGAATTTATCTCCTAATTCAGGAATACGTAGGTCTCTCACTTTAATTTTAACTAATTTATTACCATCAACAGTTTCAGAAATAATTACGGTATCTACAATTCCTTTCTCATTGTGACGCATATTTTTTGAAGTTTCTCTTCTATTTGGTTGCATCAATTCAAATTCTTCGTAAGATTTAATAAACCGTGGAGGAGATGTGCGTCCTATTAAAACATCGCCACCATTTACAGTGGTTTCAGGTTCGATAATTCCATCTTCTTCAGATAATAATCGATAAGATTCAGCGGATTTGAAACCTCTAACGCCTCTTTCTGGTATTTCGAATTTATCCAATTCTCCTCCGGGATATTTCCTTTCTTCGGCATCGTATGTTCTGAAGAAATGACTGCGTGCGAGACCGCGTTCTATTGAGGCTTTGTTTATAATAATTGCATCTTCAATATTATAACCTTCAAAACTCATCATGCCAACTATGAAGTTTTGTCCCGCTGGTCGGCGATTAATTCCAATTATCTTCATTGAGCTCGTTATAACTAATGGTTGTTGAGGATAATGAAGTGTATGACCACGCGTATCAAGTTTTAAATGCATATTTGCAGCAAATAGTCCTAATGCTTGTTTAACCATTCCCGCTTCGTATGTATTTCGTGGAGATTGATTATGTTCTGGAAATGGAATTATTGAAGCGCATATTCCTAAAATAGCAGCAGGAGAAATCTCTAAATGTGTATGTTCAGCCGTAATATCTTCTTCAAACATAGCAATATAAGCATTCTCTTCTTCTTCTGCGTCTAGATATTCAATAACGCCTTTCTGAATCAAATCTGTCCACTCATACTTATCTTGTTTAATTTTCTCTATATCTTCTTTTGTAATGAGGATTTGTTTGTTCTTAATAATAAATAAAGGTCTAGTCGCTCTCCCTGCATCGCAATTTATTTGAATCTCTTTAGAATCGCTATAATATCCAATATTTACATGTTGACCAATTTCGCCTTTACGTCTCTTCTCTCTAAGTTGATTTAAAAAGGGATTATGTTTTTGATGAATACCGACTAATTTGCCATTAAGAAATACATTTACCTTTTCCCCTTTTACTCTTTTTACTTCATTAATTGGAATTACTCCTAAATCTATTAATATGTTTTCAATAATTCTCTCATCGGCGCCAACAGAAATAATAGACGCTAATCCAAGATTTTTAACCAAACCACAATTTGGCCCTTCTGGAGTTTCTGCTGGACAAATTTTACCCCATTGGGTGGGATGTAAATCTCTAGCTTCAAAATGCGGTTGACTTCTACTTAATGGCGATATTACTCTCCTTAAATGACTTAATGTTCCAACATGATTTGTTCTATTCAACAATTGACTAACGCCAGCTTTACCTCCAACCCAGTTGCCTGTTGCTAAAGCATGTCTTATTCTTTCAGTAATTACATCAGCTCTCACAGCAGTTTTGATATTAGGAGCTCTCCCTCGAACAGCAGTACGTTCTAGTTGGTACTTTATATCTTTTACAAGATTTAAAAACGCAACTCTAAATAAGGATGTAAATAATTCACCAGCTAATTTCAATCTTTTATTGGCATAATGATCTTTATCATCAGACTCACGAAATTTTAAGGCGAGTTCCATAACTTTTTGAGCCATTTGACCTAAATAATAAGCTTTCTTTATTCGATCCTCTTCCGCATTTCCAATATGAGGTAAAAGGTATCTATCTAAAACTTGAAGCGCTCTTCTAATTCGGTAATCCTTTGTTTGCCCAATAGCGACTCTCTTTCCTATATAATCTAAAGCATTTTGTTGAGATTTCTCAGAATCTTTTAATACTTGGATTTCCGAAGCGACATCTATAACTGGAATCAATTCTTTCTGAATATCATCATTTTCTGAAATGGCTTCAAAAATTTCTTTATCAGAGTGTAACCCTAAGGCACGCATTAAGATCGCAAGCGGAATTTTGCCTGGAACAGAAGGAAACGAGACTCTTAAATTTCCGTCTTTCTTTCTTTCGATAGTTACAGGTGCCCGAAAACCACTTCTTGTAGAAAATACTTTTGCTTGATGTGTAGCACTTGAACTTCTACTTGCCTCTTCCGCTAAAATTCTATTGGGAGCTAAATCTTCTTGCGTCACCAGTACGCGTTCAGTCCCATTTATTATAAAATATCCACCGGGATCAAGTGGGTCTTCTCCTCGGTTAATTAACTCTTGTTCTGTTAAGTTTTCCAAAGGGCAACGACAACTTTTTAGCATTATAGGAATTTTACCAATATATATATCAAGTGTCTCTTCCGCTTCCTCCCTTTGAGTTCGTTCATCAATAGTTATGGGAGTCATTTCTAATATAATATCCGCAGCATAACTTAATTCTCGAATTCTAGCCTCAATAGGTGTGATTTCCATCGTGGCACCGTCAGCTTCCCTGACTTTAGGTACCCCCACCTTAATTTTCCCAAAATTTATTTTGAAGCCGGGAATATCAGGTACTACTTCATTCGATTCATCTACTATACTTTGCATCTCATCTTTAATAAAAATATTATAAGAATCGAGATGTTGACGCACTAGACCCTTCTCATCAAATAAGCTTTTTAAAACGACCCATTTATCGTTATTAGATAATCTTTCAGCACTCAATTTTTGCCTAACCTATTTAATATTAATTTCAATAAAAGAGATTAATTACACTTTTTCTTTTTTGACATAACGATAATAATTTATGAATTTTACTGTTGTACGAGAATCTCGAACAATCTTAACAATATCACCTTCTTTTGCACCAATCGCAATTGCTACTGGATCTTTTTCAAACATTTGAGGTAAATCAGAAATATGTATTTTATATTTTTCTAACAAATTTTGCGATTCTTCTTTTGTTAAAAGATAATGTTTGGGAACCAGCTCATGAAGTAGAACATCTATCTTTCTTTTTTTAGTCAAAAAAAATCCTCTTTCCTTACTATATTTTTAAAAGAATATTCGATTTGTAAAAAAATTTTCCATTTTTACTAAATAATTTTCTTGAATTTTATTATAAAATCAAAATTATTACTCTAATCTAATAAAGTAAGATCAAAAACCCAGTATCCAGATCTCTTACAAATTATCTTGATATCGAATATATTTGATAAATTGCTATTTATGTATTTTAATACATATTCTGCGCCCATTTTTTTTTTAATCACGAATTGAAATAGTCCTTTTGGCTTTAAAAAATAAGGAACCTCTTCAAATATCTTGAGAAATTCTCTTCTACCATTGCGTAAAGGTGGATTCATATAAATTCCATCAAACTTTATGTTTTTATTTTTTATAGGTTTAAAATAGTTTCCTGATAAAGTAATAACTTTGTTTGTCCTATCCGATAAATTATATTTTATATTTTCCCTAGTGCACCAGATTGCTCTTTTATTTATATCAATTAGGTAAACTGTGCTTTGAGGTGATTTATATGCTAACACAATTCCAATCGCACCATACCCGCACCCTAGATCGAGTAAAACGCTCTGTTTTTTTGGAACGGTCATGTGCTCAATAAAAACCTTAGTTCCTAAATCTAATTTTTTAAATGAAAAAACTCCCGTGATAGTTTTAAAAATAAATAAATGCTGTTTTAAACTTTCTGGAACGGAATAAACTTTAATTTTTACATCTGGGAACTGAGTAGAATAATGTTGGTTCTTTTGCTTCATATTTTTATATTTTCTCACTTTTAGTTTTTGATTATTTCGTTCCACCGAGGATAAATGCCTCGTTCCATAAATATTTTATTGGTTTTAGCCACAATTCCAGATTTTGCCTTGTAAATCTTCATTGCATTCATATTAGCAGTACCAAAACCAATTAATTCTTTTTTAAGCGTCATGTAAACTATTTGCATATTATTATTGATCCGTGCATCTACATAACACGTTCCAGCAGAAGCTAAATCTGCACCATGACATAAAGCATCAACAGCAGTATCTCTTACATATATTTTTGGCAAATGTGATACCATTTTTTCCATAGGAGAAATTATTTTCCTCAAATAATAGTCATCACCTTCTTCACGGTATATAGAATATGCATCTTTTAGATTATGAAGATTTACATGGCTCTTATCTTCTATAAAATTCCCTACTCTAGTTCGCCTTAATTCTAACATATGTGCTCCTGAACATAAAGCTTCTCCTATATCAAAACATAATTTTCGGATGTAAGTACCTGCTTCGCATCCGACCTTAAATAATACATGATTCTTATTTACCTCAAGCACTTTAGCATAATATATCTCTCTTATTCTTAATTTTCGAACTACTGATGATTTTATAGGAGGCATTTGATAAATTTTGCCCGTGAATATTTTAAATACTTTTTCAATTTTTTTTAATTTCTCAGGTGTGTGCAAATACATAACTCCTACATATTCTTTACCTGCATATAATAATGCCGACAAAACTCTTGTAGCTTTACCAAGCGCACAAGGTAATATTCCAGTAACCTTTGGATCTAAAGTCCCTCCATGTCCTGCGTTATCAATTCCTAAAATCTTGCGGGCCCAGGAGACTACTTCATGGCTTGTTGGGCCACTGGGTTTATTTAAATTTATAACACCATATTTTAAGAGGGCTTCTATGTCTCTTTTGTCCGGTTCACACCCATATTCTTCGTTAGTAGTGTCTTGGGATTTAACTATTAATTGTTCGGGTTCATCAGATGGTAATTTAAATTCTATATCAACCATTTTTTTAGCTGTAAGAGAGCTTATTCGTTTTAACGATCTACCTTTATATTTACCTTTAATGCATACTCGATTAATTATTTCATGCAAAACTTTTCTTTTAAAAATAAATTTTAACTCAGCCTTTACAAAGAGTAAAATATTAGCGGGCCATGTGGGAATTTCGCACCCGATCTTTTCGAACGAGCATATCGAACCCACGACCTTCAGGTTAAAAGCCTGCTGCGCTACCTGCCTGCGCTAATGGCCCTGTGCTAATAGAATAATAATAAGATCAAATGTTTTAATTCTTGTTAAAAAGTTAAAATTAAAGTAAAATTGTAATGGATAAAATCTATAATAATTTATAACTTTTTCTGTAGTCGGTTCTGTTCTATATTTCTTGAATGTTTTCATTAAGGTAAATTATTTAAAATGTTCATAACCTTGACTCTTTAATTCAATTCTTTTACCTTCTTTTATAAAATAGATTTTTTCCTCAGAAATTACCTTTCCGATCTTAAACAATTTTCCACCCCTCGAATTGACAAATTTTTGAGCCGCTTTAAAATTTTTGGCATTCGTTGTAAATAGATGAATAAATTCTTCTCCTCCATTAAAGACTAATTTTTCTAACGAGACATCGTAATCTTTCGAATATTTTATTGAATCTTGATGAATTAAATTTTCATTAAATTCAATTTCAAACCCCATTTTAGGATTTGACAAAAGCAAATCTTTTAAAGATTTAGATAACCCATCAGAAGAATCAATACTCGCCGTTGCTAATTGCTTATCCGCCAAAATAATACCTTCCTTTCCTATATCGTTTGGTTCTAATATACTTTTGATAGCTCTACTATATTTAGGAAAATCCTCTAATTTCTCTTTTCTATTTAAAATTATGTCAAATCCTACACCAGTTAAGCCAAATTTATTGTTTATTAAAACTAAATCGTCTGGTTTTAAACCTTTTCGATAAATTATTTTTTTTGGATCCTTAAAACCAAATACAGTCGGATTTATAATTATTTCTTTAGATTTATTAATATCTCCTCCCAGATAATTAATATTCCACAATTTCACATAATCGATAATTCCTTCAATCAAACATTTAAAATCTATAACTTTTAAATTTTCAGGAAGTCCTAGAGAAATAATGGCACCTTGGGGTTTTACGCCCTTAACAACAAGATCACTTATATTCATAAGAACAGATTTTCGTCCCATCTGATAAAAGGACATTTGTTCTGGAGCATCTGTTGCAGCATTGAACATGTCTGAGTTAAGAATAATATCTTTTAGGTTGTTTTCCTCTATAATTTTAAAAAAAAAAGAATCATCTCTAATTAATTTCCTTCCAGTTTTTTCAAAAATTAATTCTTCTATAATTCTTATTAATGTTATTTCTCCTATTGAACTAATATAATCGTTGTTATTCATTAGTTAAATTTTATAATTTTCTAATATTTATATTTAATATATTAAATATTTCGCCTTTGTGGCTTAGTCGTAGAGCGACTGATTCGTAAAATCAACTGGTTCGAATCATCAGTAGGCCGGGGGTTCAACTCCCCCCAGAGGCTCTATTTACACATCCTCCATTACTATAAACTTTTTTATTATTTGTAAAGCAAGCATTTTGAAAGCATCATTTATATTTTCTCCAGTTTTAGCAGATGTTTCTATGTACGATAACTTTAATTCTTGCGCTAGTGATTCCCCCTCTTCAGTAGAAACCACTCTATCATTTTCTAAATCTATTTTATTTCCTACTAAAATAAGCGAAATGTTAGGAGACACCTTCCTAATTTCATTGTACCAATTCTTGTTGACATTTTCAAAAGATATTCGATTTGTTACATCATAAACTAAAATTCCTGCTTCTGCATTAGCCAAGTACATTTGTCTAACGCGTTTAAATTGAACTTGCCCTGCTAAATCCCATATTATAAACCTCACACTACTTTCAAGCCCTTCAAATGAACATTTCTTTTTCATAATTGAAGTACCTATCGTAGATTTATAATCAGTGGCAAAACTATTTTCAACATATCTGTGTACCATGCTTGTTTTACCAACTGCGCCATCTCCACCAAGGATTAATTTAAAAGCGTATTCTCCAGATTTTATATTAATTTTTTGAAGTTTATCCACTTTTCGTTGGATATGTTTTATATCTTGTTCAGAAATTAACTTTGGAATAACGGGACTTACGGTTCTTCCGTCGAAAATTCGGGCAATCTTTTCAGATGCTAAATAAGCGTAAGGAAAAACGGGATCTACGCCCGCGATTGCATCTAAAACCGTAACAAGAATAGCTTCAGGTCCAGCTTCACAAAAAATGAATCTATAATCTTCAGTATCAAAAGTTCCCGTTCCAAAGGATCCTGAACTGAATTCTTCGGTAATTCTAGTTAATACGGGTTCTACTAAAGCGCTTACACCACTAATAATTTCTTCATCTAGAGATTTTTCTGAAGAACCTATTAAAGAATCCATAACCAACCCGTCTCTATTTACCACTAAAACTGCGATTAATTCATTACCAAGGCTTTGTTTATACCATTGGAGCAATGCTGCTAACTTTTTTGTATCAACTGACAAAATTTCCCAATTTCTCCTTTTTGGTAAATCAAATTTTAAATAAACAAAATATATAAAAATAGTTAAAACTTTTAAATAAAAATTTTATTAAAAACAAAGTTCTTCATCTCTTTGTTAATTTGATTTATTCTGATTAGAATCCTATTAGTTTTACAATTAAATGATTAGAGAAAGTAAATAATAAAATTTTTTAATATTTCTACTCTTTAATGCTATTAAGATATAGAAATTTAAAGTGAAAAATTATCTGATTTTATTTAAAAACTTCGCAGGAGTTGCCAAGCCTGGTCAACGGTGCTAGACCGAGGCTCTAGTCTCATAGGAGTTCGAGGGTTCAAATCCCTCCTCCTGCATTACATTTTAAGTGAATCTTCTTATTGGAAAAAAAGTTAATTGAAATTATAAAACATATATTAAAAAGTTGACAAGTCTTATCATTTCGATCTTTTGCTATAAAATTAGATCTTCATTTCAAGTTGCTTGCTTTCATTCAGATAAGGATACTCCCAACAAATGCTCTTCTCAAAATTTGAATGGGTGTTTAGATATTTGTTATACTACAATAAGATCAATTGATTCAAGGAATTTCTAATTAGAAGAAATTAGATAATTTCTGTTGCTTAATTTTAGGATTATTTGTAAGGCTTTCAACATATTGTTCTATCAGTTCCATTCGTTGAACTGTATAATGATCTAAATTAAAATCATAACAAAGTTTTATAGCTCTAGGGATATATTTTTCTATGCCTCCTCGATTAACGGTCAATATAACTTTATTTCCGCATTTTGGACACTTTCCTGCATTTGAAAGTGGTGGGCGTCTAAATTTTTCATTACATTTTACACATCTAAAACTCTGTATAGCAAATCTTTTTAAATTTCCTAATATGTCTGGATTGAAATGTGTAGATAAAATCTTCTCAGCGACTTTTTTATCATCGACCGCTTGAATGATCTTTGCGAGGTGTAATTGGGCATTAATTTTTTCTTCCATTGATTTATGAGTTTTGTATGATGTGGTCGTGGGACCCTCATTAATATCTTTTGTTGGTATGTTAAAACCAAGATTTTCATATTGGTTTGGAGTTCCTAAGCGACTTATAACTAAATTCATTTTTTCTTCTATTTCTGATGGCATAGTAAATTTTTGGGTTGCTATATAAAACTCTAAAGGATACTTAAAAAGAGTATCAATATTATGAGCCTCACTATCTATTTCATTTGGGTCCAAAATTGAAGAAATAACTAAAGTTGCGTCCATTCTACCTCCTATTTTACTTGGTAAATAATATCTCGAAAAATTTAATAAAGGATCCAAAAGTAGCATAATACCATCTTCGTCACCATCGCAGTTACGTCTTTTTGCTGCATGCCAAAAGGGATGGGCATAAATAGATCGTGCCACTGTAAAACCAATGATCCTACCAACAATTCCCGCACTAGTATGAGGAGCGAGCCCTACTACTGAATGCCCAATTAGATCTTCTCTCCTTAGGACATTAAAGAACCTGTTCATATCATAAAACAATTCCAATTCGTCATCTAAAAATTTTGCAAGTTTTATGAAATAGTTTGCGCAATCTTCAGAGAGAATAACATCTTGAACTTTAAGTTCTAAAATCTGATTTTTATCAATTAAATCTTTCCCTTTATAGTCTATTTTATATCCTAATTCTTTTAATCGGTTAATTGATGTTTTTATTTCTTTTGGTTTAAAATGTGTTAATGGAATATCAGTAGCATCGTAGCGAATTTCAGCAGTTTTATATACAAGTAAACCATTTTTAGCTCGAAGAATTCCTTTTTCAAGGGGTTCTGGAACTTTAAATTTATTAGTTAATCCAAAAATACCCTTAAATTTATTTGGCAATGCTGTTTTCAATTGACTTACTACAGATTTGACATAATTTTTTATATTAAAACCAGCTTCTGCAGAAAATTTTAATTCGCTACCGCATTGAGGACATTTTTCTTCATTTATAGGGTATAATTTTTTATTACAGTTGAGACATATCTTCTGAAATTCGGTATGTGTTCTACATTTAGGACAAAGATTAAAGGGAGTGACTGTTCCGCAATTGGGGCATTTTTTTCTACAAAGGTCAATTTTCACTTTTCCAAATTCAATCGCTTTCTCAACCAACCTCGTGTTTCCAACTTTATCGCTGAGAGGAAATAAAACATGGACGCCTTTCATGCTTTTTCTTTCAGACTTTTCAGGCCGACCCATACGAGTACCCATGAAAAAGGGAGCTCTATTTCTAATAACTATAGGAGATATTTTAGAGAAATAGGAGAATATATCGTCGTTTTTACCTATATCAGCGATTTTTTTATCTTCTAAATTGAAAATTGTTTTATAAATTTCAATTGTATTCTTATTTAGAATGATGCTACTTTCTTTAATAGAATGAATAATAAATGCTTTTTCTAATATCTGTTTCAATCTCTGATTATTTTTTAATTCGATTGTTTTATTGACTTTATCAAATCCATTAATTAAAGCTTCCCTTAGAACTTGTAACTCACTTATTGAGAGATTTCCCCAAAAATCAGTATAAAGTGGGTGTAACGGTATATTATAGTTTTTTGCTAGAGTTAAAGCTTCCTTGGCAGAGGGAATCTTTTTAAATGGGTTTTTTACAAACTCAAATATCTCCGAATTAAAATTTCCTTCAATTTCTATTGCTTTCTCTAACTCTAACGCCCACCATTCTTCTACATAACCAGATGGAACCAATCTATGATTATTTTCGGCGAATTCTCCAAAGCTAAAGAGAATATCACCTAAAAACAAGATTTTTTCAATATTTGGAAACGCTTCTTTTGCTATTTTTACATTTGAAATCCTTATTACGTTCCCATTTTTAAGCTTTACGATGGGGGGTTCTATAGAACTAACAGGACATATACTGGCGCTCTTTCCCGGTCTCTCAATTCTCAATTGTGTTCCAATTGCTATAAAATTATCTAATATCACCATTGTTGCGGGATGTAAACCAGCAGCAGCTAATCCTGTATTACGAGATCTCCCATATCGAATTCTATGGCCACCAATTTTTGAAGGATGGCTAAATACAGCTCTTCCAGCGATAATTTCAGAAACATATTTTGAATTAGGTGGAATTATGAAATTTTCTTCTTTATTTTTTTTATCTAACATTTCTGTTTTCTCATCCCTTTGAGAAATCTTTTTTAATTTTGCTAACCAATCCCAACCTTCTAAGTTCATATTTTTTGCTATTTTTAGGAGTTTTGGTGCCTTAAGAAGTATCCCGTCATTTAAAACTAAGCAAGCACCCCCCCGTATATTATTCGTTTCTATTCTAGGTAATTTTCGAAAAGCAGAAACCTCTTCATCTTCAGTAGGATCCCCATTAATTTCCACTGGTAAATGTTCTACAGCAAATCGTATTTCATCATTTGAGGAAGGATATTGTAAATGAACTCTTCTATCATAAAGCTTAACTTCTTCAACATATCTCCCAATTTCTCCCTCAGTCGCTTCATACTTTGGAATATTTGATTTTTTTCTTACATAATCTGCGATTAACACACATAACGCAGCTGTTGTTCCCCCTGCTGCTCTAATAGGACCAGCAAAGTATAACGATAAATATTTGTTATGTTGGCGATCTTCTCGAATTAAAATTTTAGATATTCCTTCAAGTGGAGCGCTAACGACGCCCATCGTTTTTATAGCGAGCCCAACTCGAATGGCTCTCTCAACCCTAGCCTCTAATGACGTAATCTTCCCTATTTTCTGGTCAAGGATGTCAGAAACTACTTGAAACACTATCTCATCGTCAGATTTACCTTGATCTTTTAAAATTCTTATTACTTCAGCTACACCTTCTGGCCCTACGAGCTTCTCAACCCTTCCTGCTAAATCTTTAGCTTGGGGCGACTCTACGAAAATCTCAGGATCCAATCCTTTTTGACGAGCATTATCTGCAATTTCGTAGCATTTATCTACATCATTTTGTATTTGTGAAAAATATGCTTCCATTTCCTTACTCATTTCTACCATAAAATATATACACTTTAAAATTACTTTAATAATCTCAATGCAGAAAAATAGGATATAATATTCTAAATATTCACTTTCAAAATAAATTGTTTTATTAATAGGCTGATTGAATTATGTTATTTTAATTTGAAGAGATTTCCAATTTATAATGATATTATGAGAATTATTATAGCCTCCTAATATTTAAAAAAAAATTTGTTTTTTCTTTAATAACAAACATTTTAACTTAATCCCATCATAATTATAATAATTCTATTTTGGAAGAAAAGGATTTGAAAAACGAAATATCTGAGCAGAAACGGGTTATCTTAGATAAATTGGTAAACTCAGGAATTAATATTACTCCTACAATGTTAGACTGGATAGTAAATCTTGAGAATCCCATGAAAAACTTAAATAATATTATAAAAGAAACTAGTTTTATCCCAACTTTTAAAAATCATTTAACAGAAACCGTTTTAAAAGGAATTTCAAACGAAGAAATACAAAGGGCGTTAAAGCGAGTAATTTCCAGATCTAATTCGCTCTCTATGGATGTGAAATCCATAGACACAAAAGATGTTTTCAAATCATCAAGCAAACCAGATACTAAATTGTTTAACGACGAAGTTACATCAATATCCTCTGAAACCCTAATCAAAACTTCGAAATCTGAAGATCGAACTCAGTCTTCTCCAACTTATACTCAATTAGAAAAAATACCCGCAAAGAAGAAAATTAAAGCAAAAACTCACGAATCTACCAAATCAACTTTTATTTTTAAACCAATAGCAAAGGATTATGATTTTATTTTCGAAATTTTAAAAGATCCAACTGGTAAAATGCACACAAATGGAAAGTACGATGAATTTTACGAATTAACGCTCGATAAATTTAACCAACTTCGAAAACTCATTAGAAGAAGACCAGAAGTAAATTCCGCAACTAATATTAACAATATTTTTAGATTGTCGAATAGCACTGAAATCTCTACAATAGGTTTAGTAAATAACATTCATTTAACAAAAAAAGGAAATTATTTATTAACTTTGGAGGATTTAACAGGTATAATTAGTGTTTTAATTCAAAACAACTCTGATAACTTGGATTATATCAAAATAATTGAAAGAACTATCAACGATCAGATGTTGTTTGTCAAGGGAACCTTTAATCCTGGTGAAAAAGGTAGAAGGGGGATAATTTTTGCCAATTCCATTTCAAAAATCGATATTCCGACTAATTTTCAACCAAACACATCTCCAGATCCTTTATCTATCGCGTTAATTTCGGATATTCATATTGGTAGTAAAGAATTTGAAGAAGGGTTATTTAAAAAATTTCTAAATTTTTTAAACGGTAAAAGTAATAATAAAAATTTAAGAGATATTGCGGGAAAAATAAAATACCTCGTTATTAACGGTGATTTAGTTGATGGCATCGGAGTTTATCCAAACCAACAAAAAGATTTAATTATAACAGATATATATAAACAGTTTAAAAAAGCTTCAGATTTACTTTCAGAAATTCCAGATTATATTAAAATTTTTTATGTATCTGGAAATCACGAACCCGTAAGAAATGCATTACCTCTACCCTCGGTACCAAAGAAATATTGTGAAGATTTAATTAATTTGGGAATAAAATGCTTGGGCAACCCCTCTTTAATAAAAACTCATAATGTTAATACTCTTATATATCATGGGGAGAGTATGCATGACATGAATATGTTAATCCACGATTTAGATATCAATAAACCTATTGAAACCATGAAAGAATTTCTTATTTGTAGACATCTCGCGCCAACTTTTGGAGAAAAAACCCAATTGGCCCCTATTGACAAGGATCTACTTTTAATAGATAAGATTCCTGACATTTTTCATACAGGTCATGTACATATTAACGGAACCGGAAAATATAGGAATGTGACTTTGGTTAATTCAGGATGCTTTCAATCTCAAACTGATTATATGAAAAGTTTTGGAATAACACCTACTCCAGGAATAGTACCCATTGTTGAATTAGACACATTAAACTTCTTTCCATTAGATTTTAAAAAAATTGATTAGTTGTTAAAAAAAAATGAAATAGGTAGTTTTAAGTGAACTTTGCAATCCCAAGAAATAACAATTCTGAGATGGTTTTATATATTTGGAAAATTATTGAGCTCCCCTCTATATCTCTAAGTGACTTAATATACGAATTATCGTTTGAATTATTCCTTTTTTCACCTAACGACGCAAACCAATTCATACAAAAGGTTGTTGACAACAATTTTTTAATAGAAAACCCTAACAATATTTTTAAATTATCACATAATTTAGAACTAAAATTAAAGAATTGGCACATAAAAAGAAAAGCTCAAATTTTAAAAAAAATCGATTCTTCCAAAAAGGAAACACAAGAAATAGATAACTTTGATAAAAATAATTTAAATAAGTTTAATACTTTATTAAAAGCGTTTTTAGATAAAGGAACTATAAACAGAGCAGTCACCGTATCAGATAGCGCATTTAATATAATTAAATTCGATCCTAAGAGTAAGATCATTAAAGCTGAAGTTAAAGGCTCTAATGATGCTCCATATAATATTAAAATATCCATAAATGATAAATTCATTAAGCATAATTGCCATGATTTCCAAACTAATAGAGCTAAAAACAAAAAATTCTGTAAACATTTAGCAAAGTTATTTTTACTTTTAAAGAAAAAAAATGAAAAATCGGCTTCATTTTTTCTTGAAAGTATTACTAATGAAATTAATAATTGGGATTTTTTAAGTTAAATTAACTTTTTAAAAACAATATTCTTTACTTTGACTTTATCAGTTTGAAGTAAAATAGGTATGTAATTTAACAATTTAGAATCCTGTATTTTCTTAATTTGAGATAGAACTCGTTCTACTAACTCACTTTCTATATCGAGATTTATTATTTTAGTACGCCCATAATGTCCCATAGACCTCGTGTTGGCAGTAATTAAACCTGCTAATGCTAACTCATTAATATAATCACTTATTCTTCTATGAGTTAATTGTTTCACGCCCAGAATTTTATTTGTAAGTTCTGAATGAACTTCGTAAATATCTCCCGAAGTTATTATATGTTCTCGGGTATATTTAGATAATAAATAAATAGCTGTTAACGTTAATTGAGCTTGAAGTGGCATTGATAGCATATATTCAACGATGTGATCCTTATCAATATCTTTTTGGGCATTTTCTACATGTTTTTCTAAAATTTTTTTATTTTGATTTCTTTCTGCAATCTCTCCTGCTTTTCTTAGTAATTGTAGTGCTTTTCTTGCATCCCCATGCTCCCTTGCAGCGAGCCCTGCACACAACTTTATTACCCCTTCTTCGATAATACCTTCATGAAATGCAATCTTTGCTCTTTGTTTTAGAATATCTGCCAATTCGTTTGCATTATAAGGGTGAAAAACAATCGGTTCTTCTTGATCTAAATTCGATGTAACTCTTGAATCTAAATATTCCATAAACTTTAGTTTATTAGAGATTCCAATAACACTTGTTCTACATAAATCTAAGCTCTCATTAAGTCTAGTTAAAGTATAAAGAATTTCATTTCCTCCTTTTTTCTCTATTAAGATATCGATTTCATCTAAAACAAAAAAACATACGCTATTTTTAACTTTTTGATCCAATAAACCAAGCAATTTTTTGAGAATAACATCTTTTGGCAAACCCGTCGCTGGGATTTTTTCTCTTCCAACAATTGTGTTATAGATATGAGCTAGAATTCTATAAGGCGTTGAAACTACAGTACAATTGATATATATCCACCATGGAGGATTGTTGGTGCAATGTTGAGCTAATTTTTGTGAAACATAACGAACAGTGGCAGTTTTACCCGTTCCAGTCATCCCATAACATAAGAAATTGGGTGGAACATCCCCTTTTAAAGCACACGCAGTTATACCCGCAATCTTTTCAATCTCAGAGTTTCGATGTGGTAATTCATCAGGAATGAATGAAGGTTCGAGAGCTTCGCGTTTCCTAAAAAGATTTGGACCTTTTAAGTAGTTTCGATAAAATTTATCAATATTAAAAGAATATATGTTATTATCGTTTTGATTCGTCAACATTTAATCACACCATGTATATAGGTTCCACTCGAAATATCGCATAATAAAATATTTCGATTCCACACTATTTAAACTTAATTATTAATCGAAAAATTATAGATAAAATGTTAAAGCTTTAATACATTTTTCTCGTTTTATTCGATTTGCAACAATCTAAGCAATAATTTATAATATTATTGTCGGAGCTTTAAAAGATAATTATTTAAGGAGCAATATTATTAAGGGTTTAGTATATTCGATTATATTTACCAAAATTTAATTTTAATTAAAAATTATTCAATCTAATTTTTTATTTATAGGAATGATAATGCCGACACATAGTGATAAGAGAGATAACAAGAGAAGAAATATAAAATTTGCAATAATTTTAACTGTAATTTTTATGAGCTTACTCTTTTTAAACTTTTTAATTATTTCCGTATTATTTACATGGTCAGATTGGGTAGCGACCCTTATTTTTAGCATGCTTTTTATCGTTCCCGCGTATTTTTCGAATGCTGGAATGGTCATCGTTGGCGGCGGAAAACCTTTAGATCGTGGAAAAAATTGGCGTGATGGACGAAGAATCCTAGGAGATCATAAAACCGTTTCTGGACTTATTAAAGGACCGTTATTCATTGGTATTCCATTAAGTTGCGCATTATTTTTGCTATTTATAGTACTATGGCCCGCTATACAACAGATCCCAATAACGGGAGCAACATTGGGGATTTATAAATTGTACTCTGACATTTTCTATTATCAGTATTATTTTATAGGTGGACCTTTTCCAATAGGAATATTGATGCTGGGCTTTAGAATAATTTTTTGCTCGTACGGTGCTGCATTTGGAGACTTAGCAGGATCATTTCTCAAGAGAAGATTTAATATAAAAAGTGGCGCACCTTTTTGGGTTGTAGATCAATTAGATTTTGCTGTAGGGGCTATTATTTTTGCCTCAATACCTGCTTTATTTTTTCCGGGTTTTTATATTATCCCGGACATCAATATTATTATATTACTTCTTATATTAACTCCTTCTGTTAGCCTAATTGCTAATACAATTGCTTATCTAACAAAATTAAAAGATGTTCCATGGTAATTCCATTTACAACTTAACTACTTCACATCTTATTCTTACCGGAAATCTTTGATATTCCGCAAACTTAATCTGAGTATCGAAGATTTCGTTCACAGCTTTAATATAATCGCCATTACAACCTACTGCAATCCCTCGCTCTTCGTAAGAGAGAAAACCAACAATAATTATAATTTGTCCAGTATGAGTATTTCTATCTAGTCTTATGTTATGAATATAAGGATCTGGGAAAAAACCAAAAACTAAATTAACTAAAACTCTTTCTTCCCGAACAAGCACAATTCTTCTGTGCTGAAATTTCTTTCGAAGATATGGCAATTTCATTTTCGCTTCAAAATAATTTTCGTTATCAAGGAAGAAAAATATAATATCTTTAACGATAATAATGTTTTGAGGAAAAATTTTGGTTATATCATGGAAGAAGTGAAAGAGTAAAAGTTCTTTGTTAGAAAATATTTTTTTCATATCCAATTTTTGATAAAGAAGTAAGTTATCAATAAACATACTTTGAATTGTATTCGACATATACTTAAAATTTCAGACCTATTATTTTAAACTCCTAGGAAAATTCAATCAAACAGCAAAAGGTTTAATTTTAAACGAGACTATTTATTGTAAATCTATACTGAAAATAATACGATTCGTATGAAAAAAGCCGGATTTGAGTTTAGAGATCATACTGCAGATGTTCAGGTAAGAAGTTGGGGACCATCATTAGAAGAAGCCTTTTCGCAAACCGCTTATAGTTTAATGGCGACTATAACGCCAGACTTAAAAAAAATATCTCCTAAAATCGAAAAAAAAATAACAATTAAGGCTGAGGATAAAGAAGCCCTTTTATTTGATTTTCTCTCTGAATTTTTGTATATTTTTGATGTGGATGAGCTTGTTTTTAGTCAAATCTATGTAAATAAAATTGAAAAATTCAACGATAATTACAAGTTGCAGGCTATTCTAAAAGGTGAAAAATTCGATTTGGGTAAGCACGAAATAGGAATTGAAGTTAAGGCTATAACTTATTCCTTCATGAATATAGAAGAAAAACACGCAAGCACCATAATTGATATAGTATATGATATTTAACTTCAAAATAATTTTTTCATATAGGAAAATAAATAAAATAAAAATTTAACCTTTTACAACCCCTATTGGAACTAACCTTACAATTTTTTCTATGATTCCAAGATCGTGACTTACTTGTACTACTTGATCTATATCTTTGTATGCCCCTGGAGCTTCCTCAGCAATTATTTTAGGTGAAGCAGCTTTTACAATTATCCCTCTATTTTTTAAATCTTCTTTAACTTTAGAACCCCAATATAATTTTTTAGCTTTAGATCTTGACATTACTCTACCAGATCCATGAGCGGTGGATCCAAAAGAAAGATCCATCGCTTTTGGCCTTCCAGCGCATAAGTAGGAAGATGATCCCATAGTACCTGGAATCAAAGCGGGTTGACCAATGTTTTTATAATCTTGCGGTAGATCTCGGTGTCCTGGTGGAAAAGCTCTGGTTGCTCCTTTCCTATGAACATTTAATTTCATTTTTTTACCATTAACTTCGTGTTCCTCTATTTTTAAAATATTATGACATACACCATAGATTAATTTAAAGTCTAGCTCGTCTAAACTCTTTCTAAAATAATCTTGAAAAGATTGTCTTAACCAATGGGTAATTAATTGACGGTTGTTGAACCCAAAATTTGCAGCACACGCCATGCTACTTAAATAATTTTGTGCTTCGGGAGTATCAGCTGGTACACAAGCTAATTCGCGATCAGGAACTTTGATATCGTATTTTTTCATTGCCTGTTCGACATTTCGTAAAGAATCGGTGCATACTTGATGACCAAGAGCTCGCGACCCTGTATGAACCATAACTGTTATTTGATCCTTATCAAAAATTCCTAATTTTTTTGCGATGGAATCGTTGTAGATTTTATCAACCTTCTGGATTTCTATAAAATGATTGCCACTTCCTAAAGAACCAAGTTGCTTTAACCCCCTCTGCTTAGCTTTCTGGGAAACCACTTTTGAATTAGCATCCTTTAAAAAACCGTTTTCTTCACAGTGCACTATATCCTCTTCGATCGCATAACCATTATCTAAAGCCCAATTCACACCATTATCTAATACATTATCTAAATCTGAATAACTTATATTTAATTTACCTTTACTTCCTAAACCTGATGGTATATTCTTAAAAATAACGTTTAATAAACTGGGAATTGAGCTATTGATGTCTTTAAGGTGAAGGTTTGTCCGAAGGAGGCGAACCCCACAGTTTATATCGTATCCTACACCCCCTGGCGAAATCATACCCGATTCGGCGTCAGTTCCAGCAACGCCCCCTATACAAAATCCATACCCTTGATGAGCATCGGAGAGTGCAATTGCATGCTTCTGTATTCCTGGAAGACAAGCAACGTTGCTAATCTGATCAAGCGTTCTGTCGTTCTTGATCTTTTCCAATATGTACTCATTCGCATAAATATGTACCGGCACTTTCATTTGAAACTTCGCGATTTTGCCTTCTACACGCGCCATTAAAGTTTTTGGCGGTATTTCGTAAATGTTCTCATCAATCTTAATCACATTCATACTAACTAAATAAGTGAAATTATTTTCATAAATTTTATGTTTACGACTTTTAAAAACAAGATATAATTTAAAAAATCTTATCGAAGATTTTTTTTTATGAGGTCGCAAAATAATCTCACCTCCGACTAAATTGCCGCCTCACTTTTTTTTCTTATTCTGTTGATAGTATTTAAACACATCCACATCAAACCGTTCATAACGCTTACTTCTCGC
>NJBI01000088.1 GCA_005222975.1 Promethearchaeota archaeon Loki_b31
ACGCTCCCTACAAACACAATTTATAAACCAATGAAACAAACATCCGAGTTAAGATTTGTAAAGGATTTAAAAAGGCAGGCGATCAAATGTTTTGATGATTGTAATTTAAAGAAGATTGCTGAGAAAATTATAGAAGAGGACATGAATCACATCGTTATTGTAGATCGAGAAAACTATCTAAAAGGAATCGTGACTAGTTTTGATGTGACCAAAGCAATTGCTCAAAATAAAAGAGAATTAAATGACATTATAACAAAAAAAGTAATTACTACTACGGACAACGAACCAATTGGACTTGCCGCCAGACGAATGAAAAATAACAATATTTCAGCATTACCGGTTGTTGATGAAAGTAAGAGAGTAATTGGAATAATAACTTCGGAGGAGTTGATGTAATACGACTATAATTAATTGCACCTTACCGTTCGGAGCTATAAGAGACATTGACGACTATTCGAAAATCATAAACGAGATTTTAAAATACGATATTACATTTAACATTCTAAAGTTTTCTACGGGAACGAATGGCGTGAACTTTTTGTTAGATGTTCCTGAAAATAAAATGAAAATCATTACTGACGCTTTACAAAGAAACGAAGTAGTTGTAAATAAAAAGGGAAGGGTGATTGTTGACGATGATAAGTGTATTGATTGTGGTGCTTGCATATCTCTTTGCCCAACCGACGCTCTGCATTTTAATGTGGATGAACGCTTAGAATTATTGTTTGAAAAATGTATAGGGTGTTTATTGTGTATCGATTCTTGTCCAAGGCAAGCTATTGAAAAAATGTGAATTTTCTTTTTAATAAATAAGAATAGTTTGAATGAAATTATTGTTGTGTTATAATTTCAAATATCTCCTCAAGACGAGGAGTTTTTCTTCGCAAGGTAATACAGCGTTCTTCTTCGCACCCTCGCAAAATAGCGATTAATTCGTTAAGATGAATCGTAGGTATTTCTAGCTTTTCGTTGAACCACTTTTCAATCTTTTCGCGATATTCTGGTTTTTCCAACGTATATAAACAGGTTGGACAGGGCATTAAAATGAAGTCAGCACCGACGTTTTCTGCGCTTTTTAACTTGTTATAAGTGATTTTAAGAGCTTCGCGAGGATTTATTAACAATTGACTGGCCCCCCATCCACAACAACTCTCCCTTTCCTGGTAATCGACGGGAATCCCCCCAAAAAGCTCAATGAGCTCCTCTAATTTAGTTTTACTCCCTAAGTAATTTTCCACATTTTTCTTATCTCTCGATAAATTTAAGTAATGACAACCGTAATGGACGGCCACTTTTAAGCCTCTTAAGTCGAATTTTAGAGCGTTGAGAAGGTCGTCTCGTATTAAGTATAAAAAATCTAAGTCGTGAACTAATTTAAGTTTTGGATTTTCTAAAATGTCGTACATTCCAGGATATCTTTCCCCATCAGCTTTTTTCTTGACTGAATTCAAGATTTTCTGGGTTTTATTTCTCACTTCTGTATTTTTTAAAAAGTCTCGTCCTCTGAGAAGGGAATTGTAGCATCCATTGCAACTAAATAATACGATATCTGCCTGCCGATTCATTTCGCTAAGGTTCCTCTCGTTAATTGCGGAAAATTGGGCTCTTGTTATTAGATTCCTTTGAAAAAACGTTCCACTGCAGCAAGATTGGTCGTTACATATAGACACATCTAACAGTAGTTCTTCTAAGAGATCTTGAAACCCCCACCTTACGCCTGGAAAATACTTTTCTAAACAAGCTTTAAATAGGCATAACTTCTTACCCTTAAAAAATTCTAAAGGATTTTCAGGGTAATTCTTTTTAATTTCCTGTAAATCTAGAGCTAAATTATTGAAATTCATTTTGTCCTATTCAATTAATTTTTGTTTAAATTTCTATTTCGTTTTTTTCTTAGTTTTCTTATTTCTTTTGCTTTGGTCTATTTTACTTGCTTTAAACACATATTTTATTCGTGCAAAGTTACAAATTTCGTAGATTTCATCAACTCGTTCTTGTGGTAAATTATGTCCCAATGGGGCTTCTACTACAGTACCTTGGGTTAAAAATCTCTCAGACATCTCTACGTATTTTCTCAAATCGTTATATTTTGGGCCGTAGCCTTTTTTAAAAGATTCGTTCCTAAGGTTGATTATAAGTAAGGGGATGTTTATGTTTTCTTTAGGACAAACTCGTTTACATCTTTCGCATAAATAGCAATACCAAATATCAGAGTCTTTCAAAACGCTTTTATCGCCGCGGAGAACTTTCTTAATAATTTTTCTACTATTAAAGTTAGATACTTTAGCAGCAGGACAATCCCCTACGCACTTTCCACACGAAATACATTGAATGATATTTTTATTTTCGTCCACATCATCAACAAGTTCTTCGTAAAATTCCCAATTCCAATCTAAATCTGTGTATTCGTCCATATTTTTAATTATCTCAAAATTTATCCGGAATATTTCACTACCTAAAAGGAATCATCATTGATAGTAAAAAAATTATTGTAATTAGAAATATAAGGAAATTAGGAAATAATTAAAAAAAAAGATTTATTTTTTAGTGAATATAGCGTGCATCCATTTTGGGAGAATAAACCCTCCATAAAATTCGAGCGCACTGATTATTAATAATATTCGAGTTATAACTACCATAATTGCTAACAAGGGGTCAGTAGGAACTTCAAAAATCGTACCAAGTAATGAATCTAAAACAGCAGCAATCGTAAAAGTGATAAAAGCCGCGCGAAGTAGTTTTCCTTTTAATCTCACATCTCGATCTTCCGACTTCACTGATTTTTGAGCAAATACAATTCCAGTTACAAACATAATTAGTATTACAAGCATTAAAGAGATGCTAATAAAAACCCCGAATTCCACTGTAAAAGGCCTTAACGGATTGATAATTCCAATTTGATCAATATCCGTGATTAATAGATAAAAGAAGATGATTTCAAAAATTATGCTGAAAATAATAGTTAAAATTACAGTTAATTTTTGCTTTTTTTTATTAATCATATCTGTGTAGGCGATTAGCCAAACTAAAAGGGCGACCGGCATAGTAACATTACCGATAATAAAATACAAGTCAATTGCGAGAGATTTATTAAAAAGTAAGTTCATAACAAAACTAATTGAATCAGGAAACCACGGTGTTGCAATTCCAATCCATGAAATACCTACAAGAATGTAAAGCCTCGATTTATATTGAAAATATTTAGATAGTATTGAAAAACCAATTATTAACGAGATTATAACAAAGACTAAACTGAAACTCCCTTGTAAGTAATCTACAAGTTCTAAAGCCAAAATTATCTCCTTAATTTGTTTTTTATGAAAAGTTAATGATAATCAAAATTTGATTTTAATATTTATAAAGGTATTTCGAACTTATCTTTGTGATATGTTTAAGGATAACATAGAATTATCATTAATGTAATTAAATTACATTATAATCTAAAATTGACGGTTGGCTTTTAAGCTGGTTAATTAACAACTTTAAATGAAATAAATATTGATCTAAAGAAATTTCTTGCTTCTGATACCTTTCTAACAACAACTTAATAATGTAATACGGAGTAAATTTAAGAAATCGAATATCGGAAAAAAGATAAACTACGCCTTTTGCTTCGAATATGAGTTTTTTTTCCAATAATTCTTCAAATAGTTCTTCTTTATTACTTAAAATATTGATACTTTCATTTACAGTTAGTTCCTTCTTTCTTAGAGCTTTTATTAAGTTAAACACATCCTTATCAATTAGAAAATTAATAATTTCCTTATTTTCAATTTCTTGACTACAATTATAATTAGAAAATAATTTAACAAATTCTTTTTTGAATTTTTTCAATAGTTTTTCCTCTGTTCCCTCATCTGGTAATTTTTTAGGAGGCACTCTAGTATAAGATAAATCTTTAATTAAAAAATAACATTCTTTACTCCCTGAAATGGTTTTTTTCAAAATTAATTTTTCTCGGATAAAAGATATCAACAATAAATCAATATTGACGGTCGAAAAACCGTAATTTTGCCGGAGAGTTTCGGCTAATTCTGCTTTAGAAATTACACCATTTCGCAGAATTTGTAATATGGTATATTTTATCTTTTCTTGAAAAAAATTAATTAAATCTTCTCCTTCAATTTTACTATAATTCTTTATCGTATTAAATGCTTCAGAGATGGTTCTCGTAATTTTATTCGTGTTTATAAGTTCTAATAAGTTTTTAGTAATAATTGCTAATATGTCTGAAGAAAGTATCTCGCTAATTTTACTTTTGGACATGAAAAATAAACACAAAAAATAAATTTCTCCTTCGTACTCTTGTATAACAGAAATAATATTACGATCTTCAAGTTCAATTAGCGCGTCCTCCTTATTTAATTCGTGTTGAGCCCAAATTTTCAGGAAAATGTCCTTCGAAGGATAGGCTCCTTCAGGAGGGTATTGTATTATTGGTATTGGACCAGTGCTTTTATTCCAATGTACAATAATTAATCGTTCCATTTTAGTGAGTTGTTAAATTATAATATTATATCAAATCGATTTATAATACAGAAAATTGTTAATTTATATAATAAAATAGGCAAATTCAATATAAATTCTATTGTCAAAAATAGTATGAAAATTTGAAAAAAAAAATATAAACTTAAAATAGACCGATATATTTTTTCTCAATAGCTTCTACGGTTTCTAGCACTAACTCGTTCATTCTTTTATTATCCGAAGAATTTACGCTCTCAATAAACTTTTCTATAATCTGATGAGCAAGTTCTTTGTCTTTTTGATTATATTTATGTTGTCTAAACTTAAATAAATAGTAAAATTCTTCTTTTAACCAATTTAATTTTTGGATTAGACTATCTTCTAAAATATCATTATAATCCCCGTATAAAAACATTTAGAACCCCTTCTTATCGATTAAATTTAAAATTAATTTAATTATAATTATAGTAGGGTGTATCCTTAAATAATTTTGTAATGAATTTTCTATTTGATTTATTAAATAAATCTTAAGTGATTTATCCAATATATTAACAATTCACCCAATTTAAGCTTTAAAATGTTTAAATAGCAGCCAATTTTTTATTAATTACATATAGTTAAATGATCCTATTTAGATATCGATCGTTCTAAAGTGGTATCTTGTTATACTTTTAGAAAGTTCCCAAATAGATTGGATATTATTAGAATTGATCGCTTGATTAAGTTCTTTGTATAGTTTTGATAGGGATGGTTGATTATCTGCAAAATTCTCGCTTTTCTTAATTTCTAGTTTTTCATCGTTATTCATACCAAACATTCAAATTTCACAAATTAAAACCAGAAATAATATCACAATAACATACTTAGCTTCTTTAATCTCGAAAAAAAAAAAATAAGAAAACTATTGTTCTAAGTAAAGAAATCTTTCCAGATAGTAAACCCAGACCTGCGAAAAAGTATTACCTACTATAAGATCGCTAGCATGTGCTGCAAATGGAAAAGTCAAGAGCATACAATCTACTCCTTTGGCATTTAATGCGCTTTTTATCGTTTCAGCGTTTATTAAAGGGACCAAATCATCTCTTAAACCTTGGAAAATTATAGCGGGCGGATCGTTCACATCGGCTAAATTACTAGGAGTAAATTTTTCGAACGCTAAAGGATTTGATAGTGGATCGCCAGGGATTAATCTTGATAGAGGCTCGTGCGTAAAATAAGGATCAGCGAAATTTGGAGGATAAATGGGGATGATTCCCTTAATATTTAAAGCATTGCTAAAGTTTCCAGCAAAATAAAGGTCGTTGTATCCTAACCCTATGACGCCTGTCAAATGAGCGCCAGCAGAGCCGCCCATGATAAAAACTGAGTCTAAATTCGCGTTATAAGTGCTTGCAAATGTTTTTTCTAACTGCTTAGTAAAGTTTCCTATTTGGTAAACCATATCATGTAGAGTTAAATTCCCTCTAACATGATCGGGAGTAGGAATAAAAGAAGAACCTCCAGCATCTAACAGACCGTATTGAATATCGAACACTACATAGCCTTGAGCAGCAAGATACTTATTTAGTACTAATACGTTTCCTAAGCTTTTATCGCCAAATTGCCAACTTCCTCCGTGAATTTTAATGATTACGCTGTTGTTTCCAGGTAATTGTGCTGTTGTAGATTTGGGATAATATACATCGAAATAGAGCTGGAACCCATCGTTGTCGTAGTATTTTACATCAGTCTCTATGTTACAATCTCTATGTGAAAACCCTAAGAAGTAATTATAAAGGTTAAATTGAGTAGGTAAAAAATAAGATTCTGCACTTGAGGGTATCTGTGCTCTCCAATTTTCGCCGTAAGCAACATTGAATTCATTTTCCGCAGTTTGAATTGAAATTGGTGTAGCTATTAATGGTAAGGCGTTAAGAAAGGTTAAACATAGCCCAAAAACTAAAATAATTTTTTTCACTAGACTTCTTCGTTTAAATTTTGGGATTAGTTTTATCAAAAGTATCGTTGTAATAAGATATAAAAACATTAGAAAACCAGAAATCTGAGTTATAAAAAATGACAAAGAACTCGATATCCCACCTTTAATAGGAATAAGTAAAACGATTGTAAAGTAAATTCCAATAATAAAAGTTGAAAAACTCAGCATTACAAGTAACAGTTTTAGAAATTTCAGTAAGGTCGGTTTATTCAAATTTCCATACACCTCTATTTTCAATGTTTAAAAATGTAGTGAGAGCAAGCTGTAAACTAATCATTTCGATTCCAAAAAATCCGATTATAATCATGAGAAAGGCTATAACGAAAAGAAATCCATTTAAAATGAATGCCGTAAGAATTACGCCCCATAAAATTAATAACACTCCGATTATGAATAAAACTATGTTGTAATACGTTAATCTATTAAGCTTTTTTCCTATTACGGTAGATTTATTAAGATAGGAATCATCTATAAGAAGAATTAGGATATTGAAGAGCCAGGACGCGATTAATATAACTCCAAATATATCAAATATGAATGAGTTAACTGGAAAAGAGAAATACATGATTCCAAAAGCACAACTTAGAATATGCAAAAAGATACCTAATTGGCTAAGGCTTTTCGCTAATTTTTTAGGAATATTGCTTTTTTCTAACATTTTTTTCAAGTTTTTTTATAATTTCAATTAAAACTACTTTTGTTTTAATCACTAATAAAACTTTATAATGATAAGAAAAAAGAAGTAAGTCATTATATGCTGACTAAATTTATTCTGAGTTAGTAGCTTAATCGTTTTTCTGCGATTTCTTCTTTTCATAATGCTTGCTTGTAATATAATATGCTACAAACATGATGACTAAAACTACTAACACAATCAATAATACATTATTAAAATTCGCAGATAAGGCTTCAATATCTTCGAGTGGTAACTTACTTAGGCTTAAAGGAAATTTTATGCCCGCTGTAATAGATGCACCAAGCCAAGAATAAAAGAAAGCTCTAGGTATTGAACCAATAAATGTTCCTAAAGAATATTTCTTAACATCTAAATCAACAAGACCCGCTGTGTAAGAAATTGGATCAAAGGCTATAAATGGCAATAATCTTGCGATGATTATCGCAGACATTCCATATTTATGGATAAAATCATCGGCTAAAGATATTGCACTTTTTCCTACAAACTTTTCAGCGAGGGGACGGCCACCCTTTCTACTTATGTAATAACACAATAAAGCCGCGGCCATTGAACCAATGACGCCCATAATTCCACCCCCAACTAACCCCCAAATCATTCCGGCTGCAAGAAGAACTATTTCAGAGGGGATTGGAACTAAAAGTCCTTGTATCCCCATTATTAATATAAACAACAGAATTCCAAAAACACCTAGAAGGAAAATTGGGTTAATGAACCAATCTACTACTAAAGTTAGTAAAAAAGTTTCGCCACCGCCTAAATAAATATACCAGAGCATCCATAATGAAATAACTACTAATGCTACAAATAAGATAATGTATAAAATGGTTTTAAAACTATACTGTGAAAAATTAAATAGATTTTTTATATATTTTTTTAATTTAAAAGAAAAAGAATCGTTATTTTTATTACGAATTTCTTTATTTTCCATGTTTATCAAATCATTTAATAACTTTTGAGTAATATATGTAATTAAAATTTCTATAAAAATTTGTTTTTTGCTAATAATTCAAAGCAGATTCATAATAATTATGAAAAAAACACACATATTTGCTCACAGAGGAGGAATGGGCAATTGCGTAGAAAATACAATTCCTTGCTTTAAAGATGCGGTAAAAATAGGAGTAAGTATAGAAACTGATCTCCAACTTACAAAAGACAATAAGTTAATCTGTTATCACGACCACTATATAAAAATAGATTCTGAATGGTATGATATAAAAAAACTAACATTGGTTGAGTTAAAAAATATCAAATTTAAGGATAACCGAGAAATTCCTACCACCATCGAAGTGTTTAACGCTTTGGAAAAATATGCTAACAATTTAAGGTATAGCTGCGATATTCGAGATATAAAAACGGGATTAAAACTAATAGATATAGCTACAGAGTTCGATATTCTTGATAAAATTGAAGTTACGGAAAGAAACCATAATACTTTGCTTAAGTTAAGAGAATACAATAAAGAAATAAAGCTAGTCCATACGTTATCTGAAAATATTACTAGTATTAATGACAATGTTGTTGATGTCGAAATATTAAAAGATTTAAAAATTAAAGCTATTAACATTAAAAGTTGGAGAGCTAATATCAAGAATTTAAAACAAATAATTGATTTTGGCTTTAAGTGTTACGTGTGGGGGGTTAACAGCAAATCTCGCATGAAAAAAGTTTTAAACTTAACTTATAATGGTGAGGTTGTAAGTGCTATTTACACAGATTACCCCGATATCCTCGTTAAATTGCGTAAAGAAATTTCTACTTAAAAAATTTAGCTAAGAAAAAGAGAGATTATAAAACAAAAAAGATATAAATAAATTCTAACAATCAAATTCATAATAATTAATTTCATTTTAAATAAAGAATTCTGTAAAAAATTATGTCTGAAAAAACAAATTGGTCCATGGTTAGTAAGTTAACATTACTTGTACTTGTATCTTGGATAATTCTTGCGATAATATTTGGTATTTATGATTTAAATATTTCAAGAGCAGTCGTTGATGGAACCTCTGCTTGGGGGAATTTTGGTGCAGATTACGGGGAATTACCGGGTTGGGCGTTAATTGGAATAGCATTAGCAACTTTTTTTGGTGGTTACATTAAAAATTTGAAATTACAAAAAATACCTGCCTTGATAATTATTGTTATTGGAATGCTTTTTATTATATTCGATAGTGATTTTTACACAGGTTTCAGTTTAATTATTCCAATGATAATTTATACAATTATAACTTGGAATAAAGATTGGAAAAATTACAGAACCTTAGCGTGTATAATTTCACTTTTAGCTGTTATTAACCCTTTGCTATTTGTCCAAATTGTTAAGATTTTATGCGGAAGAATTCGCTTTAGGGATCTTGATCTGGAATTTACCAATTTTACACCATGGTTTTTGCCACCTGGATTAAGCTCGGATGGTAGGTCGTTTCCCTCAGGACACACGGCAATGGGGTGGATGCTTCTACCATTGTTAATAGTTGTTAAAGACCGTAAAATCAAGGATCCTTATAGAATCGTAGTTACAGTTTTAGTTATTGGATGGGGTTTATTCGTAGGATTATCCCGAATTGTTGTTGGTGCTCACTATGCTTCTGATGTTCTCTTCTCGACGGGAATGGCAGCAATCGTAACCATACTTTTATACAAAAAATCATATCTAAAGAGGAAATAACCTTTTTAATTTTTCTCAATATTTTTTTTTACTTTTAGGACTCAAATAAAGATCTTGACGAGGAAAAAGATTTATGAAAAAGATTTTTAAAGATGTTTACCATGTTGGTGATTCGGGTTGCTCTGTATTTTTAGTGGACACTCATAGCGAAGACGGGCTTGTTTTGATTGATTGTGGAATGAGTCTTGAAATGATTAAAAAAATTAGCAAATTAAATTTAAATCCTAAGAATATAAAACACTGCATATTAACTCACTTTCATATTGACCATACGGGCGCTTGTTTCGATTTAAAAAA
>NJBI01000089.1 GCA_005222975.1 Promethearchaeota archaeon Loki_b31
AACCTGGGACGAGTTTAAAATTGAGTGAAAATGCTAAGAAATTAGCTGAAATGATTGCTAAGGGGTTTTTAGAGGAACTAAAAGTAAGCGAAAAAGAAGATATAGTTATCGTAGCTAAGACAGAAAGGATGGATTTTTTTGATATTACTGTGGATAAATTCTATTTTCAAGTTCCTAAAGAGGGATATTTCTTCAATGAAAATGATTGTTGGATCAAACCAGATGGTGATAGAGCTCTAATTGGTATTACAGATTATCTACAGAATCAGTCAAGTGATATAATGTTTGTAGAATTACCCAAAATTGGTCAAGAAATTGAACAATTCGATGATGTAGGTTCTTTTGAATCTGTTAAAACAGTATTGCAATTAATATCTCCTGGTTCAGGAAAAATTGTTGGTGTCAATAAAGCGTTAGAAGAACATCCTGAATGGATGAATCAAGATTGTTATCAACAAGGATGGTTTGCAGAATTAGAGTTAAAAAATTTTGAGGAGGATAAAGAATTACTTATGGATGGTCCAGAATATTTTGAATATATGAAAGAAAAAATATTAAAGGAAAGGGAATTATTAGATAAAGAAAAAGAGGATTAAGATGAGTGAAAAGAAAGTTTATATTATTCCGTGTAGCGGAATTGGAAAAGTTTTTGGAAGCATTGGCAGAAAAACAGCATATATAGTCGTTAACGAATTAGCGAAGGATAAGACAACTTTAGAATGCTTACCTTTAATAGTAAAAGGTAAAAAGGAAGTCATTGAGGCATTAAAGGAAAATAAAGTAATCGCCTTAGATGGATGCCCCTTAAAATGTTCTTATAATGATTTAATGGAAGCTGTTGGAAAAGTGGATGCTCAGTTTTTGACTACTGATATCGTAAAGGAAAATAGGAGTTTAAAACCAGAACCTTCAATTATTCCAGTTGGAAAAAATACTAAGCAATTGGCGATAAAATTAGCAGAAAAAGTGGCTGCTGAAGTTGATAAATTATTAGAAGAAAACATGGAGAGGGACGATTAAATGAAGAAAAAGGTTGGAATTATTGCTTGTAGTGGTGAAAAATTAGTTGGAGGCACTTTAAGTCGGGCAGCTGCGAGAATAGTTGTTGAAAAATTAAGACCAAATAATACGATCATTTTATGTCAACCCTTATTTATGGCAGGTGGGTTAGAAAGGCATGGCGGGCAACAGGAGAGGGACTTTGCAAAAAATCATCCAACTATAACAATAGAAGGATGTGAAGAGGATTGTGCTAAAATTGCTGTTGATAAATATAGTGGTAAGCCTACCGCAACCATATACATTCAAGAGATTTTAGACATGCATCCCGAATTAAAGCCAAAATCCCGCGAAGATTTAGGAGAGGATGGTATGAAACTTGCTGAAATAATTGCCGAAGAAATAGCGCAAAAAGTGGACGAGTTATTTCGAAGTAAATAATAATGAAGTGAAAAAAATTAAATCTTTATAGAGTATCTAGATGGAAAAGAATAAAATTAAGGTTGGAATTGTATCTGATGGAAAATATGGTGAAAGAGCTTTTGAAAATATTAAAAATCATTTTAAGGTAGAATGGATATTAGTTCCAGATATCCCTACGACAGTTATGTTAGATGATGAAATTGACCTTGATATACCAGAGTGCGAGCTCTATTTATTATATGTGAGGCATCCAGATATCATTCTGGAACTAGTTGGGCTCCAAAAACCAACGATCTTAGGTATAACACCTGGTCTTGGCTTATTAAAGCAAGCTAGAAATATTAACCCTAAAGTAGTTGGTCCTCGAACCATGTGTTCCTTAGAACCGAATACAGGAATTCCAGAAATTGATACTTTTGCAAAATATTTTGGAAAACCACTTTTTGAATTAAATTTAGACGATGAGACGAAAGTTTTAAATGTAAAAGTTTTACGCTCATCCCCATGCGGCTCTTCAGCTGCGGGAGCAAATTTCATGTTAAATAAAAAGTTAACTAAAGAAAATTTTCAGAATTATGCTTTAACAGTATGTCATGAATGTAGAGCCCCTCGTTTTGGTCATACTTGCGATAAAGAAATATCAGGAATCGTTCACATTCTTTCCTTTATTGATTGTATCGATCTTGAAAAAAGATCCATGTTCAATAATGAGTTGCAAGAATTTATTAAAAATTTGAAGCAAGAATACAAAAATAAAACTGAAATGAAAATATTTTGAAATAAAGAGAGAGAAGGATTACAGATTTTTTAGAAAAGAATCTAAACGAATTGTAAGTAGCCTTACATTTAATAATAGTGAAAATACAACAAAATAGAAAATTATTTTTGAATACAGGTTTCTTAAGCTCTTTCTTTAAGGGGACCCTTATAATATCTACATGTCGGACATCCAAAACATCTTTCTTGTTTAAACGCTCCGCAATTCTTACAGTCAGCCCCACACGGAGGTTTATCAGCATCTTGATTAATTAATGAAAAATTGAAAGGTAAAAAAAGATCTTCAGAAGGCTCTCTACAAATCAAAATATTTGTTTTATGAATTCCCGGCAGTGAATATAGCGTACACGATTTAAGTATTGTTTCTAATGTCCTTTCATTTTCTCCAAAAAACAGTAATACAAAGTTGTATTGACCCATCAGTTCATAGTAATAAATTACTCTTGGACATTTTTTATATACCTTTATAAGCGTTTCTAAAGCGTTAGAATCTACTTCTAATAATATAAATCCTAACTTAAACTGTAGCTTTGTAAAATTTAGTAATATACTTAATTTAATTAATTTCTTATTTAACAAATTTTCAAATCTATTCTTAATAGCAACATGAGATAATCCAAGCTTTTTTCCTAATTTTGAGTAATTAACTTTACTATCTTCTTTTATGGAATTTAAAATAGCTAAATTAACTTTATCAAGTTTAAATTTCTTCATTTCGCAATATTTAATCAATGAGTTTTAAGTCTTAAAAATTTAATTCTTAAAATTTAATTCCTATAAGTTATTATATTTAGAATTAATTGATAATCAAATTTAAAAAAAAACTTTAATGTCAAACCCCACTCACTCGACAAAATAGATTAGGTCCACTCTAGTTGAGTCAAATTATTTTTGAATTGGGTAAAGTTTCCTGTGTCTTTTTCTCTAATTCTCCACGTTCGTTTTACTGTTGCGTATTGAGCGTTAAATTCTTTCCTTCGGGCTTCAATAAGTGGGGTTTCACACGCTAACAACACGCTTGTCACGTTTTTTTTCGTAAAATCGATATCTAATAGCTGGACATGCAGTCCTCCGTGGTTCAGGAATGCTTTTGCGACATTTTCACGTCCCAAAAGGGCTTTGAAATGATGCTTGCTGCGGTGAAACAGGTGCTCCTTGGCGTTATTGGTAAAATCTAATTCCTCGACATCGTAAGCCTCGTATAATCCCTCACTATAAGAATTAACTAACCGAATCCATTGTTGCCATATTTCCTCACAGCTTAACTTGAAAGAATGTTGCCGCCACTTGATGATCTGAGGAATATATTCCAATTTTCTCCTTTTCAAACGGTTCTGGAGTTTGTAAACCCATTTTTTCACTTCTTTCTCGATTTGAAAAGATTTATTCCCCCTTTTGGCCAAAATCTTACTAATTTGCTGAAAATCAGGTATCAAGGAGGTTATCTCCTCTCGTAAATGACGATTCGCTTTAAGTAAATTCTTTAATGCTGCAAGTAGAGCGTTTAATGTGCTAGAAACTTTCGGAGTGAGTTTCATTTCCTCAAATTGTTCCAACCGCGACACAACATATTCTAAATTCGCATAGGTTTCGATTCCCGGAAACACATCGAATCGATCGCCACGTGTGGAGATGGCACATTTCAGCTCCTCGCTAATGGGACGAAACAACTTGTATAACTCGTTTGAATCGGTATATTTACTATTATAGACAATTGAGAGTTGTCTTACAGATTTCCGAAGAGTTTTCTTGAGATGCGAATCTTTCGAAGCAATGAGCTCGGCAAGGTGGTTAAGGAAGTGGTACTGGCAATACGCATGTGGGATATCTGGTTTGAATTGCTTGACACCATTCACAATGTTTTTTTGCTTGTCGGAAATGATGGCTACGATGGGAACACCATAGAGCATTTCAATTTCTCGAAATATAGCACATAACGCGAATGCGGGAGCAGATTCTAAGTTCCTTGCAAGGAGCACGTTTCCCGTGAGGCGATCAGAAAAGACCCAAAGAGAAGGCTCGTTCTTAACTGGTTGGGCACCATCAAGCGATAAAATGATTCTTCCGCTTGATTGGACCTCTTTTAGGACTTTTTTGTCCGTATATTGCTTTCCTGCCATTTCAAAAAATTCACAGATACTTCTCACCGTGTTCCTCGAAATTGACACCTCCCAATCGTCCCACATGAGTTCAACGGTGGTGGAATAATTAATATGATGCTTGAAATGATGTTGTATTACTTTTGCCCATACCTCCAAGGAAAATCGCTTCCGTTGCATAGCAGAATGATATGCTGCTGGAAATGCTTGGTGCATTTCACACTTAGGATTAATACAGCTATAATAATTGGTCACCACCCATACGGGACCCTTTAAAGTGATAATTTTCTTACCTCCATTATTGAATTCGTGTCGAAGTTGCGAAGAACATAAGGGACAGATCAATCCTTCTTTAGAATCCCAATAGGTGTGAATTGTAGCTTTTTTAATTTCAGAAGGTTTAGCTGGCATTAAATAAAATAAGGATTTAACGAAGATAAACCTTTCTATTAAGCTCAAAGAGCCTAGTTATTTTTGTCGGGCGAGTGTTGTTTGACATTAAAGAAAAAAAAAAATTGGTTAGAAGTTGATTTATTATTACATATTAACAATGGAATCGTTCGCAAAAATTAAATCGACTACTTCATCGTAAGCAATTAATTTAATTTTATCAGAAATGAAGGTATTAATTCCACGTAGGTCTACATCTTCTTTATTTGCAACAATAGTTACGTTTTTAAAAAGAGCATTTGAAACCATTTTATTAGTTTTGTTTGCAAAATAGACAGCGTTTTGAAGCAAAAGAATTGTTACTGCGTCCTCTTCAGTATGTTCTGAAGCAAGCTCTACGCCAGTAATATCTTCACTTGTAATAAAATACAACACTTTTTTACCCATATTTTTTCAAACCTCCTAAAATGGTATGGTTACGGTTGAATCCGCAATCATTTTTAATATTTCATCATGTTCTTTGATTTCTACAGCGTCTATTAGGTCGTCCTTTGTAAGACCAAGCTCATCAAGCGACTTTTTATCAACAAAAATATCTAAATCGATATTTTTTATAAACTCGATGTGCATAGAATACATAGTTTTATCGACATCCTTAGTAAAGGTATATACAGCGTCGTTAATTGCAATAGTAATTGGATCAAAGTCAGCACTAAGAGCAACCGTCATTCTCAATCCTTCGACAGGATAAAGCGTTCCATGAGGCGGTTGCCGTAAAAGGATAACTACATTTTTTTCTTCTGACATTTTTTATCACCTAACTACAAATTACTATAAGTTTATCAGTTTCTTCTATAATCTTCGCGAGATCAGGCGTACCTGCTCGCTTCACATCGCCGCATTCCTTTGTCAAACAGTTTTTCATAGTACCTCTGACTAAAAGACATAGATTACATAGTCTAACGGTGGCTCCTTTATTTAGTATTTCCCTAAACCCTTCTTCGATGTTAAAAATACCTTTAATTTTCTTCTGGTTTCCTAATACAGCGTTAACGGCGTCCATATAGCAAAAGATGCGTACATTGATTCCTTTATCTAATGCCACGCTAGATATCTTACAAACCGTTTCAGCAGCTTGCGTTTGGTAAGGTCCATCAAAGAAAAGAATTCCTAGTTTCATTATTTTTAAACTCCTTGTATACTATTTTATTTCCTCATGAAAAGAAAATAAGCCAGGAACCAGGCGCCTAGTATAATAAACGCAGTGGAAACTAAACTACCGACAGATAAAAGCGGAACTCCGCTTAGAGTATTCCCAATATTACAACCCATTGCAACTACTGCTCCAAAACCCATTGCTAATCCACCAATAAATTGGATTAATAATCTTTTTCCATCTTTAGGGCTTCTTAATTTAAATTCACCAGCTATCATCGAACTAATAAAAGCACCTATTACAATACCTACTACTAAGAATACTTCCCAGCTTAATGCTGAATCAAGACCAGTAGTCCAATATTTGAGCCAACCGATCCATCCACCAGTAATTCCTAAAGCATAATTTCTACCCGTTGCTGCTGAAGATACATATGCAAACAAAGCTAAAATTCCAACTGCGATTCCAGTAATAGCCCATGGCCATCCATTTTTAAAAATCTTCTTACCTATATCAGAAAAATCAAACATCTTATTGCCAGCTGTTTTTCTCGATTTCAACATAGGCAATATCCAAAAGTAGAGTACAACAGCAATCCCAACAATCCCGATTATGAGCATAAATATTGGAGTAAGTTCTGAGCCAAAAACAGTAAGATTAGCTTCTGTTCCATCTTCGCTGATTTTATAGGTTTGTAAAATCGTTTTGAATTCTGACCATGCTCCTGATTTGGTAATGTAGGCTCCAATCGAGTATCCAAACAAAGCTACTAAGGATCCCATCATACCTTCCCCGACTCTATATGTAGTTCCACTAGCACAACCCGCAGCCAACGTCATACCCATCCCAAAAATAAATCCACCTACAATATTTGCTACTGGTGCAAAAGGTTTAGGGTTTAACGTAATTATGTTCCCAAAAGCCATTACTGCAAATCCAAGCATAGAAATTAAAATCGCGAGGATTACAGACTTTATAAGAGTGAATTCTTTTAAAACAATAATGTCTCTAAAAGCAGAATTCATACAAAAACGACCGCGTTGTAAAATAATTCCAAAGATTATTCCTAGAATCAATCCAGGTAATAATACTACCAAAATATCTACCATCTCTTTTTCATCCTCCTATCTATTTTATTTTTACTAGGATTTCCCATTCTGAATTACCGACTTTATCTACAGAAAGAACTTCATTCCCCATCGATTTTAATGTTTCAGGAATTCGCTCCGCAGAAAGAGGATAATCTATAAGAATCTTCAGAACTTCTCCTGAACCCATCTTTTTAGCTTTCCTCTTACTTTTAACATCAGGATAAGGACAAACCTCTCCTCTGCAATCTAATATATCGTTTACATCAACCATTTTTCATCAATCCATATTTTTCTTTCATTTTTAATTTTTTTTTTATTAAAATGTTTCATTTTAAATTTTTTTTTATCAAAATATTTCATTTTTAAATTTTTTTGTATTAAAATATTACAATTATAAATGAAATAATTATATTCATATTAAGGTAGTTATAAACTTTTCTTAACAAAAACAGACATAAAAGTAAATTCAAAAAATTAAGCCTAAGATAACTGATTTTGATAGCAACGAAATTAATTTGCATGTTCCCCAAAGTGAAGTGAAGAACATAAAGAGAAAAGCTAAAGGGTGTAATAAAATAGGTGAAAAAATTTTAATAACACCCAATAAAAAAACGGCAGTTTTTGTCGATATAGTTAATTAATGTTTATAAATTATTTCATTTCTTAATAATTTCAATTTAATTATGTTACAATATTAAATGTTTTATTTAAATAAACCTAACAATTTAGAAAAACACTTTTTTAGATTAAAAAAATAAAAACAACAGTTATGGAATGAGTTCACACACAAAATAAATGGTCAATCAATATATTTACTCCTATACCGATTAGAATAACCCCACCAATCAATTCGACTTTATTCCCGAAAAATTGACCAACTTTATTTCCAATAAGGACTCCGAGGACGGAAAAACCGAAGGCTACAGTTCCAATTAAAATTATTGGAACTAAAATATAGACGCTCAAAATGGCAAAACTTAATCCTATAGCCAACGCGTCAATGCTTGTTGCAATGCCTAATAATATTAAAACTAAAAATTTGAGGGGGTTGATTTTTTTATCCTCGTCTAAGTCAGTTTTTCTAGATTCGTAAATTATTTTAGTTCCAATTACTAAAAGTAGAGTGAACGCAATCCAATGATCAATATTCGATATTAAATGTGCGATATACATTCCTCCAAGCCAGCCTAAAAATGTAAAAAATCCTTGGAAAAAACCCGTGGACGAAGCAATTTTTAAGGCATGTTTTAATTTAACATCTTTAATAATGATTCCACTAGTGTTTGAAACTGCAAACGCATCCATTGCCAAAGCAATTGCGATTAAAACTAATAAAATAAAATCCATAATTTAATTTAGGCTAGAAATTTTTTTTAATCTAATTTATGTGTAAAGTAGTAAATTAAATTCTTTTATTAAACTCTATCTAATCAGAATAGAATAAGTATTTTGTGAGAAATAAATGACTTTTCAAAATAATTATACGAATAACATTAGCCAAGATCTAGATTTGGGAAAGAAATCTATTGCAATTAAAGTTTCTAACCTTTATAAAAGATTTGAGGATCTTATCGCTGTAAACGATGTTTCTTTTGAAATTTATGAAGGAGAAATCGTAGGGATTCTTGGTCCTAATGGTGCTGGTAAAACTACTACTATTCGATTATTAACTGGTATTTTTAAATTAGAAGACAAGGCAAGCATTGAAGTTTTTAACGAAGATATAATTAAAAATCTATATAAATATAAAATAAATTTTGGAATCGTGCCAGAAGTTAGTAATGCTTTTTCAGATTTTACTGTATTTCAAAATCTTAAGTTTTCAGGCTGTATATATGGTTTTCCAAAGAGTAAGATTGAAAAGCGCTCGAAAGAACTGCTAGAACAATTTAACTTAATCGATAAAATGCATTCCAAAACAAAGGCGCTATCAAAGGGGCTTAAGCAGCGTCTTAATTTTTGTTTAGCGTTACTTCACGAGCCTTCTATCCTAATTCTTGACGAGCCTACAAGTGGTTTGGATCCAATTTCCGTTAAATTAATGAGAAACCGCATTCTTCAATTGAAAAAGGAGGGTAAAACGATCTTAATTACTACTCACGATATGCAAGAAGCAGAAACCATTTGCGATAGAATTTTGATTATGAATAGAGGTAAAATTATTGCTGATGAGAGTCCTAATACCCTTCGTGAAAGATTTAAATCTACATCAACTATTCTATTTAAAATCGATGGAGTTTTATCGAATGATCAAAAAAACACCTTGATGGACACATTTGATATAATAAAGGAAGAAAACGATTATTATGTTTTTTCTAGCGACGATGCTCTTAAGGATATATCTATGCTATATAATTTTTCTAAAGAAAACAACTTAAACATTTCAGATTTTAAAGTAAAAGAAACATCGTTAGAAGAAGTATTTATCCATCTAATAAAAAAAGATTCAATTTCTATAGGGGATTAAATAATGATAACAGATGGTTTAAACAGAATTTGGATATTAAGTAAGAAAAACGTCTCGCTATACATAAAAAGAGGTCCTGTTTTAATTTTTGGTCTAATGTTTCCTTTCTTTATGACACTTTCTTGGGTTATAGGTAGAGATATCTCAATAAATCATGTGTTTATCGGAATTGTATCCATGACATCTTTTTTGGCTGCAGACAAAAGAAATCTGGCCATATGAATTTGTCCACTTTCATCCTCACATGCCAAATGCAGGGCTGTGTAGTACTCCGAGTCAACGCTATTGATATCTGCTCCACACTCTATCAGCTTCTTAGCTATGCCTACGTTTCTTTTGTAGACAGAGAAGTGAAGCATGGAGCTGCCGGGTCTCAGAAAGAAGGCTTTGTTGCGATGTGAAGACCCCACACTCCAGTCTGTTTTAGCATTGACATCACTGCCTAGAAACAACAATGTGGTGACTGCATCATCCATTCCTGCAGCTATTGCCATGCCAAGCGGGGTCTGTGATGTGCCAAGCGTTTGCATCCCAGATCTGTTTAGGGAGCAACCGGCGTTCATGAGTGCAAGACAGATCCTGATGTCCTTCTGATTTGCTGCAAGCACTACAGGCACCATCCCATTTTGCTCTCGGTTAGGATTGGCACCTAGGTCTAGTAACACCTTGACCATCCTCAGAT
>NJBI01000005.1 GCA_005222975.1 Promethearchaeota archaeon Loki_b31
TATGAAGTTAATTTATGCCGTAATGACCACCCAGAAACCGAGGGGCGATACGAGTTCTTGGGCGTCCCGCACTTCTCGATTTTATAAAAAACGATGGTTTATAGAGACGGGGTTTTCCGACTTAAATAGGATGGGTAAGCGCTGGAAATCGAAATACGATAACACGAGATATTTAGACATGCTGGTTCGAATGCTCCTTTATAACTCGTGGAAGATTAACAAGGCGTGGCTCAAAAAATGTCGTAAAAAAGGGAAGATACGCCAAAAGTGGACCTTACAAGACAACCAAGACGCTTTAGTTGATTTATTTCTCGAGGCGTAAAGAAAATTAACAACGGTGTATCAAAAAGGTGAGAATAATGTCGGTTCAGAAAAGAATAAAAATTAATAGAAAAAAATTACTTCCTTAGATACTGAGTATATAAAAAAATCAATAGTTATTACTTTTTCAGGGGATTCTGATAACTCATGAAACCTATGAGCTTTTATTGAGTTCTATTAAAAACGAGATATGCTAAATCAGAAAAGATTGCTTCAATATTCTTATTAGTATCTTCTTTTACAGAAATTTCGTAATATAAGGTAATATTATTTCTCGATAAATACCGTTCAAGATATTCTTGCTCAATATTTCTTTTAACCATTAAATCCACTTTGTTTCCTAAAAGAATAATTGGTAATGTGGGATCATGCGCACGGAAAATTGGAATGTACATTTCAATATTATATAGCGAACTTTTAGTCATTATATCAAACATCAATAAACCTGCGTCCGCGTCTTTAACGAGCTTTTCTAAGAAAAAATTAAATCGCGCTTGAAAAGACAGTTTCCAAAAGTGAAGTGTCACATCCGACTCAATTAGAAGCGGCACATCTTTAGAATAGTAATCTATTCCAATGTGAAAAGAGCTTTTAAAAGGACTAATCGAATCAAATTTGTGGCAATATTTTGAATATAAACTACTCAATCCATCAGAAGCACTACTTAGAGAAATAATTTTATATATTTTTCTTTCATTCATTCAAACAACCTAGGTTCTTTTCAATAATACTAAATAAAAATTTAATAATTTCTATATTAAGAAGTTTTTATCTTGTTTTCATTGAACGCATCATCAATTATTGGTTTATCTTGACAATACCCCATAACTAATAAAATAAAGATTATAGCACACCCAAGAAGTTCAAAAGCACCAATAGGTAGAAATAAAATGGTAAGGATCATGGTTAAAAGTAAACTACCAATTCCAATCCAAAATCCCCATAATAAATTTTTCATAAGCCCAATTGCAGAAACAGTTCTCATTATCGTAAAAGCCCAGAAAAGGGGTGCGAGAGATAAAGGTTGGGTTTCCATAAGTTGTTTTATTATCGGGACACCCCATTCTAAATAAAGATTTGGGATGATCTTAAATGCAATTAGGACAATTGCTACGCTATCTGATATTTCTAGTAAGGAGTAGAGTAGCATTGAAATTGATGCTACATATAAATACTTATTTTCTTTAATTTTATGGGTGTGTTTGGACTGTTCCATAGATATATTCAAATCATTTTATTATTATTTATTTTAATTTTGATGCCTTTATTAATTTCGGAAATAATGCTCCCGTTCTTTTCTGATATTCCGTATATTTTTCACCGAATCGTTTAACAAGATCTATTTCTTCATAGTGAATCATTATGGGTGTATAAATTATGATGAACAATGAGGAAAGGATTACTAAAAACCATGAATTAAACATAAAACTCATAGCAATGAACATAGGAAACTCTCCAAGAGTTTGAGGATGTCTAATATAGTTATAAATTCCACTATACATTTTTGTTTCTTTAGAAGGAGTTAGAGTTTCAGCCCCAGCATCCTTCATCCCCCTTATCAGAAGATATATACCTGGTATCAATATACAGATCCCTATGATTATCCCAATCCAGATATTTGAACTAATGATCCACTCATTTGCAATGGGAAGAGGAAACCAAATCCAAAGGATTAAATTTGCAATAGATATAAATTCAGCAAATCCTCCAATTGAGCGGAATTTTTTACAATCTTTCCAAGCTTTGTCACCATATTTTTCTGAACGCTTCATGGGTTGGATACTGAGGGTGTAAAAATAGCCCATAACAAAAAAGGTGCATAGTAATGAAATAAAATTTATGATCGAGACTAGAACCAAATTTTTATGCCTCTTATTACTGAATATTATTTAGATGTAAAAATTATTGAAAATATTTATAATTATCGCAGCCTTTAAACAAGCTTGAAATTAATTTAATATTGACTATCTACGCCATTCCAATAAGATATTTAAAGAATAAACCCCAATTTTTAGAGTGTACGAAAAAAGCAGGGATTTTATTTCTGCATTCTCTGCAAGAATCTCCAAATCGATCCTTTAGTTCTTTTTCTTCTAAAAATTAATATGATTATACATTCCAATGTATAAAATTATTATACATAATTATGAATCTTTAATTAAAATTTAATTAAATATCTTAAACTAAAAAAATATTTACTTTAACAGAGTAAATCTATGAGAAAAGAAAATATTAAAGTTTTGTACCACAATATCGGCAAAAGTCCTGATTACTATCTGATAATTTTTCTCCACAGGAAGGACAATAACTTATCGCTTTAGAATTTAATCTGGGAGCTTGAGTTTGAAGTGTGGCTTGTGAGGTAACTTGTTCTGGAGATCCCCATACTCTACCTTTACAAAATGGACACTGTGGTTCTTTTATTGAGTAAGAAATGAGGTAGATAATTCCAGGAATAATCCAAACAGCAAATAAAAGAAAACATAATATTGCATTAAAACTCTTCTGCGGTTCTACAGTCGTTTTACAGTTTAAACAATATTTCACTTTCATACCTCTAAATTTGAAAAATCTAATTTAAGATTTCTTAAGATTAAATTAAATTGATTATGTTAATAATTTATCTAAATTTGTATAAAAAAGTTTCGGAGAAAACTATCTGGAGAAAAAATTTCTTTAGAATTAAGATTAAATCTTACGATTCTTTTAAATCATAAAATTTTGAGACAGGCACTATTTGATTATAATTTGAATGGTATAAAAAAAAATTCTAATTTAAGTTTAAGGAACAAATTATTCAAATTATTTGATATTATTAAAAATGGTTATTTTGATCCAGATATTTTCAAACATGGAAATCCTAGATGCTCACTTTTTAGAATATAAGGTTTATATGAGAATAAATTATTTAGATCTGATCTAGAACCGTTTGAAGGGGATTTAATCAAAAATAACATTTTTAGTCTGAATCCTTTAATTGGACAAAAATTATCTAAGTTAGTAAACAGAGCAGAAAGTTTTTATCGAAAAAAAATGCAGCATTTAGCATGGATCATAATCTTAAACATTTTTTTTAGAAAGATTTGTTTTTAAAAACATAAATATAAGTGGATTTGATTTTATTTTAAATAAAAAAATTAAATAAAAAAGGTTGTTTAAAAATTTAATTAAAGCATCTTTATTGGTGTTGTTATAAATATTTACGATGCTCAATAATCCCTTCTTTCACTGAACGTGGAATTACGGACTTCATTCATGTAATTCTTGATATTAGATTTTTTTTTTGTTCTTTAAATAAAAATGTTATAATTGGGTAGTAATAAGTTAAAAAATTTAAAAATAAGTAATTATGCCGCATGTTATTGAAGATCCTTATTTTGAATCAAAAATTGAGGAATTGTTTAATGAATGGTATGAAATTGAGGGTGTAAGGAAAATAAAAGAACTTTCACGCCAGCTCCGAACTTTTTTTAATTATAAGATGGAAGTAGTAAGATATCGATTTCGATCCAATCTCTCTCCCACCGAAAACTGCACAAACACTAATGTTTTCGACCAAAAACAAAAGATTGAATCACTAACTCTTGAATTCATAACCATGCTTAAAAAGATGAAAAAAATTGACCAAACGCTTGAGCAAGCGATTCGATCTCTATTTTTTGAAGATAACAAATCACAGTTGAAAAAGCTATCAAAAATATCTGAGCAGTTGTTCATATTAATTCACTTTTTTTCAGAGGAAAGTCTTCACAGTCACCCAAAATTTCTTAGATTTATCGTAATATTAGCACAAGATATTTGTTTGGTGAATAAATGTTTGTACATGCAATTCAGCGAATTCTTTAAGGAACTTGAAATAAACTATAACAGTTTAGAAGGAGAACTTAATATCTTATTAGACAAAACACCAGTTGAGAAGAAAAAATTAAAAAAACAACTCAAGGAGAGATTAACTTCATGAAGGCATATACTAATGTGTCACGGAAAACTGTGGGAGAAGATCGAGTTGCAATCTGTCCAAATTTTGGTTGTGAGTTTATGTCGCGAGTTAAACCTCTTAAATTTGGATTTCTGGGTTTTGGTAAATATCCGAAATGTAAGAAACATCACATTCCATTAGTCTACATTGATGAAAGGATCGGTGATTTCGTGGATGCTGCTTTAGCGTGCTTGTTTGATAAAACAGGACTCCCTTCAAGTGAATTACTTGCGAGTATAAAATCAAAATTCCCTGATGAATTAAACTCTTTTGTACAAGGATGGGTGTATTGTATCACGGTTGGGAGGGGGGCATCCATAGTTTCACACTACATGGATACGATTTCGAATACTTATCTCAAGCAATTAACCAAGAAACAGATAAAAACACTTAAAAAAGGAGATGTTTCTAAAACGAATCTCGTAAATAAAGCAATTAAGAATGGAATGAATGAAATCACCCATCAATATACCCGACTCGTCAAGCACATTCGGATTCATTCTGAGGTCCTCATTAAGCAAAGTCAACTTAAACCACTTTCTAATTCTCTTAGAAATCATTTAATCAGTTGGCAAAAAAATATGATAAAACAAAATATGGCATTCAATTCCGAAGAAATGAAACAAAAAATTCCGCTTCTTGCATTAAAAACTTATTATGATCAAATCCTAAATGTGGGTACATGTCGATGCCTTATAGGACTGAATCCTGAAAGTAAAAAAGCTAAGAAAGTAAAATTAACCGCGTTTGATAGATTTTCTGCTTATCATGATTTTTACACTGAAAAGTTAGCAATGAAGTTTACAAAATCCGATATTAATGACATTAGCACAGGAATTAAATTAAGCGTTAATAAAAATGACTTAAACTCAATTGATAAAAAATTAGGGCCTTTTAAATCTCTTAATCACGATAAATCCTATATAATGTCTCATAACGAAAACTCTAGTTCCGATGATGATAAAAATCTCTGTGGGTCTCTCGTTAATCAGGCTAACGAGAATATTCACATTTTAGAAAATTTTAGTTCAATTCTACAAGAACTTAAAAGTAAATACAAAAATCAGAAAATAACGCGTGATCATATAAGTGAACATTGTGAATTGACTTCAAACTTCCGAAAATCAGGTATTTTAACAAAAAAGAGTTTTAAGAAATTACAGAATTTACTCGGAAGGCCGATTGAAAAAGAAATTATTTTAGGTTCTTATAGCAAGAATAAGGTTTTAAACATAAGACATAATAAAAATTTAGCAGAATTTATTGGAGTTCTTATTGCTAAAGGGCATTTAGAAAAAGATCGAATGAGGATTAATCTTTCAGGTGTTTGTAAAAATCAAATTTTTTTAGACTATATAAAAGATTTATTAATTGAAATTTTTTTGCTAAAAGAGGAGAGACTATATTTTAAATTTGGTAAAGATATGTCATATATATGTGTTAATAGCATTGTTATTCTTCATGAATTAAGGAAATTGGGAGTCATCTCAAAAATCTCGAATGTTCCCGTTATTCCCAAATGGATTTTTACAAGAAATGATTTTATAGTTTCGTGTTTAAAGGGGATGTTTGAAATAGCAGGTCAATTAATTGTTAATTCAAGAGGATCTTTAGAAATAAGGTTTATTCGTCCTAAACGGTTTATTGTAGAATGTTTTAGAGATTTATGCTTTAGATTAGGTTTAGATCTCTCCCGTATTTACTCTTATCAACGAAAAATGGAGATTTATTCAAATAGCTCTTCTATTTCAAAAAAATTTTATGTTAGTATGAGTAAAAAAGCTAGTTTAAAAAGATTTTTTAATTTAATTTCTACTTTAAAATGGGAGTTATCTAAAGATAGAATTCAGTCTGTGCTGGAAGATAGAGGATCGTCTATAGCTGAAGTTTTAGAATTTAAATTTAAATATGATATAAGGGATAAAATTTTAAGACAAGCTCCTTTTGAATATAATTTGGATTATTTGGACCATATTCCAAATCCAATTATAATACAAAAATTGGCACATTTATTCCATATTATTGATGATCGGTTATTCAGTCTTGATATGTTTGGAAAAGACAGTCTTAGGTGTTCTATGTTTAGAATAAAGGGTTCCCAAGAAATAAAACTATTAAGTTCATTTTTTAAACCTTATGAAGATTATTTGCTAAATGGGAATCATGTTATTGTTGATTCTATAAATGGGCAAAAATTATCTCAAATGATTCTCAACGCAGAGAGTTTTTATAAAAATAAAGATGATGTTTTTAGCATAGGCAATAATATCAAACATTATTTCTTACAAAGATATGCGTCTAAATTTAAACCTCGATATGACTCTATTTTAGCCTCTGAATTATTGCTATGGTCTGAAGTAAACGATAATCAATATGACATTAATCACATTACAGGTCATGCAGATTATCTAGTATATGATCCATCTTGTAACACTTTTTATTTATGTGATTATAAACCCGATGAGATTAATTTTTTACCCACCATTCCTCAGGTTGCAATGTACGGTATTCTGTTTGATAAACTTATTAATTTTAAGAATATTAACATAAAATGTATTACTTTTAATAAAAAAGATTCTTGGGAATACGATCCTTCTATTTTATTTATTCATATTCCTGTAATAATAAAAAATTTACAAGATCAGGGATTTCCAATAGACCCAATATGGCAAAAATGTTTTAGCAATGACTATAAGACTTTTTTTATTAATACTATTTAAATTCACTTATATAACTATAAGTTTTTTTAATTTTGAACTTTAAATATCACATATAATATTATTAGTTATATTTTCTCTTAAAAGCTATTTATGATATGATTTTAATATTGATTAGATATGCCAAAGAATATAAAAATTCCAGAACCAGAAAAAAATCTCAAATTCATTGATACTCATTGCCATCTAGGAGGTCTTCCACACCCAAAGCGAGATCAACTACCTTCTGATGAGCAACAATATAAGGACTTTTTTAAAAACGGTGGTGCTTACATAATAACAAGCTCGATCAATAACAATACTCTTGATTTAATTTTAAAATTTATTATAGGAAAAGAAAGAATGGGTTTCACATGTGGCTGGGCACCTCAAACTGTTACTTATACACCTAAATTCCAATACGAAGGAGAATGGAAAAAATGGGTTGATTATATTGAAGGTAACCAAGAGCAATATTTAGCAATCGGTGAAATTGGTTTAGATTTTCATCATGCTAAGACTCTTGAAAAGAGAAATAAACAAGTTACCGAACTGAAGAAAATTTTTGAACTGACTGTTAGTAATAATAAGCCTTATGTTCTTCACGTTAGAAACGCTGCTGAGCACGAGTTTGATAGAGTTAACCCTAAACACCGCTTTAATAATAGAGATGGAGCTACAAAAGAAATTCTTAATATTATTAAGGAATTTAATGTTAATCCAAAAATAGTTATGTGGCACTGTTTTTCGGGGCCACAGGAGTATGGAATTTCTTTACCCAAGCAAGGTTATATGCTTTCCATTCCTAGTTCGGCTTATAGTATTAATAAATGGCGGAGAGTTACAAAAAATACTCCATTAAATTCTCTACTTACGGAAACTGACAGTTATTACCAACATCCATATCTACGAGGACCCGTGAACGTACCGTTAAATGTTAAATATTCAATTGCGGCTCTTGCATTTTCTCATAATGTACCGCAAAGTATCGTTAGTGAAAGAACTATAGAAAACGCAATTAAATTTTTCGACTTAGATATTGATTGATAAAATATTTGGGAGTTTATCTCTTTATTTTTAAAAAATACGCTTTAAATAATGACTTAACTATTTTTATTCGATAATTAATTTAATAAGATATTAAGGTGGATTATATGAAAATTCTAATTACTTATTTTTCCAATACGGGAAACACAGAAAAAATAGCTAAAAGTATGAAGGATGGCTTAATGGATTACGATGTAGACTTTACTCCCGCTAAAGATGTAGACCCTACAACATTGAGTTCATATGATATTGTGTTTTTAGGTTCAGGAGTTTATGCTAGTAGAATTGATAAATCAATCTTAGCTATGATAAAAAAAGCTGTTCCTGAACTCCCTGCAAAATATGTTTATTTTTGTACGCATGCCAGTTTAAAATTATTTCAAGAACCATTTAAACGGATAACTGGTATCATTAAAGAGCATAATTGCGAAATTATTGGTGAATTTGATTGTGTGGGCGAGAATTTAGGCATACCTTTAGATACTCAGTTAGCTATGTTAGAAAGATTGCCAGAAGATCAAAGAGAGAAAGCGAAAAAAGATAGAGAGAAAATTAAAGGGCGCCCCAATGAAATGGATCTCGAAAACGCTAAGAATTTTGCTATTTCTTTAGTGAAAAATCTCTAAATTCTTCTTTTTTTATTTATTTATAAAATCTCATCATAAAACAATGCAGATTTTGCATTAAAGTTTTTATTATTGTAAATAATCATAAAAATCAGTCTAAATTTTATTTAAATATTACCTAACAAATCTAATCTTAACCTATTAAATTAAAAATAAAAATACGATTGTGAAAAAATTGAGAAATTATAAAATCGCTCTAATTGTTATATCTGCTCTTATTGTTGGTGGAGGTATTGGTTTTGTAGTTACCGGTTTTGCAACAGCCGGTAGTATCGATGCTTCATTTAGTTTCCAATATGAACCAAGCTCTCCCGATCCTATTGAAGATTTGAGTATTAATGCTGATATCGGAAAAATTATCGTTAAATATAATACTACTGCGACTCCTTATTTCGCAGAAATCGATGTTAATTTAAAAATTACGGGTTTATTCATGTCTGGTAAAAATTACACGGATTTCTTTAAACCACATACTGAATGGTGGGCTGAATCATCTGGTATATTCAATCTTGGGGTTTTACCAGATGTTTGGTTTGATCCTTCCCACTGGTTTAAATCTTATGAAATTACAATAACAGTTACACTGAGAACCGATGTAATATTTGATATTGAAGCCACAATGGCTACTGGTGCGATAGAAATGTCAGTTCCAGATGATGTTATCTTAAATAACACTTCCCTTACTTCGAGTACAGGTTCAGTTAAATTAACCACATTAGGCAACAATGAATTCCAAGGGAAAGTTGGACTTCAGACTAGTACGGGGAGCGTTGATCTTTTTGCCAAAAATACCAATTTTAATCATGGGTTTGAAGCATTTACATCAACGGGGTCACTTCTATTAAACTTTACAGATTGTCGCATGGGAGATGATTTAGCTGGAATTGTCTCAACTGGGAGCGTGACATTCAAAAGTTATAACATGGTTTACGATAAAGATATAGATTTAAAACTTGAAACTTCAACGGGTAGTATCGATGCGGAGATTTATCAATATATAAATATGGGAGCTAATGTCACTGGTTCCATGAAATCATCAACAGGAAGTATAGAAGTGTTATACAGAGATAATTTAGCTAATACAGGCGTTAAATTTACAAGCTCGATCGGCACAGGATCTATCAATTATATAGATCATGCTACTATGGAGATAACAGGAGTATTAGAAAATATTTATTCTTCATATAATTATGGAGCAGCGACATATAAATATACATTCGCATTATCAACATCTACCGGTAACATCGATGTTAATGGTCGAAGTGCTCAGTAATAAAAAATCTGCTTAAAAATTATATCTTTTTTTAATTATTTTTTTTTATTTTTTAAAAATAGGTAGTTGTAAAACTGATTTTAACTAATTTTTATAAGAAAAAAAAAGAAAATAAGAATTAGATTTTAGCTATAAGTTAAAACTGTAACGACTGGTAAATGATCTGAACCAAATTCTTCAGGAATATTTATTCCAGGAATAAAATCTCTGACAACATAACTATTAATTACGCTACTATAACCTGTACCAAAAATATAATCAATTGATTCTTCAGGGATATCATACAAGCCCACAAAACTAGGAAATGTATTACCTTTAGAAAAACCATCCATTGTATCGCTTAAAAAAGTTCGGATAGTCTGAATTTGCACTGTGTCGTTTTCTAAGTTGAAATCTCCCATTAAAATTTTGGGATTACCTGATGTGACCGCGTTAGTTTTTGAAAGTACAAAATCTACCTGAGCGGTCATATCTTCGCTCCAATTAATTAACCCTAAATGAGTTACGAATATATCCAAATTTAACGAGGAACTAATTTCAACAACTCCATGAATTAAGACTCGTTGAGAAGAAATACTGGGAATTAAATAACCTACTGTGGATTTAATTGGATATTTACTTAGTAGAGCGCATCCTCCTTGATGTTCGTTTTCTGATGGAAAATAGAAAAAATGCATACCTAACCTATTCGATAACCAAAGTGCCATATCAATTCCTTGAGTTGTAATCCTACCATTATCTACTTCTTGTAAACCAAGAATGTCGGGATCTTCTGTCAAAATATTTTGTGCTATTCGTTCTAAGTTAAGTTTATCGTCGTATCCTTGTCCAAAATGTATGTTATATGTCATTATTTTAAATTCTGTTTTTGAGGTTGGTGATTCTACCGGAAATTCACATATCCCATACATTAAGAAAGCGGTTATTAAAGGTGTGAAAAATAAAATTAATATTATTATATTATACGATTTTTTCATCTTTTAGATCCCTCCTTTTTTGATTTAAGCATAATTGCCCCAAAACTTGAAATGGTGAATAAGATTCCTGCTATTAGCATAACTATAGGACCTAAACCTTTGAATGCTTCTATTGTTCCTGCCCAGTCTGTTGTAAAGATATGAAGTACATCAAATATAACCATGAATGCAAATCCAATTGTAAATCCATTGGATATTGTTTTTACTTTTTCCCATTTAAAGCTAATTTTCATCATTCGAGAAATGAGTAGATAGAAGTTTAAATACATGATAATAAGAGATATTGAGATAAAAATACTTGCAACATAGGTTAAATCTTTAGGAAAGAAGAAAAGCAATATCAGCGATAAGATCATAAATGCGTTTAAGATAATCGAGAGTTTAAGATCTAAAAGAGAATCTATTTTTATGAACAGTATCAAGCAAGTTGCCAACATTAAACAAATGATATTTAGGATGTTATTAAAGTAATAACTAGTTGCGGTATATTGAGCGATAACATTTGGGTATAAGAAAAGGCTAAACTGTAAAAAGAAAAACATTCCAACTCCAACGAAGATCAACGAATTCAATGTTTTATACTCGATTTCTGCAGGTTTTTCTGGTTTAATCTCACTAGAAAAGCGGGGAAAATATTTATAGCTCAAATATATACATAATCCGCTTAAAGGAATTTGAAAAATCAACCAGAAATATTGCGTTAAATTCCAATCTAAGATTAAGCCAGGAGTTAAGAGATATATATCGAGAGATAAGCCTAATGTCCGAATAAAATAATCTATAAGAAACGCAATTAGGATTGTTAAGGTTATGAAAATTATTTTATGATTCGACTTAATCTCATCGTTTTCTCTTAACCATAATGTACTGAAGGTGCTTATGTAAAAACCGTAGAAAGTGATAATCAAACCAGCACAAATAGTTTCCAATTTAGACGGTAATTGAAAAGCTAATAATAATCAAAATATTACTATAGCAAGTATTGAAAATTTCATCAATTTATTTAACCCAACTTTTTTGCAGATCGTATTGGTCAACCCTGGTATAAAGAAAAATATTAGAGCTAAAAGAATCATCCCATTTACAAGAATGTCTTCTCCGAATACGACATGAGTTATTGAGACATACACACCTGGTATAAAAGCTCGCAAAGCCTGTATAAAGAATAGGTTAACATAAATAGTTACAAAAACAAGCCCAATAAAATTTTTAGTGCCTAATTTTTCTTCTATCTCTGTCAACGAGAAATCGGATTTTAATTTAATTGCCATTTTATTCACATTTTTTTATTAAATTGAGATATTTTTAATATAAAGTTAATTGAATTATAATATTATAATGATTTTATTTTTAATTTAAATCTTACATTTAAATTTTATAGATTTCAGGACGTCGGTCTTTAAGAGTAGTAGCAGCTCCACGTTTTCTTTTTTTGTGTAGAACCTTAAGATCTAATTCACCAGTTATTACCATTTCTTCATTTGTTTTAGCTTCAGCAATTACTCCATTAGAATTCCAAGGAGTTTCGCATGGACTTAAAATTGACGATCTTCCCCATCCTTCCATTCCTTTATGCGGAGATTCTCCTACCAAACACGAATGGAGGACGTAAATCTGATTTTCTATGGCTCGTGCTTGGCAACAATGCCTTACGCGCCAGAATCCAGCTTCGCCTATGGTATATGAGGGGCAAAAAATAACATCAGCCCCTTTTAAAGTTAATGTTCGAGCTACTTCTGGAAACTCCATCTCGTAACAGATAGCCAAACCAATGTTCGCTTTTTCGGTTTCGAAAACTTCTAAAGTGTTTCCAGGAGTCACCCCCATACTTGCTTCTAATGGAAAAAGATGCGTTTTTCGATGTATCAATAATTTTCCATCGGGGCAAAATATATGCCCTATATTATACTCCTTTCCGTTTTCAATTGTTAAGTGCGAACCCCCTACAATATATTGCCCTTTGTCTTTAGATAAGCGAGCGAAAAGGGTTCTGTATTTCTCAGTGAATTCAGGTATTTTATTCAAATTGTTGTTTGGAATTAGATATTGAAGTTCTAAAGTAATAGTCTCGGGAAACACGACAAAATCCGAATCCTCGGCTTGGTTTAATAAATTTTCCACATTATTAGCGAATTCTTCAAAACTTTCAATTTGTTTATACGCAAATTGAACACACGCTACTTTAATCATTTTTCTCTTTCTTTTTAATTAAAAGATTAAATCTTTTTTAGATAATATATTACAATCTTTACATTTTAAATGGTAGCTTAGTTTTAGGAGGAATAGTTTCTATATATTTGCTCCTGAATTCTTCGTTTAACATCGGGCATTCTTTTTTTGCCCAAGTTTCGCACATCATTGGATGGCCCCACATTCTTTCTAAAATTGTTTTCAGAGGTTCTTCCCTAATATTTCCGAAAGTAAGTGGCATAAAGCAACAAGGCTGGACATCTCCATAAGGCGAAATATAAAAATACACGTTATCTGCTATTCCCCTGCATTGACTTGAACTTTGAGTTTGAAAATAAAAATCTCTACATACAAATGGAAATTTCGCAATTTTTCTAACTTTTCTCTCTTCTTGAGCCGTCAATTTTACCTCAGGATTATATAACCATCTACCCGCTGGTGTAGGTAATAAATATCTTACTCCATTTGCACCTAACTCTCTTGCTAATTTGATTACATCTTCAAATTCACCGTTAGCTAGATTTTCTTTGGTTACATAAGTAGAAAGTGCACATTTTAGTCTCACTTCAAGAGCATTTTTTATACCCTGAACGGCTTTATTATATACTCCTTTCATTCCGCGCAATTGGTCGTGTTTTTCTGGAATTGGACTATCGATGCTAACATAAAGCATTTCTAAACCGCTATCCTTTAATTGTCTTGCAAAATCTTTCGTGATTTTTAATCCATTTGTATCACAAAATACATACACAGCTCTTTCTGAAGCGTACTTTATTAATTCCATTATATCTGCTCTCATGGTTGGTTCACCTCCAAAGAAGTTGACCACAAAAGCTTTAGCAGATTGATCTAATATGTCCTTAATTTCATCAGTCGAAAGTTCTCGACGTGGTTCATTTTTGTAATTACCCACGCAACAATGTGGACATTTAAGCTGACAGTTATACGTTATACCAAACATAAGATAGAAGACATCTGCTCTTCCTTTAATTCCCCCCCTTTTTTCATTAAACCATTTTGTCATACTCTCTTGATCATAAGTTAATGGAATCTTATGTTCTTCCCATAGGTTTTCGTCTTCCGAAAATCTTTCATCTTCTAATTCCATATTTTACACCCTTATACGATATCTCTCTTCAAAATCAATTATTACTATTAATTTGCTAAATTAGTTTATAAAGATTTTTACTAAAAAGTAATTTTAGAATAAAAAATTAAGGAAAATTGATAATTCCATTTATTTTTACTTCTCAATTTCAATATCCAATTGATCTATGATTTCCATTAGGTCAAGCACTTCAAAATCGAAGTTATAATTTTCGTTAGCGTCGCTTAAATTCGTCCTACAAAAAGGACATACTGACGATATTACCGTTGCTTCGGTCTCCTTCGCTTCATCAAGGCGTTCTTTTGATATTTCTACAGACCATTCCGGATATCCAATTTTTACGCCTCCTCCTGCTCCACAGCACCAAGCAAAATTCCTATTTCTTTTCATTTCTACTAATTTTAACCCCGGGATTTGCTTGTAAATTGCTCTAGGAAGTTCATAAACACCCATATGCCTTCCAAGATGGCATGGGTCGTGATAAGTCACTGTTTTATTATACTCCGATTTAAACTTTAATTTATCATCGTCTAACAGTTGTTTTACTAATTCTAAAGTGTGGAACACTTCAAAATCGTATTCTTCGCCAAATTTTTCGAAATCTTTCTTAAATGTTCTATAACAACCCGCACATGAGGTAATAACTTTAGTAGCCCCAGTATTTTTAATTTGAGCGATATTATAGCTCATATAATCTTTAACAATGCTAAGTTGACCAGTTCGAATCATAGGGCTCGTACAACAATGTTCATCTATTAAAGTGAAATTAATACCGCTTTTTTTTAGGAATCTTAAAGTTGAGTCCCTTAAACTTTGTTGGCGATAATTAGAAGTACATCCAATATAATAAACACAATCTGCTTTATCTGGTAAGTCAAATTGTTTTTTCAACTCTTCATTATCAGAGTTAGACTCTCCATAAGGATTACAATTCTCTTCGCAACGAGAAACCAGAAACTCTTGGTTTTTAGCAGGCCCAATATGTTTTACAGCTAATTCTCTTAGAGCCTCTATTATATCTACGATATAATCGGCGTAAGGCGCTTGACAAGCGTCCATACAAGCTCCACAAGTTGGACAAGCAAAAATAGCGTCTTTTAAATCCTCAGACCATTCCAATTCGCCAGTTACGACACCCCTTATTATTCTTATTTTCCCAGATGCCCAATATGATTCGAATAAAAACTTTTCTCCTGAAGGACACGAAGGTTCGAAACCCTTATAAGAATATTTACAAGTAGAACAACGGATACAATTATCAAATGCTAATTCCAAAACATCTTTTCCCATGAGACTTTTATCAATCTCTACCACTTATGTATTCCACCTTCCTGGGTTAAATATGTTGTTTGGGTCCATACATTTCTTTATTTTTTCAAAGAGGTTAATCCATCCTGGGTTAATCTTCTTGCGCATTTTTTCCGTCATCCAAGCAGGGGTTTTATAAGGAATACATCCTAAATCAATGGACACATCCGTGATTTCTTCTAACAACTTGTGGTATCTTTCTTCTTCGCCTTCTTTAAACTTGTTATAACGCATAATAGGACGAAATATCGCGTAATGACTTGATTTCATCATCTTCATGTAAATAAATGGAGTGATATTGTGTTTATAAAATAATTTATACACCTTTTCGATTAGTTCTTCGAGCTTGTGACTTGGAGCATACGAACCAAACCAAGTTAAACCTGAATACTCTACTAATGAAAGTACTACGGAGGGTAAATCGAGGTAACACCTAAGCCTTAAGTTAAATAATTTGATGTACTCGTCAGCATTAACTAAAATTACTTTTTTCCCTTGTTTATTTAAATTCTCGATTACATTGGATAAAATTTCCATTCTAGCATTGAATTGATTTTTTGTTTTTGCCGAGATTGAAAACATCACTGCAAAGTATGGTTCACCCGGAAATTTTTTAGGTTCAGGAATTTCTATAGCCATCTTTACTACTTCGATGTTAACTGCTGAAATATCGTCGATGACATCCATTCTCCCGACTTCCCTCATTACTGAAGCTACATCTGTAAGTTCAAAAGCTATTGCGATATAGTTTTGTTTGATGGATGGATTAGGCCATAGTTGAACGGCACATTTGGTTACTAAACCCGTCATACCTTGCCAGTTTATAAAGATTCCCATTAAATCAGGCATAGGGTATCTACACCACCAACTATCGGGGCATGCTTCTTCCTTTCCATAAAAACACGAGCCAATCCTAGCGATTTCGCCGTCAGCAGTAATTACCTCTAATCCGTTAATTGAATCGCCCATGGACCCAATTTTACACGAGAGATTATTCATACCACTCAATATCACATTTCCAACAACCCCTGCGTATGGAGGAGCAAAAGGATAACTATATCTTAGGTGAGGGTAATTTTCGTCTAAGTGTTTTTTCAATTGACCAAAGGTAACTCCGGGTTCTAAGAGAGCATACATCATATTGTCATCAACATGCAAAATTTTATTCATCTTTTTACCAAAATCAACGAGAATTCCACCGTTTTCCGGAATTGTTAAACCTCCTACGTTATTTCCTGATATGTAAGGAACAATTGGAATTAAATTGTAATTACAAAACTTAACTAATTCGATTAATTGCGATGTATTTTCAGGAATAACTATGAAATCAGGCATATGAGGCTTACATTCGGTCATATCGTACGAATAGGGGTATAAATCTCCAGACTTATTGGTTACATATTTTTCTCCAAATATTTCGACTAACTTTTTAAACACATCCTCTTTGCTTATCTTCTCATACACATTTCTTTCTTTTGTTTCGGTCATGTATTTGTTTTCACCTCATTATCTTGTTTCTTTATTTAATTCAAAATAATTATTGTTGGGGTCTGAAGCAACCATTTTCATCGTTTCTAAAAAGATTTTCATGAATTTTAACACAGTTCCAATTTTTAACAATCCTTTAATTTTAAGCTTATGTTTAAGGAATGCTTTTACAGGATTTAATCTACCAAAGGCCAAATCTAAAAATGTGTATATGTCCATTTTTACTTTCAGATTTATCTTTTTATCAAAATCCTTTGTTTTAAATTTTATTTCATTACGGTCAAATATAACTTCTACTGGGTAAAAACCATCAACCTCAATTAAAACTGTTTTGTTCCAGTTTAAGACTAGATTTATGAAATCCTCATCGTCTTTCCTATAACTTAAAATATTTTGCAATGTAATGGTAATCAAATCTTCTCCTTTTTGAATCGAAATCATTTTTATTTTCCTACTAGTATTTTAGTATATATAAAAGTAAAATTGACCTTAGAATTTAAATAGTTAATCTTTCGATAATTCAAATTTTAAAATTGGTATATTCCTTGTTAGAAATAAATAAAATTAATTAATATCAATAACATAATAATTTTTAAGTTAAAATTTTAATTAAAAAAATCAAAAAAGCGAATAAAAAATGAATATAAACGATGTAGTCTCTGAATTAAAGCAAAAAATAGGAGAACGATATGTTTCGGATGATCCTGAAATACAATTTTTATATCATTACGATTTTATTACGGCTGAACCAGAAGGTAAATGTGATATTGCTATAATGCCAGATACTGCAGAACAAGTCCAAGAAATAGTAAAGATTGCCAATAAATATAAAATCCCTGTGATACCATGGGTTTCAGGTATTAATTTTGGCTCAATAGCCACACCTCGAAAGGGTGGGATTGTAGTTGACTTAAGAAGACTAAATCGCGTTCTTGAAGTAAATGAAGACGATTTGTACGTTGTAGTTGAAGGAGGAATTACTTGGGCTGATTTAAAAGGATATCTCGACACAAATCACCCAGATTTAAAAGCCGGAATAACATGGTCTCCTCCAGGAACTGGAGTGATACCTTCTTGCTTATGCTATGGAATGTTTGATCTTGGTATGCTTGGGGGAACAGGAGCAGAGTTTATTAATGGCTTAGAAGTAGTCTTGGGTTCTGGAGAATTAATAAGAGTTGGTTCATGTAGTCTTTCTAATTATTGGTATGGTAGACAACCATTACCAGACTTAGCCGGACTATTTATTGGTTGGGAAGGGACTACTGGAATAGTTACTAAAGCAGCAATAAAATTATGGCCAAAATTACCATATAGAGCTGATTTTTTACCAATAGCTCCAAGAATAGATGATGGTATACCAATGATCCTTAAACTTTCAAAAGCAGGATTAGGTATTATCGATCTATGCGCTCTAAATATAGGCTGGTGTCAAGCACTTATGGGATTGGATGAAGAACATGTTGCTAAAGATCCTTTAGAATTTGGTTTGCCAGATTTTTTTGGACTAATCTCAACTCAAGCATATACAGAAAAACAGCATGAAGCACAGTGTGAGGGGATAATGAATATATGTAAAGAATACGACATGGACCCACTTCCAATTAAAGAACAATTAGAATCTTTTCCCGAAAATCTTCAAGGAATTATGGGACATTTAACACCATCCACAGGAGGCCAAACTCCGGTTCAATTTTGGGGGTGTTGGAATTTTGCTAGAGGGGGAGGTGGACAATGGATAGGAACCTATTGTTCCACAAGAGATATCATAAAGTTTTACAATATATCAAGAGAAATCTGTCTAAAATATGATAAACCCCCCCAGTTTTATAGTAGAATTATGATGGGTGGTCATTATTGCGTTGCTCGTACGAATATAGGTTTTAATAAAAATGACCCTGAAGATATAAAAAAAACAAGAATTCTTCTTAAAGAGATTCATAAAGCAGTGCAAAATTTAGATGGCGTAGTTATGTATAAACCTCCACTATGGGCAGTTCAGTACTACAAGGATAAAACCCTACCAGCAACAACAAAATTAATTGAGAAGATTAGAAAAATACTTGATCCTAATAAAATAATGAACCCTGGACAAGGGGTTTGAGGTAAATATTATGGAAAAAGAAAAGAATGTTAAGTATATAGAAGGAAAAGGTATAACTCTGATTACAACGGTGGCAAATCAAAAAAAACTTGATAGATACAAGGATTTAGAATATTATAAGGATATTTTATATCAATGTGGAAAATGCGGTACTTGCCGAACAACATATCAAGAAGAATTTTGGTCTCGTGTTTGTCCTTCAGGAGAGTTTGGACAGTTTGAAGCTTTTTATCTTGGAGGGAAGAATCTTCTTAGTTGGGGTGTATCATCTGGAAAGGTTAAATGGTCAGCGAATCTTTCTAAAATATTGTATCAATGTTCAGTATGCTTGGCATGTACGCAACAATGCCAAATACCAGAAATTCACCATTATGCTGGAGAATGGTTAATGGCCATGAGAGAGCAGGCTGTTAAACTAGGTTTAGGACCTATGCCAGAACATTCTAGATATACGGATCATATCCTAATGGAAAATAATCCTTATATGGAAGAACATAACAAAAGATTGAATTGGTTACCCCCTCATTTGAATCAATCGTCCAACGCAAAAATTGCATATTTTGTTGGGTGTACTTCAAGTTATCGAGAGCAAAATGTCGCGATTGCAACAGCGGAGATATTAAATGCCCTAAAAATTGAATTCAAAATTCTGAAAGATGAACACTGTTGTGGTTCTCCAGTATACATGACGGGTCAAACTAATAAAGCTAAAAACATTGCTGAGACAAATATGAAGATTTTTAATGACGCTGGAATTGAGAAAATTATTACTTCTTGCGCTGGATGTTATCGAATGTTAAAAGAAACATATCCAAATAAGTTTTGTATTAAGCATGAAATTGAAGTAATGCATTTACCAGAATTCTTATTAGAGAAATTTAATAAAGGAGAAATAAAATTTAATAAGAATCTTAATATGATGGTGACTTACCACGATCCTTGCCATATCGGACGACATATGGGAATTTATGACCAACCAAGAATGCTTTTAAAAAAAATACCGGGTATTAAATTAGTGGAAATGAATCGAAATAGAGAAAACGCTTGGTGTTGTGGTTCTGGTGGAGGGGTTAGATCAGCATTTAAAGATTTATCTGAGTTTGCAGCAAAAGAACGTATTGAGGAAGCAAAAACTACTTCTGCAGATGCAATAGTCTCATCTTGTCCTTTCTGTTTAAATCAGTTTAAGTCTAATATCAAAAATGAAGAAATTAAAGCTTTAGATATCGCTGAATTGGTTAGAAAAGTTCTATAGTAGTTTAAATTCATTATCTTTTTTTATTACTTTATTTTACTAACTTTAAATCAATAGAATAAGTTTGAATAAGAATGAAATTAGTAAATTAAAAAATAAAGAAGGTTAATAATACTTAATGCAAAACAAAATTATTATAGAAAAGATAAGAGATTTCTTAGAAAGGGAACGAAAGCACGGAAAGCTCTTGGTCTTTTATCGTTCAGACTCGAATCACACTGCTATTTTAGATAATTTTGGGATTAAAGTTGAATTGAATAAATTTAAAGAAATCATCCTTGAAGAAGAGACGGGTATAGAACTTGGTGGGATGAAAAAAAAATCCTTCTCAATAATATTTCCAATTGAAGATGCCCAACTAATCGATACTGGAAAAATAAGTTTATTAGGTCCAGAAATTGATAAATGTTTGGATAAAAATATAGATTTTGGGATGATGATTTTAATTGGAGTCGAGAACAGCACAGAGAAGGATATAAATGAGTTAAGGCAATTGAGTTTTATCTCTAATGGCATGGAAGGGTTTTCCATTCGAACTATTCCTCGCAGGTTTTGGTGTAGATTAAGTACATCAACCTTGCAGAAAGGATTTTCATTCGAATTTTTAGGAAATGCTATTATTTCTCTATACAAACAAAAATTTAAAGGTTTAGTTAAAACTATAGAAGTTATATTAATCAGTTCATATCCCGATTCTATTAAAAATTTCATTACGCTATCGTCAGAAATTACAGATAGGTTTAAAGAAAAATGGAGAAAAAAAATAGAAGAATGGAAAAAGAGGATTGATTGCGATTACGATTGGGGTTGTGAAATATGCCCTTATCAAGAAGAATGTTTAGATATTAAGCAAGTATTAGTTTTAAGAGAGGAGATTGAGAAATAAACGGATAAATTGAGGTGTATTAAATGAAAAACCAGAGAAAAAAGCCACTTATAGTTGCTATTGTCGGAAAAGGAGGGGTTGGAAAAACAATTGTAACAACTCTTATTGCTAAAGCAATTTCAATCTCTTATAATTTCAAATTATTACTGATTGATGCAGACCCTACTCATCCGCATCTTAGTAAAATGGTTAATTTACTTCCTGAGAAAAGTCTCGAGATGGTTAGAGCCGAATTAATTGATAAAACAATAAATAAAAAAAAAGATATCCAAACGCTAGCAGAGAACATAGATTTTGAGGTTTATAGCGCTATTAAGGAAAGTAAAGATTTTAGTCTGTTTTCAATTGGTCAGCCCGAAGGTCCAGGTTGTTTCTGTCCCTCGAATGCTCTACTACGAAAAGTTATAGAATCAATTTCTAGTGATTTTGACATCGTTTTGATAGATTGTGAAGCGGGACTTGAACAAATTAACCGAATGGTAATTAAATCTGTTGATATTATCTTAATTATTTCAGATATATCTCTAAGGAGTATAGAAACTGCTAAATCAATTAAAAAAAGCGCTAAAAAATTTACAAACTATAGAAAAATAGGCGTTATAATAAATAGAGTTAAAGGTGATATTACTAATATTCTGGATAAGCTTAGAGAATACGATTTACCTTTAATTGCATTAATTCCTGAAGATGAAATTCTAACTAAATTTGATTTAGAAGGTAAGGCTATAATTGATGTTCCAGAAGATTCTAAAAGTTTTCAAAAAATAACAAATAATATAGAAAAAATACTAGAAATCTGAACATTGAATTAAATATTCTTTTCAAGTTAAATCTATAATTTTAAGCCTAATAATAACACCAATCTGACAGTTTTCTCTTAATTTACTATTTATAAAAGTTTAAATATAAAAATTTAGATTGAAGAATCAAGAAAGAATGTCTTATTTTTAACTGAAACTAAAAAAAATACAGTATAATTATAGATCCTTAATTGTATAGCATTCTGGGTTAATGAAAATGTTGCGACAAATATATATCTTAAAGGATGGGAATATAATATACGAGAAAGACTTTGGTAAAGTCTTGTCTTCTGAAAATTTTCAAAGTATTTATCAAGAAGTTGAGGCAGAGATATCTCGTGGTCTTTTAAACGATTTTGGAAGCTCTAATTTTTTTAAACATAGAATTATATATACCGTAGACAGAGCTTTAAAATTAATCTTTATATTCATAATTGGATTCAATGATGATATGGAAACTGTAAAACTAGAATTAAATAAATTAAAGAATGATTTTTTAGAATCATTTGGTGATATTCTCGACAATTTAGATCCATCGCTCTTCGAAATATTTAACCCATTAATAGAATCAATTCATAAAAACATAAAAACTAAAATCTCGTTGGTAGGATTTTCTGGAGTAGGGAAAACAACAATTACTAAATTAATACGTAATGAAGAGGTTCCCGAAACGCACATTCCTACAATAACAGGTAAAGTTTCCACTATTAAAATTGGAAAGTTAACCTTCCATTTATGGGATTTTGCTGGTCAAGAACAATTTAGCTATTTATGGAACGATTTTATCCTGGGGAGCGATGCTGTCCTCTTAATTACAAACTCAACTTTAGAAAATGTAGAGAAAAGCAAATACTTCGTTGAATTAATAAAAGAACAGACACCAAACGCGCATTCCGCTGCAATTGCAAATAAGCAAGACTTAGATGGGGCGTTAAGCGTTGAAAAGATCGAAGAAATACTCGGAATCAAGACATATTCGATGGTTGCAATTGAACCCAATAATCGAGATAAAATGGTCCAAATCGTTGCAGATATCTTAGAAATGAATATGGAAGAATCAACGCTATTGAAACCTTTATTTGAAAGAGATCAATTAATTCAATTAGCTAAAAAAAGCTTAGAAAACGGAGATATTGCTGAAAGTGCGAGTTATTTTGATAAAATCGCAGACTTATGTCTTGAATTGGGAGATGATGCTCTTTATAAAGAATTTTACCTAAAATCTGAAAAATTAAAACGATATCTACCCGATATAACAAATCTTCAAGAATATCAAAACAATACCGATCTAAACGACTCTGACTCCGATGACGATGGACTGACTGATGGACAAGAAGTTAATGCTTACTTTACTGATCCAAATGACCCCGATAGTGACAATGATGGAATGCCAGACGGATGGGAAGTAAATAACAGCTTAAACCCTAATGTTGACGACTCTGCAAACGACCCTGGTGGTGATAGGTTAACAAATCTTCAAGAATATCAAAATGATACCGATCCAAACGACTCTGACTCCGATGACGATGGACTGACTGATGGACAAGAAGTTAATGCTTCCTTTACTGATCCGAATGACCCCGATAGTGACGATGTTGGAATGTCAGACGGATGGGAAGTAAATAACAGCTTAAACCCTAATGTTGACGACTCTACAAATGACCCTGGTGGTGATAGGTTAACAAATCTTCAAGAATATCAAAATGATACCGATCCAAACGACTCTGACTCCGATGACGATGAACTGACTGATGGACAAGAAGTTAATGATTACTCTACTGATCCGAATGACTCTGGTTAATACGAATGATGAGTAAATAAAAATCGTAAAATGATTTAGTTTTAATTATAAAACTTAATGTTCAAAAAATTAAAATAAAAAAAAATAAAAAATAATTTATTCTTTAGATTTTGTTTTAAGCTTGTAAGGACGATATGCATCTTCAAGCACATTTAGATACTCAATTAAAACCGGCTCTGATTTTGATTTCACGTCGTATTGATGTAGTATCGTACTTAACATATATCTAGGATATACAAGGGAAATATGTAAGTCAGAAAGCAATGCATAATATTCAGTTCCATTTTCTCTTTGGAATACGTGTAAAATTTTATTATCCCATAACTTCTTAATTCCGCCGTCTATATCATCTACTCCTTTTTTTCTAAGTTTTTCCAAAGTATTCCTAGTTACTATTGCGATTCTCATTAATTTTAGTATCTCATATAACTGTGGATCAGTGAGAATATCTACTAATTTCAAATTGTCATCTTCAGAAGGTCGGTAATTTTGAAAGAATCTTCTAACTTCAGAGTTGTACGCTTCGACTAAAGGTTCAGGAAGTCCTCGCCCTACAGGATCGCTCAATATTTTGAGAGGTGGTCTTCTAATCATGAATATGTCGTTTATGAAAAATAGTAGCTCAGAAGGCATTCCTTTTACAGAAGCTTCTTTTACGATATCTTTTTTGATCAGTTCAATTAAGATCGCATCAATATCAAAAAAGCCTCTACGGTATTTATCTTTTAACCACACTTTTAGTTCTGATTTGGAAACGACTCCTTCGTCTCTTAATCTGTTTATGAGTAATCTATTTATTTCATCTTGAAAAGTTAAAGCGAGAGCTTGTTCATTGTTTAGATGAGGGTAAGCAGACAAACGTTGGAACAAAAAGGGAATCATTTCGAGATATGCTCGATTTTCAAAATTCTGAAGGATTATCCGTGATATATCCGCCAATCCGCCTTCGTAAAGGTCTGGGTCGTCGTCCAAGTTTAAAATTAAAATGAGATATAACGGTCTTTCACCTCCAGTATAGTATGACGCAATATTCAAATGACCCACCATTAAGCTTATCATTCCGGGGTCTCCCGTATATTCATGAGCGGCATAGATTTGCATTAAGGTCTCATCCGATATGATAATTTCTTCGGGGTACTTTGTAATAATATCCGTACTTACTTTAGGGTCCCATCTCATTATGATAAATCCAATTGGCATTAGTCTCTATCGCCTCCTTTTTTGGATTTTTTCCCTTTCAATGGAATAGTCTTTAATTTCAAATCACGCGTACCTAATGTATCTTCAAGGGAAAGGTCTAAAGCTTTCCAATCTTCTCCGAATAATTTCAGCATCATTTGTTCCTTTGTTTTGATTGCATAAGATTCAGATATAGTTTTTTTTGATTTTATCGTACTTTTAACTTTCCTGATTTTTTTGACGAACTTTGGAATTCTCGCCTGCTGAATAACCCTATAAGTTATTAAACTTCCAGCAATGCCAACAATAGCGGCAGTAATTAAGATAAAGTAAAACACGGGCATGCCAGGAAATAGTTCTTCCATTTGTATGTTAATGACTATTCTAATTTCTTGAGATGTGAAATTTACTATTTGAACTCTTATTATTCCAGACAAGAGATTTGGTGCGAAAAAGGCTTCAATTACTTCGGTTTCGAAAGTCAATGAATATATGCCAGGAGAAGTTTCGTTAAAATTGTATTCAGATCCTCCAATACTAAGGGTTACCGTAGCGTTTTCTAACGGAATATTTCCTCTGGTTATATCTTGTAAATTTATTTCAAAACTTACGCTATCTCCATGAATTACATTAACTTGGTTTCCCACTAAATTTTCTACGCTTATCTCAACCTCAAATTCTCTTAAAACCATCTCTAAATTAATAAGGGCTGATTTTGTCTCATAGTTTTCTTTTTGTAATGTAACATATAAATAGTAAAAACCGACTTGTTGATGTTCTGTGTTAAAGTCTAAAGTATAAGTTTTATCTTCGCCTTGTATTAGCGTTCCTGAACCGTCTCTACCTGGAATAATACCTCCACTTTCATTTAATTCTTGCCAGATGTAAGTAGCAATTGTCAAATCCCCTAATATTTCCAGCGTATTAGCATCGCTATAAGTAAATATGAAATTGTGAGCATCCTGAACCCATACTTTTGGGTTTAGATATACTAATTCGCTTTGTCCGTTAAGATCAGTTTTTCTCTCAAGTATAGTAAGGTAAATCAAGAAATTAGATTGCGTAGTATAATTTTCAAATGAAGCTATAACATTAATAATTTTAAGTCCCGTACTTTGAGCATCTGAAGTGTTAATTGTAAATGTATAATACAAGTTATTTAAAGGGTCTGTAAATACATTAATAGGGTTAAGACCCATCCAAGTATAAGTTAAAGTAGCACCCATTAATGGGGTACCTGTTTCATCTATGAAATATTGTAATGAAATATTTACAAGTTCATTGTAATATGCAGAAATAGACTGATCCAATATCTCTATACGCGTATCATAATCATGGACGCTGATATCTGTAGGTATGGTTTTCACCTTAACTATGAAATTCACCGAATTAGGTTCTGGATATCCAGGATATAAACCTTCTATTACCACGTAATATAATTTATAAGTACCTCCCGCAGATAATCTATTAGAATTAATCGTTGCCGTAAAATTTCCAGGACCCGATCCTCCTCCCATAGTCTCAGTTATTAAATCGATCTCTGAGCCAATTTCTCTAAAATATAATATACATGTCGCACTAGGATCAGTTATGGCATTCCATGTAATTCCGTTGTCTAGAGTATAATTAAAGATTACAGAATAGGTTAAATCTTCGCCCCAAAACACTTCTAATGTCCCAGAAGAATTAAAGAATGCTGTGTCATAATTTGTAATGTTTATTTCTTGTTTGAAAATTATGTTGAATGTAATTGATGCGGCTCCCAATAAAGTATAGTTATAAAACTGTACGCCGTTATTATCTGTTGGTCTCCATTGAATATCAGGATATAAGTATGTTACATTGAAATCTGCGTTAGTTATGTTAACAATATCAATTGAAAAATTATATACTCTATCTTTAAAAAACCAAAATGGAATATCATTTATTTGACCATAAGCATATCCATTTCTATCAGAATCAGATATTAGGTTAGTTATAGCCTCTCCGGTTTGATTGTCAAAAACTTTAACCACCGCATCTACTGGTGCTCCTTCTGGAGATAACTCATTTATATTTATAACTCTAATATTTAATCTTGATAAATGTGTTTTATTTAAGACGTTGCAAGTCTCGAGTAAATCAATCGTAATAAGCCCATTACACGTAGTATCATTTACGCCGTTTATCTCAATAAATAGTCCATAAACCTCGAACTTTTCGCTTTCTAACTTTAAATTCTCCACCTTAGGAATGTCAATTTCTATAAAGTCATGATCCTCGTTAAAACCATAACCATCTTCGAAATATATTAGGTTTTCATCGCCAGTACCTGTTGAGTTGTATTTATCTATATAATAAATCGAAACATTCGTTAGTTGATTGTTCATTCCCGTTAATGTGATGTTGGCTTTAATAATATTCTTATTTCCAAAATCGGTTCTCGATCCATCAGTGTAAACGATTTCTTGTACAAGGTATCGTTCTTCACTCAAGGGTGCTAAGTTTGTATCATCAACTAATAGAGCGTGAGTTTTACTTTTTACGTTTTCATATTCGTCCCTGGTAATGTATGATTCGTTTAGCAGAAATGGACTTTCGCTATAATCATCGTTTGCGTAAAAAACTCTGAAGTAATAATCTGAAGTATTAAGCCATCGAAATGTTGCTTTTCCATTATTTTCCAGCGTTAAGGTATCTAATAAAACACCACCATTACTTTCATTGATTTCAATGTATCCATAATTTAAAGGAATTCCTTCCCAATCTGTGACCTCAAAATCTATCGTCCATAAATTTAAGGTGAAATCAAAACTGTACGATGTTCCATTAAGGATTTTTACCATACTTCCTACAAATTCTTCACGAGAATCTAAAGTGTAATTTGCTGTAATATTATATTCGCCATTAAGTAACCCTGAGAAGAATACGGAACCATTGAAAGCAGATGTATATGCTGAATCAACAATATAACTTGGTGTACCTTTAGCAGATTCGTTTAATACAAAAATTTCGGCATTAGGCACAATACGACCATCAACATCTCTAGCTGTAATCGTTAACTCAGATTTACGAGCTTGTACTTCGTGAACTGAAGCAGTTAAAGTATAATTAAATCCTAGATCGTCAACTTGGAAAAACGCTGATTTTTCTTTGTATGATGCATCTGATTCGTCACCCCATACCCCAATTTCGAAAAATAATTCTTTACCCATATAACTACTTAAATCAATGTAAATATAACCAGTTAGTTCTCCGTCGCTAGAACCTGATACCGTATCTACCGTAGTAGAATGATCAGGAAAATCAAATAATTCAGTAGTATCATCCCACTTTCTCGCTGGAACATTATAGTATGCGTTTCCATCGTAAGATTCGGCGTAATTCTGGTAAGTAGGGCTTATGTCGTTATCATCGTGGTTATCAGGGTCTGGATCGTAATGAGGACTCGACCCATTTAGAATTTTTATAAAGTAACCATCTTTATGGATCGTATCTGGATTTACGTTTTTAGGTCTTTCAAATCTAAACGTTCTGATGTTTCTATATACCTTTAAGAAAATTCCACCACCTTCAACTATTGGAACGGTAAATGGATGAGAAAAGAGGGTTCCAGCATAATCGTGAACAATTGGATCCTCTGAAAATTCGTAAGCAGCGCCCCATTTATAAGCATATGTTCCTTGTGCAACTCTTTCTGCTCCTGTCGGATTATCAAGCAACTTATTTTCAAAATATTCATAACTAGTTGCTGAACTATTGGATGGATCAGGACTTGGATTATTTTTGCCCTTTATCGTGTCAACTGGATTATGCGAGAATGTCCACCCGTCAGGTACAAATTTAACACTAGTATCAATATCTAATTCAAAATCACCATTTTTAACCCATCCAAAACTATCGTTTGGGTCTTTAGATTCCGCATTGACAGCTCCTGTATTTCCGAAATACATATAAGCGTCGATTTCAAACGTATTTTGAGAAATATTGGTGTCAAAAAAGACTATTGCATAATTTAAAGAAGGGTAATCCTTTACTACATAATATTTCCGTAAAACACCGTTCTCTACGATTCTTATGTCATCTAAATCTGGCTGCATCTTTCCTGCTTGTACTAATTCGTCATAATTGAAAGAGAAACTAACGCCAAAATTGGTAAAATTTAGAGCGTATGGGTTGGTTATGTTTACCAAACACCTATATTCAAAAGATGAATCCCACCACGATGCTTCACCAAAAATGCTTAGTTTAGGCGTATCAAAAGTATCATAACCAATTTCAGTGTCGTCATAATAGTTAGGGAGCGAAGGATCTGGGGATTGTTTCGATGAGAACAATGCCGGATTTATATAGACGCTAGACACTAAGAAAATCGAAATTAAAAGCAATTGTTTAAAGTATTTTGTGTTTATCAATTCTATCAACTTTTTTTTTAAATTTATAATTATTAGCTATATAATCTAGGAAGAAATATTTAAATGCAAACATGTCAGAAGATTTAAAAGTGAATTTTTTAAGTTTTCTGTATTTTAAATCCTTCAATTTTAAGATATATTAGAATATAAGAAAAAATTCGGTTTAAGATGTATTATAATAACAAACGATACGAATAATATTTCATTACTAGAGTAGGAAATTATAAATTAATCAAACAATATTCCACAAACTTTATAGGATCTAAAGCACATCCGCTTGAATCAAGCCCCCCGAGCTGGTCAAGCAAATTTTGGAGAATATTATTTCCGTTAAGCCACAAATCCTTTAAATTCATTAAAGATTCTAGCCCTTTTATCTGATTAATTTGATTATTTCCCAAGTCTAATGTCTCTAAATTTTGAAGAGTCTCAAGTCCCTTTATGAAAGTAATCTCGTTCCCCGAAAGAAATAACTTATTTAATTTCGTTAACGAATATAATCCGTTAATCTCGTGAATTTTATTATCTTTTAAATTCAAAACTTGTAAATTTTTACAGTTATCTAGACCTTTAATCAGTTCAATTTGGTTTGCCGTAATCCACAACGTTTCTAACTGAGTAAGAGAATCTAAACCTTTTAATTCTTGTATTTGGTTATCATTTAGATATAATTCCTTTAAATTTTTCAGATTTTTAAGCCCCTTAATGCCAGTTATTTGATTACCTGCCGTATTCAAAACTTTCAAATTTTTTAGATCTTCAAGTCCTTTAAGTTTTGTTAGCTGATTTCCAGCAAGCCAAAATACTTCTAAATTCTGTAATTCAAGCCCTTCTACATTACTAATTAAGTTCCAAGACAAATCTAATTTTTGAAGCGAAGTTAAAGAATTAAGCCCGCTCAACTGATTAATTTGATTCCCTCTTAAATATAATTCATTTAACTCAGTAAGATTATCTAGCCCATTTATTTCTGTAATTTGATTTGATGCTAAATGCAAGATTTTTAGGTTTACTAATTCTTCTAATCCCGAAATTTCGGTAAGATTATTGCTTCCACAATTTAATATTTCTAGGTTCTGAAGCGTTTCTAATCCTTTTATTTCCGTAATCTCATTTGAACTAAGTTCTAGATGAGTTATATCAACTTTGTCTAAACCTTCAATTTCAGAGATATCTTTAATTTCTAATAAACCAAGATCTAGAAAACCATCCTTAATTTCAAATTTTTCGTTCTTATATTCAACAAATTTCATGCGCTTCACTTGAATAAAAAATTCGGTTATTTTTCAAATTGATATCTCTGAGATTTATATTAAATTATTTAAAATTTATAGTTTTACGTTATATTCCTTACTTTTTTAAATATCAATCAAAATTTAAGCGTACTTTTTTCCTATAATTTCAAACTTTAAAATAAATCGCAACCTTTAACACTTGATTTGGAATGTTATTTTGTTTGAAATGTAAAACTAAAACAATTGGTACAGAAGAAGGTTACTACTATTGCAAAGTATGCAAAAAAATTACTCGCTTTTTTACGTTAAGATTCAAATGATAAATAGCTTTCGCTTAAATGTATATAATATACCCTTTTAGGAATGAGACGTACATAAAAATATTAGATGTGTGTTGACAACCCCCGCTAGGGTTTTAGGGTAACGGTTCAAACACCAATGTGAAAATAAGATTCAATATTTTCGTCCATATTGCTTATCTCGTTAATTACCAATGAAAACTCTTCAGTAGAGATCCCTTTTCTGTTTATTAATTTGCTCACTAAATGATAGTATTTCTCGTAAACTTCTACAGAAGCAAAATTTTTTAATTTTGAACTAAAAGAGTACAGATTCGAGTAAACTTCTTTAAAATCACCTTCTATTAGTGTCCTTTCTCCGAAAGTATCTAAGGCTACTTTTAACGATTCCTTGGCTCGGTTTAGATAATATTTCAATCGTATTTTCTGGTCATTGATCTCATTAGCTATAATTTTAGCCTTTTTTTGGTACTCTAAAAAGAATTCTTCGTCTTCTAACTTATCTGAGAGCTCTAGTATTAGTTTGCATAAGGAAAATTTTTTTAAAACATTATTTTCTTTTAGAAGGTTATTAATTATAATTGTTCTCTCGTTTTCTAAATCTTTTCTTTCGTCTCTTAGTTGATCTGAAATTTTTCCTCTCTGATCCCATATAGATTTTAAAAAATCTTTCTGTTTTTCAATTAATGCATTAGGATCTAATATTTTTCGATGGGAAAGTATGATATCATTAATTTCTTTATCAAAATTTTCGAAATCTTCCGATTTGACAGCGTCAACTAAGAATAACTCTTTATAATTTAAAACGATATTTTTAAGCTTTGAACTTAACTTTTGAATTTCTTTTTTATCATCTTTTTCAGCGATTATCACTAAGTCAATGTTAGCTTCTAGTATCCTAATTATAGAAGCCATTAAATCTCCTAATCCAATTGTTTTTAATTCCTCTATACCCTCATTTACCATTTCAGAAACAAATAATTTTAATGCAGAAAAAAAAGAACCAAATAGGTCCATATGAGAATCAATATCTACTTGAAACTCTTTCTCATAAAGTAATTCTCCTGATTCAATTTGATAAAGAAATAAAAAATAAAGCATAGGTTCATCAACTAAGGTTAAATAATAATTCTTTTAAATTCTCCTAAAAATAGTTATCTTTCATATAATTGTACAAGGATATTAAATTTGAGTGATAAAAATCATAATACACTATCTTTTTTTTAAATTATTAAAAAAAACAAATAAGTCTTATCTTTTATTTAAATAAGGCTTAGATAATTTCTATTTTATAATAAGAACATTTTAAAAGTTAATTCGTGATTAAAATACTATGAACGCGGTAGTTTGTAAAGAATGTGGGTATTCGTTTTCCGATAAAGAACCTGATAAATATTTCTGTCCTAATTGCTCCAAAGAAATGAAATTTATGAAGATTGAAGCTTTCTGTGGTGCAAAACCCGGAGAACTCTATGAAAAAGATTAAAATAAAAAAATTTATCTGAAATTAAAATTTTTCAACGATTTGCCATTCTTACTAGTTATTTTTAAGAACTAGTTGATTTTTATAGATTTTGGATATTGCCAGAAAATCTTAAGAATAAAATTATAAGTGTAACTACTTTCTTATATTCTATGACTGAAGCATTATACATGAAAGATTCCTATTTAAAGAATTGGAACGCTAAAGTTGTTTCTGTAAAAGATGATAAATATATTATCCTTGATAAAACAGCTTTCTATCCTAAAGGAGGTGGCCAACCATGGGACGAGGGTTATATAATTAAAGACGGTGATAAATTTAAGGTTGTTTATGTAGGTAAATTTTCTGGGGAAATTAGCCACGAAGTAGAAAAACCGGGATTAAAAAAAGGAGACTTGGTTACATGCGAAATCGATTGGGAAAGGCGATATACCTATATGCGTTATCATACTGCTTGCCATCTCGTCTCAAATCTACTATTCCGAAGAGCGAACGCTAAAATCACAGGCAACCAGATTGAATTAGATAAAGCAAGAATGGATTTCTCAATGGAGGATTATTCTCCTGAGAAATTACATACTTATGTTAATGAAGCAAATGAAATTATCCAAAAAAATCTACCTGTTACAATTGGTTATTTATCTCGAGAAGAGGTTTTACAAAAACCAGAACTAGCTAGATTAGCAATAGGATTACCGAAAAACATTAAGGAATTTCGTATTATTAAAATTGGAGATATAGACGAACAAGTAGATGGTGGAACGCATGTTAAAAATTTGAATGAAATTGGCGAAATTGAAATCATTAAAACTGTTAATAAAGGAAAAAATAATCGAAGAATGTATTTTGTTATAAAGTAAGAAAATGATAAAAATAACTTATTTTGTTCACGGAACTACGACACAAAATGAGATGGGAGTAGCTGCGGGTTGGTTACCTGGTGATTTATCAATTTTAGGATTAAAGCAATCAATTGAGTTAGGAAACATAGTATCAAATAAAAAATTCGAAGTAATATTTTCTTCTGATTTAAAAAGAGCTGTTGATACAGCTAATCTCGCATTTGGCAGTGAATTTCAAATAATTCAAGATAAGCGATTAAGAGAAGTTGATCTTGGTGATTTCACAAATAAACTTGTTTCTGAATTTCAATCCAATTTTTCCGAATATATTAAAAAACCATTCCCTAATGGAGAAAGTTTTAAGGATGTTGAAACTAGGATTTCTAAGTTCTTAAGTTCCATAAGGAGAAAATATTCTGGAAAATATGTCGCTATCGTTGCTCATCGTGCACCTCAATTAGCGCTAGATGTAATTTTAAGAAGTAAAACATGGAGACAAGCGATTGCTGAAGATTGGAGGCTAACCAAATCTTGGAAACCCGGTTGGGAATACTATATTCGAGAATAGAAAAAAATTATTTAATTAAAAAAAGATTCTAAGAAAATTATCCACCACTTCAATTGTTTGATCTTCCCTACCTGACTTAGGAAAAACCTTATTTAATAAATAAGTTTCAATTTCCATCACATCAAGACCGACTAGCTTATTTTCTGCTGTTTTTATTATGTTGTTAATAATTTTAGCAGCACTAATGATAGTTGATTGATCAAGTCCTAGAACATTTCTAAATCGAGAAGCAATAATTTCTTTTAAAGCACCAACATCTACATCAAAGGACAGATAAAAATTTGATTTCAATGTATCCTTTAGGATTTGATTTAATTTATCTAGCATTTGTGAAGTTTCTGCTTTGGGTATGAATTTAACACCGTTTCTTTCCATTTTATCATAGAACTCAACAAATTCTACAATTCTTGGATCATTTAAAGCTCGATATTTTTGATCTGGATAATCTTGACATCCTTTTAATTGGAGTCAATAAAAGTGAAATAGAAAATGATGAATTAAGGCAATTGTCTTTTATCTCCAATAGCATTGAGGGTTTTCTAATAAGAACAATTCCTCGGAGATTTTGGTGTAGAATAAGTTCCAATACATTACAACACAATTTTTCATTTGAATTTTTAGGAAATGCAATCTTTCATCTTTATCACCAAAAATTTGGAAATTTGATCAAAGCTATGGAAATATTCTTTATCAACACATATACAGATTCAATAGGACATTTCAAAGAAATCTCTTCCGAAATAACAGCACAATTTGCCAAGAAATGGAAAGCCAAAATCGAAGAATGGAAAAAAAGGGTTGACTGTGAATATGCTTGGGCATGCCAAATTTGCCCCTATCGAGAAAACTGCTATTATGTTAAAGAAGTTCTAATTAAGAGAGAAGAATTAGGAAAATGAAAAATCTTGAAAAAAAACCATTAATCCTCGCAATTATCGGAAAAGGTGGTAAAAAAAACCAAACTTTATTGTACTGATTTCATCTAATTAATCTAATAATTAAATGTTAAACATGTCGTCATACATATCGTCTTCTTCTCCCTCTTCTCCCTCTTCACCCTCTTCTAGTTCAACCCCGTACCAATATTGCTCTTGCGCTTTCGTCTTTCTTTTTATTTTCTTTCGTTCTTTGTATTTTGGTTTTTCGTCATAGCGTTTAGTATAAATTTTTTCGTATTTTGCTCTTAAAGCTTCTACATCTTCAACTTGTCCTATTTTCTCTTGTAAACCATCTTCAAAGAAATAATTTCTTTTAAATTTTTTTGCTGGAATTCCTACGTAGATATAACCATCCTCGAGTTTTTGATCTACCGTTGTTATTGAATTAGCAGCTAAGACGCTTCTTTTTCCGATATAAGTACCAGGCATGATTATTGCGTGAGATCCAATTCTAACATCGTCTTCAATAATAGTTCTCTTAATTATGAGGAGATTACCGATAATTACACTAGATTGTACAATTGCTCCTTGACCAACAACAACGTTTTTTCCGAACGAAATAAATTCAGTATCCACCCAGCCTTCAAATAAAGAGTTTGAAAATTTTGTCTTTACACCGAACACTTTAAAGCAAATATTGTTTAAGAAAGGAAAAGGAAATCGATGACTTAACCAAAATGGCCATCTTTTTATTATATTCCTAATACACCAATACCGATAATCCTTATCGCTTGGATGTCTTAAAAATATGCCAACTTGTGGCTTGTGAATGACATTAACGGCCATAAATAAGATTTTGGCAATAAAAATTGCACTAAATACAAGGGTAATATACATTGGTAGAATTACAAGAGGTAGGAAAGTATAAAAGTGAATCGGTCTACTATAATTCCACAAAAATCGCCAATAAACCCAAAATTCTAAAAAAACAGGAATAAAACTGAACCAAACAATAATTAGATAGAAAAATAAATATCTTTTCTTTACTAAAACTGTCGGTATAAATGGACCTATGCGCATAGTATTAGGAATTGACATTTCTACCCTTCATTATTTTCCGTTTTTATTAATTTCTTTTTATCCTCATCAATATTAACTTCGTGTGTCATCTCAACTTTCACTTGCTCGTCAACATCGCGCTTTATTATAATATCTCTTCTCTCTTCGGCATATTTATTTTCTTTAAGTTTAATTCCGGGAATTCCAAAATATATCCAATTTGGTTCTAAAATTTGATTATATGTAGTTGTACTGATAGCGCCCATAACCGAATCGTGTCCCATTATCGTGCCAGGCGCGATAGTGGTGTGACCACCAATCATAACATAATCGTCAAATATAACCTTTTTAATTATTAAGTATTTGCCGACTACCATTGAGGACATTATTGTTGCTCCTTGTCCAATTAAATTATTTCGCCCAAAGTTTACAAATTCGGCATCGCACCACGCATCGTTTAAATGACTCGAAAGATCCATATTTATTCCAAACCATTTAAACGCTATTACATCTACCCAGGAAAATGGAGAATTTCTAATTAGCCAGAGGCTGATCTTTTTTAGTTCTGTTCTCAACATCCAAAACTCGTAATCTTTATCTCCAATTTCAGCGATAAAAATACCTTCTCGCGGTTTATGTATTAAATTTACAAGAATTAAAAGCAATTTACTAAAAAATAACACTCCGAAGATGAATATGTACAACATAGAAAAGATTGCGACTGGTAAAAACAAAATCATTATTAACCCAAAATATCGTGTACATTCATACCAATAAATCGCAACTAATAAACCGCTTAACCAGAAAATGGGAATATATACTGCCAAAAATTTAACATTTACTCTGCTAATAGCGCTACTAGTAGTAAAATCTAATGCTAGATCTTCTTTTGTAAGACTCTCTATATCAACTGGTTCTTCTTTTTCCTGCTTAATCGTAAAATCTTCTTCAAGTTCTTCTTTAATTTTTTCTTTAGTTTTGTCTTTTTTATTTTTTGTAATAAAATCATTAAGAGAATCGTTTCGCTCTAAGTCTTCAGGTGTCAAACCTAAATAATCCATAATTTTTTTTTTAAAAATTTTTCGCAGGGGGATTCCTACATAATATTTCCCTCCTTTTAATACGCTGTGTTTCGTACATGAAGCTAAGGGTAATAAAAAAGAATCTTTGCCAATTTCGGTTCCTGGACCTATTTGATTCATCGCAGCGAGGGTAACGTTGTCTTTCAGCTTTATTTCGAAATAGGATATGTTCCCGAAGATGCCCTGCACTAAATGAGACGCTAACGTAGAGTTTACGCCGATATAACAGTTTTTCCCAACATCAATGAATTTATCTGATCCAACAGATTCTTCAATTGTGGACCCTTTTCCAATTTTGCTTGAGCGGGTAAAATTAAAAAACCAATTGGAAAGCCAAGGGATCATTCCTTTGGTAAATACATTTTTTCCATATTTTATCATGAAACTTCTCATATGATAATAATTTGCCGTCTTACTTTGTATGTTTCTTGGGATTATTCCATTTTTTGAAGGGGACATTTTTTCAGTAATACTCCAACACAATTTTGTTGCTAATCCAATGAATAATAGGTGTATAAGATAACAAACTATTATTAAAAGCGGCATTAAAATCAATGAGAGGAGGGGATACAGTTCTGTGAAAAGCATAACAAAATTGCTGGTTTCTAAAAAGTATTTTCGAAAAATCATAAAAAAATATGCCATTAAGATAATACCAGGGATTATCCAAGAGGAATAGTAAATAACAGCAAATATCAATATGTAGATTTTAAATTGTATTTTCACGGTTTCTTTAATAACGGCTTCTTGAGAATCCTCTGATTCATCCAATGATTCTGGTTTTATTTTTTCAACCATTTTTTATCATGTGAAAAGTAATGATAAGCTAATAGATAAATTCTTTTTATTATTTACTCAGTCAAATATTACACATTAGTAAAATAGATATGTTTTTTACTTTTTAAATTTATATTAACAACAAAACAGCCAAAACGATTAAGAGCTAACCTTAATATCACACAAACTAATAGAAAAAATAACATGAAGAATAGATGTGAAGATTGTGGAAATTGCTGTATCGAGACAGAGATGATTCTCTCTGACCAAGACATCGAAGCTATCGTTAGTAGTCATAAAACAACCTTAAGAAAAACAGATTTTGTACAAAAAAATGAAGATAACTTTAATCAATTAAAAAATTTTAACGGACATTGCTTCTTTTTCGATGGAGAAACAAAATTATGTAAAATTTACGAGATAAGACCTCAAGGATGCCGATTTTATCCTTTAATTTACGATTCAGATAAGAAATCATGTGTTTTTGATAGCGAATGTCCACGACCAGAACTTTTTTATCCAAATAAGAATACAGTTCGAAGAACTTGCAAAAAGATAATAAGTTTCTTAGAGAACCAAGTAATTTTTTCTAAATTACGATAATAGTTTTTATATAATCTCGGTTTTTCTCGTAAGAAACAAAAGCTTCTTGAATATAATTTAACGCATACTCTTTAGAAATTAATCCTTTAACCTTAACTTTTCCTGAACTTAACCCTTCAATAGCTTTATCAAAGGGACCACATCTACTGCTGTAAATAGTAATTTCCCTGACCACAATATCGGTAAAATTAATTAGAGTTTCTAACCCGTGAGTACTTTTTATGTGGACTTTTCCACGCGTTTTACACGAAGAAACAACATCCTTTAGGGCATCTAGGTTTCCTGTAGTATCAACAACGATATCAGCTCCAATGTCTTTTGTTAATTCTCTAATTTCAGTTTGTATATCTTTTACATTCAAACGATTAATTGAATAGTGTGCGCCAAACTTTTTAGCTAAGGCAAGTTTTTTATCTGAACCGTCAATTACAATTAACTTTAATCCTTTTAATAACGCAACTTGAGTTAGCAATAAGCCTAACTTTCCAAGACCAAAAATTGCAACAAATTTATCGTCTTTTTCTATAGGCATCATTTCAAAAGTTTGATAGGCTGCGGCTAACGGTTCGATAAAGGTAGCTTCTTCGTAAGAAATCTTTTTCGGTAATTCGTGTATCAAATAAGACTCGACAGCAATGAACTCCGCGAACGCTCCATTGATATCGATCCCTAAAGCTTTTCTAGAGATACATTGTGTAAACATGTCTCGTTTACAATAATAACATTCAAAATCAATGTTACTATTAATTTCTGAAGTCACTCGTTTACCTAGCCAAGTGCGGGCTACATTTTTCCCTACTTCTACAATTTCACCAGCAAATTCGTGCCCTAATATGAGTGGGATGGTAGTTGGAAGATATCCACTTACTATTGCTATATCCGTGCCACAAATTCCCACAGCTTTTACTTGGATTAAAACTTGAGAATCCTCAGGCTCAGGTTTAGACACTTCTTTAATAGCAATTTTGTGCCCATCAAATACAGCAGCTTTCATGTTTTGAATCTTTTTAAGATTATTGAAGATAGAACTCTGGTCTTCTATCATTTAGTATATCATTATAACTATTAAGTTTTTTATCTCTTGTGTGGATTACATCAATTTCTATAAATTTAATATAGACTTTATCCATTGGTGCGGACGAGAGTATGTCCCCATTATAAGACGTGATTTGGCTTCCCCCCGTAAACTTAAAATCGTCTTCTCCCCTTACTTCGTTGCCAATTCTGTTAGAAGTTACAGCAAAAACGCGATTTACCAAACAATGAGTAGTCATAGCTTTTTGGCAATACGGAAGTACTAAGTTAGCGGGATGCGCAATGATATCGGCTCCAAGAAGCGTGAGCGTACGAATTGTCTCCGGAAAAAACCAATCGAAACAAATCATTATTCCGATTTTCACATTGTTTACTTCATAAATTCGTAAAGGCTTGTTTCCAGGAGAGAACCATAGGCGTTCTTTATAGTATAGATGGATTTTCCTATATGTGCCAATAACTTCATTTTTTGAAACTATCATCGCAGAATTGAATATTTCATCGCCATCTTTCTCAATAAATCCTCCAATTACGACCCCACCTGTATCTTTTGATAATTTCTTTAGAAATTGAGCGGTTTGCCCGTTAATGTCTTCCGCTAAGGATTCAGCTTCTTTTTTAGAAATGAAAGCGTAACCTGTTGCGAAAAGTTCAGGTAATACAATTAAATCTGCTTTGGTATTGCTTAATAAAATCGTTACTTGTTCAAAGTTTTGAGTTTTTTCGCTAAAGGTTGGAGAGGTTTGAACATAACCAATTTTCATGATTAATCCTTTTCTTCAGTTTTTTCTATAGTTATTTCTTCGGATTTTTCTTTTCTTATGTGAATTCTTCTTTCTTTGAGAGGTATTTTTTTTTTAACTTGCCGTTTAACATATTGTTCGTCGTATTTCTTTAATAATCCGTCAAGGTCTCCAATGGTTTTAGTAAGTTTTTCGAGTGGAATGTCTTCGAAAAATCTATTTTTCTTGAATTTTTTCGCAGGACCCCCATTGTACACCCAACCTTCTTCTAGTTCTTGACCTACCATTGTAGACGACCAAGTGTTTAAAATACAGTTTTTTCCTATATGGGTGCCTGGCATAATTATTATATGTGCGCCTATTCTAACGTTTTCTTCAATGATAGTTTTTTTAATGATTAAAAAGTTTCCTATAATAACTGAAGATTGTATTATAGCGCCCTGGCCAACAACTACATTTTTACCGAACTCAATATATTCAGTATCCACCCAACCTTCAAAAAGCGAGTTAGAAAATTTTGTTTTTACACCAAATACCTTGAAACAAATATTGTCTAAAAATGGAAAGGGAAATTTATGCGCGAGCCAGGTTGGCCACTTTTTAATTGTATTTCTAAGACTCCAATATCTATAATCCTTGTCTGCGGGATCCCTTAGAAAAACGCCTTCTCTTGGTTTGTGAAAAACATTAACTATAATTAATAAAATTTTAGCAAAGAATATCGCAGCAAACACGGTTGTGATGTACATTACAATGAAAAAAAGAGGTAAAAACACGTAGAAATGAAGTGGTCTTATATCATACCACAACATTTGCCAATACCACCAAATTTCCAATATCGCAGGAAGTAGACTTATCCATATTAAAAAAATATACATAAGCAGATACTTTTTCTTAGCCAGTACGGTTGCACAAAAAGGACCTATGCGCATTGAATTCGGAACGCTCACTTTTTAACGCCTCCCTTTTTTCTTCTAAATAAATGTTTTTTATCTTCGTCGATATTAACTTCGTGCTCTACCTCAATTTTTTCTTCTTCGTCAACATCTACTTTTTGTATAATATCTCTTCTCATTTCAGCGTATTGATTAGGTTTTAATTTTCTAGCCGGAATACCTGAATATATCCACCCGTCTTCTAGTTTTTGATTAAGAGTGGTAACTGATACCGCACCTAAAACAGTATCTTTTCCAAAGTGAGTTCCAGGGGCAATCGTGCTCTGCCCTCCAATAAGAGCGAAATCTTCGAAAGTTATTCTTTTAATGATTAGATAATTACCTACTACCATTGAGCTCATTATTACTGCCCCTTGACCGATAGTTACGTTGCTTCCAAACTTAATAAATTCAGCGTCACACCAGGCATCGTTCAAGTGGCTTGAGAAATCCATACTTACTCCAAACCAACGAAATGCTATTACATCTATCCAAGGTAAAGGCCAGTTTCTTATTAGCCACAAAACAATCTTCTTTATTTCGGTTCTTAACCTCCAAAATTCAAAATCCGTGTCTCCCTTCTCAGTTCGGAATATTCCTTCTTTGGGAAGGTGAATTAAATTTATTAAAATTAACAGAAGCTTACTAAAAAAGAAGCAACTAATAATAAATAGAAATGTGAACGCTAACAATAAAAGTGGTAAAAATAACAATTTAATTATCCATGGTAGTTTGCTTACAGTGTAGCCGTACCAAAAAGTTGCTACAATAATACCTGAAAACCAAAAAATTGGTAAATATACTATTAAAAACTTAAGACTAACTCTGTTTATAGCAGAACTTGTAGTAAAATCAATATTAAAGTCAGAGTCATCATCTATGTTTTCAGGACCTTTATTTTCATCTTCTATAGTTTCAGCCATTTTTATCTCACGCCTTTATTTTTTATTTTTTTTTCATTTTTTTCAGCTTCTTTTTTTATCCTCTCTAACTTTGCGTTTTCTTGCTTAACTCTTAAGTCTTCAGCCTGAACTAAATTATCTTCGTTAACCTTTAAATAATCCATAATTTTCTTTTTAAATATTCTACGCAAAGGCAAGCCAAAGTAGTAATTATTTCCTTTTAACAAATTATGCTTAGTTGCTGCTGCCATTGGCAATAGATAGGAATTATCTCTTAGGTCGCAACCAGGGGCAATGTTATTAAAACCCCCTAAAGTAACATTTTCTCCTAGCTTTATTTCAAAGTACACAATATTTCCGAAAATCCCCTCAACAAAATGGCTAGAGAGTGCCGAATTAACGCCAATATAGCAGTTTTTTCCGATGTTTACATTTCTATCCGTAACTACTGATTCTTCGAGCGTAGAACCCTTTTTAATTACGCTGGTTCCTACAAAATTAAAAAACCAATTTGCTAACCAAGGAAATATTCCTTTCATGAAAGCATTTTTTCCGTATTTAATCATAAAGGATCTTATATGGTATAAATTAGCAGTTTTAGAAGGGATGTTTCTTGGAATAATGCCATCTTTACTAGGTGAAATTTTTTCCGTATATCTCCAGATAATTCGCGAGATCAAACCTACTAAAAATAAGTGGATCAAATAGCTCACAATAAGAACTAACGGTAAGGCTAAAAAAGATAGTAAAGAATCAAGGTTCGTAAAGACAACAAACAGGTTATCTACCCTTAAAAAGAGTGGGATAAAAACTAATAAGACATACGCCATAAAAACAATTCCCGGTATTAAATATGAACAATAGTATATAACAAAAAAGATACTCAAATACCAATGGAATTGGAGTTTAATTTTTTCTTTAGCAACTTCACCATCAGAGTCACTCATATCAGGCGGTTCAATTTCGTCTAACATTTTTTACTACACCAATATTATCGTTAAAATAGATTGTTTTTAGTATTTGAACTTTCTAAATCAAATTTAATATTATTAATATTAATAATATAGTAATCAATTTCAATTTTTTTTTTTAAATATGCTAACCAATAAAAAGATATTAATAATGAAGGTTTCTATAAGTTATAAAAACCGACATAAATATATTAGAAAACCATAAGAGATGTAATATAGATAAGTCGTTAAAAATTTAAACTAATTGGGTAATTGAATAGTAGATGTAGAATTAAAAGAAATATGCAAGATTTTAACAGATTCATCAATCGCTTAATAAGATTGAATCAATAATTTTATATTATATTATAACTTAAATTAAAAATTAGGTTAAGGCAATTAAAATTTAGATATTTTTAATAACGCCGATAAAATTAATGTATTAACCATTATCGCAATTAAGGAGTAAAATAATGTCTGAAAATTCGTTTTCATTAGTAGATTTGTATCCAAAATATGTAATAAACTCGAAAGGAGAAAAGAAAAAATTCGAAGTTACTAACATAGCAAAAGTATTAAACAAAGAAACTGGTCTTGATATGCACATTGCGGAAAAAGTTACAGAAGATGTAGTTCGAATAATTATTGGTCTAGGAGTTGATGAGATCACTACTAATTACATTAGAGAATTAGTATGTGTCGAGCTAACCCAACGAGGTTTAAATAAATACCGAAATCTATTCGCCCGAGCTATCAATTTGGAAAACATATCTTTCACGTTAGACGACAATTTTATTGCTAAATTTATAGGGAAACAACCTGATTGGGGGCCTTTAGGGCACATCACATACAAAAGAACTTACGCCAGAGTTGTAGAAGGAGAGAACAGAAAAGAAGAATTCTGGGAAACGATCAAAAGAGTTGTCGAAGGTTGTTATTCAATCCAAAAAGAGCACTGCATTAAGTTAAGTTTACCTTGGACCGATGCTAAAGCTCAGAATTCTGCTCAAATAATGTATGAAAAAATCTGGAATTTTAAGTTTTTACCTCCAGGAAGAGGTCTTTGGATGATGGGGACCGAATTTATCGCACGTCACGGTTCCATGTCGCTTAATAACTGTGGTTTTGCCTCTACCGACGATATTAACTTAAAATACTCGAAAGCGTTTCAATTTGTGATGGATGCGCTAATGTTGGGTGTGGGGGTAGGTTTTGATACGAAAGGAGCGGGTAAAATTACAATTAAAAAACCTATAGAAGATCATTTTACTTTTCAAATACCCGATAGTAGAGAAGGTTGGGTGGAAGCACTTAAACTTGTTATAGAAGCGTATTTTTTAGGTAAGCGAATTCCAAAGTTTGATTTTAGCTTAATCAGGTCTGCAGGTCAGCCAATTAGAGGCTTTGGAGGGATTGCCAGCGGTCCAGACCCTTTAAAGGATATGTTGATGAATATTCAAAAGATTTTAGAAGCTCGAATTGGTCAATCAATAAGTTCACTTGACATTTTGGATATTATGAATCTCATTGGAAAATGCGTCGTCGCTGGAAATGTTAGGCGTAGTGCTGAGATTGCATTAGGGGAAGCCACCGATTTAGAGTTTATAAAGTGCAAACAAGACAAAGAAAAACTTTATTCGCATAGATGGGCAAGCAATAACAGTATATTTGCAAAAAAAGGATTAGACTATTCTTTCATAGCAGATCAGATTTCCGTGAATGGAGAACCGGGAATTCTTTGGTTAGAAAACGCAAAAGCGTATTCTCGAATGGGAAACCCACCAGACCATAAAGATAAGAAAGCTGCGGGCGTGAACCCTTGCATTACAGGTGATACATTGATTGCTGTCGCTGATGGTAGGAATGCTGTAGCAATAAAACTATTGGCAGAAGAAGGAAACGATGTTCCTGTGTACTGTAAAGATGATAAAGGATTAACAGTAATAAGAATGATGAGAAATCCAAGAATTACAGGCTATAATGAGAAAATATATGAAGTAAAATTGGATGATGATAGTATAATAAAATGCACAGGAAATCATAAGTTTATTTTAAGGAATAAAACATCTAAAGAAGCTAGAGAATTAAGAAATGGAGATAGTCTAATGATAACGCCAAAATGGCAGACAACTTGGGCAGAGATAATGGGAGAAGAAAAGAAGAAAAGATCAATTTATTGGATGTTAAATAATGGAATGAAAAATACTTTCGAACATTCATTTATTTATGAACAATTTAATAAATGTAAAATTCCCAGTGGGTATGTTCTCCATCATAAAGACAAGGATGGTTTGAATAATAGAAAAAGTAATTTAGAACTTATGCTAAAGGATGATCATGATTCTTTACACGATATATCAGGTGATAAAAATCCTATGCGTATTTGGTATCCCCATGCTACTCCTGAAGAAAAACAACAATATCATCAAAGGATGTCGAAAGCTACTTCCGGTACCAAAAACCCAAGATATTCTGGAATCTCTAATGAGCAAATTTATAATGAGATGATTTCCTATATCAAAAGAACAAATGAACCATTAACTATTCCCGCTTGGAAAGAATATTCAAAAGAAATAGGATTAATATCTTCTTTTACTGAATTTCGTGGTTCATTATTGAATTTCATTAAAAGAGCGAATATTGAATCTGGATTTGAACATTTAGATAACCCAGCTCTAATGAGAGAATATAAAAAATATATTAATTTACTGAAAGAAAGCGATCTTGAGTTAATTTTTGAAGATGGTATGTTTGTTGTAAAATATTGTGCATTATGTAGAAGGGAATTTAAAGTAAAATATGGCAGACGAGAGCAAGCTTATTGTTCACATAAATGTGCTAATAAAATAGCTGCAATTAAGGCAGGCGCAGCGATGAAAAATAAAGGAAAAAGAAATCAACAAGAAGCTAGAAGAAAATTATGTCAATTATTTGCTCAATATATTTATGAACAAAATGAGGTTCCTCAGTTAGCTGATTTCTTAAAGTTTATTAAAGAAAATGGAATCAACGATTTTAGAACTGCTGGAATCTATAAAGGTTATCAATATGTAATGGATAAGATCACTGAGAAATATGTTTGTCAAAGAATCTCTGTTCGCTCATTAAGTAAACATCAGTATAGGCAACAAATGGCACTAAAACTAAAAGACTGTGGTCTATCTTATAACCATAAAGTTGTATCAGTTAATTATATTGGGGAAACTACAGTTTATAACGGCACAGTCGATGATTTCCATAATTATGGAATTATTCTAACTGAAAAAGAAACTAAATCAGGTAGACCAAAACTTGAAATGATTTTTACTGCGAATTGCGGAGAACAAACACTAGAGTCATTCGAGCTTTGTTGTTTGGTTGAAACCTTCCCTTCAAGGCATGAATCATACGAAGAGTATCAAAACACTCTAAAGTACGCTTATTTGTATGCCAAATCTGTTACGCTCGTAAATACGCATTGGCAAGAAACTAACGCAGTGATGCTTAAGAATAGGCGAATGGGAATTTCACAAACAGGAATAATTGAAGCTTTTGTGAAATATGGGAGAAGGACTATATTAGACTGGTGCGATAAAGGCTATAAATATTTACGAGAATTGGACGAGGAATATTCTGATTGGTTGTGCGTCCCAAAATCGATAAAAATTACTACGGTTAAACCGAGCGGAACCGTTAGCTTACTTCCGGGAGTCACTCCTGGAATTCATTATCCTCATTCAGAATACTATATTAGAAGAATTCGCATTTCGAAGAATTCTGATTTGATAGAACCCATTAAAAACGCGGGTTATCGCATAGAGGACGATTCTTATTCTCCTAATACTATTGTAGTCGAATTTCCCGTCCACGAACAATTATTTGAACGTTCCAAGGACGATGTTTCCATATGGGAACAAGCGGAAAATGCCGCAGACTATCAAAAATATTGGTCCGACAACCAAGTATCAATTACGATTACATTTAAGCAAGACGAGGCAAAACAGATTAAACACGTGCTGGAGTGCTTTGAAGATAAGCTAAAAAGCGTGAGTTTTTTACCGATTAAAGAACACGGTTACAAACAAGCTCCTTACGAAGAAATCACAAAAGAAAAATTCGAGGAAATGGTTTCAAAACTTAAACCTTTAGATTTGGATAAAACAAAAGATAGAGCAATAGGAAGTAAGTTTTGTGATTCGGAGGCTTGTGAAATTAAGCTTTAAATTAGTATTTAGCTAATTATAATATCTTTTATCTTTTCTTAATGTATATCTTGCCTAAAAATTGTCAACTTAAAACAATAAAATTATTAACTTCAAACAATATTTGTATAACTAATAAAATTCTTAAGAAAAAATGTCTTATTAAGAAAAAATTAAAAGCTATCTAAGAAATTTAATTTTATTACAAGAATAAAATAATGGAAGAGTGAATAAGTATGGAAAATGATCCTGAAGAAGATAAAAAAAAGAGAAAGGAAAGAGCGAAGGCAAGGGCTGCTCCTACGAAAAAAAAAGTAGCTAAACCAAAAAAAGGTGAGGAAGTTCAAAAACCTAGGGGAAAAATTGTTTATAAAAAGATAAAAGTCAATTTTTGGAGAACTCGTTTGCACGACGAGGAATTGGGCATACATCAACAACTCAAATATACCGCAAAAACACGTTGGTTTTCTAAAAACTTCGATATCGAAGGTGTAATTGAAATAGACGACCAAAAGAAAAATATCATTGCTTTTAATAAGGAGCAATGGGAAGAGAGCCCGATAGAGGAGAAGAGACTCGTGTGCCGTTATTTTACGATTATGGAAGAAACTATGGCATCAACGGCTAAAGGTGGTAATTTTAAAGGGGGAATAGAGTTAAGCATAGCTCATTCTCTCATTCAGAGTTTTGAAATTAAGCACCCCGGACCGGTTTTTTACGCACAAATTCCAGGAGTAAAAAGTTTAATTCGATTCGTAAGAGGATGGCGATTCATCGGTTCACGTTGGACCTTCCCCCTCTTACCTGAAGAAAAAGGCGATAAGCTCCAGATGGTTTTAGCAAAAGGAGTTGTCGGTCCCGGGAGGAACTATAAATTTTTAATCGGAAAGAAAATAATTGCGAGAATAGATGGGCATCCTATACAAAAAGAATATATTCTTGAAATCTTCGATGAAGATTACGCAAAAGACAAAACTTTTGTTCGCTATATGATACTTTTTGGCTTGGCTTGTAACTTTATGGACGAGGCTAAAAAAATAGTTAAAAGATTGTATAAAAAGATGAAATCAACAGGTACTACAGATTATAAGATACCCAAAACTGAACTTGACCTTTTCCGCAACCCCAGAATGATGAGAAGGTAAAATTTACATATAATAAACTTTTTTATTTTTTCTAATTTTTTTTAAAAAGACTTTTACAAGAAGATCTACAATTTAATACTTACTTAAAAACTAATAAGAATTAATAAAAAATTAAGAAAAAAAATAGGAAAGAATCTTTTTTATTTTTTTAAATTTTGAGTTTAGCTCAACATTTTGCGTTTCCAAGACTTGTAGGCTCTAGTTTCCTTTCCTCGATAAATCGCTTTTTTTCCAGTTTGTTTTTCGTAGATTTTATGAAGACTTTCGTCGTCTTCTCCCTTTAATTCTTCTCTTCTAATTTCGTCTTCGATTTCGTCTTCTTCTTCTATTCTTTTAACGCGTTTGAGGACGATAAAGACTCCATGATTCCAAATAGCAAACCCCAAATAGACAAGCATCACAATAACAAATAACATTAATCCAACAAACAAAACCCAATCTCCAGGGTTGAAATGCGTTATAATGTAATACCAAAAGTCCCTAACTAAGTCTACGAAAAATGTAGGAACTATTACGACAAATAATGTTATGAGAAATAGATAAACACTAATTAGTGTTACTGCTATTAAGAGTCTTAGCGTTGTGTAGTCTTCGTACTTCTTGGCTAATATTCTATCCTTGAAGAGTCTCTGGCATAATCTAAGTATACCTCCTCGAAATAAAGTATAAAATAGGACGAGCAAAAACATATGTAATACGATAATCCCCACGATAATTAAAGCGGCGGCACCAGGACCCCAACCTGCTACTATTTCCCATCTACCCGATTCTATTAACCATCCAATAATCGTTAACCAAATGCCTAAAATCGTGATTGCTGAAGAAACTATAATTGAGTAATAAATCGCTTTAGCAATGCGTAAATCCCAGGTTGAATACTCGTCTAAGGGATTAGCCGCTCTCGTTGGTTCTCTTCTTGGTTTTCTAGGCATAATTTTTTCACTCTCAAATATTTTAAATTAGATTTTCAAATTTTTATTATTATATTATATGTATTTTAATTTATTTGAATGTTTTCTATTTAATTATTAAATAATAAGTGATTGATAAGATTCTAAAAATTAAAATTAATAAGGTGTTTTTAGTGAAGAATGGCAATATGGACATTTGACAGCGTCGGGTTTTATATCTTCTCCGCAGTAGGGACAAAATGTCTGATCTTCTTTTTTCTTATCGGTTATTTCCGATGGCGCTTCTTCTTCCTCCTCTTCGGCTCTCTTTTTAGCTTCTATTTTTTTTCCAGCCTTTTTGAGAACCCTTTCTTTTGTGGTAAGTGGCTCCGTTTCTTCCTCAGGTTTTTTATGTGGTTTTCTTGAAAATTCTACTTTTGCTCGACAAGTAGGACAATAAACCTTCTTCTTATTCATGTAGTAAAAGGCAAATACAATACCCGCGATCCCTATTGTTGCAATCGTTACCATCACCCATATTATTTTTTGAAATGTTTCTATTGGCTTTCTTACGGCGTGATCGATTTCTTTATCGCAAACTTTACAGTAAATGTACTTTGTCATAATTTTCCACTTATTAATTAAACTATATTAATTTTAATAATAGATTAGTTTAATTAAAAAAATTTCCATTATTTTAAGAAGTTCGTTATTTCTTGATTTGAAAAATTATTGCTTTAGTCCTTAATAAAAACTTTTTACGCATATATCATTTTAATAGTTATATACTCGTACAGATTTTAAAAAATATGGAAAAGAATTTATTTTACATAGAAACTTACGGATGTACGTCAAATAAGGCGGATTCCAACATTATTTCTAATGTTTTATTTAAATCGGGATACACTGAAACAACGCTTGAAGGCGCTGAATTCGTAATTATTAATACATGTGCCGTAAAGCAACAAACCGAAAATAAAATAAAATCTCGTCTGAAAGAATTGTATAACACATACAAAAAAGAAACAAATAAGTATTTCATCATCGCGGGCTGTTTGCCACATATAGCACCAAATTATATTGATGTGGTCAAAAAGATAATCCCAAACTTTTCTGCCATTATTGACTTAGAAAATTTAAACGATCTTCCTTTAATATTTCAAGATATTAAATCCGGAAAAACTAATCTAGTTTTTAAGTCCAAAAGTTCGATTGATAAATCAACATTTTTGATCGAACACCCTAAAGAAAAAGTTACTGGAATTTTACCGATTTCGGAAGGATGTTTAGGTTCTTGTACTTATTGCTGCGTAAAAAACGCCAGGGGTCGATTAAATTGCTATAATCCGATAAATATCGTAGAGAACGTAACACATCAGTTAAAACAAGGAATTAAGCAAATATACTTAACATCTCAGGATTGTAGTACTTACATGTATAATAACACGAGATTAGTCGATTTAGTTCGAGAAATTGTGCATTTGGATTACAAGTTCTTCTTAAGAATTGGAATGCTAAATCCAAGGTTTATTGTTGATAATTTTGATCAATTAATTTCTATATTCAAATTTGATAAAGTGTACCAATTCTTACATATCCCCATTCAATCTGGAAGCGATCCTGTTCTCAAAAAAATGAATCGTACTTATTTAATTTCAGATATAGCAGAAAAACTCAAGATTTTGAGGAAAGAATTTCCATACATAACCATCTCGACAGATATAATATGTGGGTTTCCTGAAGAGACTGAAGATGATTTTACGAAAACAATAGGCTTAATAAAATGGCTGAATCCAGAAATCCTCAACATTTCAAAATTTACTCCACGACCTGGAACAAAAGCTAAAAATATGGAACAAGTGAATAGTAAGATTATAAAAAAACGGTCCACAATACTTTCTAATGTCTTCCGCGAATCCTTGAGTAAAATAAATACTAACTGGAAAAATTGGGAGGGTGAGGTTTTAGTCTTACATGAAGGACTTAAACCAAATCAGGTTTTTGGCAGAAATTTTGCTTATAAAAATGTATTTATAGATAATTATGATGACGACATTGGTTCATTTGTTAATGTTAAAATAGAAAAAGTTGAAGGTTTTAACCTATTTGGAAAAATCGGGAGTAAAAACTCTTTTCGTTAGTGATGTTTTATTTAATTTGAGTAGTTTCGCCTCAAAAGGTTCGCAATAATCGTGGTCTACCCATATACGCGTTCTACCTTCAGATAATGCTTTTTTGATAACACTCCAATTTGGATCCTTTAATTCCTCTGGATTAAGAAGAAGTTCAGTCCAACGTGTTGCCCATTCTTTAAGGGGATTGTGAATATCGGTTCCTGTCGATAAAAATATCGGTCTTGGTAATTGATTGTTTTCTTTAAGCCTTTCTAACCAGTGAACTGTTTTGGGGTCGTACCACCGCATTTCGTTATTGATTTCAAACCCATCCACGCCCCATTCTAAAAGTTGCTGCCTTGTAGGATGAGTATATTTTCCTTTTCGAAGCTTGGTTGGTCCATTGTCCATGTAATGTGATCTACTTGAACAATTGCGCCCATTTCCTTTGCTCTCTTTATAGCAGACTTAATTTGATCATCAGTTGGATTAAATTTAATTTTCCCTGGGAAGTCCTCAATACCTAAAAAATTGAGATGGATACGGAGGGTAGTCCACTCGAATCCGGGAATAATAACAATTTCAGGATATTTATCTTGGAGTTCTAAAATGTACTTATTGTTTTTACCAGTATTGTGATCAGTTAGAACAAAAGCGTTAAATCCATTTGCTATATGCCACATAATACATTGTTCTGGAGTCATCCAACCATCGCTGGCTGTTGAATGCGCGTGAGTATCAAGAAAGAAGCCCTTTTCCGGTAAAATATCTGATTTTCTTTTATAATCAAACACATAATCGGGAATTTTACCTTTCAAATTCGAATAAATACCTTGCTTCATGTGATAGAAATATGTATTAAATTGATTAAATTCTTTTTGTAACTAAAAGGAGTTTAAAAAAAGGTTTATAAATGCTATTTTAAACCTTATTTCATTAAAAAAATTATTAATATAATTTATTTAAACCCGTTTTTTTCTAAAAATGCTGTTAATCTGGCACGGTGAAACTTCAAACCAAGCTCGTCGGGGTTCATTCCAAAAGATAAAGCGAATAACTCAGTTAAATATAGGATTGGTATCTTAAATTCGTTATTAGATTGAGTTCCTGCTTTCTTTTGGTTGGTATCCATTTGTTGGAAACAAGCAGGGCAAATAACGACAAATACATCAGCCCCAGCTTTTACTGCGCTAGAAAATTTATTTGCTAACAGTTGCATCGATGGCGCTTCTTCAGCGTTACCAACGCCAGACCCACAACAGAGCATCTCTTCGACGTAATCTATTGGTGTCGCTCCTGTCGCAGCTACTAGTTCTCTTAATTTCACAGGTTCCATTGGGTCGTCAGTTTGAACAATTTCAGAAGGTCTATTATAGTGACATCCTGTGTGGCACGCAACTTTTAACCCTGAAAAATCGTGAGTAACAAATTCTTTTATTTTCTCGGGACCGTAATCGTGTAAGACCTCTACAAAATGCTTTACGTTAATTGAACCCTTGAATTCTTTTCCAATTCCTTTTAAAATTTTGTTTATCTTTTCCTTTTCGTGTTCGTTGTTGTTTAACTCTACATTCACAAGTTTAAGGGTTTGAAAACAACCATTACATAGTGAAACGATATCTTTTCCTTCGGCTTCGGCAAGCGTTAGGTTACGAGCACCCATTGCCAACCAACTTGTATGGTCAACTGAATTAAAACCAACTGGATCGGGACAACACGCAAAAGCAGCGTCGGAAGTTTTTATTCCTAGTTTATCAAATACTTTACGGGCGCTAGCTTCTATGAACGGAATTCTGTTGCCAATAGTGCAACCAGGAAACAGTTTATATTCTTCAACTTTTGCCATAATAAATTCTCTTTTCTTATTTATTTATAATTTTATTTAATTTAGTTTCATTTAATATTGTTTTGACTTCTTCAATGTTTGGTGTTTCAACTTTAGGAAGTCCTAATTGTTCTCTTCTTCTTTCAATTGCGGGTTGAGGTGGGATTGCTTTGCCACTATCGTAAATTGCTGAAGCTTGAATCGTATAGTATTCCGGTCCTTCACCCATAGCAATTGACATATTTTTTAGTACAGTAAAAACGCCAGTTAATTCAATTTTTTGAGGACATATCTCGTCACATGTGTCGCACATAGTGCAACCCCATATATTAAAACTATCGTCCCCTCCAAATATGTTTCCTCTCAATCCCAGAAAAGAATTTAAGATTAAATTTCGAGGGTTATATCTATTTGGTGCGAGATCCGCAACCGGACAAACATCTGTGCAACGATTGCATTGATAGCAATATTTTAAAGCGTCGTGAATGTGAGCATCCATTATCCTCTTTTTTAATTCGTAATCAATCATTACCATTATTCTTCTTCCTCAATTTTATCGTGATATTTATGACCTAAAACGCTATCTGCTAAAGTAAATCTATTAAACAATCCTGCTGGATCTTTTATCGCTATCGTTACCTCGTCGACATCGCGGTCGGCACAGAGAGAACCTAAAGCACTAATAAATTTTAGACCTTGATCTTCTACTCCCACTGGAGGGCCATAACATCCTAAGCAAGGTGCGTTCCCTTTATTTGGACAAATTGCACCGCAACCGGCTTGTGTTACAGGTCCCAAACATATATAACCTTGCTCTAAAAAACATGTATCCATGGAGGGTAATCCTTCATAGTCTCTTTTCAATTCAGTTGGAACTTTATCAGCGACTTCTCTATCGCAATGGCTACAAACCGTTTTAGAACTGAACTTAAAATACGGATCGTTCTTTAATAGGAACAATGAAGTTCCAACGATTTCATCGATAGTATTAGTCCCAGTTGGATTGACATCTAAAATTAGTTTTGGACCTTTCTCAGTTTCAATTTCCTTTACTTTGAAACTGTCGGGTTCGTAAGCTAATCGCTGCAATAAATCTCCCCTAAAATAAAAGTTGGTAATATTTGACGCGCCTAAGTACAGATTAAGAAAATGCTGTAAACTAGCTCCTGTTTCAGCGTCTAATTCTTCCACACCATCTAATATCTGTTTTAATTGCTTAGACTTCTCACCCGGTTTATTTGTGGGCTTAAAGCAACCAAAACATATATCTCCTTCGTGGGGGCACATTAATTCGCATCCTGCAGCTGTAATTGGTCCATAACACAATTTACCCTTATCTAGAAAACAGCCTTCTTTGAAAAGGTCGCAATTTTCGCATACACACTTATTCTTGTCAAGAGAACTTGGGCCCTCGCCCACTAATGTAAACAAATATGTTATCGCAGCTACTATGTTATCCGTCGTTGGTGGGCATCCAGGGATAAATACATCTACATCAATTATATCTTTTACGTTAACAATAAATTCCTCAATTCCAGGTACATGTTGGTCTGGCTCCTTTGGATTTTCATCAGTAATAGATTCGGTTTCCATAAATTTTCTTTTTGTTAATTCGTCTTTATCAAACAAATTTGCTAAACCTGCTACGCTTCCATAACAAGCGCAAGTCCCAAAAGCAACTATTATACTGCATTTCTTTCTCATCAATTTAATATTGGCTGTATCTTGTTTAGTTCTAGCTATACCTTCTAAGAATCCAACAACAATACTTCCATCTTTCCTTGCTTTCAATGAATCGTGCTTGAAATCAACTACAGCCGGCCAATAGACGATATCTAAATTAGGCAGAATATTGAGTAGTCCTAGATGGGCGTTCAATAAACTCTGATGACAACCCCAACACGAACTTAACTGCATAAACGCAACGGATACAGGCATTCTTATAATTTCCTCAATACAATCATATATCTTATTTTATATATTAATTATATTGGTTTAATGCAAAATTTATTAAAAAATTTGGTAAATCAAATTTTAGTTTAATCTCTTTTATTTACTTCTGAAATTAGAAGAAATCTTTTTCTAATACATGTATTAAAAGAAAACCCAAAAGATGTTTTTTTTTCAGTTATTACTAAAATGTATATTTTTTTCCTTTTTCAGGCAAAATTACTTTTCCAGATAATCCAAATTCTTGAAACGTTTCGGGATGTTCCGTATGTACTGGTATTATATTTTCGGCATCAATTTTTTGAAGAAAATCTATTAAGTCATCTACGTTGCAATGCCCTGATGAATGAACTGTTTTAGTTTTTGATATTCCGAATCTTTGTAGCCACATATCTAACTTTTCTTCTTTTATGATCATCTCGTCATTAAATGGGTCAGTAACAGAGTTTAGAAATAAAGTTTTACCAGGTTTCTGATCTAAATCGATTAATTCGCTCAGCATAAAATAATCAAGATAGAGTAAATATTTTTCAGGTTCTTTTTTAACATCCTTGTATGTAACATAGTTACCAATTTTAAGGATATCTTTTTGATATCCTTTATAATCTGCGGATTCGAATTTGCCCCAACCTTTTCGTGGTAGATATATAACGAAGTTTTTATCACTAAAATCAGGAAGATCATAATTGTCATAATATTGTTTTATAATACTTTCTTCCATATTATCAAGTCTCATTCTAAAGCAATCGATTAAGTGAAATATTTTGGGGGTAATCGCGAATCTTCGATTGAACTTTTTTGCAAGTGAATAATATAATAAAATTCTATCGAGACTTCTAGAAGGACATCTCACAAGAATTAACCCCGGATGACTCCTAATAGTTTCTCTTGAGTGAACTTCTACATCGCTTTCAGATTGTTCATCACTACGATATTTGCCTTTCCTAAAATCTTCAATATTCGGAACTCTTGTACCTTCAGTAATAATTGCTATTGGATTGGATTCACAAGCTTGTTTAATAAAATCATTTACCCAAACACTATGAGATCCATGCCGTCTAAAATCGCCTGTGTAAATGACACTTCTCCCATCGCACTCAATAATATAGGAACAAGCACCTGGAATTGAATGGTCTGTTTGAAACTGAGTGATATTGATCTCGCCTTGAGACGATTTAAATGACAAAGGTATGCCTTCTTTTATAATCTTAATTGGTCTCTTAATTTCTGATTGATTGTAATCCGGTTTGGTCGCTCTCTTATATTCAATTTCACTATCCTTACGTTGTCTTTTCTTTGGTACGATTTTAAAAATTTCATAAAAATTTAAAACTTCATGTATGAGAGGGTCAATTGAAGTGCTTGTAAGATGTTCGATTATCGTATTTGATATCCAGTTCATATAGATTGGTGTTTTTTGTTTGAGAAAACATATGAATTTGTAGTGGTCCATATGTGCGTGCGTAAGAAAAAAGGCATCAACAATATTTTCATTAGTAGTAATAATTTTATATGGTTCTGAATTCAAAATATCCGAAAATGGAGTAATTAGATCGTTTCGGTATAATTTATTAATGGAGGGTATAAGACCTAAGTACAAATAATCAATAATTCCATTTAATTTGCGTGGATTTAGGAATTCTGAAAAATATTTTTGATTTTCACTAAAAGAAAGACCAAAGTCAAAGAGAAACTTTTTATCTCCAATATTAATGAAGATTTTATTTCCTCCAATTTCTTTAATTCCACCAAAAATTTCAAGATTCATTTTTACATTATGGATAAATCAATTGTAGATATAAATATAATAACCCTAAATAGAATCATAAAACAATTGAGATATAAACCTTTACTTTATGATTTCATTTAATATTAATTAGATTCTTTTGTATAATTAAACAGAGAATTTTTTTTAAATCTTTTTTGTTTTTCCATTATTGAATTAACTAAATATAATATTAAAATTACTAAATTTAATAAAAAAATAAAAGAAAGGATTATTTAATCGAAATTCGTTCCACATTAGTTGCAGAAATTGGCTTTAATAGGCAATTTCTCGCCACAGTTTGGGCAGAATTTGCTATCAAGGTTTTCCATGATAGAATCATTGCTTTTTGTTTTTTATGTAGAGACTTATTTTTCCCCTTTCTTAGGTTTCTTTATTTTGTATCGACCAATAACAGCAAGGATAGTTCCAGTAAACGCAAACCCTGAATTGTATGTAAACAAGCTGTACATTTGATCCAAAATTGTTTGAACGGCAGAACTGACGGCAATACCCGAGTATCCCAAGATCCAAATACCTACGTAAAAGACTAACCCTAACATTCCAAAACTCGTGGCAACCGTAATGATAATTCTACCTAATCCAATTTGGTTTATCATTATCAAGATAGCTCCTACGATAACAGAATATCCCCCAAAAAAAGCAATGTACTCTAAAACAATTAGTATTACGGAAACCAATGGCATAAATTCTGGACTAATATACGAAGATACAAGATCAGCCAAATAGACCTAAAACTCGGCGCTCCCAATTGCTGAACCTATAATCATTAAAATCCCACCAAGAAAACACAATAAAATCCATATTAAATTTTTCATTAATCCCACTTTTTTAAAAAAATTTTTTTATTTAGATATCAATAAGATAAAAATTAAAGTTTGAGTTTTTATATCACACTAAATTTTAATTCTTTTGGGGTGAGTATAAATATTCATCGTACCACCCCTGACAAAGCCAATTAAAGTAATTCCATAGGAAAAAGCTAATCTTATGCCAGATTCAATAGCGGCAGATAGTGAAGCAACAATAGGTATTTGCGCTCTTACAGCTTTCAGAACCGAGTCACCCGTTAACCTACCGGTTGAGGTTAAAATTTTATTGTTGAACGATTCTCCTTTCAATAGCATATACCCAATAACTTTATCTATTGCGTTGTGCCTTCCTATATCTTCTTTGACAGTTATTAGGTTTCCCTTCATATCAAAGATTGCAGCTCCGTGACAACCGCCTGTCTCTCTAAATAGTTTTGTTTCTTGTTGCATCTTAACGATAGTCGAAAAAATCACTTCTTGGCTTATTGTCTCTTGTTTTTTAAGATCAAATGTTGCATTGGTCTCCTTCAATTTCTCTTTAATTAAATTGCGCCAAGGCGAGGGAATTCCACATGTAGTATCAATCACTCTACTAACGGGATTCACGTCTAAAATTTTTGAACTGAAATTTATAGTCTCTACTAAGTCAACGTAAACCCGTTCTTCTATATTATCAATCTTGATAGCTTTAATATCTTCTATACAATTTATGATTCCTATAGAATACAAGAATCCTGTAGCCAAATCCTTTATGTCTTTATTTAAACATATTATATTCACTAAAGGTTCTGAATTTACAATAATATCGATTGGGCTCTCTATTAGAACTACATCTATCTCTTCGATTCTTTGATCCTTGCGAATTCTAGTAATATTTACCTTTCTTTGAAACATCTACCATTCCCTTTTCTTGATTAAGTTAATATTTAAAGAAGGTTTAAATATATTTTAATTACTTAGCTAATAAAATAAACTTCTATTTATTATAAATCTATTACATAGCAATTTTAAACGATTTAGATTGATTGAAATGGATTATAATACTTTCGAGCAAATTTCGAATACTTTAGAATTAAAAAAATGTTGACAACAATAATAAGGAAAAATTGACTCTTACCTTTGATTTAAATATTACAAACTCCTTATAAAACTAGATGAAGAGACCTATATATAAAACCATATCCTTTCAAGAGTTGAAACAAGGTACGAATGATGTTTTTAAGCAATATGATGAAATTCAATTAGCATATCTTTATGGCTCATATGCTAACGCAACTCAAACGGAATTTAGTGATATTGATATAGGAATTGTTTTAACAGAAAGTTTTAAAGAATCTGCTTTATACTTTGCTGAATTAAGCGTGAAGATTGAAAAAAGTTTAAATTTCCAAATTAATATAGATTTAAGAATTTTAAATGAAGCAACACCTCGATTTTTATTTCAAGTAATCAAAAATAATAAAATTCTATATTGCAAGAATAAAACTTTTATGTATGAGTTTGAACTTAAGGTTATGTATGAGTATCAAGATATTAAACCAATGTTAGACATGTACGATAAGATTTCAGTAATGGAGGTATTTAATGATGAAAATTGATCGTGATGTTCTTTTAACTAGATTTAAAAAAATGGACAATTTAATTCAAAATTTAAAAGAAATAAAGAAAAAACCCAAAGATGAATTCCTCTCTAATTACCTCCTTTATTTAAGCACTCAAAGAGCCTTAGAAATGTGTATTAATATTTGTATCGATGTCGGAAATCATATTCTTTCAATGAATAAGAACGGGAAACCAGAAACTTATGGTGATATTTTTACTGAGTTATCGAAACTAGGTTTAATAGACAAAGAATTGAAAGAAATTCTTATAAAAATGGTAAAGTTCCGTAACCTATTAGGTCATTTGTATATGGAAATAAGCAATGAAAAAATATATGAAATTCTCCAAGAAAATCTTGATGATTTCAATCTTTTTAAAAAAGAGATATATTCGAAATTTAAAGAACAACTATTAAATGAAAAGTAAAAATATATTAAAAGTAATTAGAAACGATAATTTTTAAACGGCTATAAATAACCTGCCATTGACACCTATATTAAGTTCCCCTGTCTTTTTACTAATAGCAGAATGGTTTTTCTTTACAGAATGGTCTCCACTGTACTCAATAAATTTCCCGGATATTTTTTCACCATTGAATAGTTCAATTTCTTTAACTTCCCCAATTTTTATAAATGATGGAAGTACGGGGGTTTTTCCCTTAATCACTATAGTTCCTTTTATTTGGTCCGCTCCAACGCAGCGGTCTGCATCGCCTTCAACTATGATAGTCGCACCATGCGAATGAAGCCCTAAAAATGCTGCTGCTCCGCCACAATATAAAGTAGGGAATCTTTTAGCAACTATAGAACCGTTTGCCCATATCATTGATTCGCTACCAACTTTGCCTTTAACTCGAATCACACCATTTCTCATTCCCTGCCAAAATCCTCTATATGCAGAGCCAGTATAATGACCAGAATCTCCATTGATCTCAAGTTCACCACCTTTAAGCATAGCTCCAGCCCAATCGTCTGCATTTCCATTAACTACAATTTTCCCCCCCGACATGTTATTTCCTACGTGCATACCGACATCACTATTAATCACGATTTCTCCTCCCTTCATTTTTTCGCCAATACGCTTTACGTTAGATATATCGCCATCTATAATAATTTTAGTGTCAGCAACTTCAGCTGATTTTCCAGAAACATCAAAAAAATTACCAATAGTCGTTAGTTCTTTAGCGTAATATAACGGTAATTTCTTAATATCGCTTAGAGTCTTCCCAGCGAAATTATCTGGTGTGATACTATCTGCTTCTAAAGGAAAATCTAGTTTCTTTTTTATTTTTAACTTAATATCAGCCAAACTTTATTCACCCATCTTTTCTTTCACATTTTCTATTAATCTTTCTAATATTTCTTTGTCAGACAAACATTCTCCCGGTGGTTCCTTTACTTTCCTCAATCTTAAAGGAACTTTATCCATACGGTAAGCAGTTCCTTCGCACTCAATACCGGCAAACGCTGCAGGTAAAATTACGTCGGCAAATGCAGATGTTGGGGTTTCATGCGGTTCTATTGAAATTAAGGGATGTTTGAATAAATTTCTTACTGATGCTGCGGGAAAATTACTTGCTGGATCAGAGGCTACAATTAATGTAGCGTCTATTTCGTCTCTCATTAGAAGATCGACAGAAGAGAATTCTCCAGGATTATAACGCGGATATCCTCTTGAAAAATCAATAGAATACGCGTAGCCTGTATTCCAAGTAAAAACTTGGTTTGCTCCAGCGACATTGTAATGCCCTCGCATGGGAGTCAAAAGAAATTTAGTATGGTCGTTCAGCTCCCTAACTAAGCATATTGCTGTGTCAACGTTGCGATGATGTGCTAATGTTTGCGTTAACCCCATACCGAAGAAAATTACTCCAAACTTACACGATTTTAATATTTTCACTAGTTCTTTCATTTTTTCTATTGGAACGCCAGCAACTTCTTTTACGTCTAGCTCTGTACCTCTTACCATTGCTCTAATTGCATTTAATAGTTCGTAATCCTCGTTAGGATTTATTTTGATGTATAAGTCTGCAATTTGGGCAGTGTGAGTATTTCTCGGGTCTACAACTACAATAAATCTATCGTTTCTACCATCAGTTCTAAAATAACCCCTCACAAAATTGCTGTATCTACTTAAATGTCGAGGGTGAGCATGAACTGGATTAGACCCCCAAAAAATTACTAAATCGGCTCTATTTTTATATTCTCCTAAAGTGGACGATGGCGCACCAACATCTTGTATTGCTAATAAGCTAGGACCGTGACAAACCGAAGCTGTATTATCTAAAAGAGCGTTTAATATTTCAGCTAACTCAACGCCTTTACTTTGAGCTTCACATTCAGTGCTGGAGAATCCATACAATAGAGGTCTTTTGGCATTAATTAATATCTCGGCAGATTTATCAAGTGCTTCGTCCCATGAAACTTCTTTAAATTCTCCTTTCTTTTTAATTAAAGGTTTCATATAACGATGCTCGCTATTTGAGGATAAGAATTTTTTACTGCCAATTTGGCAAGCGTTTCTCACTTCAACAACTTTATTTTCTTTAACATCCAGATCTATTTCAAGGTCATCACAAAAAGTTCCACAAAATGGACAAGGAACATCACATATCGTCTTAAGCTTTCTTTCTACCATTCTTTTCACTCCTCTAAGCCTCTTTCAATTTTCCTATTAATTCCAAAGCATCTAATACCTTTCCGCTTTTAATAACTTCAACCTTTGCTTTCATCCCTTTATATGTTGGAGTGCCACACCCTTGTGAATCGGGATTCACAAGTTGATTAGCCCATGGACCCATCGGAACGAATAATATCCCGGGATGAGGTCCCTCTTCTGAAATTGTAGAATAGACTATAACCTCTCCAAAATCAGTTGTAATTTTAACAGGAGTTCCAACAAGGCAATCTAGTTTTTTAAAATCGTTTCTATCGAAAGCACAGATACCCGCAGCTCGGACATTTTCCTTTGTTACTTTTCCACCTTCAAGAGCTACTCCTTGGTTAATCGTTCGACCAGTTAATAAAATTAAATTTTCTAAACTCATTTTTAAGAGCCCTCCTTTTTACTCCATCTTAATGTTTTCAATCTTTCTAACAATGGTGGCCAAAACAATTTGCTAAATTCACCAGAAGTTTTCACTTCGGTAATTTCAAGCTGCAACGCTCCCGTTGGACAAGCATTATCGCACGCTCCGCAAGCCACGCAGGCATCTTGGTCGACAACTTCTACATTTTTAGACATTTCCCAACCGTGCTCAGGTCTTTTAGCTATTTTAATAGTTCCTGAGGGGCACACTTCAGCGCACGATCCACATCCCTTAGCACATTCTTCGTCAATAACATTCACAGTTGCTTTAGCGTATTGTTTTACTATTCTATCGTTATTTAACTTTTTCGCTTCAAATTCAATTTTAGGAACTACTTTTTGAGCAACAATAGGGATATCTACTAAATTAATTATTTCTCCGTCTTTTTTTAGCGTCAATGCGCCAAATGGGCACATAATTACGCAAGTGCCACAAAAAACACATTTATGAGGGTCGTATATTTCTGATACTATATCTTCGGTTGTTGGAAATCGACGTGATGCTCCAACAGGTCCTCTGGAAATAGCTTCTTTGGGACATACTCGGGCGCAAGTTCCACAACCTACGCATTTGGATCTATTTAAAATAAGTTCTAAACTTTCTGTTAAAAATTGAACTTTTACATGTTCCTCTTCTTGAGTTAAAGTTCTAGATATTTTAGGAAACGACATTTTTTAAACTCCCTCCATAACTTCAATTCTGATTGCAACTTGAGGACACATTTTTACGCATACTCCACAGCCGTCGCAATTAATTTTTCTTTCTTCATTGTAAATAGGTACCGCAATTCCGTTTTTAACTAGTATAACTGCATTTTCCTTGTTCAAATAACTTTGTTTCCTCAACTGGTTAAAATTAATTGGACAACTTACAACGCACGCATTGCACCCAGTGCAAGTGTTTCTATTTATTTTTAATTCGTAAATTTGCATAGTTTTATGCCTCCTTTTTCATAGGATTAGGTCCTAATTCTTTTAATTCATGGACAAATTCTTCGACAATTTCGGTCAGCTCTGCACCTTCAGAAGCCGAAACGAACGTGTACTTAACTCGTTTAGGGTTAATACCGAATTGTTTTAGATATAGATGAAGCATTGGAATTTTTCTCATTGTTTTTAAGTTTCCCTCAACATAATGACAGTCGCCTACATGACAATGAGACACTAATACGCCATCTGCCCCATTTCTTAGTGCGTCCAAGATAAAATGTGGTTCTACTCTTCCTCCGCACATTACGCGCATAATCCTTAGATTTGCGGGTCGCTGCATGCGAGATGTTCCAGCTTGGTCAGCGCCAGCGTATGTACACCAGTTACAACATATACCTAAAATGAATGGATTAAATTCGCTTTCGGTCATTGTTATTCAATAATATAATTTTTAGGATAAATCAGTTAATAAGTTTATAGTCTATAAAAATTATGATATAAAATTAATTTTTAAAAAGTATATTATTTTAAAAAATTTAGTATAAGACTTTTTAAAGTTGTTAAATAAATAATAATATTCAAAAAAGTCAAAAGGAAATTATAAATCTAAATGGTAGATTCAATAATCTCTAAATTGCTCAATTCTGACGAACCTTCGATAAGGTATAAAGTTTTAGTAAAAATTTTAGGCGAAAATCCTAACTCTAAAGAAATTGAAGACCTTCAGCATCAAATAAAAATATCTCGTCGGGTACAATCATTACTCTCTGAGAGGGATTCTGATGGAAGGATTCCGTTTCATCCTTATAGAAAATGGTACGGTGCTCATTGGGTATTGACCAGCTTAGCAGAGCTTCATTATCCTTCTGGAGACAAAACCCTTATCCCCTTAAGAGAACAGATCTATGAGTGGCTATTTTCAAAGAAACAATTAAACGATTTTAAAAATATTGATGGAAGAGTTAGAATCCATGCTTCTATGGAGGGCAATGCAATTTATTCTCTTCTTTCTCTTGGTATAGCTGATAATAGAACAGACGAGTTAGTCAATCGTTTACTGATGTATCAGTGGCAAGATGGTGGATGGAACTGTGATAAAAAACCTAAGGCTATGAAATCTTCATTTATGGAAAGTCTTATTCCTTTAAGAGCAATGATTTATTATGCTAAAATGAAAAAAAATAGTGATGCTAAGAATGCTAGTATAAAAGCTTCAGATATTTTTTTAAAAAGGAAGCTATTTAAAAGTCAAAAAAATGGTGAAATAATAAAGGAGGATTTTATAACATTACATTATCCTTGTTACTGGCACTATGATATCCTTTTTGGCCTGAAAGTTTTGGCAGAAGGTGGCTTTATCACCGATCCTCGTTGCAAAGATGCGTTAGATTTATTAGAATCAAAAAAACTACCTGATGGTGGCTTTCCAGCCGAAAAAAAATATTATATAGCTACAGATCAGTTTAAATCTGGTCGTTCTCTTGTTAATTGGGGTGGAACAAGCAAGAAAAGAATAAACGAGTTTATAACAACAGATGCTCTTTTTGTATTAAAAAAAGCAAGGTGTTTCAAATCGCTTTTAAATAATTAAAGAAAAGATAGTCTTATTAAAAAAATTTCAAATGAACTATTTTTGATGCTTTTATTCGCTCAGATTTCTTAATCATAGCTATCGACTTTTTATCCCAATTAGGATTTATTTTTGTTCTAGCCCAAATTGTATACCAATCATATACTTGAATCTTAGGCGACCACTTTGGAAAAATTTTTGTTGGATTGCCAACTCCAAAGTGAAACCTCAATTCTTTTTCACCAGCTTTTTTGGCTCTCAGGTTGACAACTTTATTAGCAAGTTTAGAGGTCGTATCAAAAATCATTTCTGCTCTTGGGAATCGTTTCGCCATTTCAATAATTAAAGATGATATTTCATCTTCTTTAAAATAATAAACAAAACCACCAGCAATGAAAAAGATTCCATTGTTTAGGTCATATTCAATTTCATCGAACCAAGAATAATCGAGGGCAGATTTTGAAATGAATTTATTTCTTTCGGATTCAGATAAGAGGGTTTTACGGAATGAGATAGCTGAAGGCAAATCTAAATCATACCACTTGATTGTGCCATTATCAACTCTATAAAAAGTAGTGTCTAATCCGGCTCCAATATTAACGATTATAGCAGATGGATAGTTTTCAATAAATTCTTTAACCGCTATATCAAAATTTTTAGCTCTTGCCATTAATCCTAATCCACGCCATTCACCAAGATAATTTTTGATATTTGAGAAATCATAATCCACATTTTTAATGATATCTATAGCTTTTAAATCGTTTAATAATTCAGGATATAACTGACTATACTTCGCTCGAGCCCATAATGGCCCTAACATTGTTTCCTCTACTTTTTCATCAAAAATCGTATCAGTCATTTCTAATCTTTACTCTCGAGTTGCTTTTTAAGTTCTTCTTTTTCTCCTTCTAATTTCTCAATTTGTCTGTCTTTCTTTTTCATTTTTAATTCTTGGATGGTAATGCCTTGTAAACTGAGTAATTTTTTAATTAGTATATATGAAGCGAAAGAAATCCCAAACAGGTAAAAGAGATTTATCGTCCAGATGAATGGTGCAATCGAAGTATAAAATGGTAAATTTATAAATGGTGCTATTAGTGCAAAGATTCCTATTATCGCAATTGCAATCATAAGTACATATCTTTCATATTCTTTACGTTCAGATCTAAAAAAGACATATAATCTTAACCAGTAAAATATACACAAAAAAGCTAATGGGGTAAAGATTAAAGAGCCAATAGCTATCACCAATAAAAAATTTATTGCGAACTTGATTCTCCATGATTCAAGTAAATCCTTTACAGTTAGCTGATCTTGTTTTTGAACCTTTGCATAATCACCCTTAAGAGTGAAAAACTTTTTCTTAACTTTTCTTGCGGCCCCCTTTGCTCCATTTTTGAATGTCGAGAATTTACTTAATTCTATTCCTTTATAGAATTTATCTTTCATCAATGGAAAAAGATAAAGCGTTAGAAGCAGAGATAGGATTCCGTAGAAGTACATTAAAATATCAATTACTAACCAAAACCCTCCTGGAGAGAATAGAGTATTTCGAAAATAACTTGAAATAATCAAGTAAATTGCATAACCAATAAAAACAAACGGAACGACAATTTGTATAGTAATTACAATATTAGTTCCTCTTTTATCCAATTTTTCACTAGCTCCATCTAAAAGAATTAAAAATCCATTCGCAATACTAAGAATCAATCCAAACCCTGATAGAAATTTAACAGCATAGAAGAATATAATTGCTGTTAGATTTAGGGTAATATTCCCAAAAATCATTAAAATCAACATTAAAACGAAAGATATCGATAACCCTAAAATAAAAAAAATTCTTAAATTTTTTTCTTTCATTATAGGCTATAATAAGAGTATAGGATTAATAATCTTTAGTATGGATCTAAAGCTAATTAAAAATTCAATTCAATTGCTTTTTAATGATATCAAGAGATTATAAGACATATATTTAAATAATATTCGAGAACAGTTACTTTTATATGTATTTCTTAAATCAATAATCAAACATAATTTGAGGTAAATTTCATAGTGGTTAATGATGTCTTTACATTTTTAGTTGGAGGAAAGGCGGGAGAAGGCGTAAAGAAAGCAGGATCAGTGGCAGCTCATATATTTTCTAGTATGGGACAGCGTGTATTTCAAATGGACGATTATATGAGCCTAATTAGAGGAGGACACAATTTTTCTATAGTTAGTACTTCCACTAGATGGATTACTAGCCATTACATGAAAGCGGATCTTCTTGTTAACTTTGATAAGCGAAGTTGTGAAACTCACATTAACGATGTTGCTGATTGTGGAGTTATTATCTATAACTCAGACGAACAAAAAGATGTTAATGGTGTTGGAATTCCATTCAGTTCAGAAGCTGAAAAATATCCCATGAAAAGCCTGATGTACGGTGTAGGGGCTGTAGCAATTTTAGCATCAGCAATAGGATTCAAAAAAGAGCAAATGAATCAATGTATTAAGAATCAATATCCAAGAGGTATCGAAGATAACATTAAATTTGCAAATACCATCTACGATATGGTAAAAGGCGGGTGTCAAGGTAAATTTTTATTAAGTAAAGGAGAAAAAGAAAGACCAATTATTACAGGTAACGAAGCAATAAGTCTGGGAGCTATAGCTGGCGGTTTAGATACATATTTTGGATATCCTATGACGCCAGCATCTTCAATATTACACTTTTTAGCAAAGCAAGCAGAAAACTTTGGGTTAGCAGTCGTTCATGCTGAAAGCGAACTTGCTGTAATTAACATGGCTATTGGTTCCGCGTTTACTGGGGCAAGATCAATGGTTGGAACCAGTGGCGGAGGTTTCGCGCTTATGACCGAAGGCATTTCCCTAGCAGGGATTACTGAAGCTCCTATTCTCATAGTCTTATCACAAAGACCAGGACCTGCTACAGGGGTACCTACTTATACCGAACAAGCTGATCTAAGTTTTGCTCTTTCTGCTGGTCACGGTGACTTTTTGCGTATAATAGCATCTCCTGGAACGATAGAAGAAGCTTATTATTTAACTGCGGAAATGCTAGATCTTGTCTGGAAGTTTCAAACACCAGGAATTCTGCTCACGGAGAAACATTTATCAGAATGTAGCATGACAATTGATATTGATGTAGATAAGGCAAAATGGGCAAAACCTAAAATGCATCAAGGGGAAAATTATAAAAGATATCATGACGCTGAAGATGGAATTTCTCCAATGCTATTTCCACCGTCGAAAGAAGTAATTAAGTGGAATAGCTACGAACACGATGAATTTGGCGTAACGACTGAGAATGCCGAGATGATAGCAAAAATGCATGATAAGAGAAATAAAAAACTTAAAGCACTTGTAGAATATTTAAAGAGTCAATATACTGTTAATATTATTCGAGGAGAGATGACCACTAATCTTTTTGCGTATGGTTCGACTTACATGAGCGTTTTAGAAGCTCTTAGGTATGGGGGATTAAACCCTACAATCGTTCAACCAATATATTTGAACCCATTACCAATATGGGAATTAGAGGAATTTAGAAATCAAGACAATGTAGTAATTGAACAAAGCTCTACAGGACAATTTACAGCTCTTTTAAAAGAAAAAGCAGAGTTAAAAATAAGAAGTACGATTAAAAAGTATGATGGACGCCCATTTGATCCAATTGAATTATCAAAAAAGATTAAGGAGGTGCTGTATTAATATGAATAATCTTAAAACATACGCCGAAATTACTTGGTGCAAAGGGTGTGGAAATTTTGGAATCTTTACAGCTTTAAGAAACGCCATTCCAAAACTAGAAGAAAAAGGAATCAAAAGGGAGGATATTGTAATGACGGCGGGTATAGGATGCCACGCAAAAATCTTCGATTATTTAAACCTGAGCGGTCTTTATTCATTGCATGGGAGAGAAATAGCCACTGCCTCTGGGTTCAAGCTTTCTAATCCTAATCTAAAAGTACTAACTTTTTCTGGTGATGGAAGTGGATTAGGAGAAGGTTTAGCCCATACTCTTTTTGCTGCAAAACGTAACATGGATATCAACATGATATTGCATAATAATGGAGTTTATGCATTAACGACAGGTCAGTTTTCTCCTTTAACTCAAGAGGGTTGGAAAGGTCCAACAACTCCAAAGGGAAGTTTTGAAATCCCCTTTAATCCAATTTCCTTACTCATTGAAGTAGGTGCAACATTTGTAGCGAGATGTTATGCAGGTGATATTAACCACTTGACTGAAACTCTAATCAGAGGTATAGAGCATGAAGGTTTTTCATTCATCGAAATTTTACAGCCTGCTATGCCTTATCATAAATGGGAAGAATATCGTAGTGAGATTGAATTTCTTGATAAAGAACCAAAGACAAAAGAAGAAGCTTTAACTGTCGCGAGGAATTCACATAGGTTTACTTTAGGAGTTTTTCATCAAGCTAGCAGACAAGTATATCATAAAGGCTTATATGAAGACCATAACCCAATTATAAACAAACTGTCGAGGGATGCACGATTAGATAAAATCCGTAAAATTTTAGGATTTAAATAGTTTTTAGGTCAATTATTTGATGTTTGCTTGGGGTAAATATCCATTCGTTTTTACATTTTTTAGAACAAAAATAGTATTTTGCTGGTTCTTGAGTGATATTTATAAAGACAAATTTGTAAGGTCTATCATAATTATTCTGATACAGTTTTAAATGTTTTCCACACAATTCACAATTTTTTTTCAAGATGATCATACTTCCATTTATTTCGCCTGCGGAATCTTTAAATAATTTCATTTTTTTAATTTTCTAATATTTTCCTTTTTATCTTCTTAATGGTATTATAGTTTACCTATAAAATTATTGTTTCTCTATATAATAGATAAAAAGATAATATGAGAAAATAACAATAATGAAAGAAAATGTTAAAACATTATTCTAAATCGGTTCGACCTATTGCTCTAAATGGCAAAGCGCTATTAAACTCTTCGTAATCGAAAAGTCTTCTTCCATCTACAAGGTTCGGAGTTTTCATTTGCTTCTTGAAATCGTCTGGCATAAGTTTTTTAAACTCGTCCCACTCCGTAATTATTATTGCACACTCAGAATTTTTTAAAGCTTCTTCAATTGACTCGGCATATTTTATTTTATCTCCCATTTCCATTTCAGCATTTTTATTTGCTTTAGGATCATATCCGATGATATCAGTTATACCTCTTTTTCTTAATTCATTAACAACCCTAATACTAGCAGCTTCCCGCATATCGTCCGTACCTGGCTTGAAAGCAAGACCTAATAAGGCTACTTTTTTACCAGCTAATTTTCCTGCCAATTGTTCAGCCATATCAACGATGTGGATTGCTTGATCGTCGTTAATGCCTAAAACTGCTTCCAATAATCTTGAAGTATATCCTTTTGATTTAGACCACGCTTTTATTGCGTTCACATCTTTATGAAAACAAGAACCTCCAAAACCCACTCCAGCATTTAAAAATCGAGAATTTAATCTGTAATCGAGCCCTACTCCTTTCATAACTTGGGCTATATCTACATTTGGTACTAACTCAGCAAAATTCGCGAATTCATTAGCATAGCTGATTTTAGTAGATAAAAGGCAGTTGTTTCCGTATTTAACTAATTCAGCGCTTTCTAGATTTATTCTTAATATAGGGCAATTTTGTAAGTGGTCACCATAGAAATATTCGTAAAACTCTTGAAGCATGGCGCCACTCTTCTTGTCAATCTCACCTATTACGATCCTATCTGGGCGAAGCGTATCTTCAATCGAACGACCCTCCGCTAAAAATTCGGGTTGCATGCATAAGCCAAAATCTTTTCCTGGAACCTTTCCAGATACTTCAGTAATTATTTTTCCTACCAGATTCCTCGTAGTACCGGGAACTACGGTAGATCTTACAACAACTAAATGATATTTATCCTTTTGCTTTAGAGCCTCTCCTATTTCCCTAGCTGTACTCTCAATATAGCCTAAGTCTATGCTTTTATCTTCTCGCATGGGAGTACCTTGAGTAATCATAGAAATATCCGTTTCGAGTACCGCTTTTACGGGATTCAGCAAGCACTGTAATAGTTCTGGTTTATTAGCTTTAATATCGTCCATCATTTCTTGTAAATCCGCTTCGTAAAATGGTGCCTTTCCATCATTAATCATTTTAGCCTTCTTTTCATTATGAGTGGATGCTAAGACTTGTATGTCTTTCCCAGCGAAACATGCAGCACTACATAAACCGATAAATCCAGTCCCTAAAATCGAAACGCTATACTTATACATTTTCGTTACTCTTATTAAATTAAATTCTTTTAATTATCAATTTTGGATATTGTTAAAACTTTTTGCAATTCTACAAATAAATTTATAATATAATGAAATGTATTAAATTTATGATCTCTTCCAATGAAAGTTGGAAGTATGGGAATTCTTTGGGTAGAATTCAAAATTCATATATAAAATATTAACAAAAAAATAAGGTAAATGATAAAATGAACGATTTGAGAAAAAAATTGAAAATTCCAGACGACGCATTAAAAGTAATAAACGATTTCTTATTGGACGAAAAAAATCCACTGATAAACGATCTTTTAGATATAGTAGATAAATATGGCGGAATAGAGGAGATTAATAGAAAGGCAGAAGAAGCCAGTAAATTAGAAAACTTACTCGAAAAATTAAAAAAGAAAAAGCCAGAATATGTTAAGGATATTGAGTGGTTGATTTCTCAACGCGGCAATAATTCTTTTATTAGCATAGTAGATTATAGAAAAAAGATTTTAGGCGATAAAGCGTCTGAAATGACTTTCGACGAAGACTTTGCTATAACATTAGAACTTTCTGCGTGTCAATACTTCCCTTTCTTGATGGATATGGTAAGAGACGCCGTTAAAAATCAAAAAATAGTACCTGGTAGAATCATTCGCGTAAGATACATGAAAGAACAGGAAGAAGACGGGGATTTACTAGCTATGGCAGCGGCAATGCAAATTATTGGTTCGACTTGGGTCGAAACTCTTGACACAAAGGGAACTGCCCCTGGTCCAGATGGTATGCCTGTAAATGTACATCTTGGTGGTCCCGAAACTATTACTGGCTATTTTGGAGGTGTTGGACAACCAAACAATTTTGCGTTAAAATGGGTTGATGAATATCTTTATTATTATACTAACTACGGCATTAAACAGGTTCTTAATGTGAATCCAGGCACTGTTTTATTAGGTTATTTTATCCATAAACTTGGTATCAACAACGAATTTAAAATTAGTGTATACATGGGTAATGATAACCCGTATTCTTGTCTTTGGACATTATTGACCGCTAAATTGTTTGCACGGGAGGATGGAACTAGTCCCTTGATTGGCTTTAACCTTGCCAATTCAGTTAATAATGAAACTATTGAAGTAACTGCCTATATTAGAAAAGAATTTGGGTTTGAAGATGTAGTACGAATAGAACACCATATAACTGAAACATGGAAAAGTATTGTAAGGCAGCCTTATGATCGTCGAGACGAATTAATGGAATTAGCTAAGAAAGTGAAGAATGTAAGTGCGAAACATGAGGGAGCAAATGTTGATGTTGACGAAAAACGGGATCATCCTACAGATATCCTTGAATATTTCATGACTAAGGAGGATATTGAAGAAGCGGGAATATGGGAAGCATTACGCATAAACCTTCTCGACCGATACGAAGCTATTAATACTACAGCTGAAGCTCTAACCAAAAAGGGACTAACATTTATAGCTGCTAAGAATTTACATCATCGGGAATAATAAATAGAGGTTAATTTAAATGGGAAAATTTGATTTTAGACCAACAGGAGTTATGCCAGCATTAGTAACTCCTTTTAATAAAGAAGACGAATCAATTAACGAAGAAAACCTTAGAAATTTAGTAAACCATCTTATAGATCAAGGAGTTACGGGACTTGTTCCCGTAGGGACGACTGGAGAGTTCGTTAACATGACTTTTGAAGAACGCTTGAGAGTCATCGAAATAGTCGTCGACGAGACGAATGGTAGGGTTCCTGTAATTGCTGGAACTGGAGAAACGGGAACAAATTTGGTAATCGATGCCACTAAAGCTGCAACGGACATCGGTGCAGATGCGGCTATAATTGTAACGCCTTATTATCTCAAACCTAAGGCAAAAGGGTTGTACGACCATTATTTTACGATAGCAGAAAAAACCGATATACCCTTGGTGTTGTATAATATTCCCGTCTGTACGGGGGTAGAACTGCCTTGGACTGTTGTAGAAGATCTAGTTGATATAGATAATTTCGTCGCGATAAAGGATTCTAGCGGTGACTACAAATATTTCTCTGCGTTATTAGAGAAAGTGAGCGATAAAATCTCCGTTCTAATAGGGTGGGACGAAAATGTATTGGGTGCTTTAGCTGGTGGCGCTGCGGGTTGTATACTTGGTTCTGCTAATGTTATTCCTAAGGTATGGCTCGAACTTTACGACCATGTAAAAAATAATCGCTTAATTGAAGCACAAACTCTACAAAAGAAAGTGCAAAAGCTAGCTCGAATGTTAATCAATTCTGGAGCTCTAGGCGCCAAAGAGTGTTTGAATTTGATGGGCATTCCAGTAGGCACAACAAGACGCCCGATCATTTTAGGAGACGCTCTTTCCTACGAACTCCAAGACGAATTTAGAGTTGAACTTGAAAAGTTAGGATATATCGAAAAGAAAGAAATTAAGTTCGAGATTGATGATAAAGAACTAACGAGTCGTTTTTACGCAGTGGGTGTTACACCTGACAAAATTTCTGATTTCAGCTTAAAAGTCGGAGAATCGCTTGTTGGCAGTAGAGCGGAGTTAGCACATATTGATCTTTTAATAGGAAATAAAAAGGGCCCCGTAGGTGACGCTTACGCTCGTGCTTTAACTCATCCAGCTAAAGGGCGTGAAGGGTTACAGGTAATTCTCGAACCAAACATGCAAGTCAAACCTGCGACTATTATGATCCCTACAGTTAAAATCACTTCGCTTCGCCACGCAAGTTTGACTTATGGACCTGCTCAAGCAGCAGTAGCAAAAGCGGTAATGAAATGCGTAGAGGATGGCATTCTTCCTAAAGAAGCAGCAGAGGATATATTAATAATTGTAAATGTATTTGTACATCCTAGCGCTAGCGCTCGAAAACGGGTATTTATTAATAACTATAAAGCTACAAGAAACGCCATTCGAAAGGCAATGGAAGGGTTACCAACGGTAGATGACGCTATTCAAAACGCTGAAAATGCACGTCATCCCTTCAGGAACGATCCGTAATTAGAATTTTAAAAATAAATAATTTATTTTTTTATATTTCTTTATCTTTTCCACTAAAAATAGTCCTAAACTTTTTTTTTTCCATACCTTAACTCACAATGATATTAAATTTATATTTTATTAATTTTCGAATTTTGTAATTCTATTAATATAAAAGAATGTATTTAAAACTTTTATAATTGATAATCTGAACATTGAAATTCTTTTCATAAAATTCTATAATAATAATAAAAATAAAATCCAAAATCTTCAAGAGGAGAATCATTATGAACGAGAAAAAAGTAGAATTAAAGGTTGGAGAAACTGCTCCCGAATTTTGTCTTCCAGATAAAGATAACAAGGAAGTATGTCTAAAAGATTTCAAAGGTAAATATGTTATCGTATATTTTTATCCTAAAGATAATACTCCCGGCTGCACAATTGAGGCAATAGGTTTTACAGGGATTTTGCCCGAATTTCAAAAGCTAAACGCGGAAGTTATTGGTATAAGCCCTGATAGTCCCGAATCTCACGCTAAATTTATTGAAAAAAAGAATTTGAAAGTTATTTTGTTAAGTGATTTGGATAAAGAAGTATTAAAAAAATATGGAGCATGGGGATCAAAAGCTTATCGAGGTAAGACTTATTTGGGAGTTACTCGAAGTACTTATTTAGTAAATCCGGAAGGTAAAATTTCTTATATGTGGCCAAAAGTTAGAGTGAAAGGACATGTTGAAGAAGTTAAAGATATTTTAGCGGGTTTATAAATAAAACCTTTAAAACATCTAAACATATTAAAATTAATTAAAATTAAAAGAGAATTAAGAATTTACATGATTGATAGAAAATTCATTGGCTACGAATTTACACCAAAAGAAATGGCTATTACTCGTTGGCGAATCTCTCAATTTGCTAACGCGATAAGGGAATCGAACTCAATTTATTACGACGTCAATGAAGCCAAAAATCAAGGTTTTAAAGACATACCTGTTCCTACTACTTTTTACACGAGGATGACCTTCTCAGATAATAACTTTTTTTCAACTTTGGGGATAGATTTTAGAAAATTATTAGATGGTGGCAGAGAAATTAAGTATTACTCTCAATGTTGTGCCGGAGATACCATTATATATCAAACCAAAGTCGAAAATATTGTTGAAAAGGAAGGAAAAAGAGGTAAAATGGATTTAATAACGGTGGTCACAAGTGGAAAAAACAAGGATACTGGAGAAAAGGTTTTTGATTTAATCATTTCATTAATCGTGTTCCATTAAATTTAAAAGGTGATTTGAAAATTGGATAAAGAAGATTTGTTTTTTGAAGATATTTCAACGGGAATGGAATTACCTACATCAAAAAGGGGACCAATTGTTCGACAACAATTAATAGATTACGCATCAGCATCTGGAGATTATAATAAAATTCATTACGACGAGGGGTTTGCGAAAATAGCTAAACTACCTGGATGTATCGCCCATGGAATGCTTGTTATGTCAATAGTCGGGTCCCACATTACTGATTGGGCAAAGGGAGGGGTGTTAAAAGACTTCAAAATAAGGTTTGCTGGTATGACAAATGAGAACGATACTTTAATGTTAAAAGGAAAAGTATTGAAAAAATACTCTGAAAACGGCGAAAATCTGGTCGAAATTAGCGTTCTAAGCGAAACTCAAGACGAAAGAATTACAACGCAAGGTTCCGCAGTTATAGCCCTAAAAACAAAGTAATTTTTATTTTTTCCTAATAATTTTTTTATGAATTATTTATGTTCCAAATCAAAGAGTTATAACTCAAAATAATTCATTTAGAAAGTTAATATCTAATAAGGCGTATATTGATATTCTTTAAATATTTCTTAATTAATTAGGTTTCAATCATAAATGAAATCTTCAAATTTAAGGTTTTAAAATGTTTTTTTAAAGGTGTTGAAATATGGATGTAAAAATTGCGATTGAAAAAAGAAGAGCATATAGATCTCTTGAACTCGTTGAGATTTCCGACGAACTAATAGAAGATTTAGCCGGATCGGCGCGATTAGCGCCATCTTGTTTTAATAAACAGCCATGGAGATATGTATTTGTTCGCGATAAAGAGCAACTAGAAAAACTTCACAAGTCATTATCAATAACTAATAAGTGGGTAGAATTAGGTTCGTTAATTATCGCTGTGTTTAGCGAAGTTAAAAATGATTGCGTTATCAAAGAGAGGCAATATTATCTTTTCGATACGGGTTTAGCGAGCGCTTTTATAATGCTTCGCGCTACAGAATTAGGTCTTGTTGCGCACCCTATCGCGGGTTTTAATGAAGATGCGGCGAAGAGAGTGCTTGGCATTCCAGAGCACATGCGATTAATTTCCTTAATAGTAATTGGTAAACATTCTAAAGAATTTAAAGAAGAATTAACCGATATTCAAAAATCCAAAGAGGATCCAAGACCAGAAAGAAAGCAATTTAAAGAATTCGTTTTCATAGATGAATTTACCAAACCGTTTAACAAGTAATAAAAGGTGAAAATCATAGAAGAAAACAAAAAACAAAAAGATGAGCATCAACTTAATAGAAAATTCAATAAATTAATAACTGAAAAAAGCCCTTATTTGCTGCAACACGCTGAGAATCCAGTAGATTGGTATCCTTGGGGAGAAGAGGCTTTTGAAAAAGCAAAGATGGAAGATAAACCGATATTTCTTTCAGTTGGCTACTCTACTTGCCATTGGTGCCATGTAATGGCACACGAATCTTTTGACGACCCTACTGTTGCTAAATTTATGAACGATGTTTTTGTATCTATTAAAGTCGACCGGGAAGAACGACCGGACATCGATAAAATATATATGACAGTCTGCCAAATTATGACTAATTCCGGGGGTTGGCCACTAACGATTCTAATGACTCCAGATAAAAAACCTTTCTTTGCTGGCACATATTTTCCCAAAGAAAGCCGTTTTGGAAGAATTGGCTTAATTGATTTAATCAATCGCGTGAATGATTTGTGGAAAAACGAAAGAAAGGAGTTGTTAGCATCGAGCGAAAAAATAACATTTGCATTACAAGACATCAACATTGAGTCTCCAGGAAGAAGTCTTGAAGAAAAAGTTATAGAAAACGCTTATTCTCGGTTAAGTATGCGATTTGACGAAAAGAGAGGTGGCTTTGGCAGCGCACCAAAATTTCCTTCTCCTCATAACTTATTATTCTTATTAAGATATTGGAAAAGAACAGAAGATAAAAACGCTTTAGATATGGTTGAAAGCACTCTTAAGGCTATGAGGCGAGGCGGTATTTATGATCAAATTGGTTTTGGATTTCATCGCTATTCTACTGATGTTAACTGGTTAGTACCTCATTTCGAGAAGATGCTGTATGATCAGGCCCTATTAGCGCTCAGCTATATAGAAACTTATCAAGCGACTGGAAATATTGAGTATGGAGACACTGCTAAAGAGATTTTTACATATGTTTTGCGAGATATGAGTTCTCCTGAAGGAGGATTCTATTCGGCCGAAGATGCGGATAGCGAAGGAGAAGAGGGAAAATTTTATGTTTGGACTAAAGAAGAAATTGAAAATATCTTAGAAAAAGAGGATGCTGAGCTAATAGAAAGTATTTATAATGTTGAAACTAACGGTAATTATTTAGATGAAGCTACTAGAGCGAAGACTGGCAAAAATATTCTTCATTTGAAGGTTGGTCTATCTGAGCTCGCTAACCCTCAAGACGAAAGTTTTCATAGTTCTATAGAATCTATGAGACAAAAGCTTTTCAATTCGCGAGAAACCCGAATTAAACCTCATCGGGACGATAAAATATTAACTGATTGGAATGGATTAATGATTGCCGCGTTAGCTAAAGGTGGTTTCGTATTGAATGAAGGAAAATACATTAAAGCCGCGAAAAAAGCCGTAACTTTCATCCTTAAAGATTTAAGGAGGTCAGATGGGCGTCTTTTACATAGGTATCGCGACAGGACTGCTGAAATTGATGCTTATGTAGACGATTATTCGTTTCTTATCTGGGGTTTAATTAATTTATATGAGGCTACTTTTGACACATTTTACCTAAAAACGGCAATAGATTTAACTGAAGACCAAATAAATCATTTTTGGGACTCGTTTATAGGGGGGTTCTTCTTTACTGCGGAAGACGGAGAAAAATTGTTAGCCCGTCAGAAAGAGATTTATGACGGTGCTATTCCTTCTGGAAACTCTGTTGCGATGTTGAACCTACTCAAATTAGCTCAACTAACAGGAAATCAAGATTACGAGAAAAAAGCAGATCTCATCAGTCGAGTTTTTGCTGAAAACGTTCGAAAGTCGCCCGTAGCACACAATTTCCTTTTGACAGCCGTAGATTACGCCGTTGGACCGACTTATTCTCTTGTTATTGCAGGAGACACAGGCAATGAAGATACTAATGATATGTTGTCTGAAATAAAGAAACATTTTTTGCCTAATAAGTCGTTAATCTTTCGACCCACAGAAAAAACAAGTCCAGAAATAGATGAGTTTTCTAATTTCGTTCAATATTTTAACAAATTCGACGGAAAAGCTACTGCGTATGTATGCATTAATAAAACTTGTAAGACACCAACAAATGATGTGAATAAAGCTTTAGAATATTTGAGTTCAAAAGGATAACCAATTTGGAATAAAAAGAGTGAGATATTATTTCAACTTTTTCAAAAGTAGGGACCTAAAAAAAAGATTTAGAGCTTATTTTATTTTTGACGAGACGAGTTTTTCCATTTCATTAATTGATGCTACTTTATCCATCTCTTCTTGCGTTATCAATAACTTTAGAGTACCGTTCTTTATAAGATAAGCAGAAGGATATTTAGCATCTTGAATGTCATACTTATTCAAAAATTCGTCCTTATGCAGAAATTCAGTCTCTATGTTTAATGTGTCAAGAAAAGATTTCCATTCTTTCTTCATACCGAAGGGGCTGAATGTTTGGGCACAAAGATTACATTTATAAGTACTTGGTCTTAAAGCCTTATGCCAGAAATCTTTTACAGTATTTATCATTCCCGAATCTGCATTATAAATAAAAACCAACTTTTCTATGTTATTTTCGCTCATTATAATTACCCGTGATAAACAAAACCTATCTAAATAATTAGAAATCAACTGAAAATTTTAATCTGTTCCTTATTATTCATAAATTTTAGTGATAAATTGAAATAATTTATTTGAATTATGTTGAGATTTTTTTCCTTTTATTTATCAATAAACATTTCTCTTATCTTTTCCATTCTTTTTCTATTAACTCCCATGTCGCTGTGACCTGACCTTGCGCGAGAACGAAACTGGATAATCTTTTCACTATCATCAAAAAGAAATTCCACATCATCGACAAACTTGAATGTAGCTGTTCGAACTTCGGCATGAATGTAATTTTCCGTATTTGTTATTATCTTGGTTCTTTTCAATGAGTTTAAGATTTTAATTATTTTTTCTTTCGCTTCACTCATCGTCCCAGAATAACTAATAGGACTTATTTTGTGTTTAGCGTCTGTAGCTTGAGTAGAGACGCAGTTTGGTGTATTTGGACACGGATAAAACTTTCCATCGACTATACCAACTGGTTTTTGTGTTTTTACCATTATTTAACCACCATCATTAATATACTTAATAAAATAAGATAAAAATAGGTTTAAATTAATTCTGGTTTTAGATTAAAAAGAAACAAGATATATAGCTTAAAGTAATAATCAAAAATCTCGATCTATATTATATTTTAAACGCTTAAAATTTCCTTAATGAGTTCAATTATTCTTTCTTTATCAAAAATAGCAGTATTCCCAATTTCTTTAAAATTTAAAATTTGATCATGGTAATGTTCTTCAAAATGATTTAAAAAATATGCTAACCTCTCTTTTAAACTCTGACTGGCAGGTCTTGAGAGAAATAGTGCTAATTTAATGTGTTCTCCATAGACAGCATGAATATAGAAACCTTTGTAATTAATTTCATTCATTGATGTAGTTCCGCCTATTTCTGAAACAAATGAATCCATTGCTGATAAGAATCCAGAAACTAATTCTTTATCCATTGGAATTTCCTCGCTGGAATGCGCTATCATAGCTAAACCAGAAGTCTTTTCAATAATCAGTAGTGTTCTAAACAAGTCTTTATATTTTGGCTTTGCGCTTACAGCGTGTTCTTCCATAATTAATTTTTCCTTTGGAAAAAGCTCAAACATTACAAAATATTTCGGATTGTACGACTCGTTTTCTTTGAAATAATACTCAGAAATTTTAGCTAACTGTGAAGGTGTTCTTATTGGTTCGTGAGGTAATTTCTTGATATATTCGTCTCGAATTGAGGAATCATGATTTTTTGATTTTTTACCTTTAATAATTCCTAAGATTTTTTGGTGAATTGGATCAATTACATACATCCACACATTCAAATTTATCATATCACTCTTGATTCTTTCATAACCGATATTGCAAACTCCTCGAGGCGTTGTCACAAAAACCGACCATATAGCTACTTTTGACGCTTCGTTAATTAGGTAAAAAGTTTCTTTATAGTTCTCTTCTGTCATTTCTGCTCCTGTTCTTACAAATACGGCCTCAGTTCTCAGAAAAGGCTTTTTCTTAATTAAGTATAAATCTAACGAAAAATCTTTGATATCAGCCGTATTGAATACAGAAATTCCATAGTCAGCACAGTAATCAGCAAACGCATCGATAAGTTCTTGTTTAGATATGAAATCAAACCTTGTTAAATAATCGCTTAATTTTTCATCGGTAATTATAAAATTTCCAATGTATTCAATGGGACTCTTAAATTGTTTTTTAAGCGTTGGACTTTTTTGATATTGTTTATAAAAATGAATACTAATGTGATCAAGTATTTCGAGTTTTGATAAATTTTGTTCTTCTGGAAGTGGAATGTTGTGTCTGTTCATAAATCCGTAAATTTCTTTAAACCGACTTCTAACAATAAGACAATTTAGACATATAATTCCCCTCTTACCTTCGCTATCACTTCTTATAATCTTTAAAAATTCTTCTGCTTCAGTTAATTTTTCAGAACTCATTAGTGATATATTATCTTTTGAGTTTTAAAATATTTTTATAATAATCTAAAAATAGCAGAAATAGTGAATTAGTTGTCGAAATGTTTTTTTAAGCGTCTATGATTTCTTTTATTAGATAAATTATTTAAACCAAAAGAAACATTGTATTAAATTTAAAAGTAAATTGGGGACTATGAATTAAAGATTTTGTATGCGTCTCTCAACCTTAATAGCGCTGTAAGGAATACTAAAGCTGTAAAAATCCACAAAATAATCAAACGCCATGGGATTAAGACAATTAACGCTAATAAAAAAAAAAATGTTTCAGATCGCTCCATCAATCCACTTTGATATGTGATTACTTTTGAATTACTTTCTAAATTGTCTCTTTTAATAATTCCTCCTACAACAAGAAACATAGAGATACACAAAACGATGGCAGCTAAAGAAAACAAACCCGGCCAAATTAGATTCGTAGGGTCTGTTGTTACTATCGCAATTATTATGGAAATCTCGACGAGCCGATCGCAAAATATATCTAATATCCCTCCAAAAATAGTAGGACCCTCTAATCTTGCTATAGAGCCATCAAGTGTATCAATAAAAAAAGAAACGGTCATAACAATTGCGGAGCATACCATAAATGATATTGTTAATGCAAAGAATATACCACTAAGGTATATCAAAAATGAGCTTACTAAACCAAAAACCAACCCAAGAATAGTAAGTTGATTAGCAGATATCTTCCCAAAAAAGACTTTCTTTACAAATTTCTCGTATGCTTCTTTAAATTTCGTTTTAGAGAGCCAACTATCAATCATAAATAAATTAATGTTTTTTGTATGTTTTTTAGTCTACTAATACAATGTTTTTTATCTAAATAAAAATTGCATTAAAAACGAGTTGTAATTATTCAGATCACTACATTAAATTTTTTTAATTCTTTGCGTAAATCCGTATGAGGGCGGTTCCAAATAGTACTTATACCTAGCTTTTTTGCTGGCTTCAAAAAAAACAAGATATCGTCGATAAATAAACTCTCTTCTGGAATTAATTGGTAGCGTCTAAGTAAAGATTCGTATATCACTTTATCTGGTTTAATAACTTTTTCTTCTCCAGAAATTATTTGACCGTCGAATATCGTAAAAAAATCGAATTTTTCTTTTACAAATATAAACGCTTCCTTAATGTAATTTGACAAAATATAGGTTTTATATCCTGACTTGCTTAAATCCAATAAAATATTAATATTTTCCTCAATTGGAGTAAGCATTTCCATCCAATGATTAAAAAATAGCGAAATAAGCTCTTTTTCTTCAGGATATTTAGATATAAAAATAATCTCCGCGTTTTCTAACGACTCTAAACCTCTATCTAAATCTAACCACAATTTACTACGGGTGATCTTTGGAACGAATTGCTTAATGTATTCTTTATCGCTCGTAAACTGTAATAAAAATTCTTCGGGTTTGAATCTCAGTAGAACGTTTCCTAAATCGAAAATAATGTTCTTTATCATATCTCAACAAATAAAAGTAGTAAGAATAAAAAAATTTTAACTAAATATTATTAATATTTAGAATTATTTTCCTCCATTTTCAATGGGAGGTTGTTTTACTGCAAAATTAATTATCGAATTGAGTTGAATATCAGTAAAATGATTTTGAACCATGGCTCCGGAAGGGCATGCGGACACGCAAGTTCCACATCCTTTACATAGAGCTGAGTTCACAACAGCAATCTTTTTAAATTCATCAAAATCTATAGCGCTAAATGGGCATAGGGATTGACAAGTTCTACAGCCTGAACATAAGTGATCCAATACAACGGAATAATACGGTTCAATTTCGACTTCTCCTTGGGCCATTAACGCTGATGCGCTTGAAGCAGCTCCTTTTGCTTGAGCTACCGCGTCAGGGATATCTTTCGGTCCTTGAGCGACTCCTGCAATAAAAATACCCTCGGTTAAGGTATCTACGGGTCTAAGTTTTGGATGAGCTTCCATAAAGAATCCATCTTCGGATCGCTGAACGCTTAATAATGAAGCCACTTTGTCTGCGTCTGCCATAGCTTCTAACCCAACAGATAAAACAAACATATCGACTGTTAACTCTATTGGAGTTTGCATTAAAGTGTCTTCAGCTCTAATTACAATGTTATGCTCTTTATCTTCCCAAACTTCAGCAATTCGTCCTCTAATATAATTTATTCCGTAGTTTTCTGCAGCAGATTCGTAAAATTCTTCGTATCCCCTACCAAATGCCCGTATATCCATGTAAAATATATATACATCACTTTCTGGATGTTTCTCTTTATATTGTCTCGCTTGTTTTGTGGCGTACATGCAACAAACTCTAGAACAATATTTATTTCCACCTTCTCTAAAGTTTCTGCTTCCAACACATTGGAGAAAGGCAATGCTGTGCGGGGCTTTGAGATCTGAAGGTCGAACTGGCTTTCCTAATACAGGTCCATATGAACTTAATAACCGTTCCATCTGAAACGCTGTGATAACATTAGGGTATCTACCATATCCGTATTGCTTGAGTGGAGTTGGGTCGTAAGGATCCCATCCTGTAGCAATAATTATAGTGCCTACCTTTACCTTAAGATACTCTGGCTTATCATCGTATCTAATTGCGTCTGGTTCACAAACATCAGGACGTGCACAAATCCCGCATTGGATACAATTCTCCATATCAATAGTGTATTCTCCTGGTACCGCTTGTGGAAATGGAATATATATAGCTTTTCTAGGGGCTAATCCAAGTTCAAATTCATTACCAACTGATACTGGGCAAGGCTCAACGCAAGCACCGCACCCTGTACAAGCTTCTTGATCGACGTAATGTGGTTTTTTCATTATGGTAACTTCAAAATTACCAACATAACCTGCGACATCTACAACCTCCGAATAAGTAAGAAGTTCGATATTTTTTTCTCGGGCAACATCAACCATCCGTGGGGTGATGATACAAGCCGAACAGTCCATAGTTGGGAATGTTTTATCAAGTTGGGCCATATGGCCACCAATAGTCGGAGTTCTTTCGACAAGATAAACTTTATATCCTTCTTTGGCTAAATCTATAGCGGAATTCATTCCAGCGATCCCCGCTCCAATAATTAAGCATGAAGGTTCTACACTTACTTTTTGAACTTCTAAAGGTAATAACATCCTTGCTTTCGCAACTGCCATTCTGATATGGTCTTGAGCAATTATATAGGCACCTTCAGAGTCATTCATGTTTACCCAAGTAGCGTGTTCACGTATGTTTGCCATTTCGAATAAAAATTGATTCAACCCAGCTTCCTTGCAGACTAACCTAAACGTTGGTTCGTGCATTCTAGGGGAACATGCAGCAACAACTACACGATTGATTAAACCCGCTTCAATATCCTCTTTAATAGTATTTTGACCGTTATCTGAACACATAAATTTATATTCGCGTGCTAACACCACATCGGGAAGACTTAATGCGTAGTCCTTAAGTGCGTATACATCAACCACACCAGCAATATTAATACCGCAATGGCATACATAAACTCCAATTTTTGGTCTCGTTTTTCTCGTAACCTTTATTTTCTTTTCACTTTCCGTCATTTTTCATCCCTCCTAAATTAATTGCTCCTTTACCATATCTAAAAAAGGTTGTATGGAAATAAATGGGCTCACGCCTTTTAGATCGTGGTTCTTTATGAGTCCAAGTCTACTAGGATCCATTCCCATGGCGACGCCTAGCAACTGCGTAATATAAATTACAGGAATATGGAATTGTTCTCCAATTATATCTTTATAGAAATTGTTAACTTCGAGCTGCCCTAGATCTAATTGAAGATGGCAGAAGGGGCAGCAATTTACTATGATATCTGCGCCAGCTTCCCTCATGTTAACCAGTTTCTCACGCGTAAAATCGGCTGCGACTTCTTTCACGGCTGTTCTGACGGCTCCACCAGCACCACAGCACATAAACTTTTCCTTATATTCAATACTAGTTGCCCCAGTAAGCTCAACTATCTCGTCAAGGAAAGTGGGATTCTCATATTCTCCATCCCATGGACGCTTATCGCTAGGTTTAACGATGTGACATCCATAATGCACTGCAACTTTTAAATCTTTAAATTTATGCTTAATAAAACCTCTAATGTATTCTTTCCCCATATCTAAGTATAAAGCTTGAATGACGTGTTTTGGCTCAAAATTACCTTTATATTCTTTCCCTATTTTAGCAAGGAGTTTGTTTATGTGTTTTTTTTCTTCCTTGTCATGTTCTAAGTCCCACCAAGCGTCGCGTAGCGTGCCGTAACACCCATTACACCCTGTTATTAGACTTACGCCCAACTCTTCAGCTATTGCTATATTACGAGCAGCAATAACGAGCCAAGTAGGAATATGAAACCCCCTAAATACTCCAGGGGCAGGACAACACGACGCTCCAAGCATGTCCAACAGTTCTGCTCCTAGTTCTTCGAAAACATCGCGTATACTACGTTCTATCATTGGATATCTATTTGGAATAACGCATCCTAAAAAAAAAGCGTATCTCCAATCTTTTTGTTCGCTCACTTTACTTACCCTCCTTTTCCTTTTCTTTTTTTTCTTCTACTAACTTTCTTTTATCCTTTAATTTTTTCGCGTTATCCAGTAAAGCTCTGAAACCTACTTCTTTCATTAAGGTTTGACATTCTTTCACGGCTTCTGGATAGGAATGAACTGTGGGAGGTAGTGGTGGTAATCCATAAGATTCACGTAAATCTCTCCATTTTTTGTTGTTTTCACCATTAGCAGGTACTCCATGACCTGTTTCATAAAAAACATTACTAGCCAAACCAAAATGAGAGTCTAAAATATAGCCTTCTTCAACAGCAATGTTTCTAAGTTTTATAATCATATCGGTTACAGGTATGTCTCGTGGGCATCGCTCATAGCAGTAATAACAAGTACTACAAAGCCAAATGTCAATATCACTTAATACCGACTCATCTCCCGTTAACGCGCGCCTGAGCACAGAACGTGTTCGATATGCTGTGCGCCGTCCAGATGGGCAAGAGCCTGTGCAAGTTCCACAATTAATACACGCTCTAAGCTTCTCTAAACCTGCATCAACAAACTTTTGAGCAATTTTAGAGCTCGTGCCTTTATAAACCTTGCGCTTGATATATTTTTCTATATTATCGCTCATTATAAATACAAGTCTCTTCTAAAGTTTTAAAATTGATAAGTAATTGCGTAAAAAAGTACAGATTTTACTTTTTTGATTGTTTGATCAAACAATTTTAATTTATAATATTAAGAAGTGAAAAGAACTTTTTAATAAAAAATTTGTTATTGAATTTGGTAATTAAAATGAGAGTATTAATTAATTGCAATATCTAAATGTTTTTTAAGTGGAATAATTCGCAAGAATATTATGTTAATTCGATAAAATTTACCTTTTTTTGTTTAACTTTTTAAAAAAAACTTAGAATTTTTTCAGTGAAAACCTACTAAACGCTTTCGACAGAATTGTAAAAAGATTTAAAAAGAAAACTTGTTATATTAAATTTAGAGCGATTAAATTATTTTTTAGAGAGAGGTCGAATTTTGAAGGAAGAACCAATTGTAGGTCAACCAACCGCGAACGGAATAAGCGATGGTTCTGAAAAGATTAATAAAATTATTGAAGTAAGTAAGATCATGAATAACATGGAAAAGTCCGAAGAAGAAAAAGAAAAAATCATTGAAATTCTTAGAGAAGAGATAAATTTAATAAAACAAATAAATCAAAAAATTATCAAAGAAAAAGATAAAACGATAGAACAACTTAAAAGAAGGCTAAAAAAGGAAACGAACTTCGCGTTCTTATGATTTTTACTGAATTTTATCTTCTTTTAAACCACCTAAGAGTTTTTCAGCTTCAATATTTGTTGGGTCAATTTTTAAGACTTCAGCAAAACATTGCATTGCTTTCTTAAAATCACCTAACGACTTGAATAATCGCCCTAAATTAAACCAAGTAGCACTATCCTGCGGGTCTATTTTAATGGCTTCTTCATAGCTCAAAATCGAATCTTGAGAATTACCTAATTTTTCATACGCTACTCCTAAATTATACTACGCCCAATTATCCAAAGAATCGATACTCACTGCTTTTTTACCGCGTTCTCGTTCTTTGTCGAAATTTTCTAACTTTTCATAAGCAACTCCCATGTTACTCCAAGAAACGCTACTTGACGGGTTAATTTTGACTGCTCTTTCAAAGCACTCTATTGCCTTTAGGTAATCTCCTGCTTTAAAATATTTCATTCCTAATTCGGACCAATACAAGGCATTTTTTTTGTCTTTTGTCAATTTATTTCAGCTTTATTTTTTCTTAGATAATTCGTTCAAGTATTCTTTCTGTTTTTCATCAGGTAAGAAAACCAATTCTTTTTTAACTTCTTTTAATTCGTCTTTTGATAGGTTTAAATCCATCAATTGTTCTCTAACATCTTTAGGTATTACAGTGAAAATCTTTTGGAAATACCTTTTTACTACATCTAATGTTTCAAATCCCCTTTCTTTACCATTGTTACTAATGAGTACCACCTATAGTTTTTTGATAAAAACAATATTTTGTTTTTCTCAATTCTATTTAATAAAGTAAGAAAGGGACTGTTAATAAGAGATATGGGGTCCAATAGTTTAATTTTTTTCTATTGGTAAAGAAAAGAAAAAAGTACTTCCTTTGTTCCGGCCTTCTGATTCCACCCATATTTTCCCGTCGTGAAGGTCAATTAATTCTTTCGAAATGTATAAACCTAATCCTGTCCCTTCGATGCCTACGTCCCATCCTTGGCCGTATCTTTCAATTTTACCAAACTGCGTAAAAAGTTGCGCTATTTCTTTTTTAGTTAATCCAATGCCGGTGTCTTTTATCGAAATTATATAATGATTGTTTTTTTGATGAGAATCAATTGTAATTGTACCCCCAATAGGAGTATACTTTATTGCATTTATCAATAAATTGGTGATAACTTCGTAAATTTTCTCTTTATCAAAATTTGTATATATATTATTCTTTATGTTTAGTTTAACCTTCTGTTCTCTTAATTTTGCCGTACCTTGTAATTGCTTAACACAATATTTGATTAAAAATGTAAGATTCTCTTTTTTTTTTTTTAATTTCAACAACCCTTGATCTAATTGGGAACTATCGACAAGTGCGTTAATGAAATCCTCAAGACGCTTACTACCGCTCTTGATTTCTTCTAAAATCGAAATAACATCGCTGTCCAACTTATTTGAGTGTAGTTTTAACAATAATTCGGTGAATCCTTTAATAGAAATTAAAGGCGTTTTTAACTCATGCGAAGTTCTTGAAAACAAATCACTTTTTAATTTATTTATTTCGCTCAACATTCGGTTTTGTTCTTCCAAATGATGTTGAGATTCCCACCTTCTTTGCTCTATTTCGAGAGCATCGCATATTAAAAATAGCACTAATTTATTTTGATTGGTAATAGTTGGATTTTGTTGAAATAAAACGCAGAGTAAACTATTTAAATCATTTCCAGATAGGATTAATTTACCATAACAAGCTTCGATACCGTTTTCAATTATATAACGATCAGATTTGGCATACTTCGTTTTATGGATGTCAAAGAATTCTTGAGTAAAGTCGTGATTTTCTTTAAATAATTCGCTTATAAACAAATCTCTCGTAAATTCTTCCGAAGTATACATTGTGATGACTCCTTTACTATTCATTACCCTATATTGCTCTTTTTCTTCATGATCGCTTTTAGTGATGTATAATACAATATCACCATTAAGTTGTTTTAAGCAAGTTTTTAGCAATAATTCAATATTTTGTTGAATGTCCGTTGTGTAGTTTAAAAAATTAATATTTAACTCTAAAATCAATTTTTCGTACATTTTTTTTTCAGTGACATCTTCTAACCATAATCTAAAGCTAATTAGATTGTCTTTATCGTCGTATTGATTTAATCTTTTTCCTTGTAACCATTTTATTATTCCTTTTTTATTTAAAATTCTAAATTCGATCTCCTTTCCTTCTTCTGAATTTAATAATTTTAACAGATCGTCTGGATGAATTATTTCATCCATCAATTTTTTGTTGACATAGTCAACATCTTGATACCCAATAAATTCTAATAATTTTGGATTAATGTAAGAAACGCTATTGTTTTCCAGTTCTATTTCTAAAATACCAATTGTTGATGTCTCTAATAAATCCTTATATTTTTCTTCTGATTCTTTAATCATTTTTTCAGCTAATTCTTTTTCAGTAATATCCTCTACTGTAAAAATTATATTCTCGATTTCTCCGTTATTCTTTAATAAAGGCGTACCATTGATAGAAAGTAGAATATTTTCATTCGTAAATGACTTAAAAGTTGCATGATAATCAAATATTGGTTTTTTCGTTTTCATAATAATCTGAAAAGGTAGCTCATTCTTAGGAATAAGTTTGCCTTCTGAGTTTAAAAATTTAAATTTTGTGGTTATAAATGTTTTTTTTAATAATTCTTCTTTAGGATAATGTAAGACTTTTTCGGCTTGAGAATTAACATATATAATATGCCCGTTTGTATCAACAGATAAGATCCCCGCGGGAGAGGTTTCCATAATTCGTTCTAATCTATCATGTTGTTTACGCAAATTCTCTTCAGCGTTCTTCCGTTCGGTAATATCTTCAAAGGTAATTAAAAGTCCTGCAACATTTCCATCAGAGTTTAACAAAGGAATTCTATTTACGTCTATCCAAATCTTTTCTCCGTTTCTGAGGATCCAAAATTCATTAGTATGAAAAACAACTTTATTAGATTCGATAACTTTCCTTTCTTGTTCTTTGTTAAATTGTATTTGATTCTTATCTAAAAGCAATTCTTCGTCAGTTTTACCTATAATGTTTTCAGGGTGTTCAATCCCAATTAATTTTGCGTAATTATCGTTACATCCGAGATAACTCAGATCAATATCCTTCCATATAATATATTGTGGGATATTTTCTATTACCATCTGTAGCATTTCATAGCTGCTCTGCAAAGCTTCCTCATATTTTTTAGGATTAAATAATTTCCAAAAGCGTATTTCTGGGATAGTTTCTGTTATCTTTTTAAATCTATCTTCAGTTTCTCTTAAATTTACTTCAATTTTTTTTTGTTTTGAAATATCTTTCAAAATAATTAAGATTTTCTCGTTTTTATCCTCGTCCGTAAATTTTCTTGCTTTTATTTCCGCCCAAATTATTTCATCCTTCGTTGAAAATAACTTTGTTTCTTGAAAATTACCAAAAGTGTCGATCCCCTTTTTTAAAAATTTTACTGCTTTTTTTTTATCTTCCGAAAATAGTATTTTTAGGAAAGAATTTCCGACTAAATCGCTTTCAGCATATCCTAATTTTTCCAATAACGGGCAATTGTTAATTAGCTCAATTCTGAAATCTTCTGTTTGATCAATAATCATAACCAAATCGTTAACAATTTCCATAAATATTTGAAATTGAGTCTTAACATTTTCGCGCTTGTTATCGTCGGAAATCATTCGTATTCCTCCACCTCTAAGAACAAATTTTTTTATAATCTCTAAATTTGGTGATTACTCTTCAAATACTAGTGAAAATTTCTTTTATTTATATATTAGTATAATTTTAGGTTTTTTTCGTAATCATTAAACATACAATTAAGATAAATTTCATTTTTAAAATTAGAGAGTAGAAAAGATTATGAGTTTTGATTATTCAATAACTATTAGCCCAACTAATATCGAGTTCATCCAATTTTATTTTTGAAGGAACGCCATTTTTGTCCCAGCCCATCATTTCGTAGTAGATTTTTTTGGCTTCACTAAAATTTTTTAAATCGATAGATGTTTCAGCTAGAGCTCCTGAAGTGTGAGGTTGGAAAAATCTATCTGGTAAACGATCGTCATCACTCGTAAATCCTTCTCTTAAGTTAAATATTCGAGTCATATTCATAATTCGCTCACCTACTTTCATCAATTCGAAAGTTGAGGTATTCCAACCGGTAACTGCTCTAACTATTTCTGTTTGCTCAAATGGGTTCCACGGCACAAAATAACACATTACGAGAGCATTAACTAAAGCACCCCAATTCATCTGATATATTAAGGCTCGAACCTTTTTTGCGCTCAAATCATCAAGGCGGAGTGGTGTTAAAATTCCAAACGTATTAAAATTAGCAATCGAACCTTCATTTGCAATAACTGTATCGTGGAGATTATGCATGTGTTCTGCTCCTGTTGGTGAAATCGTGTACCCTAGTCCCAATCCTTGCTTTAAGGGTGGTTCGTGCATCGGAAGTTCTTGACCCTTCACATGGATGGCGAATTCTTGCGCTCCGTTTTGAATTTTTTCAGCGGCTCTTTTTACACCCTCAGCCAAAATATTTCCTAAACCTTCTCGCTTAGCAATTATTTCAATCATTTGAATCATGGCTTTGGAATTACCAAACTTTAAAACTATCCCTCCAGTATCGGACTCATTTAATATATTGTTTTCAAAGCACTCCATGGCAAAACTAATGCTCATACCAGTGGAGATCGTATCAATTGAGTACTTATTACAAAGTTCATTAGCCTTACACACTGCTTTAAGGTCATAAATCCCACAATTAGAGCCGAAAGCAGCAAGTGTCTCGTATTCTGGACCACCATATTCTGGATCTACGACCCACGGTTCTTTAATTTGTACGACCTTTTTGCATTTAATTGGACACGCAAAACAAGTTTCCATTTTTAGATCAATTTCTTCTTTGTTAATTTGTGGGTCTAGAGTCTTAGCACTACCAATTCCTCCTGCTTTAAAATTGCGAGTCGGAAGGTTCCCCATAGAGGCAAACATTTCCATTACACCTCCACCAGTTCCATGTGAGAAATACTCTTTATAATATTTCAAGTAGTCATTACTATAGGAATTCCTTAATTCTCTTAACTTTTCCTTGTTAGCCACTTTAAGTCTCTTATTACCTCTTACAACTACGGCTTTAAGGTTTTTAGAACCCATGACGGCTCCCATACCCGTTCGACCCGCAGCGCTACGAAGATCGTTTATCACACAAGCATATCGCACCAAATTCTCGCCTCCTGAGCCAATTTGACTTATATGCACAAGCTTATCGTCTAATTCTTTTGTTATTATTTTTTGAGCTTCACCGGTTGTTTTTCCCCAGATATGGCCAGCGTCTCTTATTTCTACATTTCCATTTTTTATCCAAATAAAAATTGGTTTTTTTGCTTTTCCTTCAATGACTATTGCATCGAAACCAGCTCTTTTCAACTCTGGCCCCCAATATCCCCCCACTTCAGATTCACCAAATCCATTTGTTAAGGGTGATTTTGCACCGACGCTATTTCTTCCCGCTCCCGCAATAGATACGCCCGTTATAGGACCTGTAGCAAAAATTAACTTGTTTTCGGGACCAAGAGGATCTATGTTAGGTTTTAATTCTTTTAGAAGATAATACGCAACAAAACCCTCTCCACCAATATATTTCCTATAGAATATTTCTTCGGGATGTTCTATGCTAATCTTATCATTTGATAAATTAACCCTTAATATTTTGCCACTATAGCCAAATTCCATCTTTAAACCTCTATTTAATAAAATTTTGATTATTCTAAAAATTTATTATTTATAAACATAAATTATTTGATAATAACAGATTTTTTAGTTAAGTATGAATATTTAAATTTCCAAAAAAAAATGGGAGGGATAACTTAATGGAAACGGATGATTTTTTTAAATGCTTATCTTGTGGCAAAAAGTTGGGTTTAAAATCAATAAATGGAGGGACCCAGTGCCCAGATTGTTTGTTAAAATTAGAATTTAAAACGGAAGATTTGGATTACAGAGAAATTAACAAGTATCTTCAAGGTATTTTAAATTTTTTTGTTTCAGATGTGAATGCTGCGTTTAATAAAGATCCCGCTGCACGCACCTTAATTGAAGTATTAACAAGTTATCCTGGGATTAAAGCTATATTACTATATCGCATAGCGCATTTTTTTTGGAAATTAGGACTACCATACATACCTAGATATATTTCCGGTATCGCACGAGATCTAACGGCCGTAGAAATTCATCCAGGAGCAGAAATTGGCAGCGACTTCTTTATAGACCACGGAGCAGGAGTAGTTATAGGGGAAACAGCTGAAGTTGGAAATAATGTAACAATTTACGCAGGCGTAGTTTTAGGTGGTACTAATTTGGAACAAAAAAAAAGACACCCCACTTTAGGTGATAATGTTGTTGTTGGTACTGGCGCAAAAATTTTAGGACCTATTACTCTTGGAGATAACGTGAGAGTTGGGGCGAATTCCGTGGTTGTTAACGATGTACCTTCAAATTGCGTAGTCGTAGGGGTTCCTGCGAAAATTGTTTCGAAAAAAGGAGAAAAAATCGAAAAAATTGATTTGCGCCACGGTGACCTTCCCGACCCAATTTCAATCGCTATCTCGAGTTTAAATAAAAGAATCAAAGAATTAGAGAAATATTTTCCTCATAGTTCGAAACCTACAGAAGACAATATCGAAATATTTTACGGAGAAAATGGTAGTGGAATATAAAGTAGAAATTCTTTTTAATGATTGTAAAATAAAAAGGTGAATTTAATGGCAAATTATTATAATAATATAGTTGAAGCAATTGGGAAAACGCCCTTAGTGAAATTAAACAGAATCACTGGAAGTGTTAAGCCAAATGTATTTGTAAAATTGGAGTCTCTTAATCCTGGGGGTAGCGTTAAAGATAGAATTGGAATGAACATGATACAGAAAGCAGAAGAGGAAGGTCTTATTGATAAAGATACAACCATAGTAGAGCCTACTTCTGGAAATACGGGCATTGGTTTAGCCCTCGTGTGTGCGTCAAAAGGATATAAAATAATTTTAGTAATGCCAGAAAGCGTAACTATTGAGAGAGTCCAAATTCTTAAAGCTTATGGTGCTGAAGTGGTTTTAACACCAAAAGAAGGTGGTATGAAAGGATCAATTTCAAAAGCGGAAGAAATAGCTAAAGAAAAAGGAAAAATTTTCATCCCTCAGCAATTTAAAAACCTAGCAAACCCAGATATACACCGAAAAACTACGGCATTAGAGATATTTAACGATTTAGCTGGTCAAGTGGATGGGTTTGTTGCTGGAATAGGAACTGGAGGAACAATAACAGGAGTCGGTGAGGTATTAAAAGATAGGGTTGGGGCGAGAATGAAGGTTTACGCAGTAGAACCTAAAGATTCTGCGATCCTATCAGGTGGGAAACCAGGGCCTCATAAAATTCAGGGTATAGGGGCGGGTTTTATCCCCGAAGTGCTAAATATCAAAATTTACGACAGAATTATAACAGTTGACTACAAAGATGCCAGCGAGACGGCTAGAAAATTAGCTAGAATGGAGGGAATATTCGTTGGAATTTCAGCAGGAGCTTGCACATGGGCAGCAATTCACGAAGCTTCAAAAGATTTCGTAGAAGGAGAAAATGTCGTGGCACTCTTACCTGACGGAGGAGAAAAATATCTCTCAACAGAATTGTATCAGTTTTAGGCAAAAAAACTAAATAAATATATAAAAGTAGTTAAAGATTTTTCATACTATTTTATTTGTGCTGTTTCTATCAACAAAATATCGTAAATTCTTTTCCAATATTCTTCGATGTTCCAATTCAATTTATTTTTAATCTTATCAGATAAATCAGTAAATACATCTTTAATCTTTAAAGTGTGAAAATAGTTAATTAATGGAGCGATAATTGCAATCATATATTGTTTTTCTCCAAATCTTTCTTCTTTATCAGGATACGAATCAAAAAAAAGATAACCACGACTATTTAAATTTTCTATATTTAATAAAACACCTTCAGCCTTAGTGATTTTGTCGTGACCATAAATAGAAGTTGCTACCGTAAACAATTGATTTGAAATGTCGTTTAAGGACATGGAAAAATCTTTTTCTTCAGGGTAATAACAATTTAATTCGGGGCCAAACTTGTCGTCCCAAAAGGTTAGGAATAAACATATAAATTCTCCTTGGTCACTAGTAGCTAGCATCTTCATTTCGATATTCATAGTTGAAAAGACTTCGTCGATTTTGTTGTTTAAAGCGTTTACTCTGTTAATACGGGCAATTCTACCAGATAATATAGCTAACAAGTCTTTCTCGTCAAAAGGTTTTGTTAAATAATCGTCTACTCCTAGCAACTTTCCAAGCCTAATATCTTTAGGAGTAGTGCGAGCGGAAAGAAACACGAAAGGAATTCGATTCCATCGTGGTTCGTTGGATATCTCTTTAAAAAATTCATAACCATCCATTTCAGGCATCATTATATCGCTAATGATAATATCAGGAACCTGTTCAAGTTCCGAAAGAACTTTTAGAGCTACTTTTCCGTTTTTCGCTGTAACTGATTCATAGTTGTTCGATTCTAACATTAAATTTAAATTGTACAACAAATCAACATTATCCTCGACAACAAGAATTAGAGGTTTCAAATCAAATCTAACTGAATTTGTGTTTTTTTAATTATCTATTAGAATTGAATAAGGAGAAATTAGCTTATATTCTTTTTTCAATTATCGGAAGAAAAATAGAAAAAGTTGATCCTTTACCATAATCGCTTTGAGCCCATACTTCGCCACCATGAAGTTTTAATAGCTCTTTCGCTATAGATAATCCTAAACCCGTACCAGGAATATCGCTTACTTGTTCAGATCTAAAAAATCTTTCAAAAATAGATGGTAAATCTTCTTCCAAAATTCCTACTCCATAGTCTTTAATCTGAAATAAAACACCGTCTTTTTCATCTATGTTGTATTTCCCCTTGTAATAATTAATAGCTCTAATGTCTATTTTATTACTCTCCTTTGAATATTTCATGGCGTTATCGATAAAAATACGAAATATTTGGTCAATTTTTGTTGAATCCCCATATAATTTAATATTTTTATCTATCTCTACGCTAAAAGTAATATTTTTCGCATTTCCAATAGGCTCCATTAAAGTTAATATGTTACCAATAATCGTAAGTGGATTATATTCTTCCCACTTTAATTTCACTTTACGCTCGTCTATTCTTGATATCACTAAAAGATCTTCAACTAATTCTTTTAAAAGATAAATGTTTCTTTTGATTCCTTCCTGCAATTTTTTATTTAAATCTGGAGTAACTTTTTCAGAATGATTATCTAAAAAATCAAGCGACATAATTAAAATCGAAATTGGTGTTCTTAATTCATGTGATACCGTTGAAACAAAACGTTCCAAGCTTTCCTCAGCTTCTTTCCGAGCTGTTATATTCATACCGTATATATTTGCATATCCCCTATCTTTCATTGGTACAATGAAAAGAGAATAAATTTTATCTTTAATATTCAACTCTATTTCTAAATTTAGGTTCTCAGAAAAGGAGTTATTGATGTATTCCTGTAAAAACTTAGGAATTTTACTCCCTTCTCCGATTAAGAATAGCTCTTGACTCACTTTATTTGCTAAAATAACATATTTGTTACTTACTCTTAATGTGGGATTAGGATTTTCCAATGGAAACCTTGCCATATCCGCAATTTTTTCTTGCGCGATCTTTCGCTCAGTAATATTAGTGTAATTTTGTATAATTCCAATGAATTCGCCATTTATGTTTTTATAAGGAACTGCTCTTACAAGATTAATAACCTTAGTACCGTCATCGAATTTTGTAACTAATTCATATTCATAATGGTCTTTTCCTTCTCGTATTTGATTCCTTGAACATATTTCGGTATGACATCGATTTTCGCACCCCACTTGAAGGTCGTAACATTTTTTACCTATAAGGTCTTCTTTGGATAAGCGGAAAAGAGAAGCGTATGTCTCGTTAACGCGCAAGATTTCGCAGTCATTACTGATCACCCTTAATGGTAGAGATGCGTTGAACATTTGGTTAAATTCAGAGTTCGCTTGTTCTAATTGGTTCGCTTTTTCAATCGAAGATTCCTCGCTCAACTTCAACTTCCTAAATAATAAATCAAAGGGGGTTTCTATGCCCAATTTGATTATTGCCTTGTAGACAAAGAAAAAGGCAATGATTTTAAAAATGTGACCAATTAAATTTGAGAAGCCAAATACACTAATATAGAAAGTAAACGCCAATTCTGAAATCATTGTAGCAATAATGGATATTACAATTAAAAGAAATATTTCCTGAGCAAACTCGTCTTTATGCTTGTATAACACTATTAGTGTAACGAAAAGAATTGTATCAATTGCGTATTCACTAATTATTTTAAAAGGAGTTAGCCCCGAACCTTCGATATAACATACAGGGAAGAAACCCTGAAATATGGTGGTTAATAAAATAATAATTATAATGATATAGCTTGCGAATAAATAATTAGCTTTAATCTTTTTTTTAATGACCATAGTAGCAAATAAATAGGAGAGTGCTTGCCAATATCGGGCTACAATCCACAATTGCGTCGGAAGATTCGCGTCAAATTCAAGGAATACGCCCATTCCTGAGTAAGCTAAAGTGTGAATTAAATCTATTATACTTATGAAGAGAAAAGAAACACCTAATACCAAAAAGAAGGAGCTATTCATGTATTTTCTTGAGTGCCAGCCAATAAGAAAAACACCTCCTGAAATAACAATACTGATTACTTCTATAATCGAATGAAAAAGCAAGAAACTGTAGAGACTTGCTAAATAAGTAAGAAGTAACCCTACTATCAGTATTATATACTCGATTGAATCACGCCGAATTATCGATGCTTCTGAATCGTTCTCTTTGTTAAGCAAAATATATCCCTTCCTTTTCTTATTTTTTTATTTTATATACCCAATTTTTGAAAAACAGTATAAATCGAAGTTTTGAAAATCTGGTAAATAAAATCGTTTGGAATTAATTCTTTTATATCTCTGATTAAATCAGGAAACACTTTGTCGCTAAATTCTTTATTTGGGAATTCCAAATCTGGATCGTATTTATGTAAAAATATAGAAAAATCAGTATTTACCTTATGTTTCCTTAATAGGATAACGATTTTATCTAAGTAGTCTAACGAAATATCAAACCGCTCCTGATCTTGGATGTCCAAAACGTAAATAAACTTATTAGTTTCTTTTATGTGGGTTTGAAAGTCGTTTAAATAACCCTCTCGAAATTGTTCTTGACCACCGAAATCCCAGATGCTATATTCTGAGCCTAACGCTTGGAATTTATTGATCTTAAACCCTCTCGTAGGATTTAGCGAGGAAAACGACGAAAGTTTCTTCACTCCCTTCAAACATAATACGATAGATGTTTTACCGGAATTATCTAACCCCATGATTAATACTTTTTTTGCGTTAATTGTTGTGTTTTCTCTCATTGCTGTATTCATTTAAATAAGGGATTAAAAATAGATTATTCATGATAATGTATCTATAATGTCTAAATCTCTCAAGTCTTTGAGTTTTTCTTGATTAATTTTCACAACAAAAGATTTAATTTCTTCTAGGAGCTTAAAGACATTAGGATTCTTAATTTTATAGGATTTAACATTATTAATTTTATCAAAAATAATGAGATTTTTGTTACTTAGAGCCTTTAAGTGTTGAGAAATCGTAGATTGAGACTTGTCTAAGGTTGTTTGAATTTCAGAAGAAGTCTTTTTCTCTTCTCGTAATAAGCCTAGTATATCCAATCGAGTCTGATCTGCTAAAACTCTTAAAAACTCAATAAAATCTATTTTACTTTCACTCATTTAATAATATCCTATTGTATTTTAGGTATATTGATTTTAATCGCTTTTAAAGATATTTTTAATGATTTATTAATATTAATTAAAAATTTATTAATAAATCATCGTAACATTTATATATCGGCATATCGTTATTAATGAATATAAGTAAAAAATTAATAATTTAAGATGGAGATAATGGAAAGTCAAGTTTTTAAAATCGACGATATAGACAAGAGTATAATTGAGTTAATTCAAAAGGAACCTACGCTTACTCATACAGAAATCGCAAAAAGAGTTGATCGGAGCCAACCCACAATTGGAATGAGGATTCGGAAACTTGAAAAAGCGGGAGTCTTAAAATTTCAAGCGGGAATAAATGTTAAAACCATGGATTTAATCCTTGCACGAGTTGAAATTCAAACTTTAGAACCAAACGAAACCATAGAATTAGTTAAACGATGTCCATACATGCTAAACGCATTTCGATTGAGTGGCACTTTTAACCTCAGTGTTCTTGTAATAGGTTCTAAACTAGCTCATATTGATGAGATGGTTAATAGCCATTTTAGAAAGAATCCTAACGTCTCTTCGGTTTATATGGATATAATTACCGATGTTACAAACGATTTTGTATTACCATTTGATTTTAATTTCGAAAGTTGTAGTTTAAATTCAAATTCAAATGGTCAATGTTGTGGAAAATGTTTTAAATAGCCAATTTGATCTAAATTTTTTTATATAATTTCTAGGTTTAATATGTTAGAACAAACTTTTTTATTACATTAAATATCCATAAAATATAAATCGAAAATCTACAAGACTATTTAAGAATAAAAGTTCAATTGATTTAATGAAATCTTAAAATAATGAATTATTAGAGATATATACTTTGAATATCAATGGAAAACAATTTGAAGAAGGTTATATTTCAAAAATAATTGAGCTATTAAACCATAATATTATAGGTAAGACCTCTGCTAGAGCAGTTTCTTTACATATGGGTCTGAATCGTAATTATCTCTCTGATAAACAACTAAGAGAAGGAAAATATGAGCAATATAATAAATTTTTTGCTTTAGCTACTAATTTTCTTTTACTTAATCGGTTTGATTTAAATTTTAGGTCTGATACCCATTATAAGAAGTTCATAGCTGAAACTATAGAAATTATTTTTCAGGAAATGGTCAGAAAAGGTATCTACTCTGAAGATGAGGTTTTAACTATTCAAAAGACACAATTTAAAGCTTTAATATATACACTTTATGCAATTACTAAAGCTAAGACAAACAAATATTCACAGATTAGACTTGATGAATTAAAATCTGGGAAAACAAAAAAGTTCTTATACACATGGAATAAGCTTAGTTATGACATCGGGGGAGTAGAGACACTTTCTCAAACTCTTAAACATGAGACGGTTGTCGCACCTGAAAAAATTGCTCTAATCAAATCAATCTTAGAGAATTCTACACCATTTGCTTTTGAAGAATGCACGCATGCTATGGATCTAATCGAAGAGATCCCAAGATTAAGATATAGCGATCGCGCTTCATATATAGGGTCAGTATCTCACTCAGTTTTGGAAAATTTCTTCAGAGAAATGTGGTTAAATATAAATATTCTCTCTCGACATGAAGTTGAATCTAATAAACCTAGAAGTAATCATAGAATAGATAGTTTATTAGAGATTAAAACGCAAATACAGTTAAAAGACTTATTAGAAATTTCCTTAAACATTGATCTGGGAAATTATGAGAAAATGTTCATTGATTATACTATACCATCATTAATCTCTTTAAAACAATTAGGAGGTGTCCTAAGCAAATTAAGTCCAGATAAGCATTATCTTGCACATGATCGCTTACTGATTATTGTTTTCTATGGATATTATAATAATAAAGTTTTCGAAGCCCTTCAAGATCTACTTAATGATTTAAATATTCCTTTTAAAAGTAATATTCGATTTATGGATCTCATTGATTTTGCTAAATTGTTTAATTTTAATGCAGAGAATATTCAGATGTTAGAGCATATCAATCAGATAATTCAAAAAGCCTTTTTGGGGAACGATGAAGCGTTAAATACTCTAGAAGAACTGTCTAATTCTGCTTTATATAAGCTAAGAAAAGCTGATAAAAGAAAGAGTTGATAATTACCAAAAAAGTTTTATATCAGAATTAATTTTTTCTTTCTTTAAGCATTTATTAGAACTAAATATTTAAGTGATAAAGGCTTTTTGATGTGATAAGGAATAAAGAATTATAAATTTAGCCAGCGCCAGCGTATAAAACTTATCATTCAAGATGAGTTTGCGCAACCGAGTAGTAAGGAGGCGGCCTGCAGAGCCGTTGCTTTCAGCATCATGGGTGCAAATCCCATCGCTGGCTCTTATATTCCTCATATCACTAATAATGCGCTCATTTAAGGTGTATAAAATATCGTGAAAGTTTATAATAGCTTAACATTTAAAAAGGAAGAATTTAAGCCAATCGAACCCGGAAAAGTCAAAATGTACGTTTGCGGAGTTACCGTATATGGAAGTCCACATCTAGGCCACGCAAAGTCCGCAGTCGCTTTTGATTTAATTCACAGATATTTAAAATTTAAGGGCTATAAAGTTAATATAGTTAAAAATTATACTGATATTGACGATAAAATAATTAAGAGTTCTAAAGAAAGAAACATTGATTTCAGGACTTTAAGCAATCAATATATCGCTGAATATGAGGAAATCATGGAAATGCTCAATGTCGAGCATAATACACGAAATCCACGCGCAACCGAAGTAATAGATTTTATAATTAATTTTATTAAAGAATTGATTTCTAAGGGACACGCTTACGAGAAAAATGGATCCGTGTACTTTTCAGTTAAATCATTTCCGGGATATAGTTCCATTCTTCAAAAAAGTAAAGATGAAGGAAAGGAAAGCGAAGAAGAAGATTACACTGTGGATCAAGATACTGCATTTGGAGAAGATAAGTTAGATAGTCGAGATTTTGCGTTGTGGAAAAAAATGAAAGAAGGAGAGCCTTTTTGGGAAAGCCCTTGGGGTGAAGGGCGTCCTGGATGGCACATTGAATGTTCTGCTATGATCTTGAACTTTTTAGGAGAAACAATTGACATACACGGGGGCGGTCAAGACTTGAAATTTCCACACCACAGGAACGAAATCGCGCAATCAGAGTCTTATACTGGTAAAAAAATTGCGAATTATTTCCTTCATAACGGTTATGTTAATGTAAAAGATGAAAAGATGTCTAAAAGTCTAGGAAATTTTTTTATAGTAGCAGATATTGCCAAGCAGTACGACCCAATGATTATTCGTTGGTATCTGATATCGAGTCATTATCGAAGTTCAAATAATTATACTATTGAAAGCATGGAGCAAGCTAAAAATATTTACAACAGATTAATAAACACGATTAAAAAAGTGAACGATACTGAATTTGCTGAAGCGAAATCAAAGCAACTTAACGACTTAATTGCAAAAATCGAAAATGCAGAAAATAAAATTATTGACGCTATGGAAGATGATTTTGACACACCTGTAGCTTTGGCAGAGTTGTTGACGCTGTTTAGAGAGATTAACAAAGCTATACTACAAGATGGCTTGAAAATAAACCAAGAATTTAAGAATCGATTTTTCGAATTTATAGAATTCAATGAAAAGATTTTCGGAATTTTTCCATCTTTAAACGCTAAAATGACACCTTTCTCGTTTGAAAGCATGGATGAGAAAGATAAACTCATTAAAAGCCTCGTTAATTTAATAATTGAAATGCGCACTAAATTAAGAGATAAAAAAATCTACGATTTAAGCGATGTAATACGCGAACGGTTAAGAGAATTAGGTATCGATATCGAAGATAAAAAGACATAATTATAATTTAATTTTTTTTAAAAATATGAAGCGATTTAAAATTTTATTTTTTACTCCTCATATCGACGACATCGAATTTGGCGTGCCGTTTACATTTTTAGAATCGTTAAGGTTAGGAAATGAAGTTGTAGAAGTGCTGATGACTAATTGTGAATTTGGAACGCACCGCATTGAATTCAAGGGGGCTCGTTTAAAAAGAATTCGAACTAGAGAATTAGAAAATGCAAATAATGTGTATGCTAAATACACTAAAAACCATGTTCGAGTTTTAAAAGTAGGTTATATCGATGGGTACCTTCCAATGAATAAATCGGCATTGAATAAAGTTGTAGACATAATTCGTACTGAAAAACCTGATATTATGTTCGCACCAGACCCTTGGTATGCTCTTGATTATCACCCAGATCACATAAACACTGGTAGATTGCCTTTTTTTGCTCTTAAGAAGCTAAACGAAAACGAGCTACCTACTCGTGTTTTTTATTACTACTCTTTCAAGCCAAATTTCAAATTAAAATGCAGATGGAAAGACATCCAAATCATCATTGAAGCATTGTCTCAGCATAGAAGCCAAGTAACTCCATTAAGCGCTAAATTAATAAGAATTTTTCGAAAAATCATATTCTTAAGAAGATTTTTTAGTACAGCCACTTCACAGAAAATTTTCGGGAGCAAATATTTAGCGACAGATACCCCGAATTTCCAAAGAAGCATAATTTTTTGGACAATATAAAATATCTATTTTTTACGAGAATGACTGTACCTGGATATGAAAAATTTCATAACATAACACCAGAAGAATTAGGGTTAAGAAAGTAAATATACGAAATTTTGGCGTTAAATATGGGGCGTACTACTTACTATTTTGTCGCCCTCTTCTAGTTGTTTGTAATGCTTATACAGGATTGGCGCGAGCTTAACGTCTTTTGTAGTAGACACACTTAAAACTCTATCTTCCCCGGCATGTAAAATCAATAGGTATCCCTTACTTCCTTTTATGTACGATTGTTCAAATTCGCCAAGACCCATTTCTCCAATAGCTCGTTCGCTCAATGAACAAAGTGCCGCAGTCATGGCTGCTAATCGCATATCATCTGCACTTGAGGGTAGTATAGAGGCGAGTGGTTGACCGGTATCCGCCGTAAGCTGCGCTGCTTTCACACCCTCGACATTATCCATAATATCTTTTAACAAGTCTTCAAGCGAAGTTTTAAACTCCCGCCTTTTCTTTAACCCTTTCATTGAACTTGACGTTTACTCAATAATTATGCGATTATATTTTCGAAATAGCTTTACTGCTTAAAAAAGAGCCTTTATAATATAAATTTTAGCACATGTTCTTAATATCTACCTAATATATGTTCTTATAATATACATTAAAAAGAAGAAAAATAAAGAAATTTTTTTTGTTTATTTCAGTTTAACTGAATTTATCAATTTTTTTTTCCTTTCAATAAGAATAATCCCTAAACTTATTGCTGTTATTAGAGAGTATATCGAGAATCCTGGAATAATACCACCATTAGGAGTTTCCGGAGTTTCCGGAGTTTCCGGAGTGTAGGTGAGAGTCCAGATGTAGCGTTCAATATACATTGTCACATCAATAGTATTATTGATTGCTACCATCTCGTCGAAAATATAACTTAAAACCTTATCAGAATTAAATCTAATATTTCCAGTGTAAATGTAAGTTTCGTCTCCGTCAATATAGGTACCTGTTAAAGAAAAATTATTTGTCGGAGCCTCTCCAAAGGTAAGCCATGAATTATCAGCAAGATCTTGTAAATCAGGTTTTGTAGTTTGGTCAATTTCAGTGTTGCAGACTAAATAAACATGGACAGGATAAGGACCTGAAGTATCAATAATCTCCGTAACCCAACTCTGGCTAGGAGTACCAAAGTAATATGTTGCATGACTTAATTCACCATCATAAACTGTTCCATTGTTATTTATGGTTCCATTTAAGTATTCCGCCCCAGAAAGCCCAGCCCAATTCGTAAAATCAAATTCTAAAAAATAATTGTGAGTATATTCAAGATTATTTCCGAGTCCCAATCCATCTTTCATAAAGTAATATTTTGTAGCGTCCCATCTAAATTGTGCTCCAGGATCAACTGAATATTGGTTTGCTGCTAATGCAGGTCTAATCGAAACTTAAAGCGTTAAACTGATTAATAGTAGAGAAAACTTTAATTTTGAATTCTTCATATAAAATACCTTTTATAAATTTGAGCAACAATAAGATAGAAATTCTATTATTTAATCCTATTTAAAATTATTATTGAATGAATACATATAATCTTAAAATTTAAAACCACAAATAGTGCAAAATTTAATGTGAAAAGGGAGACTCCTGCGACCAAGACCTAATAAGAAGGTCAGAAATAAAATAGGGGGAGTATTAGATGAGTGCTTTACGCACTACCAAAAGACAAAAATCCAGGGCGGTGCAGGAGTCATGGTTATATTTCCCTATTTTATTTTTTTTATTTAATTCACATTACTTAAATTTAAATTCAAAAGTGTTGTCTTACTTATGTCTTTCTTTACCATAAATAATAATTTTCTGTTATTTAAATCTTTTCTCTTATTTAGTTTTTTAAGTTATTAGATGTAAAGATTTTAGTGTAAGATTATATATAATATAGAATTTTAAAATTTAAAACCACAATTAGTGCAAAAGCTCGCATCTGCTTGTAGAATTTTATATCCACATTCAGGGCAATAATTTTGGCTTCCCATCGTTTTTGATACTGGGATATATTCCTTAATAGTATCCATTTTAGGTGGAACAATATCCTCTTTTCGTTTTGAATAATATCGAAATACCCCGACTCCTATAAATGATAAAGCGGCACTTATAAAAGGTAAAAAAATACCTAAGCCTGGTTGAAATAAGTCCCAAAAATGATAACCTGCCGGAAATATGGTACCTTTTATTGTTAATCCATCATAAAATGCGATGTCCATAGCAATAATGTAATATATCATTATGCCAATCGATAAAACAGCGCTAATAATTGGTATTAATTCAAAATTCTTTGTATTTAAGTTTCTCCTTCTGGTTCTAATAGAAAGTATCAATAAATTAACCGCACTAAATAGTACAGCGCTAGTAGTAATTATCGAAGGTATAATAAAATCGACCTCAGAAACGAATAAACTAACGGAACTATAACCAACTATACGCATCGTCGTAAAATTCCACATCCACCAATCCCAAGTTACACCCACTAAACTAAAATAAGCTGTTGGAACAAAATTGCGATTATTGCAGAAAAACCAGCATTTAACGGAATTACCCAAATATAATCTCTTATCTCTGTCTTTTTATACATTTTTATTATATAATATTGCTTTATTTATATTTAAATACTACAGAAAAATATACGGAAAAGAATAGTTCAAAAAAATCAGTTGCTTATATCGAAATCTAATATCGAGTCTAAAATATTCTCAGAAAAAGTAAGAAATAAAAAAGTTTTATATTCCGTTAATAATCTTTTCTTTAGGAGCGTACGCGTCTTGTACCGCGTAGTTGTTAAAATTAATGCTGTAGTGGTCCCGCCAGGATGCTATCACATCTTCCATCATATCTTCGTGAATATTTTCCTTAATTTTCCCTTCAGCGCGAATTAATGTTCCCATTGGCGCCGCCATGATTTCACCATTTTTCACTACTATTTGACCCTCCTTTATCGTATACGCTGCGCGCGAAAACGCCTTCTCTATTGTTTTACCGTCCATCTTGCTCGGATCTAACTTATAAACAGCCACATCACCGATAGCTCCAACGCCAAGATGACCTCGATCTTTTAGTCCCAAAGTTTTTGCGTTTCCTGCTCTTGTAACAATGCACAACTCACTTAGAGTATATTCTCGGTCTAAATCTGGAAGTGTTGACGCTGTACTTGCTTTCTTTGAAACCACATTCTCTAGCATATCCTTCCGGGATTTGCGATCCATTAACCACTTGAATACAATCGGATAGGTTGTAAATGGCGCTCCGTTGGGATGGTCTGTCGTGTGGCTAATCTGCCAAGGATCTTTGATTAAGAGCATCAATTCGAGACCGATCGCCCACTGAACGGCGTTTACACCTGTCTTCGGAGAAAAGAAATAGGGTACTACTCCCGATCCTGACTCCCCTTCGATTTGACCGTTTACCCATTTCATTCCTGGTTTTGCGCCCCAAGGACTCGTCCCTCCAAGGTGATGCAGAGCGTGTTCCCACGGACCGTCTCCAGTCATCGTTGTAGTAGCGTATTTTGTAAAAACAACTTGACCGCTATCCAGAGACACATGTTTATGGGAATTAACATATTCTGCTATCTGAGATGCACCTGATTCGAAATTTCCCCAATTTGTGCCGGCGTAAGCGTTGAATTGGCAATGGGTTATATGAAGCGATCGCTCTCTCTCACCATAAGGTTCAATACCTTCACATATTTTAAGAGTCTCTATTGTATGCTCGTAATTTCCAGGGTGACCTAAGTTATTACAATGAACGTGAATTGAATGCGGTAATTCTAATAATTCATTTGCTTTTGCTAAACTTTCGACAATTTGTCTGGGGGTGACATCCCAATGCAAGACGGGTGAATCCACACTATCGCAATTCTTGCCCCATGCCCAGTTTTCCACGCCTCCTGGGTTCACGATTTTAATCGCATAACCTTTTGTAGTTTTTAAAATCCAATTTACGTAAGCCGCTAATTTCTCGATATCGTTCTCCCTTACAAATTTGAGGACATACCAGTTATTTCCAAAGATAGGCATCGCTAATTTATCGATAATAGGAAGCTCTAGAAACTCTTCGTGAGTATGTCGAGCCTCCAATAATGGCATAGCAGGTTCACATACGGTCGTATATCCTAACGTAGCGTATCTATAACCAGTAGCCCATGTGCTTGGTACGCTAAATCCAGTACCAGATCGCCTTATTTTAGTTTTTTTCTCGTTACTTTCTGGCACTTTATCTTCCGGTCGTAAAGTTCGTCCGACATTTACTTTTGCCCCGGCGATGTGTGAATGAATATCAACTCCTCCTGGCATAATTATCATGCCCTTGGCATCGATAACTTTTGCGTCTCCATTAACCTTATTAACAACCACGCCATCTTTAACGTAGATATCCTTCTTTTCGCCGTTGATGTTGTTCAAAGGGTCGTAAACTAAGCCATTTTTTATTACTAGATCGCTCATCGTAAATTTCCTTAGTTATAAGTTTAGTTTTGATTAATCTTAAATTGACAAATAAATTTGAAATTGTACTATTAGTATTAAAAATCTATTATTTTTATAAAGATTTATTATTTAATCTAAGTTAATATGAGAATTGGATTATCAGTATTAAAAGATCGTTTTAATAAAAAATTAAGATGTGAATTTTGAATTCATAAGCCAAAAATTAGGATGCATCTATGTTTTTTAATAAATGGAAATAGAATTGAATAAAAAAATTAAAAATTAGCATATGTAAAATTCCAATTAATCATCTTAAAACTTAAAAACTGGACTAAAAAGTCTTCAACAAACTAAATTTTTATAAGAGTGAAAAAATATATCTATAAATTAATTAACTTCTTTTATAAAAAAAATAAAAAATAACTTTTAGGTGAAAAAATTTGGCATTAGGTAAAATTTTTTTAATATTAGGAGCGCTCCTTAGTATACTTGGTACGTATGTTTTTGCTATTTATGAACTTACGGGTGATGTAGGTTCTGGTGTAGGATTCATTCTGAATACAATTGGAGGGGGTCTGAAGGATCCTACGTTATTTGCAGGTGCAAGTACATATGCTAGTACCTTAGGTATCGAAGTTTGGCTTTTTTACATCCTTTTGGGCGTATTTCTGATCTTTCTTGCTGCTGGAGCACTCCAATTAATTGGGATGAAATCTAGAGTTGCTGGCTTGATCTTCTCCCTCTTCCCATTGGGTGTTGGATTAATGTTTATTTTCTTGACCTACTCAGACTTCTTGGGCATAAAATCTGTTTTTTTCGAATCCTTCTTTCTTGGTGAACAATACGGAAATGTTTTCCCCGTTCTTATAGATCTTGGAGGCCTCGCTTTAGGAGCCTATTTACTCGTTGGTGGAGGCGCTTTCGGCTTAATCAGTACATTTCTTCCACGAGATTAATTAAATTTTAAAATATTTCTTTTTTATTTTATTCTATTTATAGATTCTTGTCAGAGACAGATTCTAACGTTTTGATATCTCCTGGTTTATTAATATTTTTAAAAGATAATAGATTTGGGTCGAAATTTTTGATATTCTGTTCAATTGAGACATATTTAACTGTCCAATCTTCACCGATTATTTTCGTTAATTTGTATTGTTTCTGCTTTAAATTTCTTAACGAGGTTTTATAAGCTTTTTCGACGGGATAAATAGCAAATAAAGGCTCTCTAAAACCATTATTCCATTTGGGCATATAGCAATCATATTGACCACATTCCTTTATCATATAATCAACAACCTCATAGCTAAAAAGGGGATTATCGCAAGAAAATACAAAAACTTTTTGATATGTGAGTTTTTTTAATTCTTTAAATGTTGAATATAAACCTAGAATAGGCGAACGTACATTTTGGTCTAAAATTATATCCTTATCATCTGAAATGAAAGCCATTATTTTAGTTATATCAATTTCATTTATGTAATTTTGAATTTGATGTTGAGAATTAGCTACAAGAAAAATATCGTGATTAAAACGAGATAATGTTTCTAACTGATACGAGATAAGAGGTTTACCTTTAAATTTAAAAAGTCCTTTATCAGTCCCGAATCGAGTGCTTTTTCCACCAATAAGAATTGAAAAAGCAAGGTATTTATTTTTTTCGCTAATTTCCTAACAACTTTCTCTTAAATTAATTAATAATCTATTAAACCAATTATTAAAAATTATAAATCATTTAAATTAGTTGTAGTTATAGTAGATTTTAAAAATCTTTTTCTTCACTAAAGTAATATTATGGCTCCAAGGCATAAAACCAGTCTTAAGAGAGATAAACCTTTAGAACACTGTGCGGTTTTTGGTATAGCTTGCAACGATATTGCCTACTCTGTTTCTAAATTATTATATAGCGGTTTAATTTCTCAGCAACATCGCGGTCAAGAATCTACGGGAATTTCTATTCTTAAAACGGGCGGAAGAATTTTTACTTACAAGAAAAAAGGATTAGTTTCCAATGTGTTAAACGATAAAGTTTTGTCCAAGTTCTGGGGCAATGTCGGAATTGGGCATAATAGGTACGCTACAACCGGAGCTCAAGAGTTTGAATCTCCTGATTACATGCAACCTTTTCACTTTAAAAGCAATGAAATCGAATTCTCCTTAGCCTTTAATGGAACTATACCTAATTACGCAGAGATAAAACAAAACTTAGAAGACAAAGGAAGAATTTTTGTCACAAATACAGATACTGAAGTAATAGCCCAATTGATAGCATCTATTGCTTTAAGGACTGAAGGTTGGCCCAACATTATGAAGACTGCAAGTAGTTCTTTAGATGGGTCTTATTCGCTTTTAATATTAACAGCTGAAGGAGATATTTACGCTATTAGGGATCCCTTGGGATTTAAACCCTTATGTATAGGAGAATTAAAAACTGAAGAAAGACACCATTACATTGTTTCCTCTGAATCTTGTGGTATTGATGTTTTAGGTGGAAAACTTATTAGAGATGTAGAGCCCGGAGAAATCGTTCATTTGAGCCATCAAAAAGGCATACATTCAGAAATGGTGTTGAAAAGTGAAAGAACAGCTCTATGTCAGTTTGAATTCGTATATTTCGCTCGCCCTGATTCAATTATTGATGGAATTTCCATTGCTCAGACAAGGTTGCAATTAGGGATAAATTTGGCTAAAAATGATCCCTTATTGAATGACCCTAAATTTAAAGAAAGCGCAATCGTAGTTCCAGTACCTGATTCGGGGAGAAGTGTTGCTGTAGGTTACGCGCAAGAAGCGAAATTACCTTATGTAGAAGGATTGATGAAGAATCGATATGTGTGGCGCACTTTCATAATGCCTGGACAAAAAAATAGGGAAGCGGCTGTAAAAGAAAAATTAAATCCAATTAAATCTTTTGTCAAGGGTAAGAACGTAATCATACTGGATGATTCGATCGTAAGAGGAACAACTACAGAAAAGATTATTAACTTGATTAGAGAAGCTGGTGCGTTATCTGTTAATGTAAGAATTAGCTGTCCTCCTGTAATAAGACCATGTTACATGGGTATTGACTTTCCTACAACCTCAGAATTAATTGCAGGACGCTTCAAAAATCTTTATGGAGAGGAAAACTATATCGAAGAGATTAGAAAGAAAATAGGTGCTGATTCTCTACGATATCAAATTACTGATGATCTTGTTAGTGCGATCGGAAAAAGTAAAAACCAGTTGTGTATGGCGTGTCTAACGGGGGAATATCCACTAAAATCTGTAAATAAAATAATAGAAATGGAAAGAGCTATATCATCAGATAGATATTAGTATTTTTTTAAAATTCCTATTCTATACCATCCCAACAATAGGTACATAGTTTTTCTTTAGGTAATCCAATAGCTTTAACTAGGTTTTCTAGCCTCTGATATTTTAATGTCGTTAAATGCAACTTTTCGCGTATAACATTAACCATTGCTTTATAATTATCAGACTCAGGATTGGTATACTCCACGGGATTTTCGAGATCTTCTCCAATTAATTCTTTAATGGCCCATCTTCCTGCTAAATCTAGCTCAGAACGAGATCGAGAGAAGTTTAAAAATTTACATCCGTAAACAAGTGGAGGACAAGCAGGTCTCATGTGTACTTCTTTTGCTCCTGATTCAAACAACCTCTCAACTTGCCTTCTCAATTGAGTGCCTCTCACGATTGAGTCCTCGCAAAAAAGAAGACGTTTACCCACGATAAGTTCTTTAATCGGTATAAGTTTCATCTTTGCGACTGTATCTCTAATGGATTGTTCTTGAGGCATGAAACTTCGAGGCCATGTTGGTGTATACTTTACAAAGGGTCGGGCATAAGGAATTTGTGCTTCGTTAGCATAACCTAATCCATGAGCTGTACCAGAATCTGGGATCCCTGCTACGAGATCAATTTCCAGATCATCCTCTCTTCGTAGATAAGCACCACATTTATACCGAACAGATTCAACATTTATTCCCTCATAACTAGAAGCAGGATATCCATAATAGACCCATAAGAAAGAACAGATTTGCAATCTACTACCCGGTGCAACCTTTTGTTCGAGACCCTTTTCACCTAGAAAAACGATTTCTCCAGGTCCTAGATATTTTATTATTTTATAATCAAGATTTGGGAATGCACAAGTTTCCATTGCAACAGCATAAGAACCGGGCTTTTCACCTATAACGAGAGGCGTTCTACCTAATGAATCGCGTGCAGCGAATATCCCTTCATCAGTTAAGATAAGAATGGTACACGAACCATCGATCATATCTTGAACCTTTTGAATACCTTCTTCAAATGTAGCAGCTTGGCTAATTATTGTTGCTACCATTTCCGTAGGGTTAATTTCTCCTCCATGCATTTCTGAGAAATGAGTTCCATTTTGTAAGGCTTCATTTGCGAGTTCTTCTATGTTATTAATTTTACCTACTGTTGAAAGGGCAAAAACACCTAAACGCGAACTGATAATTAAAGGTTGATCTTCGTAGTCACTAATTACTCCGATACCTTTATTTCCATGCATTTTCTTGATATCCTTATCGAATTTAGATCTAAATTGGCTCGTCGTTATATCCTTGATGAATCTTTGAAAACCACCAGAGTTTTTTACCGCCAAACCCCCTCTTTTGGTTCCTAAATGGGAATGATAGTCTGTACCATAAAAAAGATCATCAATACAATCTCTATTTGAAAAAACTCCGAATAATCCTCCCATTTTTTTAAATCACATCCACAATATATTTAATCTGAATAAAATTTTTAAATAAAATTATTAATATGATATGACTTGACATTGAAGTCTTATTTCCTAAAAAGATGATAAGAAGTTAAGAATCATTTTTTAAGAAATCGTTCCAGGAATGTTCTCTCTTTCAAATCTTGCCATAGTTATTGCATTACTAGGGCAAGTAACAGCGCATAATCCACAGCCTAAGCACTTATTTCTGTCTATGTGAGCAACGCCATCTACAGTTATCGCATTAAATTTGCATCGTTCTAAACATGTCTCGCAGCCCGTACATTTTTCTTCATTTATAAGTGAGATATAATTTGCTTTGGCGATAGCCCTAGGGTTGTCAAATCGAGTGATACCTTTTATCATTCCACAACAACATTCGCAACACGCACAGAGTATAGTGCAATTAGTTGCATCGTTATCTGTAGCGTGAACTAATCCAATTTGTGCAGCCTCTTCAGTAAGTCTTCTTACATCCTCTTTAGTAGCTGCTTTTATATTTGGATCTCCCATTTCCAATACAGCTTTAGCGTTTGGTCCCAGCAAAATACAATTGTGAATGGGGTATTTATCTTTACACTCTCTAATCCCTTCAACTTCCGCTCTTTTTCGGCAAGGGCAAGGAACAACAGCAAAATCCGTCTTGGTTTCAATAATAATATAAACCTCTTCAATTGGAATTATCTGATGGCCAGGTTCAATTTTCTCGCTAACGGTTAAGACTCGCATACGAGGTGTGCCATCCCTTTTATTTTCCCATGTCTTATAATACTTATCGTTGGTGTAAAACTCTCTACTTAATTGAGCAAACTTAATAATTTCGTCTCTAGAATAATTTTCTTTTATAATAAAAGGCATGTCGTAAATAAACAAAGGCGTTGGTAAAGAGTAATAATTCCCTATTTTTATTAGAAATCCTCTCTTACAGATTTCTGCAAGTTTGGCTGATATTTCAGCTTTTTCCACACCAATCTTTTTCGAAAGTTTTGATAATGTTGTAGATTTTGGAAAAACTTCTAAATGGAGAATAATCTTAATTATTTCTGGATCGTACATTAAACTTAAATATTCAAGATACTTTTCGGTAGGCTCTCCATTCTCGTCCTTAGGAAATGATTGAGCTTTATATATTAATTTTTTAGTAAACTCAATTAAATTTTCCCTATGTTCTTTTGAGGCAATCATTTTATATTTATTTTTTTTTTATTAATAAGTATTAATTATTTTTATTATACTTGAAAGTTCCCCCTATTAATTGTCCTACGCTTATTCCCGCGTCCCCAGGTGGCACTATGTTGTGTTCAATGAAACTAAATCCTCCTTTAATGATTCGTTCTTTTATCGCCTTTGAAAAAGCACTGTTATAAGCAACCCCCCCAGTTAATCCTATTGTTTCTATACCATTTTCTTTGGCAATTTTAATCGCAACTTTCGCAAATACTATTCCAATTTCTTTTTGAAATTTTACGGCAATATCTTGTCTTTTGGAATCTTTAATTTCTAGTAAATTTATTACATCTAATATTAAATTTGAAGTATTAATAATATAACTTCCATTTTTCTTCGAATATGTAATGTCTAAATTAATCTTATCTGGATTTCCTTTCGACGCCAAACCCTCCAGTCTCATTGCAGGTTCTCCTCTATAACTTTTTAAATTCGATGCTCCTAAAATATGTGATATAACGTCAAAAATCCTACCGGTGGAACTTGTTAATGGGATGTTTTCGTTAGGAAATTGATAATCGGCGCGCTCAAATTGAGAAATAATTGTTTTCAATTCTGTGTTCTTATATTCCAAATCGTTTTCTAAGGAAATCTGTTTGAATAATTTTACTGATTTTTCAACACCGAGAGCGTTAAGGATGATGGAAGCCGTCATTCTAGCGGGATATTTAGTACATCGATCTCCTCCAATCATAGGTTGATTTTCTAAATGACCGAGACGTGTATAATCTTGATAAGAACATAGTAAAATCTCACCGCCCCAAATATTCCCACCTTCGCCGTAACCAACTCCATCTGTGCATATGCCAACGATCTTTTCGTCTAATGCAACTTTATTTTCCGCCATTAAACTTAAAGCGTGAGCGTAATGGTGTTGGATACCATATAAATTAACCTTTAATAATTCAGATAACTCCTCTGCTAATCTTGTCGTGACAAAAGCTGGATGAGCGTCACAAGCGATAAATTTAATTTCAGAATCTTTTATTTGAAGCAATTTTTTCATATGATGAAGCGCATTTTTTAAAAAATCGTATGTTTCAAGGTGCGTTACATTTCCAATATGTTGAGTCGGAAATATTCGACTTCTTCGTAATATGGCACCTGTCACTGCTAATTCTGGGCCTGTAGCTATAGCGCTTGGGATGTTAACTTCAAAAGTTAATGGTAAATATTCTGGTACATAACCTCGCGACCTTCTAATCAGCTTCACCTTATTGTTATGAACCCTTAATACACTATCGTCTGCTCTTTGGTATATGGGTCTATTATGAAGCAGAAAGAAATCGGCTAAATTGTTGAGTTGATCAATTATCTTTTCGTTTTCTATTGCCATAGGAATATTCGATTTGTTCCCACTTGTATAAACTAATGGCTGTTTTCCAATATGGTCAAAAAGTAAATGATGAATACCTGAATATGGAAGCATAATCCCTATGTTGTTTAAACCGGGCGCCACGAATTCGCTAATGTCAGATTTATCGAAGTTTTTATTTTTCTCTAAAACCACAATTGGTCTACGAAAAGATGTAAGAAGCTCTCTTTCTTTATTTGAAATCTTTAGGTAATCTTCAAGAATATTCATGTTTGGAACCATTAAAGCAAATGGTTTATACTTACGTTTGCCTTTCCTTCTGCGTAGTTTTAAAATTGTTTTGTCATCGTTAGCAAGGCAAACCAAATGGACTCCACCTATTCCCTTAATTGCCGCAACTTCTCCTTGTTTTATCCTTTTTGTAGTTATCTTTAATATCTCGTCAATCGAATCTGTTTTAATAGATTTTTTTCCTTTATCGTAAAGCTGATAATTAGGACCGCAAACGGAACAAGCAAATGTTTGAGCGTGAAATCTCCTATTTTGAAAGTCAGAATATTCTGCCATACACGATTCTGGTTTTGCATTTTTACAGAAAGGAAAATTTATCATTGTGCTCCTTTCTCTATCGTAAGGTAGTTCTCTTACTGTCGTAAATCTTGGTCCACAAACCGCACAAGCAATAAAGGGATAATTGTAATACTTTTGTAGATCTGGATTTCGCATGTCTCTTATACAATTTTCACAAATTGCAATATCAGGTGGTAAAGTCAAGCTTATACCCCTCCCCTCTTCGCTTTTTCCTATAGTTAAACTAGAATATATCTTATCAGATTCAGCTTTAATAACTTTTATACTCTCAATAAAAGCTATCTTTGGTTTAGTTTTCTCTATTTCCCCCAAAAATGCTTCAAGATTCTCCTCTTCACCTTGTAAGGTTAATCTAACTCCAGCATTGCCTCTATTTACTATTTGACCTTTTAAGTCAAGTTTTCGAGCCAAATTGTAAAGGAAGGGTCGAAATCCCACTCCTTGAACTATTCCTGTGATCTCTACATTATAATTAATTTGCTTCAAATGTCGACTCTCATTATCATTCTACAAATTAAACTTAATATATTAAAGAATCCTTAAAAGATAAAATTAATAATTTATTAGAATAAGAAATATAGAACAAATATGTAATCTCTAAGTAACTACACTTTTTTAATTTATTATGACAAATAACGATTTAAGATGGGACATACCTTATCATCGAGCTTTTTTTAAAACCAGTCATAATTCTTTCAACATTTCTGTTCGAAAACAACTCAATCACGGTGTTAGAGGGCTTGAATATGACATACACGATGACAGGATTCAAGAAGTTGGCGATTTTGAAGTATATCACCTGCCCAAACATGTTGATGTTGCAATTAATGCAGATGGAAATCCAGGAGATCTATTGTTATCGAGCTGGCTCACTTTATTGAAGGACTGGTCTGATGACCAGAATAATGAACATGCTCCAATCACGCTTTTTATTGAATTGAAAGATTGTATTGTTGACGCGAATAATAATCCGAGCGAATTATATGGAATTAAAAGGTTAAATAAGGTGATTCTTGATACTTTATCACCTAAGTACTTATATTCCCATAGTGATTTTAGGAAAAACGAATACGAATGGCCAACAGTAGGAGAATTAAAAGGACTTGTAATTATTGTATTAACCAGTTATTGGGGCGGTTACTGGGCTTCCAGTGAAGGTGGGTTCGAGTCTCGTTTACAATATTTAAACAATTGTTTGAAGGGTGAGGATGACATTTGCTTCGTATCTTGGATCGAAGAAGATCGTGGAAAACAGAAACTGTTTATGAAAGAAAAAGCAACTTTTTGGAAATGCAGCATAGAATATAGCACCAAACATTATGAAGAGAATGTGCAATTACAAAGATCCACAAGAGTCGATTTCGATAAAATACATTGGGGTCGCCATGTGAAAACTTATTATGAGAAAAATTATGAAAGTGGATTTAGAGCCAACTTTTTTGCTACAGATTCATGGGCAGAGGAAAAATATGATAAAGCTTTTCCATGGTCAATTTAAGCTATCTATGATAATTATAAAATATCGCGCATGTACCCTCTTGAGAAACCATACATGGTCCAATAGGATTGAGTGGAGTACACATTTCGCCAAAAAGCTCGCATTCGTTTGGATATAGCTTACCTACCATTATTAGATGGCATGAACATCCCGGTGGAATATCTTGCGACTTTTCAATTTTAATATCGAATTTTTTATCAGCATCAAATTCTTCGTACTTGTCTCGTATTGCTAATCCCCCATCAAGAATTCTTCCAATCCCTCTCCAAGGGGAGGACACGGAATCAAAAACTTCTGAGATAACATTTTGAGCGATTTTATTTCCTTCTGGTTTTACTACTCTCGAATATTCGTTTAAAGTTTCGAACTTTTTGTTCTTAATTTGTTGGAGTAGCATTAAAATACCTAATAAAACGTCGTTAGGCTCAAACCCGGCGATTACATTTGGCACTTTATAAGCGTCTGAAAATATTTTAAACGGCTTTAAACCAATTATAGTAGATACATGCCCTGGAGAAATAAAACCATCAATTCTTAGTTGTGATTGACTTATTAATAGTTCCAACGCTGCGGGAATGAGCTTATGAGCACAAATTACCGAAAAATTAGAGGGGGGCCCGCTTTTTATTTCGTAACCGATTAAGGGGGCTGTAGTTTCAAAACCAATCGCAAAAAAAATTACTTCTTTATCGGGATTATCTCTCGCAATTTCGACCGCATCGTGAGGGCCATAAACGATTCTTACATCTGCTCCCATTGCTTTTAATTCTGCTAAGGAAAGGTTGGTTGCTGGTACACGTATCATATCCCCAAAAGTAGTTATTATGGTGTCGTCTCGTTTCCCAAGCTCAATTGCTTTGTCGATATCTGCAGCGGGACATACACAGACAGGGCACCCCGGACCTGAGAGGATTTCAATCTCTTTAGGTAACAACGGTCTTAGCCCATACTTCGAAAGAGTGTGTTCATGAGTGCCACACACGTGCATAAACTTAATTGGTTTTTTTATTTCTTTTACTATTCTATTTATTGATTTAATAATTTTTTCGGTGAATTCCTTACTTTTAAGTATTTTTGCTCCAGGAATATTCATAATATTATCTAGATAAGATTTATTGAAACTTAAGCAAATTATAATAATGTAAATTATCTTTATATATAGTAGAAGTTATTTAAGATAATTTATCTCTATAATTAAAATATATTCAATTTAAATTAGAAGTGATACAAATTGAAAAGTGAGTTACAATTAAAAGAAGAGATTAAAGAAAAAATAATTTCTATTCTTGTAAAGCATGGTATTAAAAGGATTTTAGTCTTTGGATCCTATGCTCGCAATGAGGCAACTCCAAAAAGTGATTTAGATTTAATTGTAGATTTCCCTGAGGGAACCAGTTTGTTAGATCATGTTGGTATAGAAATTGAGTTATCTGAAGCTTTAAATATGAAGATTGATCTATTATCTCGAAATGGAATTAGCCCTTACATTAAAGATCATGTATTAAAAGAAGCCATTGTGATTTATGAATGAATGGTAAAAGGAACCTCTTTTTAAGTCATATACTTGATTCATGTAAAAATATTATAGAATTTACAAAGGATATCGATTTTAAAACTTTTATAAACAAACGCTTGATTCAAAGTGCTGTAATAAGAGAACTTGAAATAATTGGAGAAGCTACAAAGAACATTTCTGTAGATATAAGAAAATATTCCAAAGATATACCTTGGAAAAAATTAGCTGGAATGAGAGATAAATTAAGTCATAGATATTTTACAGTTGATCTTGAGGAAGTATGGAATACATCAAAAAATGATATTCAAATACTAAAAAAAAGGATTGAAAAAATAATTAATTATTTAGAACTGGAAGAAAAAAAAGATTAACAAATTCTAGGGATTGGTTCCCCTAAAGGCATATCTACAAACCTAGTGCCTCCAACTATCGTCTTTAATAAAACTCTTTTTGGATTGTCTGCTTTAACTTCTCCAATTAAAGCGGCATCTTTTCCAATTGCAGTTGATTTTATTTTACTTAATATCTCCTCCGCTTTATTAGGAGCGACTGACATAAGAGCTCGACCCTCGCAAGCTATAGTATAAGGGTCTAAACCTAACATCTCACAAATCGCATTAACTTGCTTTTTAATTGGAATCTTGTCTTCTTCTAAAACAATACTTATATCTGATTTATTTGCCCAATTGTTCAGTGCTCCAGCTATCCCCCCTCTCGTTGGATCCTTCATGGCGTGAATATAATTATTACTAATATCTTGTTTAAGAACGTTATAAATTTCGAGTAATAACCCGACATCTGATTCCAAATCGCTTGATATATTCAACCCTTCACGACTACCGATTAATGCTGTCCCATGATCCCCTATACTTCCAGTTACGATAATTTTATCACCGGGTTTTAAGTTACTATCTAAAACTTTTATATTTTTATCTTTAATTCCAATCCCGGTAGTTGCCATTATCATTTCGTTCAGAGTTCCCTTAGGCATTATCTTAGTATCCCCAGCTATAATCGCAATGTTTGCTTCTTTTGAAGTAAAATTAAACGAATTTACTATTTTTTCCAACTTGTCAAATTTAAAACCTTCTTCAATGATTAAAATTGAAGTTAACGCTATTGGTTGAGCACCCATCATTATTAAATCGTTCACGGTACCGCAAACGCTTAGTTTACCCAAATTTCCCCCTGGAAAAAATAATGGATAAACAGTATGTCCGTCGGCAGTAATCACAATTTCACGCTCGTACTCTTCTAAGGGGATCGTGGCTCCATCGTCCAACTCTGCAACGCCTATTCCTTTATTAATGTTTTTATAAGTAATATTTTTCACAATAAAATTGATAAGTTCTTCTTGTAATACTCCACCAGCTCCATGGGCTAACCTAATAAGATCTGAGCTCACTTTTTTCGTACTCATAATTGAAAATACGAAGTAAAAATTATAAGAATTTAGGTTTTAACTAATAATTCTGAAAAATTACATCTATATAATAGAATATAAAAGATTGAATTCTGAAAATTGATAAGTTTATTATATGAATAGCCTTGATTCGTAAATCAATTAATTTTATCAAATAGAAAAAAAAAAAAATAAAAACGTTAATTAAATCTCCTAAATTTCCTCTACTACATATTACATATTGATAATGGTATCGTTCGCAAAAATTAAATCGACTACTTCATCGTAAGCAATTAATTTAATTTTATCAGAAATGAAGTTTTTAATTCCACGTACTTCTATGTCTTCTTTATTTGCAGCAATAGTTAAATTTTTATCAAGAGCCTTTGAAACCATTTTATTAGTTTTGTTTGCAAAATAGACAGCGTTTTGAAGTAAAAGAATTGTTACTGCGTCCTCTTCAGTATGTTCTGAAGCGAGCTCTACACCAGCAATATCTTCACTTGTAATAAAATACAACACTTTTTTACCCATCTTTTTTCAATCCTCCTAAAATGGTATGGTTACGGTTGAATCCGCAATCATTTTTAATATTTCTCCATGTTCTTTGATTTCTACAGCGTCTATAAGGTCGTCCTTTGTAAGACCAAGCTCATCAAGCGATTTTTTATCTACAAAAATATCTAAATCGATATTTTTAATGAACTCGATGTGCATTGAATACATAGTCTTATCGACATCCCTAGTAAAGGCATATACAGCGTCGTTAATTGCAATAGTAATTGGATCAAAGTCAGCACTAACAGCAACCGTCATTCTCAATCCTTCGACAGGATAAAGCGTTCCATGAGGTGGTTGCCGTAAAAGGATAACTACATTTTTCTCTTCTGACATTTTTTATCACCTTAACAAATTACTATAAGTTTATCTGTTTCGTCTATAATCTTCGCGAGATCAGGTGTTCCTGCTCGTTTCACGTCGCCACATTCCTTTGTCAAACAGTTTTTCATAGTACCTCTGACTAAAAGACATAGATTACATAATCTGACGGTGGCTCCTTTATTTAATATCTCTCTAAACCCTTCTTCGATGTTAAAGATACCTTCAATTTTCTTCTGCTTATCTAAGACAGCGTTAACGGCGTCCATATAGCAAAAGATTCCCTCGTCGTACCTCATCCATGGCTCGGAGACTTTGCTATGGGGATGAACTTCGACGCCAGATTCTTGTACCCAGAATACTAACGATTTATTTTTCATTTTACATTTTTATTTTATTTCTATAAATCTTATAAGAGATTACTTTTAAATACAAAAAAGGATATGTGATTAACGTGAAAGATAAAAAAATTATCGCTTACAAAAACGAGCGGACCAAAAAAATAGCGTTTAACTTGAGAAGGCTCATCGTAAGGGCAGTTATGGACGAATGGATGAAGTTACTTCGTGAGAAAAAGAATAAGCCTATGTTTGAATGTGTTAGAATTGAAAATGTGCGCAGCGATCTATATGGGGCTTTACAAGCTTCGATTTGCGAATGCTCCAGCTGTAGGGATACGGACGATGACATGGAGTACAACGCCGCGTTAAGAGAATGGTACTGTACTCAATGCGCTCAAGAATATCGCGATTACTACCATAAAGAGAAAGAGATCTACGGCGACCATTACGGGAAGGTTCACGACGACGAAGATTTCTACGAATCATTTTTGTGACCTAAAAAAAAAATTTACGGAACTTTTTTTCGAATTGAATAATAGCAAATTTGAAAAAAAAGGTCAGATTTCATTCTATAATTAGAATGAAAATTCATAATAAATCTATGCGCTAATTAACTCAAACTAAAAGTGTTCGATATTGAATAATCATTCTAAAGCAGAAAAAAAAAGCCAAACTAAAAGCAGAAAAACAGAACTTTTTTTATTAATTCGTGATTAAATAATCACAACTAATATTTTTAGAGTTTTTTTTAAATAAAAACTAAATAAATTATAAAAATTACATAAAAACTATAAAATGATTAAAAATGGCAGTAAAAGTAAAGGTCGCCTTTCTACAATCGTCTGATTGCTGGGGATGTCACCAGAGTTTATTGAACGCCCATCTCGGTCTCCTCAACATTTTGCCCAGTTTAGACATCGTTTATTGGCCAGCTGTCGTTGATTTCAAGCACGATTCGTTAAAAGCACGACCAGACGGAGATATCCTAGTAGGTTTTGTTGAAGGCAGTATGAGAACTAATGCAGACATAGAAAACGCTAAGTTAATGAGAGCAAAATGTCAACTCATTATTGCCTTCGGCTCTTGTGCGTGTTATGGAAACGTTCATGGATTAGCCAATCAATGGGACATTCAAGAAGCAATCACTAGGAAGTTTACAGAAGCCGAATCCATTACTAACGAGAATCCTAAGGAACCAAAAGAACATATGCCTGGCTTTGCCAGTAAAATAGTTCCGCTTGACGAAATTATTAGTGTAGATGTTTTCATGGCGGGATGTCCTCCTAAACCTGAAGCAATATTTTCGGCAGTTGAATTTTTACTTGGACAAAAACCACAGCCTATGAGTGAAACTGCATTCTGCAACGATTGCTCTTTAAACAACGAGAATTGTCTTTTAGAGAAAGGTACATTATGTTTTGGCCCCATTACGAGTACAGGGTGTACATTAAAATGTACTGACGATGGAAATCCATGCGTTGGATGCTTAGGACCTGCAAAATCAGTATCCTCGAGAGTAGGCAAATTAGCACAGATGACAGAGAACCTTGAACAAATCAGTTCAGGCGATAAAAAGAATTTATACGAGTTCTTAACGCTTTTCCTTAACATACCACTAATGGCGGGTTTTGATCTTGCTGGAGATATATTACAGCAAGTTAAAAAAACGGGAGAAACTCAAACTCCATTAGCTAATCTCCCAAATGAAACTGAAAATATCGCAACAAAGATTATGGCATTTTTGAAAAATCATAGAGATTTTACAGAGATTTCTACTGTGTGTGATACTTGTCCACGAAAAATTGGGAGTAAGTCTCAAATGACAAAAGTAAAGCGTGATTACGAAGGACTTCCTAACATGGATGATTGCTTAATCGAGCAAGGATATCTCTGCGCAGGACCTATAACAAGAGCCGGATGTGGCGGATTGTGTCTAAAAGTCAATACGCCTTGTTCTGGTTGCTATGGCCAAACAGCTTGGAATGTTGACCAAGCCGAACGATATGTCGATATAGTAACGAAAGGTTATAATGTAGCTTTATCAAAAGAAGAATTGCTTGTCCAGATAAAAGATAAGCTTGGCTTCGCTGAGAAGTTTACATTAGCGACTAATAAAAATTATAGATAATAATAGGTGGAAAAAAAAATGGTAAAAGAAATAGTAGTTGAACCAGTCACTCGATTAGAAGGCCATGGAGGATTAAGAATTGTTATTGGAGACGATGGTAAAGTAAAGGACGCCCAGTTTAATATCACTTCAACGAGATTTTTTGAGAAGTTTTGCGAGGGCAGGTATTGCGAGCATGTACCTAGGATTACGCCACGAATTTGTGGAATATGTCCTATCCCTCATCACTTAGCTCCAACCAAAGCGGTTGAAGACGCTTGGGGTGTAGAAATACCAACTCCTGCTTTAAAACTTAGACAATTGTTAATGAATGCGAAGCAGTATTCATCGCATATGTTGCACTTTTACGCGTTAGCGGCACCTGATTTCCTCTTAGGACCTTTTGCAGACCCAGCGTTAAGGAATGTTGTTCATGTGATAAACAAGATGCCCGATGTTGGAGCAATGGCATTGAAGATGATGGATTTCGGTCAAAAACTATGCGCTGAAATCGGTGGAAAGTCAGTTCACCCCGTTTCTGCAATTGTAGGTGGGATGAAAAAACCGATGGACGAAGCTGCAAGGGATAAATTTTTAAAAATGGTTCCTGAGCAAGTTGATTTCATGTTGAAGACAGTTGATATTGCCCTAAAAGTTGTAACTGATTATTGGGATGTCGTTGCTAATGTAGGTGTTGTGCCAACTTATTATCTTGGTATGACGAAAAACGGAGTACACGATATTTACGAAGGCGACCTTAGAATAGTCACTCCCGATGGTAAAAAGATCGATTATGATGTTCATAATTATCTGGATGTTATAGGGGAACACATTCCTGATCATTCATACGCTACCCACACGTATTATAAACCAGCGGGATATCCTGATGGCATTTATCGAGCCAATACTCTAGCAATGACGAATTGCGCTGATAAAATGGCAACACCATTAGCTGACGGGGCTTTAAAGGAAATGAAAGCCAAAATCGGTGATGTGTCGCATCACACGTTTGCCTATCATTGGGCGCGAATTATTGAAGCTGTAGAAGCAATTGAATTAATCGCACAATATCTTGAAGACCCTGACATAGTAAATCCCGATTGCAAGACATTAGATGTCGAACCGCGAGAAGGTAACGGTGTTGGCGTTGTGGAAGCTCCCAGAGGTATATTGTTGTATAATATCTGGTCTGATGATCAAGGTATTTGTAAGAAGTTAAATCTTCTAGTTGCAACGAACCATAATATCGCTGGAATCGAGAAGACATTAATGCACGTTGCTAAACAAGTGTTCGAAGATAAGGCCTTGGAAGGATTAAAATTACCAGACCCTTGGATTAAATAAAAATAAAAAAAGGAAACTGTGAAAGAAAAATGAGCGAAGAAATTCCGGAAGGAGTAGTAAATATCTTAGAAATGATAGTCCGTTGTTTTGACTGCTGACTATCGTGTGCCGCCCACATTACTGTAGTAAAAGAGGACGGCGAAGAGATTTACTCTCGCAAGTTGAACGTTGGCTTAGGATGAATATCCAATGAAAATAATAGATTGGATATAACTGCCCCCTGTGCGGGGTAAAAGCCAATAAATGTTTTAAATAAAAACGAATGAAAAAATGGAAAAAAGTGAAAAAAATGACAATAGATTTTGAATTTAGAAAACAAGTTATGGATTATCATATCGGGTCTGATTTGATTAAATATTGCTATCAATGTAGTCGCTGTTCAGACAACTGTCCAATTACTAACGTAACGACAGACTTCTATACGACGACAGGATACAACCCAAGAGCTAACATTTTAAAAGCGTTGTTAGGATATAAAGATATGATTTTTTCTGAAGATCCTTTAGCAATTTGGGGCTGCACGGTTTGCGATACATGCGACGAGGTTTGCCCGCAGAACATAGAATTGACAGAAATCTTTACTTTCTTAAAAAACGAGTCCACTAAACAAGGAAATGCGCCTGAATTTATTTATTTACAAGCGAGAGCAATTTTTGATAGTGCAAAAGCAATACCTTCCCAACCTGCTATAGAACGCAGACGAGAACAATTAGGTCTACCGGCTGTTGCCGCACCAGATGTAAGCGAATTACAAACTTTATTAAAAAATATAGGAGCAGATAAAAAGCTTAAATAGGAGGAATGGTGAGAAAATGACAGAATATAAGATGTTTGAGGGTTGTACGATCGGAAACCGCATTCCATTTATAGAAGCCGCTTCCAGAAAAGTTTTTGATAAAGTTGGAATTGAGACCTCACAAACGAATTTTTCTTGTTGCCCAGATCCTACGGGCATGAAATCGTTTGATAACGACGCTTGGTTAGCAATCGGCGCAAGAAATTTATGTTTAGCGGAAGCTGAAGGAAAAGACATAATTTCTCTATGTAATGGTTGTGCTAACACGCTTAGAGGTGTTCAACATCAATTAAAGCACGATTCATGGAAAATGGATAAGGTCAATAAAGAGCTCGCTAAAATCGGGAAAGAATATAAAGGCACAATAGACATTAAGCATTTTGTTGATGTGTTGAGCGATAATTTAGACAAGGTTAAAGGAGCAATAACTAAGCCACTTGCCGGTCTAAAAGTTGCTGTCCATCCAGGGTGCCATTATATGCGACCAGCCGAGTGGATGGAATCAGACGATCCCATGAGACCAACCACGCTAAAGAAACTCGTAGAAGCAAGTGGAGCAACGGTTGTTGATTACGGAGAGGAAATCTTATGCTGCGGAAGTGCTGTAACTAACGCTTACGAGGAACATGGATTTGCTAACTTAAAGATTAAGATGGATGCCATCAAAAAATCTGGCGCAGATGTGATTGCTGTCAATTGTCCGGCGTGTTATCAGCAGTTTGATACGAGACAGAGGGATTTAGGTAAAGCTTTTGAAACAGAGTATGGCATTCCAGTTTTATATCTCACAGAAATATATGCTTTAGCAATGGGGTTTAGCCCTGATGAATTAGGATTAAAATTTCATCGCACAAGAGTATCTGGAATATTAGAAAAGCTTGGTATGTAGATAAATAGCACAATCTAAAATTTTTTTATTTTATTTCTTACTTATTTTACATTTTCAAACCATCAATTTAAATTTCGTATATGAGTTTAATTGATTTTAATTAAGAACAAAGATAATGAAAATTATATTGATTTCACTATGAGGTGAATTAGCGTCTTTATTAAAGAACCTTCAAAAAAAATTCCTATAATGGCAAAGACAGATGTTTTGGTTGTTGGCGGGGGACCTGCAGGTCTTTCTGCAGCTATTGCTGCAGCTAGAGAGGGCGTCGATACATTACTAGTAGAACGCTATGGTTGTTTTGGGGGTGTAATAACCCAAACATTGGTAGGGACTCCTTCCTGGTATCGCTATGTAAAAACCATAGATGCTGGAGGAATTATTAAAGAATTTGAGCTTAAAGCAAAAGAAATGAATGGCACTATTAATAGTTTTAATAAAAAAATAAAAACGACAGAGATAGGAAAATTTCTCGAAAAAGAGGGCATACTGATTGATGGAGTCCCGACCTATGAAATCTTAGATACTGAAATTTTTAAAGTTCTGGCTGATAATTTAATACTGAAGGCGGGAGTAACCCCTTTACTACATTGTCAAGCTGTTGATGCGATCATGGATGGAAGCAAAATTAGTGGAATTATTACAGAAAGCAAATCCGGGAGGCAAGCGATTATGGCTAAACGAATCATCGATGCGACTGGTGATGCCGATATCGCTTTTCATGCGGGAGCTCCTTATAGGAAAGACCCCAAAAATAAATTAATGGGAGTAACAGTGAATTTTGGCTGCAGCGGAGTTGATATTAATAAATTTATTTCTTATCTTTTAGATAAAATGCAGAAGAAACCCAATTTCATCCCATATCTTAAACAATCCGGTGAACTTTTTTTTATGGATGATTTTACATGTTTCTTAGAACCAATGAATAGAGCCAATAAAGAAGACATGGTTCCGGAGTATATCCCGATAAAAAAGATATGGAACCAATATGTAGAATTAGGAATTATCA
>NJBI01000034.1 GCA_005222975.1 Promethearchaeota archaeon Loki_b31
TAAGTGAGTGATTTTTATGATATTTTTTGTCTATTAAAAAGGAAGTGATATCCAGATATGTATCTTCATTTGAAGAACTTTTAATAAATTATACTTAATATACCGAATTAAGTGAATTATGTACTAGAAGCGATTTTTTTGAATTTTCTTTTCATAATAATATTTCAAAATCGAAAAATTATTTTTGTTAGAATGATTATTACATTTAGTAGAAAAAGTAAAAAAAGGTAAACTAAAATGGATATAAACAATTATCATGAATTATTAGACAAGGGATATGAAAATATCCCCGACAACGTAAAGAAATTGTCTAGATTTGAAATACCAAAAGTTCAGATAAGAATAGAAGCTAAGAATACCTATATTACAAATTTTAATAAAATTATCAATACTTTAAATCGCGATCGAAAACATTTCATTGTTGAGTTTTTGAAAAAAGTAGGTACAATGGGAGAAATGAGGGGAAAACATCTATTTTTAAAAGGAGTTTATAAAGAGCAAGTTTTAAATCGGTTAATTGAATTATATTCTAAAACATATGTATTATGCAAAATTTGTAATAAACCTGATACAGAAATTCAAAGAGAAGGGAAAAAAAAATTTCTTAAATGCACCGCTTGCGGAGCACATGAAGAAATAAAAGAAAAATAAATATAGTTTAATGATTGCCAGATGAGAGTATATCTTAAAATCCATCGTCGAAATGGTATCGATACGGTTGCATGTTGCGATGAGTTGTTATTAAACCAAATTTTTATTGAGGGCAATTTGAAAATTGAAATTAGTGATCGCTTTTTTGGGGGCGATCTTCTTAGCATAGATAAGGCAGTAGAATTGTTAAAAAATGCGTCGTACTTTAATATAGTGGGTGAAAATATAACCAATAAGGCAATTGCCCTTAAAATCCTTTCTAAAGAAGGAGTTAAAAAAATTAGTAATATTCCAATGGCAATAAAAATGATGTTTTAATGCCTCATAGATTTTGTGCAATATGTGGAACGGCTCTAGAAGAAAAAGCACCTTATTTTAGTATGTGCCTTAACTGTTTTTTAAAAGAAAATCCATTATTCGAATTACCAAAAAGTATCAGTTTTAAAATGTGCAGCGATTGCAGGAAATATTCAAAAAAAGAAGAATGGATTGAACCTGCTGAAAATGAGTTATTTCCTATTATAGAAGAGATAATATCTCGATTTTTATTAAAATCTTATTTAAAACAAGATTTAATCACCTTTTCATTCTCATTTGAAGAATTAATGTTTACTCAAAAAGATTTGTTATCTTCTTTTGATCTTACAATTACAGGAACTTTGAGGGAAGATCATAAAATAACTCATCAACAAACGATAAAAGTCAAAATAAATTACGAATTATGTAAAAATTGCTCTAATTTAAGAGGGGGGATGTATTTTTTATCAATTATTCAATTACGGGTAAAAAATGAGAATCAATTTGAGATTATTAATAAAGTTTTGGATGATATCCTTTATCTTGTAGAGAATATCTTTAAAAAAGACGATAAACAATATATTTCAAAAATGGAAGATCAAAAACTTGGTGTGGATTTGTATTTAAGTACGAATGAGTTAATGAAACACATAGTTTCACATTTAAAGTCAAAATATAATTTTATTTTAAAAAGAACAAAAAAGCTAGTAGGGAGAGATACTCAAAAGGGAAGAAATCTCTATAGATTAAAAACACTTATAAAATTTTTACCAATTAAAAAAAATGACTATATTTTTATAAACAAATCCAAATATTTTGTAGAGAATATTACCAAAAATAGGGTTTTATTAAGAGATGAAAACCATGTTAAACTCATAAAAAACTTTTCTTTTTTTGATGATAAAAAATCGTTTAAAAGGATTATGGATGGGGATTAAGTGGAGAAAAAAAACAATGGTTTTATTGATGAAGATGAGGAAGAACTTGAAAGAGAAGTTTCAAATGATGATTTTAATAAAAAATTAGATGATTTGGAAAAAAAGAAGATTGATTCAATAAGAATTAAAAAAATTGATCAAACTAAAAAAAGAGCCACTGTAGATTCTGTTTTTGATGAAAGAATGTATTTCCATGTAAATAAATTATTAAAAACTGGACGTTTAAACAGAATTGAAGGGATAATTTCCGCAGGTAAGGAAGCAAATGTTTACCTTGCTTACGGTGAAAATAATCGCGAAGTTGCGATAAAGATTTATAAGATTGATAGTAATACATCAAGATGGATGAGAAATTATATTATAGGAGATCCTAGATTTAAAAAAATACCACATAACATATCAAAAATTATATTTTTATGGGCAGGTAAAGAGTTTAAAAATCTTAAAAGGGCTTATAGAGCAGGTTTGAGCGTACCTGAGCCAATCTATATAAAAAATAATATTTTAATCATGGAATATATTGGTTTTGGATCAATTCCTGCACCAAAACTTAAAGATATAAAGTTTCCAAAGGAACCTATTAAACTATTAAATGAAATTCTTGGTTTTATTAAAATCTTATATCAAAATGCGAACTTAGTTCATGGTGATTTATCCGAATTTAATATTTTATATCATAATCAAAAACCAATTGTAATTGACATCTCACAAGCAGTCACTACACATCATCCAAAAGCAGAAGTTTATTTAGTGAGAGATATTAAGAATGTTTTTAATTATTTTGAAAAAATCGGAGTTGAAATTCCTAATCCAGAGGATTTTTATTACGAAGTTATAAATTTAGATAAATAAAAAAATAAACTTTCATTATTGAAGGTACTAAAGTTAAAATAGAATTATGAAAATAGGAAAAAATAGAATTGCGGTAATAATTGGAAAAAACGGTGAAACTAAACGAGAAATTGAAGAGTCACTGGGAGTTAAGATTAATTTGGACAGTGAATCTGGAGATTGCGAAGTGAGACCTGTTATAGGGCACCCAAAATATAATCCCCTTAATATCTTTATTGCTCAAAAAATGATTAATGCTATAAACAGAGGATTTAACCCAATTAAAGCTATGAAGCTTCTAGACGAAACATATGATATAGAAGTTTTTAATTTGTATAGCATATTAGGAAAATCTGAGAAGAAAATAAAAAGATTAAAGGGGAGGATTATTGGTAGGAATGGTGAAATGAGAAAAGCAATCGAAAGATTTGCCGAGAGCCATGTATCTGTCTATGGAAAAACAGTCTCAATCATTTCCGATTATGAGAATTTACAAATCGCAAGAAAAGCAGTAAGTATGATATTGAGTGGGATGCCTCATCACTCGGTACTAAAGTATTTAGAAAATAAATACAACGATAAAAAGAAGGAAGAATTTAAAAAATTATATAAGCCTCAATTCTAACTAACGTTTTTAGCTTTCTTTATATTTGGACATTTGTTTCACATTGAGTTGAAATAGTTATGAACCTTACAACAACAATTTCTTGATATTTCCTAACATATCTTTTCCATATATAATTTGCTTTAATTCACTTAAAAGATTAGAAATAGAGTAAATACTTTCATTAACATAAAGCTCCTTATAAGACTCACTTTTGATTTTATCAAAATTTATCTCAAAACTTTTAATCGAAAAACTTTCCTTAGAGTAAGGTTTGAAAATCACTATACATCGAGGATACATGCTCTTTTCTCTTAGATATACAGCCCATCCTTCAAAAAAATATTTTACCTTGATAGAAAATAAATTTTCCCACTCAAATAGACTTTTTAAAACTGTACTTACTTCTTTTTGGGTTTTAGAGCAATATTTTGGATCCATATAATTAATTAAAGAAATGAATTTAAAAAGGAGTAGTAAAAATTACATTAATCAAAAGCATACGATTTTAACTACTATTATTTTTCCCTTTCTTCTCTTCATTTTTAAAAGTATTGATATAATATTCTAATGATGATTTATCAGGTTGATATTTTAATATATCCATTATAAGATCGGATTTAGGATTCTTAATATATTCTTCAAGCTTTTTATGTCCGTAATTGTAATTATTCCTAAGAATCTCTTTATTTTTATCTGCTATTAAGTCCAATCGATCCTTAAGTTTGGGAATATGTGTTGCTGATTTTGCCAAACTTATACAGTCAAAAAAATCTTCTCTGATTTTTCCTTTATAACCAAAAAAATTTGCAAAACTCACTGGATCTAAAATTTTAACATTTTTTCTAAAAGGAATATTTTCAGGAATGGGGCGTGGTGAATTTGCATGTGTAGGCATTAACATCAACATCTTATTCCTCCCTTGATAACCTCGTAGACAATGATCTATAGTATAAGTTTCTGAATTCCCAAGGTAATAGTCTATATTAATGATTTTTATTCTATCATTTTCGTTCCGAAGTAATTGGTTTTCATAGAGTTGTTTGGTTTCAAAAGATAATTCCTTAAATTTTTCATTTATATGAATAGTGTTGTCACAATGCTTAAGACCATATTTTTCGTAGAAATCATTAAAACTACTTCTTTCAGTTTTAATATTAGTAAATGGTTCATAAAATGAGCTGCATCCAATTTCTCTTGTATGTTGCATAAATATTCGCTTATTTAACCAGTGAATATTATCTCCAACTTCATGAGAAATTGAAAGTTCATGAAGAGCCAATCCCGCTTTTCTAGTAATCTCACTATATCTAATATCATTATATTGCATTGCATTATAGATTTCTTTTTTAATTAAATTATAAGGAGGAGCAATACCTTCTTTAAAATCATGTTTTTCTTTAAATTCTTTGCTATTAATACATTCCTTTAAACTTTCTGCTAATTTTCCAACTTTTTCCTTATGCGTCAATGGTTCTCCATTTTCATTAAAATCATAAATGTATCTGACACTTCTATAATGTTTTATGGCTTTTAAGGCCTGATCTCTGCCCAATTCATCAAAAGCATTATTATTTTTAATACTTTTTTCTAAATTTTGAAGTGAATTCCGTATCACTTGATTGCCAATTCTTAAGGTATCACTAATTTGAATGTATCCGATATTTTGTCCCACTTCCCTATAAGATACATCCTCTACTCTTTTTCCTAACTTTTCTGCGAGAACATTTCTTAAACTCTCAAAAAGTTCTCTCTCTGGGGCATTTCTAATATTATTTCGATCGGTATATCCCCTTACCTCCTTGAACTTATTAATAGCCTTTAAGGCAGTTTCCTTGCCTTTTTCACTTAATTCTCTGCCCTCTCTAATTTTTTCTTCTATTATATTAATAGAATTTAACCTCAACTTGCTATTATTATTTAGAGATGGAGATATTTCCTTATATCCAATATTAAGCCCCAACTCCTTATTAGACACTTCTTCTGCTCTTTTTCCTAACTTTTCTGCAAGAACATTTCTTAAATTCTCAAAAAGTTCTCTCTCTGGGGCATTCCTATCAATATTTTGATCGGTATATCCTCTTACCTCCTTGAACTTATTAATAGCCTTTAAGGCAGTTTTGTTGTCCATTTCACTCAATTCTCTGTCATTTCTAATAGTTCTTTCAATTTTGTTAATAGAATGTTGCGTCAATCTATAGTGATTTCTTAAAGTACCAGTTATTCCTGTTTTTCCTATGTGTTGTTCTAGTTCTTTATATGACACATCCTCTACTCTTTTTCCTAACTTTTCTGCGAGATTATTTCTTAAACTCTCGAAAAGCTCTCTCTCTGGGGCACTCCTATCAATATTTTGATCGGTATATCCTCTTACCTCCTTGAACATATTAATAGCCTTTAAGGCAGTTTGTTTGCCCTTTTCACTTAAAAAAATATCATTTCTTATTGCAGTTTTAATATTTTTTATTGAATTCCGTTTCAATTTCCTACTATCATTTAAAGTGATGTTAATATTATTATATCCTATATTTTTTCCTAATTTAGTATTACTGATTTGTTTTCCCAACATGCTAGAATAAATTTGACGAAGGTTATCGAAGAGTTCTTTCTCTGGTTTAAATACATGTAGTTCAATTTTATTTCTGAGTTTACCTGGTTTAACCTGTGGACATTGGATTTTATGGTTTGGCTCTTTCTGTATATCTATCTTTCGGGGTTTAATTTTATTCCTGGGCTTACCTGGTTTAAACTGTCGAGGTTCTATTTTATTGATTGGCTCACGACCGGGGTCAAATGTAGGGCGTTCAATTTTATTTCTGGGTGGAGTTAGAGGGTTTGATTTTTGACGTTGGATTTTATGTCTTGGTTCTTTCTGTATATCTAGCTTTCGGGGTTCAATTTTGTTCTTCGGTTTGTCTCTCGGCTTTTGGCGCGATCCCTCGATTTTTTTATCCTTATAATCAGTTTTATTTTTTTTTGGCGTGTCGTCTGGTTTTGAAGCGATTTCATCCTTTTCGGCTTTCTCGGTATTAGGTTCCGAATTGGGTGCGTTGAGGTCCATTAGTAATCACACCAGGCTTTTTTTTTTTAACCTTTTAAAATTTATTAATAAATTTAAAAATTAAAATTATTTAAAGAAAAAATTCAGCGTGAATAAAATTCTATTACTTTTATCACGGAAAATCAAGAAAACTATACTTAGACTACATAATCCTATTAATATAATTAAATAAATGATGTAAAACTGTGCTGACTCTAAATATCCAATCATTATAATCTCTTTCGAAAGAAGCTATAAAAACACCTCAATTAAAATTAAAATGATAATTCTTAATTTACCTTCATCGTCAATAATAAAAAGAAAACTAAGGTTAGAAGACTTCAAGTCTTTTAGAACCTATTGCGTTCAATCCAGAGTATATCTTAATCTTAAGAATACAATAAAAAAACCCAAACTAATCAATAAAGACAAGATTGGATTTAAGTTCCATAAGAGATTTCTTTAATATTATAAATATCGCTTGATAATTTATTTCCAATTTTTTTATTAGATATGTTCTTGTTACTAAATGATTGAACGGGTGATATATCTTTTCCAAAAATCTGCGGTGATTTAATACCAGTTATAAGGAGCATAACTCTTAAATATCCCTCGTACTCATCGTTTACTCGGGCACCCCAGATTACCATCGCGTTGTTCACATCCATTTTTTCAGAAATTTTTTTTGCTACAGAATTTGCTTCTGCGAGGGTCATATCGTTTCCTCCACAAATATGAATTAAAGCACCCTTTGCGCCGTCAATAGATACATCTAGTAATGGTGAGTTGAGTGCGTCTTCAATAGCCTCTTCCACACGGTTACTTTTATTGCCAGATTCACCCACTCCCACAATTGCTACACCTCCCGTACTTAAAATGGTCCTAACATCAGCAAAGTCTAAATTAATTAGTGAAGGTAAAGAAATTGTTTCAGTTATTCCCTTTACCATCGTTGCTAAAACTTCATCGGCGACGCTAAACGCCTCTATGATCGGTAAATCTGGAGCAATGTCTAAAAGGCGATTATTATCGATTACTACTAGTGTATCCGCATATTTCTTTAATTCATTAAGTCCCATTTGAGCTTTTTCTATTCGTCCTATTTCAGTATCAAACGGTAATGTGACTACGCCTACAACTATTGCCCCTTCAAGTTTGGCTATTTCAGCTACTATAGGTGCGCTTCCGGTCCCAGTCCCCCCACCTTCTCCACAGGTAATAAAGACTAAATTAGCTTCTCTTAGTATCTTTGTTAAATCTTCACGTGATTCTTCTGCTGCTGCTCTACCAATGTCTGGATTACCACCTGCACCTAAGCCTCGTGTTAAATTTTTACCTATTAACAGTTTTATGTGGGACTCAACGCTTTCTAAATGTTGGAGATCTGTATTTACTGCTACGCATTTTGCTCCCTTTATTCCTATTTTCATTAACCGGTTAATGGTATTGTTTCCAGCTCCTCCGCATCCAACAATTTTTATATTAGCGTAACCAAAATTTTCGCGAGTTGGTCTGATTACTTCTCTCTTTCGAGCATTTCTTATTAGAGATTCCATTAAAAAACAACAGATTGTTTTATATGTGTTATAGAAATAATATAAATGAAATTTTAGAATTAATATAATATCCTCATATTATTTGCAAATTACAAAAAAGAACAATTTTAAATTATTAAGTTAGGGAAAAATCATAATTTCTCAAAGGATCAAAAATTTCGGTAATAGTTCTATTCTTAACAAGAATTATTTTAGGGAGCGTATATGGAAACCGATTAGAAAAAGTCAGAGTATACGCTCCGACATTAGTAACCATTACAATATCATTTTCTTTTAAATATTTAGTAAAAAAATAGTTTTTCGCTAATACATCTTGATCAGTAGGCACAATTCCAGCAATTGAAGTTTTAAATTTATGTGGTTCGTTGATTTTTGATGCATTGTAAAATCTTAAAGAGCACTTTGCGAATTTGGGACAAATGTGATTTCCTATATCTAAAAAAATCCATCTATCTTCAGATACCTTAATAATTTTCGCAAGAAATATACCAGCATCTCCAATAAAATAGCGTCCTGGTTCAAAATATATGTTTTTAAAATTGAACTCAGAGTTACTTAAGGTTGAGTTTATATTATTCGCTATTTCTCTTAATTGGGTTTCTGGCATTATAACTGCTTCCGGAAAACCGCCTCCTAAATTAATATTTTCTACATTAATCCCAGCATCTGATAAAATTTTAATATTTTCTATGAGAGATTCTACATTTTTTTTAAATTGTCCAAAATTATTCATTTGAGTAGAATAATGAGATAAAATCGTTATCAATTTGATGTTTTCACATTCTTTTACTAAATTTGTTAATTTTGTTAATTTAGATTTGTCTAATACGATTCCTAATTTACTCCCATATTTTTGAGAATTAATTCTAATACATATATTTTGAATTTTATGATATTTTTTAGCAATCGAGTTAATTTGAATTAAATCGTTTAAGTTATAGACTATAATTTCTTTTATGTTCTCTTGTATGCATTTTTCGATGAGATCATGTGGTAAATAAGGTCCTCCTACAATAATTTTGTTTGGGAGAAATTGCAATTTTAACGCTAAATTTAATTCAGGTAATCCGATTAATTCAGCACCTATACCTTCCGATTGAATAATTTTACAAATTTCTGGGAGAAAATTGGCTTTAAATGAATAAAAACATTGAAAATTTTTAAAAACTGATTTAAATACTCTACAAAAGGAGTTAATATTATCTCTAACCCTATTTTCTAAAAAAATCATCAATGGAGTTGTTGAATTACTTAAAATATCGTTGAGTAAAATCGTATCAATTAATACATTTCCCTCTTTTTTATTTAAATAGGGATTTCCAGATATTTTCTTCAATTTAATCAACTTTTTTTGAAATTAATTCTTGATAAGTTTCATGAGTTTTTCTAGCTACTATATCCCAAGAAAAATTTTGACGAACTCTAATTTTACCTTCTGATCCTAATTTTTTACTGAAGTTCTTCCTTTTTAGAAGCGTTATAACTTTATTAGCTATGTCTAAATAATTATCATATTCAACTAATAAACCATCAATGTTATTCCTAATGACTTCTGGAGTCGCCCCTATGTTTGCACCTATAACTGGTTTGCCAGAAGCCCAAGCTTCTAAATATGCAATGCCAAACGCATCGCTTCGGCTTGGCATTAAAAATACATCTGTTTCGTTAAAAGCTGCTATTTTTTTTTTATCGTAATAGCCTTTTAAATTATCTGGAGTTAAATTAATAACTCGTCGAGTTATCGTTTTTTTAATTTTTGAGAGCTCTAGATTAAACGCAATAGTGGAAGGTCCAATAAAAACAAAATAAACTTTCTTATATTTCTTAATAATGTAGGGAAGTGCTCGTAAAATAGAAATTGCTCCTTTCTCGTAATTTTTATAACCACAAAATAAGATCATTTTATATTTCTTTTCTTTTGGCTTGAAGTACTTTTGTTTAAATTTAAATTTGTTGTTACTTCGACCAGAAGAGAGATCAAACTTTTTGTAGTCTACTCCCATCGAAATAACTTTAATTTTATCTTTGAGTAGGTTAAACTTTTCTACCATTACTTTTTTTTCAAGATTCGTACACGCAATGATTTGATCAAATTTTTTTAAAGCTTCGAAAAGGTTTTTATTGAGATATCTAGGATTAGAGAAATGAAAAAAAGGCGTACAAACAGTAGTTTTATTGATAAGTTTTCCAAGTATTAAACTTGTTATAAGATTAAAATATGGAAAGAAGGTTGTATGAATTAAATCAAAGGAAAATTTAGTTGAGTGTGCTATTTTTTCAATTATATCTCCTAAATAAGGACCATTTTTTAAAAAATCAATCAAACAATCATCAGAAAGTTTCAAAAGATTGTAGGATGGAAGATTTTTAATTATTTTTAATTTTTCTTCTAATAAAACATCATAATTTATAGGAAAACGCGTGATTTTTAAATTGTTTACAACATCATAATGTTTATCCCCTATATTTATTATTCTGCCATTAGATTGTCTTAGGGCTTTAAAATCAATTGCGGTGGAGGTATAGATATCAACTTGGTAATTGTATTTCGAATTTAATATCTCTGCCATCGTTTGGATATAAAACTCTGCCCCCGAGATTGCGGGGAAATATCTTGTCGGGAGATATAAAATCTTGTTCAAACTTAATATCCTTTTTATTTATCAATTATAATTATTATATGATAACTAAATGTCTAAGGATTTATTATTTGATGTTTATTCAATTGCAAAAAAGAAAGGCGTAATCGATGATGAGTTAATAAATTTCATTGATACGATTTTTCCTAATAAGGCAGATAAGGTTTTAGATGTTATAAAAAAAGGCATAACAAAATATACTTATAAACCTTCGAATAGAGTTGTTTGGCTCGCTTTAGGAGAAAATCGCGAATATTTAATATATCCTAAGTTGTATTGTTCATGCCTAAATTTTTATAAGGAGGTTGTAATAAATCAATCCATAGGATATTGTAAACATCTTATAACTCAAGTAATATGTGAAGCATTAAATAAACATAAAAAAGTTGAGTTAAAAGATAAAGAATTTGAAGATTTAATTAATAATTTGGAATCAAAATTTTAATACTTCTGCATTTTCTATTGAATTTTCAACTAAATCGAAAATATTGATTTTGGATTCTGAATGCTGTATTTCATGAGGTTTCGCGTGAGTTTCAGGGTATTGTGGATTAAATTTACACCCCGCTGATGGGATAGAAGATACTTCATATGAACCAATTTTTTTATTCATATTTATTACTTCTTGTTTATCACATCCTATTAGCGGTCTTAATACTATAAAATCTTGAATTATATTATTATATGAATATAAATTATCTAAAGTTTGACTGGCTTGTTCTCCCAAAATATCTCCTGTAACAATTATATTTGTATTTTCTAAACTTCCTAAACGTTTTGCTGTTCGAAGCATTAGTCGCTTGCATAAAACACAAGTTAATTTTCTGTCGCAAAATTGTTTAAAAGCTTCCAAGTTGTTATCGTGGTTAATAATATAGATTTTTAATTCGTTATCTGTGTACCTTGATAATAATTTGACAAGATCTATAACTTTATTTTTCATAGAATGATTTGAATCGTCTGATGTTAAAAATGAGAGAAACACCGGAATAAAACCCCTTTTTATCATTAAATATGCTGCGATTGAGCTGTCTAAACCACCTGAAAGTAAAGATATAAATTTTCTCATCGTTCAATTCAGATTTTAATTTGTAGTTATTTCTTCTCTTTCCCATTCTTTTAAATATTTATTAAAATCCTCAAGCATAATTTGTCTGGATATTTCAATTTTGTTTTTATATTCGAGTTTTTTAATTTTTAACATAATCTTTTTATTCTTTTCTAAGTGTTCTAGAGCTTTAGGATATTCGTCTCTAAAAATCTCTTTAATATCATCAAAATCCGTATTTTTTAGGAAATCGTAATATCTAATTACATAATTACATAATGGATCTATACTTATTTCAAAATTAAAAGCATCAACTTGTTTTAAAGCCAAGGGGTAAGCCTTGCATGCTAATGGTTTAATTTCTTGTACTGTACAACCATTTTTTTTATCATAAAAAGGGCATCCTTGAGTTTCGTTGTCCAATCGTATTTTATATGTCACAACAAGTATTTTTTTGTTTAAAATGTCTGGAAATACTAAATCTTCGATAATTTTAAAGGCAATACCTTTTTTTTTAGCGATTTCTATTAATATATTTGCCTCTTTAGGATATATTGGTATTCTTTTTTTGGAACCAATAATTTCATGACAACACGTTCCGTATTTTAGACATGTGTATTTTAGCTCAGTCAATTCCAAAAATTTACCTTCTTCAGATGATATTGATATGAAATCCTCATTATATTTATAGATACCTTAAAAAATTAATTTATGTGATATTATGAATATATTACTTTAACAGTAAATCATGAGTCTATTAGGATAACACATTGATTTAAAGACATAAAAAAGATTCTAATTATATCGAATAAACAATACATAAGGTAAAAAAATTGACTGAGTCTGGGATAAGGATAATTAAACATGATGATATTAAAGAAGAAGAATTCAAGGACCCTATTTGTATTTTAGGAATGCCAGGTATCGCTGACGTTGGAAAATTCGCTATAGATTCTTTAATTGGACAATTAAATGCCCAAAGTTTTATGGATTTTATATTTGATGATTACCCCGCTGGAGCTATAGTTGATGATAGTCTATTATCAGCGCCTAAAGCAGAAATTCTTTTTTGGAAAGATCCAAGTTATCGAAGAGATATTATTTTAATTACTGCAGATGCGCAAAGTTTAACACCTAAAGGCATATATAGAATTTCAAATTTTCTTACAGAGATAATTCATCAATGTAAAATTAAGTTGATAGTTGCTTTGGGAGCGTATCCCGTAAATACTCGCAAGATTGATTCAAAAATTCCAAAAATATATGCAAGTTCAACTAACCGAGAACTGTTAGAGAACTTTTTATCAAAAAATAATTGTGAAAAAATCCAAAAAGGGGTTATTATTGGTGCTAATGGGTTAATCCCAACTTTGGCAAAAGCGAGATTTAATATAGACGGGATTGTTCTTTTGGCAGAAACGGATAATATTGCGATGCTTAATGAGGATATAACCGATTTAAAAGCTTCAATAACACTCTTAGAAATGATTAAGAAATCTTTTATGTTACCAATTAAAAAGAAATATTCCCTTGATAATTTAGAAGATATTACAAAAAGTCTTCAAAGTAAAAGAGAACAATTAGAAAAAGATCTCGGTACATTTCAATTTGTTGATATTGACGATAAGAGAAAGTCATTATACATTTAAAATTATTTATTTTTTTACATTATTAATGTTTTTAGGAATTCTACTAACAACTTTAATTATTTGCGAAAAATATTTTAACACTAATTCATTTTAAAAGATATGAAGTATGTTTGCGCTAGAAAAAGTTGTGGGAAAGAAGTCTCTAAAAAAGAATTAAACGCTCTTCCTGGAATAAAATGTTCCCACTGTGGATTTCGCATCCTATACAAAAAACGCCCTGATGTTATAAAAAGAATTAAAGGGATATAGAACTTTATTAATTTGAAAGTAAGATTTTTTTAAATGCGATCTATGGATTCAATTCATATCTCATATGATTTACAAGTTCTTTATATCTGTTCCGTATAGTAGCTTCAGTTACACCTGCGGCTAATGAGATCTCTTTTTGAGTCCGGCGTTCTCCCTCTTGTATCGCCGCTACATATAAAGCAGCACCCGCTAGACCAGTGGGAGCTTTTCCAGCAGTAATATGATATTTTTTTGCTAATTTTAATAATTCTGCTGCTCGATTCTGAGTTCTTCCTGAAAGTTTTAATTCAGCACAAAATCTAGGGATAAAATTTATTGGAGAGGAAACTTGAATATTTATTTTTAATTCGATTAGAATTAACCTATAACAACGAGCAATTTTTTTTTTATCGACTAGGGCAAATTCGATAAAGTCATCTAAAGTTTTTGGAATATTATTCAACCTGCATGATAAATAAATGGAAGCTATCAACATTGCCTCAATAGATCTTCCTCTTATTAGATTTTTATGAGCCATTTTTCTGTATATATGAGCAGCCGATTCTTTTAAGGCTTTGGACAGATTCAATTGAGAAGAAAAGCGATCTAATTCGTTCATAGCATAAGCTAAATTTCGATCTATTGATTTATTTGTCCTCGTTCTTACATGCCATTTTCTTAAGCGATATACTTCAGCTTTCATTTTTGGGCTGATACATTTACCGAACGCGTCTTTATTTTTCCACCCAATCATAGTGCTTAATCCTTTATCATGGAGTGTCAAAGTTGTTGGCGCTCCTACTCTAACTTTTTTATTGGCTTCTTCTGAAGAGAAAGCTCTCCATTCAGGACCAGAATCAATGATTTTTTGGCTCAAAACTAAACCACATACATTGCAAATTAACTCACCACGAGTGCTATCAGAAATCAGATTTGTATTCCCACATTCTGGGCATAAATTTAAATTATTTTGAAGCATTGAAAGATCCAATTACTTATACCCACACATATTTCAATTCCTTAATTTCTATAATTAAAGTCATACATTTAAATGTTTGCGTTTTTAGGATTTATCAGTTAATAAAAATCACATTTTAAAATTTTAGTTTTTAATATTTCACCGAAAAATTTTAATAAGTTATATTTTTCTGATTACATAATGCGACATTTTTATAAAAGTCACGGTAAGCATTGTTATCTTCGATCTTTTCAGACATCTTGCAGAAAGTGTGGTGCAGATGTGTTATATTGGGAATGCACTCATGGAAGTAAAATCTTTTTTGAGTACCCACCTTATGGAAAATTGCAAAGACATTATTGTCGGAACCTTAATGGAATATCACATAAAAGAAAAATTTTTCCAGTTGTTGTTAAAAAACCTAAAGGTCTTTTAGAAAACCCATATTTCAGTTGCCCAGTGTGTGGGAAATTGTTTAGAAAAGAAATATATTTAAAAGATCATCTAAATGAACTAAAAAAAAATGATTCCAAGCATAAATTATTTTTTCAAAATAAAATAATATTTAATTATAAATTTAACGATATGAATAAATTAAAATCTGAAAAGAATAAATTTCAAGATAAACCTAGGTTTGGGAGAATTAATATAAGGGCAGCAAAAAAATAATATACAAACCCATAACATTTTAATAAAAATTTTATAATTATATTTATACTAATATATTATTATTAATTCTTCACTAGGATATATAAATCTAAAAAATTGAGGAAAAAATGACAACTGATCCTGCAACTGTTATTTATAATTTATTGCAAAAAGATCCCAGTATTATTGCTGCTGCTGTAATTCAAGGAAGAGATAACATTCTTTACTCAACAGATAACTGGGACATTAGCCCTGATATTGCTAAAGTTAGTTCAAGTTGGAGCAGCTTAAACGCTCCATTTATCATGATTTCTGGTGTGAAATATTCTGTGCTTCAATGCACATCAGAAAGGATGGTAGCTACTTCAATTCGGGGTGAAGGACACATAATTGGAGCAAAAGATGAAGAACACAAAATACTAATATACCTTGAACCAGATGGTGAACCTATGGGAGCAACGATGGATACAGCAAGAGCAGTTTCAGAGTTAAGTACAAAGCAAGCTTATGTGGGGGCTAATAGTCAATTTAGTGGAAGCAGTGTAACCCCTGCGCCTGTTGCAGGAAAAAGTATAGATCCTCAATTAAAAGGGGAAATTCAGTCTTTCTTAGAATGGATTAAAGATGGCGAGGGGCTTTCAGGATATATTAATTATTATCTTCAACAAAATAACGCCCATATCATATCCGAACTTTCAAAAATATATAACGAGTTAAGGCAAATATTTGGAGTGTAATTTGACTTTTAATTATAGTCATATTATTGGAAAGTTCTCAGAAAAAACATAAAAACAATCAAAAATCTTCAAAAAGTAATGACAAATACCTCTCTCCAACAATTTACCTTCCAAAAATTAAAATTCTCAAAATAGCAACGAGCGAAGAAAAGTGGTTAAACAACCAAAAAAAAAGTTAGAAAAAAGAAAAGCAGTGTATATAACAGATGAGGATTTAGAAATGGATATTCCCTTAGTTCCTGAAGCACCAAAAAAGTTAACGGTTAATTCTCGAGGTCTTTCTACTGACTTGCTTATTGAAATGAAAAAACTTGAATCGGAAAAAGTAAAAGTAGTTTTAGTTAATTGTGAACGGTGTAAAAAAATAATCCCCGTGCCAATTCCAAAGAATTTTATATCAAAATCAAAGCTACCTGTTGTTCCCATAAGTTATATTCACAAAAACCCTCAAAATAAAGATCAACATTGTATCACTCTTCATGTTGATCATGATTTTGATATACGCCGGCAACGTATATCAGATGTTGTTTTTTCTCCTTAGTAATTATATTCACATTAAATTAGTAACGACCACGATAATAAAAGGAATTAAACATAATAAACAAATAAAAGCAATAAAACTATTTCTCCACTTCAAATCGTTAGGATTAAGAATTGCATTGCAGCTTTCACAATATTTCTGATTTGGGTCAATTATTTCACTATCACAGTTATAACATCGTGTTAGCGCATTATTCTTTTTAATAGTAGAATTGTGTTTAGACCTAGACATTAGAATTCAAAGACTTATATAATTTAATAGAATTAAAAAAATGCTGTAAACTATATATTATATAATTCTCAATTTAAATAAAATTATAAAATCATTGTTTAATTGGTGAATAATCGATTTCTGGTTATATAGGCAAAAGAATTAGATTAGAACGAATTTTTAATAGGGAAACAAATAAGACGATTATAGTTCCTATGGACCATGGATTAGCTGTAGGTCCTATTAAAGGAATTAAAAGAAGTTTAGGAGAAATGGTAAACAAAATAGCTTTAGGGGGCGCAAATGCCGTTTTAGGGCATGTAGGGATTCCATTATACGCCCATAGAGGATATGGTCCAGATATCGGCTTAATTTTACATTTATCTGGTTCAACCTCTCTAAGTCCCAAGTCAAATTATAAAGTTTTAGTAAATAATTTATTAGACGCAGTAAAATTAGGAGCCGATGGTGTATCTTTGCATATTAATATTGGAACAAAGGCAGATCCAGAAATGCTAGAAATTCTAGGAGTAGTTTCATGTGAATGCCGAGAGTTTGGAATGCCCCTTTTGGCTATGATGTATCCTAGAGGGGAAAATATCGAAAACGAACACGATGTTGAGGTCGTTAAAATAGCAGTAAGAGTCGCTGCGGAACTAGGAGCAGATGTTGTGAAAACTAATTGGACAGGAGACCCTGATTCTTTTAGTGAAGTAGTTGAGGGGTGCATGGCACCAGTAATTATCGCGGGAGGGGGTTAAGGCGGGGATTAAAGAACTTTTGGAAATAACTAAGCAATCTATAGATGTTGGAGGCGCTGGAGTTGCCTATGGAAGAAATGTATTTCAAGCGGATAATCCTACAAAAGTTGTGAAAGCGCTTTATCTAATTGTTCACAAAAATTATGAAGTAGAACAAGCCATTACAGAAACAAACATAAAAGGTCTATAAAGCGCAAATTTATTAAATCAATAATAGTATTTATAAGAAATGAGACCCATAATCGAAAAAACTAAAGAGATTGGTAAGATTAAGATTTATTTATCGCTTTTTAAATTGCAAAAAAGTTATCTCTTGCTTATCTCTGATCAGGAAAACAGAGGTATCGGAAATGTAACTTTAGGAAGCCCATCAACAATTGAAGGAATGAAGGCCTCATCAGTTACACATCAGCTATTCGGAGTCCAAAGAAAATTATTAAGTAAAATTATTGTTGAAAAGACATCTTCTTATCTTAATGCCCCAGTATTATTATTATTGTTTTTAAAATCAGTAGAAAACGAAAGTGAGATCGTAAAAACGCTGATCTTATTTTTAAATGCAGCGTTAAATGAAATCTCTAACAATACTGATAAATAATTTAAGAGGTTGAAATAAAGCCTATTTTGAAGAGAAAAAATGCAGAGAAGGGGATTTGAACCCCTGTAGACCTATGTCAATGGATCTTGAGTGTGGTTCAAAAACGCAAAAGATTACGGTTTTTGAAAATGTCCATCACCGGTTGCCGCTTTATTATTCCTTATTTAGAAATAATTCTTGCTTTGACCTGGCTTGGTTATCTCTGCTCTATTTTAATTCTTTATTATCTCTTATATATTTTGTAATAATAAGTATAAATTAATAATTTTTTAAAGATGAGGTGATATTCGCATTAAGTCATAAAGAACATAAATACAAAAAGGACCGCCATCATCCCGAACATAAAAATCATTTGAATTCTTCCTTTTTTCTTTTTCTTTTTTTCATGGGTGAAGTAATTATCTCGACAAGTTTGACTGCAAAACTGTTTATCCGTTGGCATTGCCTTTCCGCATATTGGGCAATGACCATGTGGCCCCCATTTCTTTTTAATTTGGTCTTTCCATGAAGCTTGAGACATTTTTATTTCATCTATATATTGACTGTTTAGAACTATGTTAGTAAAATGTTGCAAATTAAAATAATTTATTATAAAAAAATCTTAGTTTGATATAGTAGTACCAATAATCTCTTTTTCATTATCCCAAAATTTTTTAAATTGAATTAACTTTTTTCCTGAAATTACCATTATTGTAATTTTACTTCTTTTTAATATTTGTAAAGAAACTGCATCAAAAATCCTATACTCTCCCGCAGCTGCTTGCTTATCTCCTGATGAATGTAAAATTATATCTCGTAATTTATCATAAGAAAGATTTTTAATCAATTTTGCATCTTTAAAGAGTTTTGGATCTTTATCAAATATACCTTCTACATCTGTGAGGATTATTAACTTGTTTGCATTTATATATTCTGCAACTTCGATAGCTACGGAAGTTGTCGATTGACCCAGTTGTAAACCACCCATTACTACAATTTTATGAGTTAGAATCGCAATTGATAACTCTTCAATTGATTTTGGTACTTGGGGGTAAGCAAATTCTTTCAAATTGGAAATAATTAATCGAGAATTTATACGCGAAATATCAATTCCAATCAAATCACATAAAGCTTCATTCTGAGTAAAATCTCTTATAACATCAATGTATTCCCTCGCTATTATTCCTCCTCCACATACAATAACAATGGAATCGTATTCTTTATCATTTTTAACTATATTACAAAATTCAGTAATTCTTTTAGAATTTATCGTTTTCCCTTCAGAAAATAAAAGAGAACCCCCAATCTTTATCACAATATTCTTATTCATAATAAAATATAATTGATTTTTATTTTTTAATAATATATATATAATTGAATTGATAAATTTGATTATTCAAGGAACATGGCTAATACGACAAATAAAATTACAGTTGAAGTTCCACATCGTATTTCTGGCTTTTTTGAGATTGTAGATAAAAAAAATGGCAATATAATTAACAACCCTGAACAAATTGGTTCTCGAGGAGCCGGATTTAACGTAAGTGGGAAAGGAAGAACAGATTTATCATTTGAAAACTTAGAAAAGGGTAAAGAAAGTTGTTGTACAATTTATATTAATGAAGAAAAGTTTGATAAAAAAGCAGAAACAACATGTTTTATCTTTGATTATGTTAAAAAATTGATAAAAGTTCCCGTTAAAGTTAAAATTGAACATTTTTTCGATTTACCCGTTGGATGCGGATATGGCGCAAGTGGTTCAGGTGCATTAGGAACGATTTTTGGGTTGAACAAACTATTTAATCTACACTTAGACGATTTAGAAAACGGAAAGATTGCCCATATTGCAGAAGTTGTAAAAAAAACAGGATTAGGAACCGTTTGTGGTCAATTAGGAAGAGGTCTATGTATATTAAAGGAACCGGGTTATCCTTGCACCTATGAGCGCTTAAAAAGTCCTAATGATCTTTTAGTGATTTGTGGTTCTTTTGGAACGATACTTACAAAATCAATCTTATCAGATGCAAGTTTGAGTTCAAAAATAAAACGAGCTGGTAAGATTGCCTTAAATAAATTAATGTTAGAGCCTAATTATAGAAATTTTATTAAGGTTTCATTTCAATTTGTAGAAGAGTCAGAGATATTGAATATTTTACATTTAGATAGAATTAGGGAATTATTAAATGATTTACATAAATTAAATATCATAGGTGCCAGTATGAATCAATTAGGACGCTCAATTTATATATTTTGCAAAAAAGGAAAAGAAAACGAGGTTCTTGAAGTTTTAAATACATATAAACCAGAAATATTAATATTTAAATTAACTATTAATAACAGAAATACAATCTCTTTTTAAAACAATTAATTTTTATTTTTTGCAGAATTTAATGATTTTGATTTTATTGTAGCTGATTCTACTGCTCTAATCATGGTTGCTCTCAATTTAGCTGATTCAATTTCATGTATTGCAGTGATCGTCGTTCCTCCAGGAGTGGCTACCATATCTTTCAGTTCCCCGGGGTGTTTACTTGTTTCTAATAATAATTTTGCAGAACCTAAAACAGTTTGAGCAGCTAATTTTAGAGATACGGCTCTAGGTAAGCCCATTTTCACGCCACCATCAGCTAGTGCTTCAATAATAATAAAAATATAAGCGGGACCGCTTCCAGATAGTCCTGTAACCGCATCTAAATGAGTTTCATCTAATTCTACTACTATACCAACAGCATTAAAAAGTTTTTTAACAAAGTCTATTTGGTATTCTTTGATGTTTTCGTTGTATGCTATTGCCGTTGCTGCAGCACCTATAAGTGCTGGAGTGTTTGTCATAATTCTTATTAATCCTATTGGATTATTAATAAATTTATTAATGTGAGTAAGAGAAATTCCCGCTGCTATAGAAATAATTGTTTGTTGTTCTGTAATTATTGGCCCAATTTCACGCAAAACGGTATCTATTACTTGAGGAATAACAGCAATTAAAACATATTTGGATGAGCACACTAAATCCGCATTACTTTCAGCAATCTCAACATTAAATTCCTTAGAGCGTATATTTCTTTTGTCTTCATCTATATCAAAAATAATAATTTCATTTTTATCAAGAGTATTCGTAGAAATTAATCTCTTTAATAAGGCAGAACCGATTTTTCCAATACCGATAATTCCTAATTCTTTATTGTACATAAATTTAGTTTATTAATGTAACCAAAATAATATTATTAAATAGAACGATTATTTAAAAAATTTAAAAGGCGTTTCTCAGATAATATTCAATTAAATACGTCATTAAGATTATTTGCTATAAATTCAGAGGATCTAATTCCGAAATCGTTCCATAAATTAATTTCTAAAATAATTTTATCTTTCACTTTATTAATTTGATGAAACTTATTATATTGAAAAAATTGAATCCCTTTTTTATATTTATGAGGTAATTCTACAAAAATAGAAGCAATTCCTTTTTTTTTTTGAATGGTTAAGTAGTTTATTAATATTTTTTTTCCAATATGGTTTTTCCTGAAATTTGGATTTACATATATTAAATAGAGATTCGTTTTAGGCACAATTTTTTCTAATGAATCAACCTTGTGATTTTTTTCTTCCGCAACTAAAATTCCCACTAAAAGTTTCTTATAATATGCCGTTAATGTAAAATATTTGCGATTTAAAAAATTGATTTTAAAATCTTCAATTAGTTGTAAAAATTCTTTAGCACACAGATTCAAGTCAATTAAATCTTCTTTATTTGCTTCTTTTATACTGATATCTGAATCGTCTATTTGAAATTCTCTCATAAACGGCTTAATTGTATAATTCCGATTTTAATTCTTCAATAAGATAACCTTTAATCATTCCATGATTTCTGTCATATCCTTCACAAACCACGCTCCTAACGCCAATTAAATCGGGTGAGATCTCTTTTATTTTAGGGATTGAATCTTTCAATAAGTTTCCAGCAAGAGCAACTTCAAGGTTTAACTCTTTTGATTTATCTCTAAACTGTTTTAATTGTTTAACATTTAAAAAATCGAACAAATTTTTTCCATCTTTGATGTATGTATCAAGCATTGCAATATCAGAACCAGATTTTTCTGCGATAGTGGGGATGGATAAAAAATCTGGTGATGAATTCATCCGTATTCTATCAGCATAACCCGCTACGACGATCTTTATATCCATATCATAATCTTTTACAGCTTTTACAACTTTAGTCATTAAATTAATGCCTTCTTTTTCGGTATTTGGACCTTTAAGCCCCACTTTAATAATATCTGCCCCCGATACTGCAGCACCTAGAGCAGCTAACGAAGCTGAACCAGGTAAATTAGGAAAATCTCCAATAGTTGCGCTCAATAATTGAGAGCTATTAGGAGGAATTAGGCTTTTCATTTTTTTTATAATCCAAGGAAAATTTGCTCCAAGAGAACCTTCGCTTGGATTTTTGCAATCGATATAATTCACATCTTTATATTGAACTATAACCTTTGCTTCCTCAATATCTTTAGGGCTTATCAACAATTTGATTCTTTTTTGCATAATCACTCAAATTTAAATGTAATTTTGAATGGAACGATTAGAATTTACTTATTTAATAAATAAATGCGTTTAATAATAGATCTTTTATATTATCAAGCTAAAATATTTTTTTATTTTTAGATATTTGGAATTAAATTAAAACATATAAAGAACAAATGATATAAAAATTTAAATTCTTAAGTTCATAAGTTATTCTTTTTTTTAATAATTTTATTCTTTTTTCTTTAAGCTTTCATTCGACATAATTCTATTTTATTAACGTATTAAATTCTACATAAAGGCTGCTTCCATTGTAGTATTACTGTTTCATATTACGGAAATAGGTGTCTTTATATTTCTTTCACGATGTATACACTAACTATTATAATTAACTAAAAACAATTGCCTCAGTAAAAACACTTTATTTCGCTAAATTTAAATAATTGTATACACTAATATATATTATATGGTTCATTTAGTAAAAAAAAGAATTAAAGGCAATATATATCTTTATCTCGAGGAGACTGCTCGGATCAATGGGAAACCAACACGTGTTTGGCAAAAATATTTAGGTCCTGAAGCAAAAATGAAGGAACAGACGGAATTCCAATTAAAACCGGAATTCACGGTTGCAACTCTCGATTTTGGATTTCCACTAGTTCTAATCCAACTCATAAAACAACTCGAACTTATCGAAATAATCAACGATTGCACGGGAAAACGAGAACAAGGGTTATCTATTGGACACTACATCGCGTTGGCGGTCATAAATCGCTGTGTAAAGCCCACTTCTAAGGCGAAAATCCGCCGCTGGTTTGAAAATACGGTACTTTTCAAGGAATTCCCGCCCATTGAGACTTATTTAGATTCGATGGCGTATACTAACCATTTCAAATATTTAACACCGGACGTCATTGATAAGATCGAAACACGAATCCATTTAAAACTTTTAAAAGATTTTGGGGTGGACATGAAGACTTTGTTCTACGATCCTACCAATTTCTTCACGTACATCAATCCTAAGCCCGGTATGAAACTTCCCAGGCACGGTCATTCTAAAGAAGGGCGAAATACGCTCAATCTTGTCGGGCTGACGCTTTTTTGTACTAAAGATGGTGCTTTACCCGTGATGCACGAGGTTTATCCTGGAAACGTTCAGGACGCCCGACTATTTCGTGAAGAAATATCTCGATTACTTGAAAGACTTAAACGCATTGGTGTGAACGCTCAGGAATTGTGCTTGGTGTTTGACAAGGGAAATATCTCTGAAGATGCGTTTGAGCAAATAAACAAATCTGGCATTCGCTTTGTTGCGTCAATCCGTCCCAGCACGCAAAAAGACCTCGTTGCTTTAACGCCTATAGATTTCACGTTGGAAGAATTACCTAACGGAAAGGAAGTAGGCGTGCTTGAGTACGATCGCACGATTTACGGTCCAAACGACAGGCTCCTTGTAGTGTATAACCCGCGGCGGAGGGAATGGCAAGAAAAAAACCTTAAAGCGAAGCTTGAGAAACGCATTTCCGACGTTAACACCTTTTTTAAAGAGCGGCTAAACGTTAAGAAATGGAGAGACCTGAATGCTGTTGAAAAAAAGATTCGGAATATTATTAAGACTAAGAAATACCTCAATTTGCTTAATTATTCGGTTTCTGGTACACACGCTAATGTTAAATACTCGATTAAAATAAACAAAAAAGCCTTAAACGCCCATTTAGATACTCTTGGTAAGAGTTTTCTTCTTTCGAATCATCCTGACATGATGCCTCTCGAAATAGTTTGGCTATATCGGCAGCAATACACAGTGGAGCGGGCGTTTAAGTATATAAAAACACCATCCATGCTCTCTGTCAAGCCCATGTTCCATCGAACGGACGATAGTATAAGAGGTCATTTATTCACTTGCGTTCTTGGCCTATTACTCTTGACTCTTCTAGCTCGAAAGGTTCAGAACGAATTCAAGAAAATAAGCCTTCCGAAAATTGTAGAAACACTCTCAGAACTCGAATTAGCCGTAATAAAGTACGAGGGATCCAAGCAAACTATTAAAAAAATTGTCGATGTATCAAAAGAAGCAGAAGAATTGTCCAAATTTTTGGAGCTCGAAGCTTACATCTAAATTAGATTTTTGTACCCCCTAACTTTTTTGTCACTCCTTTAAAGGATGACATCTTTTATAGCTACAGAGAGAAAAAGTTATGAAGAAGTAATAACTTATAAACTCAAGAAATTAAATAATTATTATTAAATATCAAAAAAATCATGAATTTATTATGTCCCCAAAAGAAATCACAAAAGTAGACATAACAAACGAAGTATTTAGAGAGCCATTTGAAGTTATTAAACAAATATCCTTAAATTTAGACTGGTTAAAATATACTAAAGTTATTCAAACATTTGTAATGGAAGATCGAAGATTGAACCTCTCTTTAGAAAATCAAGGATCCAGTTATTTCAAGGGCAAGGTTGTTTGGATTGGCAATAAAAAGGATGATAGCGAAGGAACTATCTTTTGCGTTGATACTAAAACGGAATTAAAACAGATTAATCCTACTGCCGAAAATACTGAAAACGTTGTGCTTGATATAAAAAAGGAAATTATTAGAATATCTACTGCATCCAAAACGAAATGTACAGTTTGTGGAAAGAACATTGAAATTTTCGATGAAGTGACTGGTTGTCCAATTTGTGAAGCGAGAGCCCATAAAGGACATTTCATAGATTGGGTTAGAATGAAACATGCTTGTCCAGTTTGTAAAAAGTCTTTAAATGTATCAAGTTCTGGTGTGATTTTTATTGATTAACTTAGATTAAACTTTCTTATTTTATCAATATTAATAGTTCCATCGTGTAAAGCGGTCCCTATTAGAACTCCTGAGAAATTATGCTTATTATATAATTTGATATCATCCATATCCTTAATTCCTCCTCCAACTATAATATTTCCCTTAAATTCATCCCTTATTTCTTGATATAACTGCGGGATTCCACCTAACTTTTGTCCTACTTTATAAAGATCAAGTAGAATTATTTTTTCAACACCTAAATTTTCAATCTTCTTTATAATATCAATTAGTTTCTGGTTTTGTAATTCTTTTATATTGGTTTGAATCAGTTCGTTGTACATATCTATACTTACAATGGTTTTATTCTTACCATAAACTTTTAAACATTTAGAAATAACTTTTAAATTTTTTATCGTCTCTAATCCTAAAATTAATGTATCTATGTTATATTTGGAATATATTTTAACATTCTTTATAGACAAAATTCCTGGATCAATAATGATTTTAACATTTGGTATGGTTAAAATTTTTTCTAATAACTTAAAATTAGGCTCTTTTTTGATTATTGCATCTAAATCGGCAATATATATATCATTGATTTCATAATCATCTTTCAATTTTTTAATTATTTTTATTGGATCACAGTTATTTATCCAAACTGCCTTTAACGGTTTATATTTCTCTCGTTCTCCTTTTATGGCATGGACTGCTTCAGAATTTAACACATCAATTACGGGTATGATCTTAAAACTACTCATCTTTTCGACTTACAATTTTTATTTTTTCTAAGACAAAATCAACAAATTACCAATATGAAATACCCTTTTTTTTTTTAAATAGTGATTAATTAATTATTAAATAGTTTTATTTTTATAGTATTAATTCTAAAATTATCTTTGAATAAACAAACCTTTTTAAAATAGTGAAAGAAATGAAAACGGAAGCATATATTAATAAAATTATTGAGGATACTGGTCTATCTAGAACTGATATTCAAAGCTTAGTAGAAGAGAAAAAAGAAGAATTAAAGGGTTTAATCTCAGACGAAGGAGCTTTGTTTGTAATCGCTAAAGAGTTAGGTGTAGATGTGACGAGTGAAAGTAAGGAACTCTTGAATGAAATTGAGTTAAATATCTCAGATATTATATTAAATATGAAAAATATAGTGATAGTCGGTAGAATTAAGGATATATTTCATGTTAATAGTTTCAAAAAAAGCAGCGGAGAAACTGGACATGTAGGATCGTTTTTGTTGCATGATAATACAGGGGATATCCGAATTGTTTTATGGGATGAGCAAGTGAGCATTTTTAAAGATGAACGCTTTGAAAAAAATGAGATTGTTAAAATCCTTAATGGTACCGCGAAAAATGGAAGAAATGGTGGAATTGAAATTCATGTTGGAGGATTTAGCAAAATTGATTTGGCTCCTGAGGATGTTGATTATAAAAAATACCCAAAAATTAAAGAACAATTCGTAAAAATACAAGATATCAATGAAAATTTAGGATCTATATCGACTGAGGGAAAGGTAATGAACCGTTTCCCCGTAAAAGATTTCATTAGAAAAGATGGTCAAAACGGTAGGGTAAGTTCTATAATACTGAGAGATTCGACGGGAAAAGTAAGAATTACTTTTTGGAACGAAGATATCGAAAAAATCGAAAATCTTGAAGTTGGTGATTTTATTTCGCTGACTAACCTAAATCCTAGAAAAAGCAACTATGCAGAAAACAGAATCGATGTGCACGCAAATTCGTGGACGAAAATAACTAAAAAAGATAAAGAATTGAATTTAGATGCAAAATTTATTGATAAAATCGTAAAACTTCAACAGGAGAAGGGTTACACTTCATTTCAAGGCGTTATTACTACAGTAGAAGACTTAAGAAAGATAACGCTAAAATCAGGAGACGAGGTATCTCTATTAAGTTTTATGGTAAGTGACGATACCGATAGCATAAGAATTACTGCATGGCGGGAAAAAGCAGATGAATTATCGAAGTCTCTAAAGATTGGAGAGGGCATTTCGTTAAAAAATGTTGAATTAAGATTTAGTAATTATTGGGAAAAAAATGAAGCAACAATTTCATTTGATTCAAGTTTAGATAAAATAGATTTAAAAATCTCAAATTTAAAAATTGCTAAAATCCCTACTAAAGAGAAAACTAGTTCTTTTTCGAAAAATTTCACAGAAATAAATTCGATTCAATCGTCTGGCTTTTTTGAAATTAAAGGTTTTATTTCAAATGAATTAAAGAACATCAGGTTCTATGAAGCATGTACAAATTGTAGAAAAAAGATTGATAATTGTACTTGTGATAAAAAGGGAGATAGTAAAATGACAATGATAATCAATCATATCGTCGAGGATGAAAGCGGTAAGATTAGGGCTACTTTTATTGGAGAAGCTGCAGAGAAATTAGTTGGTACTAAGGCTGATTTAATTGTTAAAGTGAAAGATACTCCGGATTACGATAAATTGTTAGAGAAATTCTCCTCAGAACTCGTTGGAAGAGATATTATGATTAAAGGAAAAGTTAAATTTAATGATTATAGCGATTCATACGAATTAGTTGCTTCAAATTTCCAAGATATTAATGTAGAGGAAGAGTTAGAAAATAGAATAAATGAAATAATAAGTTAAATAAAACTTCTTCTAAGATATCTTTTATAATAATTTTGGTTTCTAATTCATAATTAGATAAATTTAATTTATAAAAAGAAACAATGAGACAAGTTGACATTGTCGGATTAGGGGAAATTGTTTTAGATTGGGTTACTGAAATACCACACTTTCCAAAACCTGACGAGAAAATTGATGCATTAAGCGAGAATTATTTCCCGGGTGGAGTTACAGCAAATTATTTGGTAGCTACTGCAAGATTAGGTGGTAAAAGTGGATTTATAGGTGCAGTTGGAGATGATTCTTACGGCGATTATTTAATTGAAGACTTTGTTAAAGAACATGTAGATACGACCTATATTAAAAAAATAGTAGACAAGAAAACACCAGTCAATTTCATATTTGTTGCTAAAGGAGAAAAGACTATAATCCAATCACCTCATATGCAAACTACTAAAATAGAGGGTAATGATTTAAATGAAGCTTACATAGCAAATTCTACACTTTTACATACTACAATTATTCATCAAAAAGTCACAGAAAAAGCCATCGAAATTGCTAAAAAAAATAATGTTAAAATTAGCATAGATCTAGAATCCCAAATTGCCCTAAGAGGTTGGAATAATTTGAAAAAAGTGCTTTTAAAAGCTGATATATTGCTTCCAAATAAGGAAGGAGCAAAGTCAATAACAAACAGTAATAAACCTGAAAAAGCGGCTGAAATTTTAGTGAAAAAAGGGATACCAATTGTTATTATTACGTTAGGAAGTAATGGCGTATTAATAACTACCAACGAATTTCAAAAAAGGATACCTACATATGATATAAACAATATAATTGACACTGCTGGGGCTGGAGATACGTTCAACGGTGCATTTTCTTTAGCTTATTGGATAAAAGGTTGGGATTTGAAAAAATCCTGTAAATACGGTAATGCTGCAGCTTCTTTGAAGATCCAAAAATTAGGTGCGAGAACTGGCATGCCTAAAGAAAAAGAGTTGCTAGATTTCTTAAAGAAGAATGATGATACTTTCTTATAAAGTTTATAGGTTTAATAGTAGATTTCTTTATGAATAAATAACACTTATATTTTTAAAATTTTCGCTACTGATTAGAACATCTAACTTTTCTAAAATCATATCTGAGGTAAGTTGAGTATTCGGTTGATTAAATGGCCAAATACCAATTAAAATATCTCCTAGTTTTTTTACATTCCCAATTAAAAAACCTTCCTTTTTTCCATCTAATAAAGATGTGTAGAGAATAACGATATAATAATTAAAATTATAATTTATAGCTACATCTCCACTTTTTATTACTTCTCGAATGTTTTGAAAATTTATTACATTTTGACGCTTTTGACTTAATATTTTTAGAGACGAAAAATATTGAGAAGGAATATTAATCGGTTTATCAGAGATTATGCTTTTAAAAGTTAATGAATACGATTCATTTTTATCTCCTTTAGTCCCCTTAAAAATTACATTATAAAATATTGCACTCATTATCTCTTTTTTAATATTAAAATAAAATAAAAAAAATGCAAATGAACTATCGTTACTATTATTATTTTATCATTTTTTATATGGTTTCTTCATCATCCCTTGTTGAATGATAATATTTTCTTCAGGGAAGCCCAAGTCAATTAAAAATTTTTTCAACTTGAACTTGTGGTCGCCTTGAAGTTCGATTAAATTTTCTCTAACAGTTCCTCCAGAAGCACATTTCTTTTTGGCTTGCGTAAGGATATCCTTTAAGTTTGCGTCTATATTTCCTTCGAAGGTGATAACTGTAACCACACGCCCCCATTTCCTTCGATCGTTAGAGATAATAATTTGTTGTTCATCTGCGCTTAAACTATCGCATATACATAGGTCTTTCGGAAAACTACATACCGGACAAATGTCTTCTTCTTTAATACTCCTTTTTCACAACCTTTATTATTGAAACTTATTAAAATACAGTACTAAAAAATAATAGAACTAAATCTTATAAAAACCTTTTTTTATTTTGTTTTTGTATAATTTTAAAAATGTTAAGTTTTTATAAGGAGTTGATTAATTTGGTTTTTAGGTTTTATTATTAACAACACTATAAAAATAAATTCTTATTTAATATAATTAAAAAAAATAATTCATGAAAAAAAATGATGAGTTCATGGATTTTTAAAGTGATCGTAGCAGGAGCAGGTGGTGTGGGAAAAACTGCTATGGTGACTCGATATTGTACAGGAAAATTTGAAGAAGGCTATAAGATGACTATAGGTGCGGGATTTCACACAAAGTCAGAAGTCCTTGACACAGGAGAGTCCGTAAAAATGCAATTATGGGACTTCGCAGGAGAAAAACGCTTCCGAGAGCTTTTACCAGACTATTGTAAGGGTGCTAGTGGAGCTTTTATTTGCTTTGATATAACGGATTACGACACTTTCAGAGAAATTCAAGGTTGGCTAAAAATTATTCGCAAAAAAGCAGGTTTTGTACCTATTATTCTTATGGGTATGAAGTGGGATTTATCGAACCACGAAGTGGATTTCGAAATCGCAAATGAATACTCCCAAAATGCTAAATGCAATCAATGCGTTTTCACTTCTTCAAAAGAAAATATAAACATAAACGAATCGTTTCAAGCCATGGCAAAGTGGCTTATATTTTATGCAAGTCAAGCGTAATTTACCCTATTTTTAGAAATTGCCATTTTCCCGTCAAAATAAGAAGTAGAGCCGTTTGATGACGGCTTTAGATTATAAGAAGATTTACTCTCTCAGAAATATGCCAATTGAGTCAATATACCCGAGAATAATAAGTAAATAAAGAAAAAATAATTAAGGAGTCAATTTCTTAGTTTTAATGCATTCTTAAAAAACATTTTCACTAAGGAAATTTGAAAGAATTCATATTCGTAAACTTTTTTAATTTTATGACTTAGAGATCATTATATATGATAAAAAAGTTTAATATAAAATTAAATGGAGATTAGAGATATATGTGTGCTCAGTTAAGTGGCGTCCCTATAATTATTTTAAAAGAAGGTACAGAAAGAAAACAAGGAAAGGACGCCCAAAAAAATAATATAGCTGCAGCTAAAGCGGTAGCAGAAGCAGTAAGAACAACACTTGGGCCTAAAGGTATGGATAAAATGCTTGTTGATTCTTTAGGAGATGTAACAATAACGAACGATGGTGCAACGATCTTAGACACTATTGATATTGAACATCCAGCGGCTAAAATGATAGTCGAAGTTGCTAAAACGCAAGATGATAAAGTTGGTGATGGAACTACTACGAGCGTTATCATTTCTGGAGAATTATTGAACCTTGCCCAAGAGTTAATGGACCAATCAGTTCACCCGACGATAATAATCAGAGGTTATAGAAAAGCTTTAGTAAAGTCTAAGGAAATATTGAAAGAACTAGCTACTAAAATTGATATTAACGATAAAGAGACTTTATTGAAAGTTGCAGGAACTTCAATGAATAGTAAATTAATTACGGGAGTTAAAAGTCATTTTGCAGATATTGCTGTTAAAGCGGTAAACCAAATAAAAGAAAAACGTGGAGAACGTATTTTAATCGATTTGGATCAAATTCAAATGATAAAAAAAGAGGGAAAAAGTCTAATAGATACAAAAATCATAGATGGAATTATAGTGGATAAGGAAATTGTACATCCTATGATGCCAAAATCTCTCAAGGATGCAAAAGTTGCATTAATTAACTCCTCTCTTGAAGTTCAGAAAACTGAATTTGATGCCGAGATTAGAATTCAAACACCTGATCAAATCAATAAATTCCTTGAAGAAGAAGCGAAAATGCTTAAATCCCGCGTTAACAAATTAAAAGAAGTTGGAGTCAATGTTGTGTTTTGTCAGAAGGGTGTTGATGACAAGGCACAAAACTTTCTTGCCCAAGAAAACATCATAACGATTCGTAGAGTTAAGAGATCTGATATGGAAAAACTTGCTCGAGCTACAAATGCAAAAATAGTCAACAACATCTTCGATATTTCAGCTGCGGACTTAGGTAAAGCAGGAAAAGTAGAAGAAAAGAAAATTGGGGATGAAAATATGATTTTTGTATCAGAGTGTATTGATCCTAAGGCTGTGAGTATATTAATAAGGGCTGGGATTGAACATGTTGTAGATGAAGCTGAAAGAATGTTCGATGATGCATTATCTGTAGTAAAAGCAGTAATTGAATTGCCTTACATTTTACCGGGGGGTGGAGCCTCTGAAATTGAGTTAGCTAAACGATTAAGAGCTTATGCCCGTTCAATAGGAGGTAGAGAACAATTAGCAATTGAAATCTATGCTACCGCCCTAGAGATAATTCCTAAAACATTGGTTGAAAATGCGGGGTATAATCCTGTTGATTTGATTGTAGAATTACGCTCAAAACATGAATCAGATGAAGGAAACGCGTACGGTATTAATATTGATACTGGTAAACCTGATGATATGATGAAATTGGGTGTTATTGAACCATTAATGGTATTAACTCAAGCTATTCAATCAGCAACCGAAGTTGCTTCTATGATTTTAAAAATTGACGATGTAATTGCTGCTTCAGGACTTTCGAAACACTCTGAAGATTAATTTTTATTAATTTTTTATTTTTATTAGATCATCTATATTTTTGTTAAAATTTATTCAATTTTTTAAATTCAACTCCCCATGAAAATTTTGAGAGTATTAAATCAGCGTAAGTATGAAATTTTGTAATATAAAGCGCTGCCGCTAATGCCTCAACAGAGCTCAATTTTTCCCATTTGCCATAATTTACTGGGTTTGTGGCGATAAGTGGCGGTAATCTTCTACTGTTTTTTAAGTTAAAGTTTTTCAAATTGAAAATTTTTTTCCAAGAGCAATCCACGACAATAAGACCGTACTTCAAAATAAGCTCCCTATCATTATCATTTATTACTTTTTTAGAAAAGGGATTTAAAAAAATAGCATTATAGTTTCTTCCTTTAATTTTAGACACGATTTTTAGCAAATTGAACCTTGCTAATTTTAAGGCTGTGCATTTTTTCTTATCACATTCATTAAAATGGAGACAAAACAGTTTTGGAATAGATTCTTCCAAATTAGATTTAATCATATTTAAAACTAGTTAATACATTTACCGATTTTATAAAGTTTTCAGTAGTTCGCTCAGTCCCAATTATTTTCATTATTGAAAATATGATATTTCGGGATTCACACATAATTGGAATTCCCCCGTATGTCAATGTGAAGAGACCTATAAAAGAAATCTCTTCCATGTTTAAAGTCCCTTTCACTTCAGAAAACTTTAATTTTCCAGAAGGACAAGTAATAATTCCGTAAAAATTTTCAGGATCTTGCCCAGAAATTGCTACATAACATAATAACTCACCGATTGAACTGCTTTCAGATTCTTCTTTCATTTTTTGAAAAGCAACATTAGCACTGGCTGAAAATGCCTCAACCGAAATTGGTAAATTTCGGCCACTAACTTCCCTAGCATCTAAAGTTAAGCCTGTTGAGCATACAAGACTATACCTTATATATATAGGGTTTTGTATTGAGTCCAAAACATAACTTATTGCTGGCAATAGATTAGTAGAATCAAATTTTTCTGGAGAATAAGATGCGAAAGGAACTTCAGACCCCATACCAAAGAGGTAAATCGCACTTCGTACTTTGTTTGAAAAATATTCAAGATCTCTCTCAGTTTCATTACTACTACCAAAAAAATCTCCTAATTTCTGTTTTATATAGTACATAGAACTTGCTAAATTATCTGCATCTAATGGCCATTCTTTGTGATAATCATGAACAATTGTTAAGAGAGTTTGATTTATCCTAATCGTTATTAAACAAACCTTATCAAAGAATGAAAACGAAATAACTTGATCCTTAATATTCATATCTTCCCAACTCTCTTCGCTCGCAGAAAACGCTGCTGAAGCTAAACTAGTAATACGATTAGGATTTATCTCAATATCACTTTTCCTTCCAATTTTAGCTATAGAAAGCCCATTCAAATCACATAAGATTACCAAAATTGTACCTTGAGATGCCCTCAAGATTGAAGTCAAATATTTTATTAACGAATCTCTTACACTCATAAAAAAACCTAACTTTTTTATCTAACCTTATAATTCTATCTGCTTTAATAACAATAATCTTAATTCTTAAATATTTCTTACTTTTATTTTCAACTATCGATTTAATCGCAAATAAAATTCCTCCTTTAATTAACTAAAAAATTTATTTACTTTTTCGCATTTTAAATACTAAAATAACTACAATATTTGTTATTTTAATGCGGGAATTGCCAAGCCTGGTCTACGGCGCTGGACTTAGAATCCAGTCTCAGAGGAGTTCGAGGGTTCAAATCCCTCTTCCCGCATTTGTTGTATTATTCTTTAGATAATTTTTATATTTATAAATGACTCTCTTGGTAAAATAAAAAAAGAAATATGGGTAATTACTTCTTAAGTTTCCTTTTGACAAGGATTAAAGTTACAGCGAGAGTTACTCCGATTAGAGCGATTAAGTTATATCCAGGGATTCTAGGAGGGATTGGTGGTTCACTCGATATTTGTTTGATCACCTGCACTTGAGCATTTCCCATCCCTGCGGTACTATTCACATAGAATATGATGGTCACGATGCCATCCGTAAGTTTATCCCATTCGTTTTGATCGATAGTTCCCGTAAGACCGCCCGCGGTGATGTTCGTTGCCCCACCATCAAGCGTATACCAAATAGTATCATAAAGCCCCGTAATTGAGATATCATACTCAGGAGCTGATGTTCCGAAAATGTCACTGTCGGAAGGTGAACTAATGGTAATCTCTGGAGGAGCAGTGTTTACCGAGAAATATCTTAGATTCGATTCGTACATCGTTCCTAGTGTATCATTTCCAAACACTTGAATCGAGTATACTCCATCTGAAGGCATTGGAACGGTTGTATTTCCTAAAATTGTTCTATTATTTGCGCCATTTAATGAATATCCTTTCCAATCTAAATTAGTTGTATTAGCATAACTCAATAGTAATCCCTCGTTCAAATTATCCCCGATATTGTAGTCTGGATCCCATGAATAGCCCACAGCATCAACATAACATGAACCAATGTTAGCCCAGTCTGCATTTATATTCATGGTTCCAATGTTACTTACAGCAGTTGTAAAATTACCATCGTCCACTCGTAAAACTCCATCAATGTACCAGTCATAGGTATCTGTAACAGCATCGAAAATCATTTTATGATGATACCACTGGTTAGCGACATAGGATTGAACGATATTATCTTGCATGTCTAAATAATCACCATCTTGCATTTTAAGCTTGCCAACACCAGTTCCTAAAGTTCCTTCATAAAATAAATAATCAATCATATTAGATCCTGATGCAGAAGTACTCCACCACCATTCAATCGTACCAGATTGTTGCGGTGAAGTAAAATGATTACGTGCTTCAGCATTGCCAGCCGTATTTGCATCATAGATGCGTAGAACTTTATTATGCCCCTGGAAATTGTTGACAATATCCACATAACAATTACTCTGAATACTGTTTGTAGAGTCGACATATGCAATATCTGTTCTTGAAGTCCCATCCATTTCATTTTCAAATCCATATGTCGCGGGATAATAGCCACTCATCGGTTCCGTGTACGTTTTATTTTCAGGAGTTACAATATTAAGGTAGGGATTTGTATCCACTGTAAAGTATCTTAGATTTGATTCGTACATTGTGCCCATCGAATCGTTTCCGAACATATGAATCGAGTGGAGTCCATCATCAAGCACCGGGATGGTAGTATTTCCCATAATAGTCTTATTAGTTTGCCCATCTAAGGAATATCCTTTCCAATCCAAATTGGTTGTGTTTTCATAGCTAAATAAAATTCCCTCATTCAAATTATCTCCAACATTATAATTTGAATCCCAAGAGTACCCAACAGCATCCGTATACATATGAAAATTATCATATCGCCAATTTTGATGAATAATAATATGTGAAACATTGGAGTGTGATGAGATCATCTGAAAATCGCCAAATTGAACACCATTTACGAAAAATCTCCATTTATACTGAGCTAAACCATAGTGATTGCCAGTCCCACATTCAAATTGAATCCTTAGGTGATACCATTGATTGTTATTTGCGGTATAGGAAACTGGATACCACTCCGTACTATTCATGAATTGAAATGTATTATCCATCATCCGAACTCCTGCGATTGCGTATTGATTAAAAGTGCCACTTTTCAGATGCCATGCACTTTCTTGACTAACATCTGTAGTTCTTGCCCAAAATTCGATGGTTCCATATTCTTGAACGGACTTAAAATATTGATTGATGTTATTATTATCTCCATAAGTATTTCCTTTATCCATATGAAGCACTTTCTTATGGCCGTCCAATTCGGTAATTATCTCATTAAACATAATTGGATCACCTTTTACTTCCTCCCATTCTTCTGGTATTGTGCCATCTTCATCATTTTCAAATCCATATGTTGCAGGGTAGTAACCGCTCATTGGCTCGGTATATGTTTTATTTTCAGGAGTGACGATGGTTATTTCATCAGCGCTCGATTTTGGAGTCTCAAGCTTATATTGAGGTGTAAAACTTTGATTTAGCGTCCCAGCTACCGTAAGCGAAAGAATTAGGATAAGAAGGCTGATATTAATATTAGCATGTGACTTTTTTATTTTCATTTTAGTTCACGCTTCAAAATTTTTGTCTTAAATGAATTAAAGTATATCTAGATAAGGCTATATTTATACTTGACTCTCCTAATAAAACCCCTCGTTGTTGTTGAAAAACTAAATAAGGAGCTAAGAAGGTAGAAAGGGGATTCCAAAGATAGATTAAGAGATTAATATTATCGAAAATTAACTTCAGCGAAAATTCAAAATGCACAAATTAATATTAATATCCAAAATTTTTAGCAATATACAATCCCCCTCCTTTTCGCAATTTATATTATAAAAAAATTTAAAATCAAGCGTTAATTAGAAAAATATATTTAGAATCGTTTTTGTTCAATTTTAAGAATTAGTTTGATATAAACGAAAATAAAAAGTAGGCCTTCGTAGTGTAGTACGGCCAAGCTTTCCTTAAAGGAAAGGGCTTCGCATGCTAGGCTTTCACCCTGGTGACAATACGGACCAAATCGGATCGCATCATTAGCCGGGTTCGAATCCCGGCGAAGGCACCATCAGAAATTGGTGGAAAGCATTGGAAATCAACCAAATCTGTGCCTCCGTAGCTCAGCTAGCAAGTACAGAGCACTGTTTCGGTGTGCTTGGCTAAGTAGAACAATGTAAAATTGTATCAAAAGCACTCGGCTAAACGGTGATTTATCACTGTTCCGAAAGTTAACCGAGCGGTCCCATGTTCGATCCATGGCGGGGGCGCCAAATCTCTCTCTTTATTTACTTTCCTTTTAATTCTTTTATTTTGTGAAGTTCTTCAAGACCTAAATCGCTTATTAAGATGTGTCTATCGTTATGCTCACTTGAGACGATAATAAGTTCTTTATTAACAAGCTTTACGAGATTTTTTCTAACATTTTGCGTAATTACTCCAACGCTCTCAGCTATATCTTTTGTTCTCATTCAGATCTTTACGGACATATATTCAATTGCCGATTTAGGCGGCCATTCATTCCTTAATATAAAAATAGGGAATGTCGAATTTTTAATTACCGATCCCATTAATATATTTCCATTATTTATGATTACTTTCGAATTGGGCAGGATTTCCCTGAGAAAAACTAAAGGGGATGACTTATTGTTTAAGGATATCATACTAATATCCCTTGTGGTATCGTTTTTCGGTTTCTGTTTTCAGCCTATAATCGACTTTACGGCAGCAGCAGTAGGTTTTTATTATTATAGGACACCTCCCGAATTAAATATATTCGGCTTTCCCATAATTTTCCTCTTTGCGTTTTCTATTTATGGATTGTTTGCTTTCATTTTCCTGCTAATCGAATCTCATTACAAAAAAATGAATCAAGAGATAAATTAACCTAAATTTTATGATTTCTCCCGTTTTATGATTCCAAACAATTAGAGAATAGCATGTTAAAGAGAGAAGTCTTCGCCTATCTTTTGAAAAAAGTTTTGATCGCAATTTGAAGAAAATTTGGTTTTCTTTTTTTAAGAATCCTAGAAATTACATAGGTAAATTAATCTGTAGAATTTAAATAGGTGATTTTAAATAAAATATAGATGATCACCTATGTAAAATTTTTTAGTATAATTGACCAATTTTTACCCAACTTTGACGAGCTGTTTATCGAGATTAATTCATTTATAGAATTGGTATTTGGGTATTTGAAATACGTTTTTTTTGGTATACTTCTCATTATCGGAATCTTAACCTTATTAAGTTTAAGAGGTAAATACTTTTTAGAAAGAATAAGATACAGCGAGGAAAAAAAATTAGCAGATAATCCTATGACGAAGCCTCGTTTGATTCTGG
>NJBI01000090.1 GCA_005222975.1 Promethearchaeota archaeon Loki_b31
AAAGTGGTTTTAACTCAGCTTCCAAATCTGAAAGTGGAGATAAATATTTTATGCGCATACATAAATATAACCACTTTTCTCTTATAAATTTTTAGATAGATTCCCACTGGAAACAAGTGGAAAAAATCAATAGTTAAATAATAAAAATTAGAAGTAAATATTTATAGAAAAAGATTCAGTTAAAGAGGATTTAGAGTTCTACTTCCTTTGATACTGATTCTTATATTAAATTATTAAAAAGTGAAAGTGAGATGTTTTTTTAATCCCCATTTCCAAGTAAATTAAATGGATTTAAAGTTAAAATTGATTTTCATTGGGTCTTTCTTTTAGCAAATAAGGATTTTAACTCACCCATAATAGCCCCTCTTAAACTTATAGGGCTGGCTGGACGAGGTCCGCCAGGACCTCCGGGTGGACCTCCGGGTGGTGGTGGTGGACCTCCGGGTGGACCTCCGGGCGGTCCCGAGGGGGGTGGTGGGGCACTACTTGGAGCTGTAGGTGCTGCAATGACTGTAGCTGCCCCAGTTCCTCTCGTTCTAAGTGCCGAAACATCATTATTTATAGAATTGATTCGCGATTCTAATGTTGAAATTCTTTGACCGACAATCGCTAAAGATTGATCTACTAAAGTTGGTATCCTTAGAATCATTGACATCATTTTTTCAACAATATCGCCAAATGTATTTAATTTTTCTTCAAGAGGGGCTTTTCTTGTTTCTTGCATGAAATTTGCGAATTCTTCGGCCATTTTACTCTCTCTAATTTTATTAATATCGAATTTTCTTGTTAATTTTCTATTAATAATATATTTTAACTATTTAATAAATTTAAGCTCATACAAATTACAACTTGATTTAAAAAAAAATTATAAAAAAATATAAGGTATTTAATTAACTAGACTTGTTGACGGAATTTTTTAAATTAACCCAGAGATCATCAACTTCATTCTTAACTTGTAAAAATTGATTAATTTTTTTTAATAGTACATCCCTTGCGCGATCAAAATCTCTTTGGGAGTCATTCAATTCAGATTCCAATATTTTTATCTTTTCTCCTTCGATTAAATCGTTTTTCTTTTTTTCGACAGATAACGCTTTTTTAATAACAACGCTTCTTTTACTGGCTACTTCGCCTAACGCTGCAGCAAATTCATATTTTTTTTCTACTAAATAATCTTTTTTTACTGCGAGGTCCTTAATCGAATCTATGTACTTGTTATTTATTTCGATATATTCATCATTTTTATGGATGATTTCCTGAAAATATTTTACCTCCTCGTCTTTGATATTTGATCTTCTCTCTCTTACTAGAGTTTGCATTTGCTTTAATACATCTCTAAACATTCTATTGGTCATATCTCGTGTAAGATTTACTTTTCTCAAGTTATCAGCGTATTTTTTTTGAGAATCGATTAATGTAGTCTGATTTTTCGCTAATTTTTTTATTTGGCTTACTAATTCTTTTTCCATGCTTGCTAATTCAAGCTCATCTTCATGTGTTATAATTGGGCTCATTTCAATCAAATCAAAATAGTATTGATTTATAATAAATTACGATATAATTCTTATGTAAATTCATTATTTTAATTTTTAGTCTTTTTATTTCTTACTATCTATAAGGAAAAAAAGCAGTAAGAATATTATCTTTATAATTTGCTTTTATCACTTTAGCCTCAATATATTTTCCGATCAGTGCTTCTGAGAAAACGAGTGGTTTATTCAATAATATTTTAATTCCGAGAGAATCGTTGATTTTCCCTATACACTCGTTTTTCCATCTTCCCCCGGAAACGATTTTTAGTTTAATAAGATCATCCTTCTTAATTCCTAACATGGAGGTTTTCGTTCTTTTATGAATACCAAAGTCTATAGGCCCAAGTTTTAGTTTTATACCATACTTTTTTTCTAATTTGGATAATTGCAAATAAAAATAACCCCATGATTTCGGTCGAATTTTTTTTAATTTTCTACCTGTTTTGTATATTAAATATTTTTGGATACCAATTTGAATTTGTTTCTCAGAATAACCTTCGCTTCTTAAATTAATGATTAACTTAATAATATCTTCTATATCTTTGTCATTTTCTCCTGGAAACCAAACTGGTGCAATTAAAACATGAATTTTAGAATCCAAGAGGTAATAAATATTATTTAAAAGTCTACCAACATCAAATTTAGCACAATTGCATAAATAACAAGCGGTTTCTTCCTTTAGGCTATTTAAGCTTATGTTAATTCGTGTTAAGTTGCTTTTTTTCAATTTATCAATAATATTTTTCGAGAGTAATACTCCATTGCTTTGCATTGAGATAGTTGTTACTCCTTCGATATCTGAGAGTTTTTTTACCAAATTAAATAATTCCCCGTATAACAACATTTCACCGTAGGGTGCCAGATGAATCTCGATGTTATAATTTCCTTTTATCGCTATTGCTTCTTTAACTTTATCTATTAAATAATTTGAATCTATCACGAAATTAGTGTCGTAATCGCCAGAACTGACGAAACAATACTTACAACGTAAATTACACTGTGTTAAGGGTTTAAGTTCAAGAATGTTGGTCCCTCTGTCAATTATCCCTATAAAATCAACGCCTGCTAGTGGAATTTCCGAAGTTCTATCGATATATTTTATGTTTTCATTCATTGTCGAAATTTTTCTTATTTATATTTTATACCTTAAAATAGCAATCAGAGATCCTAAATCAATAATCTGTTGTCCTGTCGGGTGTTCACTATTTAGAATTTGAACTTTACCACCTGAATTTTCAACTCTATTAATGATATGCTCGATTTTTAATTTTTGCTCTTTTGAGGCACCTCTAATTAAAATATCAGCACAAAATAATTCCTTTACAGCACTTTTTTCTGTTGCATTAGAAATCTCGTCAAAACCAATGGCAATAATATCTGAGTCTGTACTAAATAATTGTAATATTTTTTCAATTTTTTCTGTTTCCTGTAATATTTTTACATTTTTTTTAAAATTTTTTAACTCTTTTGATTTTAAAGTCTCTAAAATAGCACTTTCAGTTCCGGAGCTGGCTTGAATGTTATAAATTTTTGGTAGATATGTAGACTGTGTTCTTTCTTTAAGAAATTGATTGAAATGAACCTTTGTACTACCAGGACCACATATAACTATTGTATTTATTTTTGTATTCTTTATATTTTCGTCGATAAGTCTAAGAATATCACTATAAAATTCTTCGTACGCTTTATTTCTATAAGATTGTTCGTATCTTTTACCAGGAATATTTTTTTTTATAGTGGCTATTCTCTTATGACTGAAATTTGTTATTAGAGAGATTGTAGCGAGCCCTGTCTCGATTGCAATTATTAACATTATAAAATCAGTTTCGAATCTTGATGATTCCTTAAGACGTTTTATTTCGCTCTTTAACCACTTCTCTTTATTTATTATTAGTTTTTGGTTAGGTTCAATATTAAAAGTGTGATATGTTCCATAAGTGACAAAATCCTCCGGACCCTCTAAGATAGTACCTTTTACTCTTAATCTATTTGAAAATTCATGAAAAGCGACAGATTCAACTTTTAATTTCAAATACATTGGTTTTCTTTCTCCTTTAGAACCTTCCTTTAGAACAACTCTTCTATATGTCCGTGCTGAAATTTTATCATTTTTAGATATTATGTTATAGAGTGTCCATAGATCGTTTAAGTCCTCTGTTTTAACAGTAATTACTTCTTTCTTTTTATCTATTTCCAGAATTTTCAAATAGATTATCAAACTCCAAATTTTAAATTTATATAATTAATGTATATATAATTAAGTATAGTATAAATCAAAAGACTAACTGTCTAAGGTTCTAATATCCTTAACAAAATAAAGGAAAAAAAATAATAAAATACAAAAAAAACAAAAAATTTATTCTTTTGCTCCTAAGGCTTCTTTGAGCTTTTCTAATTCTTCCATTCGTTTCTTTTTCTCTTCTTCACGTTTTTTTAGTTCTTCTTCGTCAACCTTTTGGAGCGAAACACCTTTTTTGATTTCTTCTTTTAGTTCATTACCTAAGGGCGTCATTGTTATTCAACACTTTTTATTTTATTCTCTTTTTTGGGCACAATTTCAATACTTTTTATACACAAATTATAATAGAATTTATTTATAAGTATTGGTTTTTAGATAATATTAAATATTCAAAATCATTACATAAGCGTTTTTCTTTTGCCGGTAATAGTTCTCTATTTTCTCTGCAATTCGGAACCCAAATTTTTGATACAACCAAATGGCAACTTCATTTTTAGAGTTCACATTTAAAACTATCACTTCAATATTGTTCATTTCTTTTATTTTGTTTAAAGTATATTTTAATAGATGTGATCCATAACCTTTATTCTGATATTGTTTACTAATAACTAAATTGATTAAATTTACTCTATCTTCTCGATCTTGAATAATAATAATGAATCCAACAATTTCATTTGAAATATCGTCATTTATTAACTTAAAAAAGAAAGTGTTATTTATGATAAGATTGAGAATTGAATTTTTAGAAAAAGCATCTTTCTTGAAAGTATTACTTTCCAATCTGAATATTTCATCTATATCCTTAATACTAACAGTGTTAATTCTCATTAAACCCCCAACTCTTCTTTAAATACCTTGATAGGTGTTTTTTCCGTTATTTGTTGATATTGCTCTTCTCGAAATGGTGTTATTTCTACGATATATCCTTTTAAATTATTTTGATCAATTAATTTTACCAAATCTTCCTCGATCGCGAATGATAAAGGCAATTTTATATTTAACCCATCATAAGATAGAAACTTACGAGGAACTTTTAATTGATTTAATAAAATATTCTTAAACTCTTTTATTTTTATTTTATCACCTTCTATTTGAGCGAATATTAACAAACCATCCTCATTTATTTCCTCATAAGGTAATTTTATAGTTTTTGCACGCCTTAAGTACCTTTTCCTCAATTGCCAATAATCCTTGGCTATAATCGTACAAAAATGAATTTTTATCTTAACTTTTGGAGCGATTTTTTTTATTAAAGTAATTGCAGTTTCATTACTACGCTCTACAGAAGCTATTGTACCTTCTTTCAATTTAAAACCGCGTTCTTTTAAGTTTTGGCTATTTGGTGAACAATACTCAAATTCATTCAAATTGATAAATTCTGCACCTATTTCATCTAAATAAAATATCAATTCTTCAAGATTTTCAACATATTCCTTTTCTGGAATTACCGGAACCTCAGCGCCTACAGACATACCCTTATCCAATGCGTATTTTATAACATTCCAATTTTCTTTTGGTGGGTTGAATCTAATTTCGTCTAACCCTGCTCGAGCAAGACTAATTGCTTTTGATTCGTTAAAATTAAGACCATTTGTATAAAGATGAATGTGAAATTTTTTCCCTTTTTTTGCTTTAACAAATTTAATAAATTCTAAAGTGTTTTCGAAGTTGGGCTCAAATAAGGGATCCCCTCCCGTGATGCTCATACCTTTTGCTTTAATTTTATTAAGCTCGTCTAATAACTGCTCTTTAGAACTAATTTGAATTTCGTTAGCATAAGTTAATTTTTTATTTTTTCTCTTTTTAGATATTGGACAATACCACCAACAATGTTTTGGATTCTGACAGATTCCATTTAGGAATAACACGGCTTTAGTCCCACTTAAACAGTGCTGACACCCTTTGGGAATTCCCCTACTCTTTACGAAAAATGTATTTGATTTAGATTCTACTATATTAGACTCGCTCATTTTTGAAATAACTTCTTTCTCACAAAGGATTTTTTGTTTGCAAGTTTTTTTAGTACCACTTCGGTAGATTCGTTAAGATCAAGTAATCTTTTTAGAAATACACCAGTTCTACCGTGTTTTTCTCTTTTTAAAAGAACTCTTTTGCGTTCATTAATTAAATCAATACTTACATTAACTTGTTTTGCTGCCAGATGTTCGTTTCCAATTATTGAATATTCTTCATGGCCTTCTAAGGTAGGTTTAATTAATACTAATCTCTTGTCTATTCCAGGGACTCTGAGATTATCTTCTAATTGGTTTAGATTGACCTTTCCTCCAAAATCATAAAATTCCTCTGATTTTTTATCAAACTTAGATAATGGAATAGTGATACTCTCTAACTCGTTTAAATATATGTACAATTTTAATGTATCCGTTGGTGTTGCCATTATAATTTCTCTAAAGTAATTGTTGATACCATATTTCTCAAGAATAATTTCTATTTGATAAGGTGGTATTAATTGTAAAAAGATAATATCAATATCACTATCCCTATGAACATCTCCACGAGCAACACTTCCGTAGATAAACGGGGTTAAACCTTCTTTAGCAAATGTCTCCAGTAATTCTCTAGAACGTTTTCTTTTTTGGTTTAAGAGATTCAAATGATCTTTAGAGTATGCTACGGTATTATAATAATCTCTTAAAATAGTATCTTTTTTCATCAGAAATTATTCTTTTTTATCTAATTTACTTATTTTATCTATATTTTTTATTATTATGCTTAAAAGTACCGTTTCGTAATATTTGAATGTGCTTTTTGCTTTTTGAATGGTATGATATTTGAATTTATTTGAATTTTTCAGGGTTTTATTGCTTAAAATCTTCTTATTTGAATTCCTATTTTTAAAAAATGGATTTAAACGCTCACTAAAAATAATAAATAACTGGAACTGTGGATTTGAAACAGTTTCTAAAGTTTGCATAATTTTAATATTGCCCAAATTTAACCGTGGATTAATTAAAATTAGTTTAACACTGTTTGAATCTTTTGTAATAAAATTATAGGGAATAATTTTTTTATCAAAATTCACGACAACATATCTCTGACTCAATAAATGAAGATCTTGGTTATAAATCGTGAGAAATGAGGGTATAATTTGTTGAATTTTTCTTTCAATATCTCTAATCGTTTTACTTTTTCCTTTATCAGCTTTGATTTTAAGCCAAATGTTAACTACATTAAAACCATAAGTGCTTAAACCTTCCGTCAATATTTTCAATAACATTTGTTTTCTATGCGTTCTTATTATAAAAATTGAGGGTTTAGACGAGATTTCTTCTTGAATTACTTTGGATTTAGTTAAATTCCACTTTTTTATGTAAATTGAGGGGCGATCTAAGTTAAAACTTAGAGACTTAGCCGTTGTTCGCGTCAAAAATTCGTTTGACAAAGAAAACCTCCATCTATACGCCTCTTTAAATATTTTTACGCTGATAAGAAGTAAAACTAGCAAAATTATTATGATAGTATCAACTAAAATCCAATCAACTCGAAAGATATTGAAAGCCATAATATTTATACAATTTTTTTTAATTAATCTACAACTTCACTAATCCAATTTAAATATGTTTTAGAACCCTTATTAATCTTCAAACCAATGCATTCCGGTTCAGAATAGGAATGAAGCTCTTTAACTTTCTGAATTATTAATTCTCCTTTGCTTTCCTTTGTTTTAATTATTAATAGATGTTCGTTGTCCTCTTCAATGTTTCCTTTCCACGAATAAATTGATTGTATATTTTGAATTATGTTTACGCATGCGGCTAGCTTGCTTTCAACCAAAACTCTTGCTATTTTTTTACCTTCTTCAATATTTGGAACTGTAACTAAAAAAACATAAAAATCCATTTTAATCCCTTAGTTGTTATATCTAATAATTGATAATGTACATCTTAATTTCAATTTATTTAAGAAATTAACGCCATTAGAAAATTGATTTATTCTGTAGTATTTAAATATATTATTTAAAATACATTATAAATGATAATCTCTCTTTTTTTAATCACAATCAATCAACTTATAAATAATTTAGAAGAATGGTTAAAATTGATTGATAATTCGTTTATTGCATTTAATTTCTTTGTCGAATTGTTATTTAGGTATTTTAAATACATTTTTTTTGGAATTTTGTTAATTATTGGAATTTTAACCCTATTAAGTTTAAGAGGTACTTACTTTTTAGAAAGAATCAGATATAGTAAGGAAGAAAAGTTAGAAGATAATCCTATGACGAAAACACGATTAATCTTAGGCACAAGTTATATCGTGATGTCTTTTGGAATCCTATTCGATTGGTTCACATACTTTTTGATAGTTGTTTTAGATCCCTTGCCGGATCGTCTAATTTTCAATTTTATTCAATTACCGGACACCATTAACCTGTTTGATCTTAACAGAATTTCTGATATTAGTCAAGTAATTTACCCATGCGAGAAGACAATATATTACATCGTTGCTTTATTCTCACTTGGCGCCATATTAGATATAACCATAAGCATTTGGCACATAATTAACGCTCGAAAAAGTGTAAGGAAATATTTTTTTTATTTAATCGGTGGAATCGTAGACGGGATATTAACTGGCTTTACAACTTGCCTTCCATTATTCCTTTAATCAAAATTTCTTGATTTTATTCGTTTAAATACATAGGATATGGAATCAAAATTTCTATTATCTCTTTTTCTTTTTTTTTTGATTTTAAAACCGGTTTTACAAAAAATGAAGATATAAATTATTAAAATATATATAAATAATAAAAAAAAATTATTATACTTTGAGGAGTTGATTGTAATCCTTCACAATGTTTACCTAATTTCAAACTTTACGGGCATTTGTTTAGTCCATAGGAAGTATGGGACTATAGAGTTTAACCAAGATTTAGTATCTGGTTTTTTAACAGCATTAAAAGATTTTTCGGTGGAGTTCTCGAAAGGATCGGGCGAATTGAAAATCATTGATATGCAAATATTTTATCTCCTTCTTGTTTTTAAGGAAGGAATCTTGTGCACAGCAGCAGCTGATAAAAATGATGATGCTAAAATCACCCATAAAGTTCTTAGTGAGATTATCGATAAATTCCTGGAAAAGTTTGGAAATCTAATGGACTGGTCAGGAGATGTTAGGATGTTCAAAGGTTTTGAAAATGTTATGGATGTTATGCTAAAGAACGGTCATGTGGCAGAAGTTCCCTTAAAGATTCCCATCCTGAAGATATTTGAGAAAGATTTTGTAAAATCACGGAAGCAGATCGCTAAAAAAGGACTAGTATTGTCAGAAGAGGATTTAAGGGACACTCAAAACCAGAAACCGACATGGACATCAAAGCGACTTCCCCACCAAGTAATTGCACAAGGATTCTTGAATAAGAAACAATATAAAATTGCTCATTTAGCGGATGGATTTCACACTATTTCGGATATCGCGGAGGAAGCCGGGGTGCCACAATCAGAGATAGATGTAATGATCGATGATCTGGATGACTTAGGGCTTTTAAAGTTTATCGATATTAAATAAGCAGTAGTGTTTTTCTTTTAATCTAATTTCAGGAAATAAGAAATTGGGTTTAATTTTAAATTCCATATCATATTTTTAAAAAAAAAATATTTGATAGCAAACTAATCTCAGTCACCGAGCTGTAACGCTATAAACGGCGACAAAAAGTACGAAAAGTTGAAATATGATGGCGATCCTTTATAATATTGTGAATCGAAAAACTTA
>NJBI01000035.1 GCA_005222975.1 Promethearchaeota archaeon Loki_b31
GAATCATATCTTCGCGGAGTTTGGCTAGTTGTGCTTTAATGAAATTTATACTTTTTTGTGTAGCCTTGTTTACCTTAGTGGAAGCCAATCGTTCTTCTAATTCTTTTATTCGATCTTCGACTTTTTCGGACATTTTATACCTTTAAAAAAATAATAATGCAAATACAAAAAATTTTTCGAAAATATTTGCTCAAAGAGTTGAATACTAAAAAGAGATAAAAGTAAAAATTAAATTAATTCTGTGAGAAAATTAATCTGAATGTGCTGAAATTATCAAATCTGCAAAGAGAGACATATCTTTTAATAATATATTTAATTTATCTTGAGATTCTCTATCTAACTCTCCTGTTTTCATTACGAGTACCGAAATAATGTATTTAAAGATATGGAGCTCAATTTCCTTTCCATCCTCGTTCATCCCTTTAAATTGAGCCGAATCAGACATAAAGATGTTCTCTCTTACCGTATTACACGCATCGATGAAATCCCTTAAATCTCCACGAAGCGTCAAACCACTGCTTACACCTTGAACGTTATGGACTATGACATTTCCAGAAACATCAGAAATTATTATTTTTGCTTTAATTTCTTCTAATTGGCTTTCAGCTTTTTCTACGGATTTTTTCAAATCTTTATATGACGAAATTAATATATCCCGAAAAACCTTGGCTAATTCGTCTTGTTGATAAATGCTCGTTAACATATAATCAAAATTATAATCTTTAAATATGTCCAAGAAGATTTCCTTAGCACTTTTTACGTTAGTATCAAGTAATTCTTTCTGGTAATCTTCAGTATCGTATTTGTGCAAGAATAAAAAAATTTGCGGCTTCTCGTTGTTTTTACGATGTATATCCAATAATCCCTCAAAATATTCTTTTGCTTGATCGAAGGTTTTTGGGTCGTGTAAATCAACGATACAAATTAATATGTCAGTGCCCTTGAAGATCTCTGGCTTTGAGAAATATTCGGCGCGGTACTGCTCTTGACCGCCAAAATCGAAAATCCCAACTTGAAGTCCAAGAAAAGGATGCCTTCGAGTTTCATAAAGTATTGTCGGGCTAAGTCTTTTTGTGTCTTCGGGCGTTTTTTCAGCAAAAGCTACGGAGTAAAGACTTGTCTTACCGCAACCGCCTAAGCCTACTAAACTTATTTTAATAGTACATTTCACCTTTTTTTATTATGTTATTTATAATTCTTTATTTCATTTATTTTTATTTTATTATTCTAATATTATTTTTTTTCTTTAGGTGTCAATTTAAAGGTTTTTGAAAAAACTTTTCCAAACGCATCAGTTGAGGCCTCTACTAACACAGTTCCGTAAATTATTTCGTTGCTTTCAGTTTCTAAGGGATATCCTATCTCAATAGTTTCATAAGGGAATAATTCTCTAATATTAGTTATCCAAGGTTTCTTTTCAAACAATTCTTCGACTGTAGCGATTCTGATTTTGATGTCTTCTAAAAGATAACCTATAGTGTTAGTTAACGAGATTTTTAATATTTTTTCATCTTCTTTTACATCTTTAGATACGCGCAAGAATTTTCTAGCCCCAAGCGTTTTCGTAGCAGGTTTCTCTTCTTCAGGCTTAGTCTCAATTTTCGGGCCCTCTTTCTCCATAGGATCTCTAACGATGAAGACCTTACGTTTTTGAATGTTGTATTGAGAAACTTTTTTAAGTTTAGCCAGAAACAATACTGCGTTCAAATTTATAGCGTTATAAGGTTCAATTTTAAGATATCCTTTTTTAGCAGCATCTTCCACAATCTCAGATCCAATTCCGGTTCTTGCAAATACTGTGTTTTTGTTTGTCCCACTACCTACTGAGCCAACAGAAATATCCGCATTTTCGGCGGTCAGATCTGTGCAAAAATTACAACTTGGAGCTTTATACTTATGTAATTGTTTGATGGAATATGATTTTACTGGTTCTCCCTTAGGGTCATAATATATGTGAAACTTTCCTTTACTAATATCCATTTTAACTACTTTTTTTAAGTCAATCCCATCTTTTTCGAAAAAGGGATAAAGTGCTTCTGGAGCGAAAGAATCCATACAAAACAAACCTATTTTAAGAATGTGAGCGCGCATAAAATATTTTAACATTCCCGCTGGAGAACTCATCATCTTATCTACGGCATCGATATTACAAGGCGTACCAACAAAAGCTACTGATCTATAATCTTGTCGTATAGCATCCATTAATGCTTCGACAGTTGGAGTGTGACAGTAAATCGAACCGGAAGCTTTTATAGCGTCCTCTTTACTGGTAATTATCTGAGAAACAGGATGCCATGGATCACTAGGATCCTTCATTGCAACGATTGCAGCATCAATTAAATGTTCCTCAAATAAATAAATTAATAAAGAGGTCACAGTTCCTCCATCTTGACCCCCTATAACTTCTGGTATATCTGTATTCGCTACATATCCTGTCTTGAATTCTCCCATCAGTTGGATAGGGTCTGTTATAGTTCGAGGACATTGGTTATAACAGATCCCACACCCAGTGCATTTACCTATTAATTTGGGCTGCCCAGCTATAGCGTCCCACTCGAGAACTGGACAAACTGCGGCACATGTCCCGCATTCTGTGCATATTCCTGTTCTAACTATCTCCTTCATAAGCATGCCGTAAGAATCTTTCTTTCCCTCGAGTTTCTTTTGAATAAAATCAAAAGAATAATCATATTGAGTAGTAGGTTGCTCTTTTTCCGTTTGGTTCTCAGTCATAGTTAAGTAATCATCAAAAACTCTGTATTAGTTTAATTTATTTGTTTGTAGATCTATGTAATGGAAATGGATTACTAATAATAAAATTTATTAAAAAAAATCGCGTGCTTTCGATAAAACAAATCTAAGATAAAATTAACGACGCAGGAGACATCGAAGATGACTTCGTTTATTCTATTTCAAGCTGTTCCTCTATTTTTTTTATAGCATTTGATGCATGAATGCGAACCACTCTAGGAAAATCGTTTACTCGAGAAAGTAGGGCGCCTAAAGCGTGTTTTCCTCCAAATATTTCTAAAAATTTGATTAAACCTACTTTAACTTTGAAATTTTCGTCATCGCTTCTTTTTAGGTAATCTATTATAATTGCTACATCTTTATTTAAAGTTCTTTTTAATTCTATGTCATCATCCTTTACTTTATACCAATTTCTTTGAAAAATGTTATAGATAGCATCTATTGCTACTTTTTTTATAAGCCAGTATGATTCAGAGCTCTCTAAAACTTCTATTAGGTCGCCAATTGGTTCAATTTTTCCTATTTTTCCAAGAGCGATGATTGTGTTTTTTTTAACATCTAAATTTCTAATCTTTAATAAACTTCTTAGTGGTTTTACAAATTCCTCATTTCCAATTTCTCCCAAAATAAATGCAATACTTTCTTTGATCGTATCGTTATCAGAATTTAAGTACGAAAATAAGGAATCGTAATTAACGTTTTTATTACTCAGATAAATCTTTTTTATTGCATCTATTATGTAAAGCTTCATATCCAAATCGGTGTACTCGAAGCTAATATCTTCTATGTCCAATATGCCTAGCATTTCGGGAACTGCCGAGAGGTCCCCGATCTCTCCCAAAGCTTCAATTGTAGCTATACTTACTTCGTTATAAATATTGTCTAAATTCTGTGTTAAGAAATCTACAGCATCTATTAACTTTAATTTTCCTGTAAGGGTTATAGCGTTCTTTTTGACGATAAAATCGTCGCTCAGTAATAATCTAATTACATCCTGGTTAATATCTGAGCCTAATAATTTTAGAATCGAAACCGCAGAATCCATTAATTCAGGATCTAATTCTTTTAAAATTCGAGTAATTTCATTTAATAAAAGCTGTTTATTTTGAAACAAATTAGAGATAACTTCTGGATACTTAACTTTTAGATAACTATTATCCTCAAAAGAAACGTTAATGCTCGACAATTCATATCCTATAAGTTTAATTATCTCTGATTTGTGTTCATTTGAGATGTTTTCGCTTTTTAAATAACTCAACAACGATTTTATTAGAATTTCAGGTCCTATACTTAATAATTGGTTTTTGACAAAGTCTTTAATAGAATTATAATGCGAATCTAATTCATTGATAAACAGGTTTATCTGAGGTTCTTCGAATTTTATTTTCTTTATAGCTTTCAATACAGATAATTTGACATCCATATTATCCAATTTCTGTTCCAATATCCACATCAATGGCTTTAGAGCTTTCTCAAACCTCAATTTACCTAAAGCTTTCGCAGCTTCGCATTTAATTTCAATACCATCTTCAGATATTAAAACATTTTCTAACGTGTTAAAGCATTCTTTCTTCAGCGAGGGAACTTCCCTACTTACTAATCCTAAATATTTTACCGCTCCTTTCCTTTTACCGTAATCCTTTTCAGTTTCAACAATATCAGTTAACAATTTAACTGAATTTTCTAATCCAATTTCTTCCCTTTTCTCAAATATTTCTAGTGGTGAAGATTTCGGATCAAACATAATAGAATAAGATTTAATTTTAACAAGTAAATTATTTTATTTTCTTGATTATTTACATTTTAGGTTATTAGCTTATAAAAATATTTTCAATTTAATTGAACCAAGTCTATATAAAATTACCAAAAAAATACTCCATAGATAGATTCCTCGCTTCTTTTAAATGACGATTTACAGCAGATTCTGATATTTTAAAATGTTTAGCTATTTGAATTGCACTAATTTTTTTTGGTGATTTAAAAAATCCATTTTTAGCGGCGTAAGAAGCAACCTCTTGTTGTCTTTTTGTGAAATTCGGGAAAGGAATAGCGGACTTCCAAAGAGTTTCATCAACGCGATCTATTTTATCTAAATCGGTCATTCCAATGATTTTATAATTTTCTGTAAATGAGGAAATAACTTTGAATAACTGCTTAATGTATTCATTTTGAGAAATTATATTAATTAATAGATGTTCCTGTGAAATATGAATAGGAAATAGAAAAGCCCACGGTCCAGAATCAACAATCGGAAAAAATCCCGAAGTATTATTCTGATTCATAATGCAAATTATTTCGTTTCCAGTTTGATTTAATAAGTGAAAAGACTGTGGATTAAACTTAGTTTTAATAAATTCTTCCAAGTTCGTAATTGTATTTGGCTTAAAACTTATTCGTTGAAGAGCAAAGAAGTGGTTTTGGTCGTACTGGAAAGCGTTTAAAATTTCAATAAATTCAAGATTTTGCAATAAATCAGCAAATCCCACATATTCTAAAAAATTTCCCGGAATTTGTAATCGTATAATTTTCATTAAATTAAAACTCTGTACGAGTAATTTTTTCTTTAATTTGAAGTATCAATACACATTATTATATGTTGCGATCGCAACAATTCAACTCTTTAGTAGGTATTAATTCTTTTTTTATAGGGATTTTGTTCTATTTTTAAATTATGAAAAATTTAAATTTAAGGTTAAAGGGGAGAATTATATGAATGTTTTATTAACAGGAGCATTTGGAAATGTTGGATTAAGTACTTTAAAAGAATTACTAAAAAAAGATTATAATGTTAGAGTATTTGAAGTATATAACCGAAAAAATAGAAAATTAGCTAAAAAATTCAAAAACAAGATTGATATTGTTTGGGGCGACCTTAGAAATAAAGACGACATGGAGAGCGCAGTTAAAAAACAAGATGTTATTATTCATTTAGCAGCCATTATTCCACCGCTAGCAGATATTAACACAAGCTTAGCTGAATCTGTAAATGTTGGAGGAACTAAAAATTTACTTAATGCGATAAAAAATCAAGCCCAAAAACCAAAATTAATTTTTTCTTCTTCAATTGCCGTTTATGGAGATAGATTAGATAACCCAATGATTAAAACTACTGACATCCTTGCTCCAACTCGTGGAGATCATTATGCTTTGACTAAAATTACTGCGGAAAAATTGATAAGGGATTCGGGTGTAGATTTTGCAATATTTAGATTAACATTTATTGCTTCTGTAGACAAATTAAATATGGACCCATTGATGTTCCGTATGCCTTTAGATACTTCAATCGAAATTTGTGATACTAAAGATGTCGGACTAGCGCTCGCTAACGCTGTTGAGTGTGATGAAGTATGGGGAGATACGTTCAATCTAGCTGGCGGAGAAAGATGTAGGATAACTTATAGAGAGTACCTTAATGATATGATGGATATTTTTGGGCTAGGTCGAAATTTTTTACATGAAGAAGGATTTGCTGAAAAAGGCTTTCATTGTGGCTTTTGCGACACCCTTAAATCCGAAAACCTATTACATTACCAAAAACACACGCTTCAAGATTATTATAAAGAAGTTGAAAAAAAAGTACGAGTGAAAAGACGTTTTGTGCCAATGGTTAAATGGATAATTCGATTGAATCTCTTAAAAAAATCGGAATTTTACCGAAGGTTTAAATTTTTTAAGAAAAAAGCTGGAGCTTTTACTATCTCGGAAAATAAATTAATTAGAAAAATCCTTTCAAACAATTTCAATAAGATAGAACTATTAGAAAGAAAAATCGAAAAGTTAGAAGAGTTAACTTCTGAATTTGTTGAAAAAAGAAGTATATTAATATCCACAAATCAGAGTCAATCAATAAGCTAAATTTATTAATCCTCTTGATATAGACTCCTCTTCAAATACTCTTTTTATAATCAAATTTTTTATTACTATTAAAAATTTCCATAGTAAATATTTTCGGTTTGGTGCTTATTTTACTAATTGCGTTATTAAAATTAACTTATACCGTTAAATAGAAAATAATTTAATATAAATAACATAAGAAATAAAATAACCAACAAATTAAATAAAAAAATTAAATCTTTCGATATTAGAAGAAGTAAATGTATCGAAAATTAATTGACAACTAAATAGAAATTCAAAATTGTAAAATTTGAGGTGGAGTAAGAAAGAAAATGGAAAAATCTGAAAATCATCGGATTGGATACTATGCATGCCAGTGAGGTATAAATATACGTAGTAAAGTTGATTGCGACGAGTTAGTACAGTTTGCCAAAGGTCTAGATGGTGTGGTTATTTCAAAAATTCATGCCTTTCTATGAACAGAAAGCGGTCAAAACGAGATAATCAAAGACATAGAAGAAAAAAACTTAGATTGTATTGTAGCTTCTGCTTGAACGCCTAGGACTCACGAACCAATTTATAGAGGATCGATTGCTAAGACCGCTATGAATCCTTACTTTTTTCAAATGGTTAACGTAAGAGAACATTGCTCTTGGTGTACTGAAGATAACGAAGAAGCTTTAGAAAAAGCAAAAATCTTGGTTCATGGCGGAATTAATAGAGCAAAATGTTTGGAAGCCGTCCCTGTTAGAACAGTTCCCGTTGAAAAAGCAACCTTAGTTGTTGGCGGAGGAATAGCTGGGATGAACGCTGCGTTAGACCTAGCCAATGGAGGGATAAAAGTTTATTTAGTCGAAAAAAATACCACGATCGGGGGAAGGATGTCTCAGTTAGATAGAACCTTCCCAACCGACGATTGTTCGATTTGAATTTGCGGACCCAAAATGCTTGAAGTCAATCGCCACGAAAATATCGAGATTCTAAGCTATAGCGAAGTGAAAAACGTTGAAGGATATGTAGGAAATTATAAAATCACCGTTGAGAAGAAGTCGCGTTATATAAATAACGATTGTAATGGTTGTGGTGCCTGTTCTGAAGTGTGTCCAGTATATACTTCGAACTATTTTGACGAAAATTTAGGAGTGAGAAAAGCAATAGATATAGCGTTTGGACAAGCAGTACCTTTTTTGTACGACATTAATAGAGATGTATGCGTTGAATGTTTTAGTTGTGTGGAAGCTTGTGAGTTAGATGCTATTGACTTCAGTCAAGTGCCTGAAGAAGTTATGTTTAATGTAGGAACGATAATAATCGCAACTGGATGGGATATTTACGAACCATATGGAGAATATGGATACGGAAAGTTCGAAAATGTGATTCAACAAGCCCAACTTGAAAGAATCTTAGCACCGAATGGTCCATTAGAAGGACACGTTCATAGAATTTCGGACGCCAAAAAACCTAAGGAGATTGTGTTTATTCAATGCGTAGGAAGTCGTGACACGGAAAGACCTTATTGTAGTGGCGTTTGTTGTATGTTATCGTTGAAAAACGGAAAATTGCTTAAAGAAGAATTTCCAGACGCGAACATTACCATCTGCTACATAGATATAAGAACGAACGAAAAAGGTTTCGAAGAATATTATCAACGAGCTAAAGATTCTGATATCAGGATGATCCGGGGAAAGGTTGGCGAAATTACTGAAGATCCAGAAACTAAAAATGTAAATATTCGGGTTTATTCGTCTTTAACTGACGAGATCATTAAAATTAGCGCGGATCTAGTCGTTCTATCTACAGCTGCATTGCCATCAAAAGGTACGGACCAAATAGCTCAAGTATTAAACCTAGATGTCGATAGAAACGGGTTTTTAACAGAAGCTCACTTTGGATTAATGCCACAAGAGACTAAGGCTAAAGGAATTTTCATAGCTGGGTTTGCTCAAGGACCAAAAAACATTGCGTATTCGGTTTCTCAAGCAAGAGCAGCTGCAAGTAAAGTAGCTGAATTAACCGCCCCTGGAAAAATAGATATTGAATTAATAACTGCTGAGGTTTATAAAGAGCTGTGTATTTCGTGTAAAAGGTGCGAAAAAGCATGCCCTAAAAACGCTATAAAAGTTGTTCGTGACGAAGGTGCTGTTGTAGACGAGATAAATTGCGATGGGTGCGGGATTTGCGTTACTTGTTGTCCCACTCAAGCAATAGACATTAGATATTATCGAGATTATCAACTATTTACTGAAATTGATGGAATTTTAGAAGGAGGTTAAACGGAATGGAGAATAATTATAAAATTGTAATATTTGCTTGTCTAAAGTGAGGATATAGCGCTGCAGATTTAGCAGGAGTCTCTCGTATGAAATATACAGCATCAGTAAAGATTATTAAAGTAAGATGCACTGGAAGAGTCGATGTAAAGCACATCTTATATAGCATAAAAGCTGGAGCTGACGGAGTTATGGTTGTTGGATGACGACCAAATGAATGTCAGTTTAAAGAAGGAAATTTTAACGCCCAAAGACATGTTGATTTTGCTAATAGAATTTTGGAAAAGCGAGGATTCGGTAGTCGAAGAGTTAATATGTATTGGCTAAGTAGTGCTGAGGCAGAAAAGTTTGTTAAAAGCGTCGAGGATGCGTACGAAAAGGTAAAAAGATCTGGACCCAATCCGTTAAAAAGCATGGATATTAAAAAAGTAAAACAAAAAATATTAACTACTCCCATAGAAGAATGAATCTTATAAAAAAAATTTAGTTATAAGATGACTTACCTTGCGAAGGAGGGAGTCTAATAATAGTTTAATTTGTTAATATGTGCATTTAATAAATAGGTAAATGAAGGAAATATGGTTCAAGTTGTAAATAGCAAGTTATTTAAGGGAATTTCTCCCAAAGACTTAATGGAGGCTACTTATCAAGCTTCGGGAAACTTTCAAGTTAGAGCTTTTTTTGAAGCAAAAGAAGAGATATTGAAAGTAAATAAATTTTCTGAAAACGAATTTTACGAAATCCTAGATGCTATGATAGAAGCAGAAACTGAGCGTAAATTAGTACTGAAAGAATTAATGGGGAATAAGCCGTTATTTTTAGAGGAAATCGTAAAGATCGTCAAAGATTTCCCTCCTGAAAATGTTATTGGAGATGTTATATATTTAAAAGAACAGGGGTATGTTCAGGAACATGTGGAAATCAAGACTAAAACGGTTATAAAAAAAATCAAGGGAGAAGAAAAAGAAGTTGAAGTGAAAGAATTCTTTTATAGGTACCAAGTAAGGGATTTACCAGACGATTTTATTGAGTACTATTTTGAACCTGTTTCTATAGTTTTTAACGCGGGAGTCTGTTGTCAATGTGGATGGTGCTCTGCGATCTGTCCTGTAAACGCCATTGTAGTAACGGCAGACACTCTTGAAATTGACGAAGATATTTGCATGAAATGTGGGTTGTGTTTTTCGGTCTGTCCTCGTTCCTTTTCGATAGATCAAGCTAACGAAAGCATTAAAAAGTTAGACAAATCTTTAAAATGGTCTGACAAAACTGGAGCTTATATTAACGCTTACTCAGCATCAACGACCAAAGATGATATTAAGAAAGTTCGTCAAGATGGTGGTATTGTAACTTCTATCTTGGAATATCTTTTAGATAATAATCTTGTTGATGCAATTGTAGCTGTGCAGCATTCTGAGGAATTATGGAGACCAGAACCTGTAATAGTAGAAAGTGTGGAAGATTTATATAAAACGGGTGGAACTAAATATGCAAATTCGCCTTCTTTAACCATCATAGATCAATGTAAGAAATACGAGAAGATAGCTTTCGTAGGAGTGCCTTGCATGATGAAAGCTATAGAAAAGGGGACTATGTTTCCAAGTGGGTTACCATTTTTTAAAAATATTAAATACAAGATCGGTCTTTTTTGCATGGAATCATTCCCTTACGACGGAATAATTAATTTAGCTAAAGAACAGTTTAATAAGGACATAAACGAACTAACCAAAATGAATATTGGAGGCGGTAAATTTATAATAAATTTGAAATCTGGAGAGCAAATGGATGTACCACTTAAAGAAGTGCAAAAATACGCGCGTGATAATTGTCATTTTTGTGAAGATCTAACATCAGATTACGCCGACATTTCTGTAGGATCGATTGGGTCGCAAGATGGATGGTCTTCTGTAATAACGAGATCGAAAGATGCAGATAAACTATATAACGATATAGTTAAAGCAGGATTAATCGAATCTAAGAGTTTAAAGGATGTAAAGCCCGGGCAATTTCTAGTTGAAAAAATTGGTGTAAGTAAACGAAAAAAATGTAAATCAATAAATTTAAAAGAGAATCAAGATGGACACTAAAACATTTCAGGATTTAATAAAGGAAGTACACGATATAGGCATTTGTCAAGAATGTGGAGGCTGTGTAAGTTTTTGTAGCTCAGCAGAATATAATGTTATTGGATTTAAAGACCAATATTTGCCTCCAGTATATATTAACGAAGATAAATGCCTCGAATGTGGAATATGTTATTATATTTGTCCACAAACACATGTTTTAGACGATGATCTCAACAAAACCTATAATTTTTCTGATTTTTCTTCTATGCCAATCGGATTTTACGAGGATATATATTCGTGTCAAGCCTCTGATGAGGAATTTTTAGAATATGGAACTGATGGCGGTGTAGTGAACTCAATAATAAATTATTTGATAGAAAAAAAAATGGTTGATGGAGCAATTGTTTCGAGGACTGAAGCTCCTTTTTCCAGGGAAGCAACTTTTGCCGATAATAAACGTGATTTAATAAGATCTTCTGGAACTAAATTGGATATCTCGCCTCATTTAGACGAGATACAAAAGTTTAGTACTTATACTCATTCAATTCCAGAATTGAATCATTATAAATTCAAAAAATTAGCGGTAGTGGGTACTCCTTGCCAATTATATACGATCAGGTGTATGCAAGATTTAGGAGTGACTCCTTCTGAAAATGTTGAGATATGTCTTGGCTTATTTTGTTATGAAAATTTCTTTTTTGAAAAATCGCAGATAAAGAAATTTGAGAAAGATTTTAACATAAAATTTTCTGACATTGTTAAGATCAACATCAAAGAGGATGTGATTTTTAGATTAAAAAGTGAAGGAACAGGAGAAAAAATAATCCATATTCCATTTAATCATTTAAAAGAGTATAAGCGTCCAGCCTGTAACGCTTGTGATGACTTCACTAATATTTTTGCTGATATCTCATTTGGAGGGTTAGGCTCACCTGATAAATATACTACTGTTATACCTCGAACTGAGAAAGGCAAAAGTATTTTATCTCAGGTAATTAATGCTGGAATAATTAATTGTTTAGATTTAGATTCGAATAAAAAAACTAAAATGACTGAGTTAATTTCCCAATTTTCTCAATCAAAAATTAAACGTAAAGAAGATTTTATGAAGAATATAATTTAAAGAGGAGTCTATTATAACAGAAACAAAAAGAGATATTGAGAGAAAAAAGTTATTTGGAGATACCTTAGATTATTTAGACAAAATTTATGAACCAGATTTAAGAAAGCTATTAAAGAAATGCTATCAATGCGGTCGATGTAGCGGAGTTTGTCAATTAAGTAAGGTACAAAAATACACTCCAAGTAAAATTATTCAATTAATTTTAGAGGGTTTTGAAGAAAAAGTATTAAAGAGCGAGGTATTATGGGATTGCCTGACGTGTAATTTGTGTCTTGCGATATGTCCAGAGGAAATAAACTTTGCAGATCTTGTTAGAATGGCCAGATATAAGATGAGGCATTCATACAATCAAAATATCGATGAATCAATAGCACATAAAGGAATCTATACGACGATTTCAGAAATAATAAGTCGTCCATATATTAATCCAGATAGATCTCTCGAATGGATTCCTAAGGGTTGTAAAACATCGAGTAAAGGGAATATTTTATATTTTGTTGGTTGTTTACCTTATTTCAATTACGAATTTGATAATTTAGATTCTATAGCAAAAAGTACGCTACAAATTTTATGTAAAGTCGAAAAAGAACCAATAGTCGTTTTTAAGGATGAAATTTGTTGCGGACACGATATATACTGGGGTCAAGGAAAGTTAAAAACATTTATTAAGTTAGCAAAAAAAAATATTGAAATGTTTGAGAAAGCAGGAGTCTTTACTATCGTAACTGCTTGTGCTGAATGCTATAGAACTTTTAAGATTGACTATCAAAAAATTTTTGAAGATTTTAACGAAAAATTTGAAGTAAAGCATATTATTGAATACATTTATGAGATGTGGAAGGAAGGTAAAATAGAATTCATAAATACGAGTAAACTTGAAGAACAAATCCCATTTACATATCACGATCCATGTAGATTAAGCAGGTTTTTACCCAAAGAAAATAATATTACTGAAAGTGTTCGGGAAATATTTAAGGAATTCAATAAATTAGGTTATAATTTTAACGAGATGGAACATAATAAATCAAACTCTTTATGTTGTGGTGTGAATTCTTGGATGAATTGTAATGAGAAATCTAAAGCTCTTAGATATAAAAGAATGTTAGAAGCCAAATCTGCTGGTACAGTAATGGTAACCTCTTGCCCGAAATGCCGAATACATTTATCTTGTCTCCAAAATGATATCGAAGAAATTTCTTCAATAGAGATATTAGATTTCTCTGAGTTTTTAATAAATCATATTAAAGTTATTGAATCCAATAGAAAAAGTGAGGAACAGAAATAATGGAAGGGTCGGTATTGGTCATTGGCGCTGGTATTGCTGGAATCCAAACCTCTTTAGATCTAACCGAACTTGGATTTAAAGTTTATCTTGTAGAAAGATCGCCTTCAATTGGCGGAAGGATGGCTCAACTTGATAAGACTTTCCCTACGAATGATTGTAGCCTCTGCATTTTAGCTCCGAAAATGGTTGAGGTGTTTAGAAATCCTAATATTGAGCTAATGACTTATCACGAAGTTAAAAAAATTAGTGGAGATGCTGGAAATTTTACCGTCACTGTTCTAAAAAAGCCTCGTTATCTTGAAGAATCCTTGTGCAAGGGGTGCGGGGATTGCGCAGCAAAGTGTCCTAAAATTGAAGTTCCTAATCTCTTCGATATGAATCTTGGCAAAAGAAAGTCAATTTATATACCTTTTCCACAAGCGGTCCCTCCAGTATACCTAATTGATCCCGAGCTTTGCCTTAAAATAACTAAAGGTGTGTGCGGAGTCTGTCAAAAAGTATGTACGGTTGAAGCGATAGATTTTGAGCAAAAACCTCAAGAAATTAAAATTAATGTGGGGGCTATTGTTGTAGCAACGGGATTTGATATGCCTGCTGAACAATTAAATTCAAGATGGGGGTATCGATATCAAAATGTAGTGAGCGCTTTAGAATACGAAAGAATATTATGCGCCTCTGGTCCGTTTGAAGGTCATGTCTTACGCCCTAGTGACCAAAAAGAACCTGAGAAAATAGCTTTCATTCAATGTGCGGGCTCAAGGGATTTACATGAAGGAATTCCTTATTGTTCGTCAGTATGTTGTATGTATAGCGCCAAAGAAGCGATCATAACTCGGGAACACTCAGATAATACTGAATGTTTTGTTTTTAGACACGATATCAGAGCATATGGAAAAAACTTTTATGAATTTACCCAAAGAGCTCAAGAAGAATATGGCGTAAAATATTTTCAGACAAAAATAAGTAATATTGAAGAAGACACGGAAACTAACGATTTAATTATTCGCTATGAAGATTTAAAAAATGGAACATTTAATGATTTCCGAGCTAATTTAGTCGTTTTAGCTACACCGTTGGTTCCTACAAAAGGAACAGAAGAATTAGCAAGCATCTTAAAAGTTGAATTAGACAAATACAATTTTTTTAAAGAAAAATCTTATTTTAACAAATCCTTGTCATCAAAAGGGGGAGTTTTCTTATGTGGTTTCTGTCAAGGACCAATGGACATACCCGAAACTGTTGCTGACGCAAGTGGAGTAGCATCTCAAGTCGCAATGTTACTAAATTCAGTAAAATTTAACGCAATTAAAGAAAAGAAATTTGATGAACCTGAAAAGGAAGTAAAGATTACAGACGAACCACGTATAGGAGTGCTTATCTGTCACTGTGGGATTAACATTGGAAAATATGTTGATGTTTCTAGTGCTGTAGATTATGTTAAAACATTACCTTATGTTGTTCATTGTGAAGATAATATGTATTCTTGTTCTAGTGATTCCCAAGTAAGAATAAGAGAATTGATAAAAGAACATAATCTTAATAGATTTATCGTAGCTTCGTGTACGCCAAGAACCCATGAATCATTATTTCAAGAAACCTGCTTAGAAGCTGGATTAAACAAATATTTATTCGAAATGGTTAATATACGCGACCAATGCAGTTGGGTTCATATGAATGAATATGAATTTGCAACTGAAAAATCTAAAGATTTGATACGAATGGCTGTTGCTAAAGCGCGGTTACTAAAACCTCTTACTGAAACAAAATTAGATATTACACCAACCGCTTTAATTATTGGTGGTGGTGTAACTGGTATGACTGTTGCCCTCAATCTTGCTAATCAAGGATTTAAAACATATATTGCTGAAAAAGAAGATAATTTAGGAGGTAATCTTAACAACCTTAATATTTTATATCCAATCCACGAGGAGGCTTCAAAATTTTTAAAAGAGATTATAAACAAAGTTGAGAAAAATAAAAATATCCAGATTCTTCTCGAGTCAGATATTAAAGAAATTAAAGGATTTATCGGTAATTATAATGTTTCTATTACCGCATTAAATCAAAAAGTTCACGATTTAAAAGTTGGTACAATTATTATTGCTACTGGAGCTCAAGAGTTAAAACCAGAAGGTATTTTTCAGTATAGCAAAAATAATAAAAATGTACTTACTCAATTAGAATTAGAAAAAAGATTGAAAGAAGAGGGTAAATCTTGGCTCGACAACATAAATCGCATAACGATAATCCTCTGTGTCAATTCAAGGCAAAAGGAAGGAGAAGGAATAACTTATTGCTCAAATATTTGCTGTGGAGTGAGTATTAAAAATATTAGTATTTTAAAAGAATTAAAACCAAACCTCGAAATTGTTGTTCTGTACAGAGATCTTCAGATGGCTAAAAAGGAGTTTGAAGAATACTATCGTGAACGTAGAAAAGAGGCTATGTTTCTGAGATATGACTTAGAAAACATACCAAAAATAATGAAAAAAAGCGGTAAATCCGAAAAATATCAAGTATCTGTATTTGACACGAATTTACAAGATAATCTTCAATTTGATACAGATTTAATTGTATTATCAACTCCTATGATTCCCTCTGACAATTTAGAAGGATTAGCTAGGATGCTAAAAGTACCATTGGATAAAAATGGTTTTTTCTTAGAAGCACATGTTAAGCTAAGACCTTTAGATTTTGCTACAGATGGCATTTTTCTAAGCGGATGTGCCCAATGGCCAAAGAACATTCAAGATTCAATTTCCCAAGCTAATGGAGCTGCGGGGAGAGCAAGTAGATTTTTAAGTGCTAAAACAATTACAAGCTCAGGATTGATAGCCGAAGTAAACCCGGGAAGATGTATAGGTTGTGGGAAGTGTGAATCCGTTTGTCCATATAATGCTATTGAACTTAAGGAAGCAATTATGGACTTTGAAGAAATTAGTTTAAAAGTTTCAAAATCCTTTATTAACTCAGCACTGTGTAAAGGTTGCGGCACTTGTGCGGCAACATGTCCAAACGGCGCAATATCTGTAAAGCATTATGATTTCGATCAAATTTATGCTATGATAGAATCTTATTTACTAGAATCGTAAAATTAAAAGCTGAAAAATCATGCCAAAAGCAAAGAGAAAAGTAATAAAACAATTCAACAAATAACTGCTTGAATGCATATTTTTTCATTTAATAATACACATGCCAATTAAATGCAATCAGATTGCATTATAGTCCTAGACAATATACGAGAAATTGAGATTTCTAACTTATATTTTCAGAGCAAATTCTTCATCTATATGTATTGATTTGAATCTTGCGATAGATAAAATTCGGTTAGTAGGGATTGTACAAAAGGTTGTCATCTCACCTTGATGCATATTTGTTGTCATATTATATGTTTCAAAAGATTTAATGATATATTTGGAACCATTTTGGGTTAATACAATCCACCAATAGGGATCCTTGTAAATTTCTATAATTCCGACTTTTGGTGTTCTTTTTAATAGTGCTATTCTCGAACTTTCAGGAAGCTCTAAAAAAATCTTTTTCTGAAATAACTCCTTTTCAATACTTTCATCACCCGCATCCTTAATTGCAAAAAATGATTGAAATTTGATCTTATCAATTAAGTAACGATTCTTCCGATCGATTAATATCATATTTTTTGTATTATGTTCTTCCAGTGATAGAATAAATTTGTCTAATACCTTGTCTTGAGTTTTTGGTTTTACATAATCTCTAAGGTTAATATTTCTACTCTCAAACTTCCAATCAATTTCTCCCTTTAGAAATTCCTTTAATTCAAAATCCATGATTAATTTGATACCTGACATTAATATAATTGTATCTTCGATAAGTCCAGGAGTTTGGGTATAATTTTCCAAACTATGTCCGATTTCATTTCGTCTAGTGGCAATTTGGCGAAAATTACTTCGTAGAGATTGAATTGCTTGATTTTCTTGAAGCTCAGGAGAGAGTCTGTTGATATAATAACTTTTGAAGCGCTGTAAAAGTGAACGTCTAATGTTTCTATCTGATGGAAAGGTCGAATCTTTGAAGGAATTGAGTTGATTTCTCTTTTCTCCCGTATAATTATGATCCTTAAGATATTGTTCATATTGAGCTCTTAGTTCCTTATGTATAGTGTCTTGTTCTTCCTGAGTCGCTATAACATTACCCCATAATTCAGAATAACCTCTTTCATTACTCCAGTTGTGAAAGATTCCTTCAAATGTAGCGAAAGAATAAAAATAATCAATAATCATTGAACTTCCGCTTTTTGCACTGGCGTGGTTATACATTATAGCCTTCATCTTATCAGAAGGTTTGTATCTGAGCAATTTAATGAGAAGAGGAAAAACTAAATTGTATTTATTGTATTTTACGTCAAAACTGCTGCTACTATCGCAATTTAACTCAATATCTCTATGAATCGAAATAGGTGCATCTTTATTTATAGTTGAAAAATCCTCAACATGGAAAAAAATTCTCGCTTTAAGATTTAAATTGACAAGAAATCGTAAAATAAACAATGAATCTCTAACCCAATCAGAAAGTTCATGATAGAGCTAAATATTATCTTCCCAACTTTTTTCGGGTTCGATATCCATGCCTAACCAAATTGAATGAGAGTCTATACCAGGTATAGCTCTGCTTATATCATTTCCTTCAGGTTCTTGTTCATTCTCGGGTTTAGGTTCGATATTTTTTACATACACTTCTTCGTAAATATAATGAGTTATTCCAATTGTGAAAATAGATTGTGGATATTCACGAAGAGAGTAGATCCCATAATAGTCATTTTTATCTATAAATTGTACTAAAAAGAAACTTGTCATATTGTTAGATCCCTCTAATACTAAAATTATTGATGATTAAATATATTTTACCTTGAAGAAAAAGAAGCATAAAAATTGTGGTTTTAATCTAGTAATCTTCATTAAGGAAGCCACACGTCACATAAGTTATTTCTAACTTTTCTGTTATTTAAACCATTAATTAATACTACAATATTCACATTTATATATGAAAGTCAAACTTTCATATTTTAGGTGTCTCAATACGTTTTATAATATCAAATTTTTTAATAATAACTAATATAAAAAGTTATTTTTAAATTGAATAAATATTTTAATTAAATATTTCATTTAAATAATATATTTAATGTTTGTACACTCAAGCTTTCTATTCATTATTTTTATTAACTTTTTATTATAAAAAAAGATTTATGAAATATTATTATTTTAATAATTCTATTTTATATTTTTAAAGAAAATTAGCATAATTTTTCAAAGATGTATGCCAAATTTGAAGGTATTTATATTTAAATGTTTGCATTTTATTTTATACTACTATAAACTATCAAAAACCACTCAAATTATATAAATGCAAAAATTTATATATCTAATATGGAACGAAAAAATCGAGATTTGTCATGTAGTAGATATCCACAATTTTCCAAACAGAATAATAATCCATGTTCTACTGATGAGACTATAGATTTCTATGCAAAAGATAATGATATATGTTCTACTGAAGAACCAAAAAAGTTAATAAATTCACTTATTAGTAAAGCTAATAATAAAAAGATTAACCTTAAGGGTTTTATTTTTCTTGCTTCCCAGCCGTATATATCACAAGTAGAACAGACTATTTTTAAAAAAGCTATTATCATGCTTAATACTTTTATTGATAATGACGAATTTCCAAAATATATACCTACTACAACATTAACTCAATTAATGCTTGACGGAAAAACATATTTAACAAAACAAGATCTTGGATTTCAAAAAGCAAAAGAACAATATTACGGAGGTATTATATACGACATTACATGTAAACTACCACTGCAGCTTTTTCCTAATTTTTCAGGAAAGCATTATTTAGGACGGACTCATAAAAGAAAAATTAAGCGTTTAATGGAACATATTGATGAGGCATTAAAACCAGAAGATAGCAAAAATAGGTTACTATTACAAGCTATTCTTATAGCATTAGAACAAGAAGGATATAATATTGTTGAATTACAAAATGAATATAGCTCATTAAACCCATTTTTTAAAAATTTACTGTTAGAAAGACTTGTTTTGATACTTGTAGAAAAATATTTTGATATATATATTATAGAAATACACACAAATTATCATACTGCTCCTGCTAGAGAAAAATATTACATAAAAGATTATAAACATTCTGTTCATGACAGAATGACTGTAGGAACAAAAACTCCTAAAGGTCTTAATATGATCGAATCTGGAGGAAGTATTCATAAATATATTACTTTACCATTATACGATATTGCATTTATGATTGCATTATGTTATAATGAAACAGAAATTGCGAAGATTATAAATTCTGAATATAAATTAAATTTAAATTCCAAACAAATTAGTACCCGAGTAATTGATTTTTTTAAGGGGTTGCAAAATGCTAGAATATTATTTATAAAACCAATATTACAAGAGATCTTAACAGAATTTCCCGATATTAAAAGGCGTGATTTTTCTGAAATATTAAAGTATTCTAGAGTTTTTTATCCAGAGTTAGAACTTTTTAAGATTTTTTTTGAAAATCTTAATTTTAAACAATTAAAGCAGGTTATGCGACAAAAAGATTTTGATTGGGATAATTTAAAACAACTTGCAGAAGATCTTAGAGATATGACAAAAATTAGAGGTGTTTCTAAATCTCAATGGATTGAGTGGCTAATAAAAAACGAGTCTAATCTTAATATATGTAATAAAATTGGTTTAAATATAAAAGATAGTCATTCAGCTACAACAACTATATCGAGAATTATAAATTCTTCAACAGAATTGATTGGTAGATCAAAAATGGAAGCTGTACGATATTATAGAAGAATAAAAACTATAGATTATAAATTACGAGGTAAAACTCTGGAATGGATTTATACTCAGAAGTTTTTTCTTGAAAATATTGGTTTTTGGAATCTAAACAGATTTCATAATAAATTTTTTGGTTCTATAGTTTCCTATGAAGATTTAGATTCTATGGATATAGAAGAATTAATTAAAATTAAACACAATATTATTAAATATTTAGATTAAAAATAAATAAAATAATCTAATACTACTATTAATAATAAAATTAATGATTTTAATATATACAAACTATGTTAAAAGTACAATAAATAATTTTAAAAACTGGAGTGAACCTTAATTTCAAATTCTGACACTATTAATATGTCAAAATCAACAAAAAAGAAAATGAATTGGAATCCAGAGCTAATTACCTTCTGTTGCAATTGGTGCTCTTATGCGGGAGCTGATTTGGCAGGGGTTTCTAGATTTCAATATCCACCCAACATGAGAATTGTTAGAGTTATGTGCTCTGGAAGAGTCGAACCTTCTTTTGTTTTAAAAGCTTTAAAGGATGGAGCAGATGGGGTCTTAATAACTGGGTGTCACATTGGAGATTGCCATTACATAAGCGGTAACGAGTTTACGAAAGAAAGGTTTGAAAGATTACATAAAATAATAATTAAGCAATTGGGTATAAACGAAAAACGCGTTAGGTTGGAGTGGGTGTCTGCTTCTGAAGGTAAGCTTTTTGCTGAATTAATTACAGATTTTACGAACGATATAAAACGATTAGGGCCGTTAAAAGTTTTTTAAGAAAATAAAGATGAATTTCTCTTATAATTATTATATTAGTTTTTTAGTCTTAATCGTTTTGACATTAAATTCAAATTGTTAGAATTAGATCATTTCTTTCTGGTAGAATCTTTAATCTTGATCATTAAAACACCTTTTTTGTCGCAAACAGATCATTTAAACACAATTCATTATCGAAACTCGCCAAGTTTGGTGCATAATATTTATATAAATGTTTTTACTTATTTATTGATTAACCAAACTTTTCTTAACTCATTTGTTAAGAATTATTATTTTAAAAAGAAAAGAATTTAAGGTATTTTTAATTCCAAAAGGAGCGTTATGAATAATGGAAGGTTCTGTGTTGGTTATTGGTGGAGGAATTGCTGGAATTCAAACTTCTTTAGACCTAACTGAGTTAGGATTTAAAGTTTATTTAGTAGAAAAAGAGCCTACAATAGGAGGTCATATGGCTCAATTCGATAAATTATTTCCCGCACACGATTGTAGTTTATGTGTCCTAGCTCCCAAAATGGTTGCAATATATAAGAATCCTAATATTGAGCTATTTACTTTATCTGAGGTAAAAATGGTCTCTGAAAGTTCAGGAACTTTTACAGCAACAATAGTTAAAAAGCCACGATATATTGATGAAACAAAATGCAGAGGATGTGGTGATTGTGCAGCAAAGTGTCCTAAAATTGAAGTTCCTAATCTTTTTGATATGAATTTAGGGAAAAGAAAATCAGTGTACATTCCATTTCCACAAGCTATCCCTCCAGTTTACCTAATAGATCCTGAATTATGCTTATATTTGAACCGGGAGGTATGTGGGGTTTGTAAAAAGGTTTGCAAAGGTGAAGCAATAGATTTCAATCAGGAACCTCAGGAGATTAAATTGAAAGTTGGAGCAATTGTAATAGCTACTGGTTTTGATATGTATGGTGAAGAATTATCTGAACATTGGGGATATCAATATAAAAATGTTGTTAACGCCTTAGAGTACGAAAGAATCTTATGTCCTACTGGACCATTTGGTGGTAATGTATTACGTCCTAGTGATGAAAAAGAACCTGATACGATTGTATTCATACAGTGCGTTGGTGCTGGTTATAAAGAAAAAAGCGTTTCGTATTGTTCACGAGTATGTTGTATGTATACTGCTAAAAATGCAATACTGACAAAAATCTATTCGGAAAACATAAATGTTACTGTTTTTAGGCATAACATCAGAGTTTTTGGTAAAAACTTTTATGAATATACAAAAGAAGCTCAGGATAATTATGACATTAAATATTATCGCACTAAAATTAAAGAAATTAAAGAAGATTCAGAAACTAATGATTTGATAATTCATTATCAAAATTTGAAGACAGGTGAGGAAGAAGAATATAGAGCGAATATGGTAGTTTTAGCGGCACCATTAGTTCCCTCAAAAGGAACAAATGAATTATCAAAAGTTTTAAATGTCGATCTAGATAATTATAATTTCTTTAAATCAAGATCTTTCATTGATAATTCTTTATCTACGAGAGATAGAATCTTTTTATGTGGACTCTGTCAAAGCCCAATGAATGTATCAGAAACAGTAAGTCATGCGAGTGGCATAGCAGGACAAGTAGCGGTATTATTGAAAGATGCAAAATATTCGCAGATTACAGAAAGAGAAATTGGTATATTTCCAAAGGAAGAGGTTATAAAGATTACTCCAAAAGCGTTAATAATAGGCGGTGGAATTTCAGGAATGACCGCAGCATTAAACATTGGATCTCAAGGATTTCAAACAATTATTATCGAAAGAGAGAAAATTTTAGGGGGAAATTTAAATCAGATTAATATTATCTATCCTGGTCAACATGCAGCTTTTGAATTTGTCAAAAGTATTAAAGAGAAAGTTAACAAGCACCCTAATGTCAGCGTGTACTTAGAATCTAAAATTAAGAGTATTGATGGTTCAATTGGTAATTATGAGATAAATTTTTTTGATAAAAATGAAAAAACTCATATCGATAAAGTAGGAATAATCATAGTGGCTACTGGAAGTCAAGAATTAAAACCGCATGGAAATTTTCAATATAGTAAAGAAAATGAGAATATAATTACTTTATTAGAATTGGAATTGAGACTAAAAAAGCAAGATATGACTTGGCTTGATGAAATAAAACATATTACAATCATTTTATGCGTAGAATCGAGGCAAAAAGAGGGGTTTTCTTATTGTTCTAATGTATGTTGTAGTAATGCTATTAAAAACATTAAAATCTTAAAAGAACTTAAGCCAAACCTCGAGATTCTAGTGCTCTTTAGAGACCTTCATATGGCTAAGAAAGAATTCGAGGATATTATGAGTGAAAGAAAAAAATTAGCTAATTATATGAGATATAATCTTGAAAATTTACCAAAGATAAGTAAAATAAACCCAAATCCTGAAAAGTATAAAATAAACCTATGTGATGATACCAATCCTAGTAATATTCTCGATTTTAATACTGATCTTATAATATTATCTACTCCTATGGTTCCACCTGAGGCTATAGAAGATTTATCAAGTATGCTTAATGTTCCTTTAGATGAAAATGGTTTTTTTATTGAAGCTCATAATAAATTACGACCTTTAGATTTTGCTACAGAAGGTATTTTCATATGTGGTTGTGCTCAATGGCCAAAGAACATTCAAGATTCGATATCACAGGCAAATGGAGCTGCAGGTCGTGCAAGTAGATATTTAAGTATAAAAGAAATAACGAAGACAAAATTAGAATATCTTTCATTTATGCTATCAATTGAGTGTTTCTTCAAAGATATGATTGTAAACCCAGAGAAATGTAATGGATGCGGTCAATGTGTTGAAGTGTGTCAGTTTAAAGCGATTTCACTCGCAGATTTAAAACAAGAATATGAAGATGTGAGTTTACTTGTTAATAAAGCCTTTATTAATCCTGCTATATGTAAAGGTTGCGGAAGATGCGCTGCAGTTTGTCGATTAAAGGCGATTGATGCCAGACACTATGATTTTAAACAAATCTCCTCAGTTATGGATCCCTATTTCTTAAAAAAAGTAAAAAGTGAAGAAAGCTTGAAAGATAAAGAAGGAATTAGCGCTATGAATTAATTAATAAAAAATTAAACAAAAAAATTAGAGAGTAAATTAAATTTTTTCAACTTTTCTATTTGTTATCAATTTTTTTTACTAATGTATATAGTAGTGTTAGTACAAAAAGTAGTATCAAAGAAACCATAAGAATTATCATATATACTAAGGAAATTCCTCCTGAATTAAAAAAAGGTTCATAAATCATTGGAACAAAAGCAATTCCGATAAATTGAAACGCCGTAGTTAAACCCGCGAGAGCACCACGCCTTTCTATTGATAATGTCTGGCTATAAAACATAACTAATGTCATTAATATTCCCCCCGCGAAACCCATAAAGAGCAGTCCTAAGGAAGTGAACGGAAGCGCTTCGAAACTGTTATTACCGAAAAATACTAAAATTATATTAGCGATAAATAATGAAATCAATCCTATCGTTAAAGCAAGTTTTACGCCTTTTTTCTTAATAGTGAATCCAGTTAAAAAACCCCCTAAAAAACCCATTGCTCCGAATAAAGCAATGACTATTCCTGAAATCGTCTCGGGGATTATGTGCGTAAATGATCGCGAAGTCCAGATTATAGTAGCAATAGAAGTATGTGATAGTAAAAATGCAGATATAACCAATAAGATAACTGGTAAGCGACGAATTTCTTGAGCTAAATTGGTGAAAAATGCTCGAATTCCTGCATCACTTTTAGTTACTGATTGATTTCTTCTTAATGTAAAAATAATTAGGATTCCTAATACTGAAATACTCAAAAATATTAAGTACAAATATCTCCAACCTATATTAATTATTAGTCCCGCAAGTAATGGTCCAAAACCGACTCCTAAATTAGCAACAGCACCTAACAAGCCTATTTTCTTGGAAATTTTAGGTCCGGGAGTGATATCTGTAAGCAAAGCTATTAAAACAGGATTAACAAAACCGAAACCAATTCCCGCTAAGACATTTGCAATAACAAAAACTGTCAACGAGAAGGATAACGATGCTACGATCATTCCTATTCCAAAAACAGATAAACCTAAAAGAATCACAGGAAAACGACCTTTAATATCTGAAATAGCTCCTGAGAATAGTTGAATTAAGGCAAATGGGAACATAAATGATGGAATAGCAATCAATAACGCGCTTGGAATTACTGAAAATTCTAAAGAAAGAACACCAAATAAAACTAAAATAACATTTCCTGTTAGGGGACCTAGTGCAAAAAGTATAAAGATAATTACTTCGATTCGCTTTGATGTTTTTTTCGGTTCCATATTCATGACGATTAATCTATTCATTTTTTAACAAGTATACAATAAAAAATATGTGTCTAATATTAAACTCTGTGCATTAAAAGATAAAAATAAAAAAAAAGAGAAATATTATTTAGATTTATGAAATTTGAAGCGCGATTTGAGAGAAAAAGGTGGTAACCATTATAACAAACAAAATAGCGCTAGCAAGGATAAGATATATCCGTCTTGATTTTTCATCAAATTGATCGTTTAGAGCAAAACTAAAAAATGCTATGACAATAAAGAATAATCCGATATTTACCCCTATTCTCGCAATATTTCCGACAATAACTACTTGAAAATCCATCCAATAATAAAGAAGAGTAGTTCTTTCAAGCTTTTCGATGTAGTCGTTATAACCATATAATCCTTGCATGTAATTCATTTTGTTTTGTTGGTTTTCTATAAGGAACCATGTATAAGCGTTATCTGCGATAGATTTACTGATCATGAGTATTGTACCAAACATTATTGCTACTAATAATCCATAAATAAGGAACTTAGTGGCCTTTTTCTTGTCCATTATTGGTAACAAGTCATACAACTTTACTTTTCTATCTTCCGTCCCCATTTTATATCACCTAAGATAATTTGCTTTTAAAACTGATATTAAAGCGACCATAAGGTAAATCAAGATAATGAGTACCCCTATTAGAATAAAAATATTATATAACGTTTCTCCTGGGCCATCTACTTTTATTTGGATGTCAAATAAGACGTTTATATCGGAAGCTGGACCACTATTTGAGCCATAAACGACTACATAGTAATCACCTGGCCAAGATATCAGTGAATAACCAGCTGTATCTCCCATAAATTCTATATAGAAATATATTCCATCGTTAGGCAAAGTTAAGGAATTAGCTTCATCTGTACTTCCTGCGGGAGAAGTACCATAGCCAAACTTAGAATAAACAAACTGCAAGCCAGTTACTCCGCTAGTAGTACTATTCATACTATAAGCTCTCTGGTACGCGCTGTTAGCTAAAATTATTATGGTGACAGTTGAATTTGGATAAAAATCAGAAATTACAATTATTAACTTTTGATCTTTATTGAGTGTTACTGGATAAGCGAACGCTTCCTTCATCCCATCCGCACTATCTTCTTTAATAATTTCAGTTTTACTGTCATAAATAGTCATTTTGTCGAGTACAATCCCAAACACAGGTCCTAGAATTAAACAAATTGTTCCAATTCCCAAAATAATGTAAGCAGTCTTCTTTTTTAAAAATCTATTCGTTTTTACCATGTAAACACCTTAAAGGTTTTCATTATATTTTTTGTTAGATTTTAGATGTTATAATTTTAAAGTAGGTTAATTAGAAATAAAAATCTGCTTTTTAATTTTATTAACAGATAAATGAAAAAGCCAAAAATATTTGTTACAAAACAAATGATATAATAATAACTTAATATTTACATTGTTTCATAGAAATATTATTTTAAAATAGTATGGAGAATTTTTTATGAAAGTTGATATTTCATATTCTGATTACATGTATGATATCGTTGATACCATTTGTAAGAGATTTGGTCCACGTTATTCATGCAGTCAAGCAGAACGAGATGCTAACCTATGGATTAAAGATGAACTAAGCAAATTTTCAGATGAAACATTTATGGATGAATTTGAAACGAGACCTGCCATGTATCCCCAAGGTTTTATTAAAATTGCAGGAATTTTTGGAGGATTTTCTCCTATTTTTATGATATTTCAATTTCCCCTACCAATATTATCAGCTGTTTTTGTATATATTGGAATATGGGTCTTGTATTCTGAAATGATGCTGATGAAGGGATGGATATGGCCATTTTTCAAGAAAAAAACTTCAAGCAATGTATTTGGTATTATCAAGCCTACTGGAGAGGTAAAATTTCGAATCATATTTGAAGGTCACACGGATAGTGCCAAGGAGATGAATATAGCAAGTTATCCTCCGAAATTAAGTAAGCGGATTGCCGTAATAGGGTTATATTTCTTAGTACATACTATTATCTTTTCTTTATGGAAATTCATCTCGCAAATTATTGGAGAACCCTCAATTATATTATACGATTCAGTTATTATCTCTTGGACTATTATTGATCTTGTCTACTTTTTATCACTTATTGTAATTTATCCCTTCTTCATTTGGTTATTAAAAGGGTTTTTGGGAAAAACAGTAGTATTAGGAGCGAATGATAACTTAGCTGCTACAGCAGTCGCTTTAGCTATAGGTAAATACTTAAACCAAAATAGGCTTAAAAATGTTGAAATCTGGGTAGGATCACAAGGAAGTGAGGAAGTTGGAGATAAAGGAGCGGGTGCTTTTGTTAAAAAATACGGGGAACAAGGTATATTAGATAATTCTTATACAGTAGTTTTGGAATGTTGTGGGGCTGCAGAGGCAATGGCAATTATTGAAAGAGACATGCATAGAGCAGTATATGATAAAGAAATAAATCGCTTACTCGATGAGGCCTACAACACAGCAAAAACAGAAAATCCGGACATCTTGAAGTTAAAAAAAGTGAAACTCAGAATTGGTGCGTGTGATGCGTGTCAATACATTCACAAAGGATACAAGGCTTCTGCCATATTTGGAGTAGAAGAACATAAAAATAAAGCAGTTAATTGGCATTCGGTCAAAGATGCTCCCGAAAATATTAATAAAAAGGTTCTAAAAGATTTTCTCGAAGTTTCTTTAAAATTCATAGAACTTGTCGAAAAAAAATATAATTAGATAAATTAAAAAAAAAGAAAAAACGAAAATTTAGGTCTAAATTGTTATTTAAATCCTAATTCTCCTAATTTTACTTGGGTTGCTTGGATTTTTTCAGGTGTAAGTTTATACCATTTCCAAAAGACAAATGCGCCGATAAAGATAAAGATAGCAGGAATTAATCCTAAGTGAATTTGGATTCCCACTGCTGCTGTGGGTGGCTGGATACTTGGATCTCCACCTTCAATAAATCCGGTTAAAGTATGAACGATAGCGAATGTAAGTGTTTGAGCAATAATTCCTATACGAGCAAAAAACTGGGAAAATCCAACATATACTCCCTCTTCACGTTTGTTAGTAATTACAACAGATTCGTCAATTACATCTGACATGACTGGAAAGATCATAAACCAAAATCCTCCAAGGAAGAGACCCCATACAAACATCACAGCAACAACACCCCAATAACTTGTTAAGAAAAGCAGTGGTAAAGTAGATATTCCTAAACCAATTGCAGAAATTAACATAATCTTCTTGTTATTATTTACTTTATGAGAATATTTAACCCAAAATGGTGTTGCGAAAATCACTCCGACAAGAAAGGAAGCAAATATTAATGTAGCCATTAAATTAACTGATATGCCCCCCGGTTTGACTATCACATACGCAACAGCATAGTGTATAGAATTCTGCATCGTAACAATCTGGGATTGATACAGTGTATATATTACCATGTATATCAGGAAGGATTTTTGCTTTAACGCTATAACTAAGGCTTTAAAAAAGGAATCTCTTTCTGGATTTCTTTCGTAAGTTACAAGATATTTTTCCACAAGATCTTTATCTTCTCGAAATCCAGGGATTGCCAAAAGCATTCCAAGTAGACATATTAAAGCAACTACGACTCCTTGTACAATAAATGATTGCAAAACTACATCTGGAGTTGCATCGCCTGGGTATTTAAAAATTAAAGGAGGTACTAATGCTCCTAGCGCTACTCCAATTACACCGATTGGGATATAGATTCCACTAGCGACTCTTCGTTCTTTAATGGACCTATATTTCTCAGGAAACAGTGCCATAAAGTTAACAAAATAGAGTGAATGAAATGTATCAAATAAACACATTGTAAAAAGCAACCATGCAAATATAATCCATGCACCAGATGCGGGATCTGTCACAGGTGGCATATATACAATTATGTAACTGGCACATAAAGGTAGTCCTCCAAGTAACAACCAAGGAAATCTCCTACCAATTTTCTTTGTAAACTTAAATGGACGGTTAGTTAAGTATCCAATAAAAGGATCGTTGACCATATTATATAAGGCAAATATAAATGTCGCTAAAAATATGATCCATACATCTAAACCGATAACAGCTTCGTAATAAAAGAACACTGTGGCCATAAATGCCATATTTATGAATTCTCTTGCCATGCTACCCGAACCATAAGATGCCATATTCAATTTGCTATGATGAACTTCTAACTCATCTTCTCCCATTGTTAATACCAATTTCTTTTTATTTTTTAATTTAAAATAAGTTGTAATTAAATTATTAGATTTTAATGTTTATTAAATTATTAGTTTTTATAAAATATTCAATATTTTCATATGAATTAATCCATAATCAAGCTTTTTCTTCATCGTTACAGTTCAAAAAGAATTTATTTTTACATATTTCAGTCACTAAAATTAAAGCATTTAATTAACTATACAAATTGTAATAAATATGACAACTAAACCTAACATTATACTTTTCATAACACATGATCAAGGGCAATTTTTAGGCTGTTACGATACACCTACAACACCAAATTCTTTACAGACGCCTAATCTGGATAAACTTGCTAAAGACGGAATACGATTTACGAATTATTTTTGTACAGCACCTCAATGTTCACCAAGTCGAGGAAGTATTTTAACATCGCTATATCCTCACCAACACGGGTTAATGGGACTCGTTAACCTGGGATGGACTTTACCACATAGCAATAAAACATTACCAATGTATCTTAGAGAAAACGGATACACGACCCATCTGCTTGGATTACAACACGAAAGTAGAGATGTAACTACATTGGGTTACGATTCTTTTAGTAAACGGATGAAAGACTATAAATACGATACTAAAAGAATGGAAAAAGAATATCTAAAATTTTTTAGAGACCATAAAAACGATGAGAAGCCATTTTTTCTAAATATCGGTACAATAGAAAATCACCGTCCTTTTATTATATGGAGCGAAAAGGTTGATCTAAAAACAGTAAAAATGCTTCCTTTCTTACCTGATGATGAAAAAATTCGAGAGGACCTTAGCTTATTCTATGGAATTATTAAACCCGTTGATAGAGTTATTGGAAAGATAATCGAAGTGCTAGAAGAGACAGGTTTGAGGAATAAAACTCTTTTTATTTATACAACGGATCATGGAAGCCCTTTTCCAAGAGCAAAATGTACTTTATATGACCCGGGAGTAAAGACACTTCTAGTGATGAATTGGCCTGATTCTCCCTTATTTAACGATGGAAAGATTTTTGATCAAATGATTAGTAACATCGATCTCTTACCTACATTATTAGATAGCATCGGAGCTATAATTCCAGATATTATTGAAGGGAAAAGTTTTCTTCCTATATTGAAAGATAAGACTATACCATTCAGAAAGGAAATCTTTACGGAAAAATCCTTTCACGAGATATACGACCCCATCCGGAGCGTTAGAACTAAAAAATATAAATATATTCATAATTTTGAGAAGTCTGAATATTTATATCAAATGCCTTTAGACATAGAGAGAGGTCTTTCTGGACAAGTCTTAAAAGAAAAAATAAAGCATGAGAGAGTTGAAGAAGAACTTTACGACTTGGAGAAAGATCCTAACGAAGCTAAAAATCTTGTTAATAACCCCGCCTATGAAAAAATCCTATTCGAATTAAGGCAAAAACTACTAGATTGGATGAAAGAAACTAATGACCCGCTTTTAAAAGGTAAAATTAATGATGAACGACTAATATCCCGCAAATTATAATATGAAAAAAAAGATGGTAATAATTCAAATTTTTATTTTAAGATTGCAATAATTCATTGAAATTCTTGTTAAATAATATGTCAATATGCATTTAGATAATATAGAGATATATCGAATCGATCGTAAAAGAAACGTTTCACGAAGTGAAAAAAACTGACTGAAAAATTATACTGGGACAATCCCTATGATATTAATTTTGATGCCGAGATAGTTGATATTAATAAGGAGGGAATAATCCTTAATAGAACTTTATTTTACCCTGAAAGTGGGAACCAAATTAGCGATAGGGGGATTCTCATAAAGGAGGGTACCGAATTCAAAGTGGATTTTGTGTCGAAGAAAGATGATTTTATAATCCATCATATATCTAATAGTTATCACGATCAGTTAAAACTAGGAGACAAAATTGAGGGAAAAATCGATTGGGATTATAGGTTTGGGATAATGCGAGCGCATTCTTCCCAACATATTTTATCAGCTATTTTCAAAAATGAATACAATATCGATACAATGCGAGCAAATATATCTTTTGAAGAAGTTGTTCTATATATTTCTAAGAGTGTAAATAAAGATGAACTTGAAAATGTTTTTCAACAATTTAGTAGATTTTGTACTATTGAAAATCTACCATTTAAAAGTAAATTAATTTCTCATGATGGCTCTGAAGACTTAAATAATATTATTAGAGGAAAAATCCCGGAAGAAAAAATGTTAAGAGTAATAGAAATAGAGGACTATGACATTAATTGCTGTGGAGGGACTCATGTCAGAAATTCTGTTGAAATTGGATCTATATATTTTTTCGAAATTAAAAAAGGAAGCGAATTCAAGTATCATCTTGGAAAAAGGGCTATTAAGATGCTGACAAAAAATAATATCGAAATTATAGATTTAGCAAGTTCACTAAATATTCCCATTAATGCATTCCCTCTTACTTTTAAAAATCAAATCTATAAACTTAGAGATGAAAATGAAGGTTTATCTTTAAAAATATTAGAATTGATTTCAAATTCCCCCACTACAATTCTCAACGGCGTTAAGATTGGGATTTTAAATTTTGATATTAATTTTAAACTCTTATCAAAAAAATTTAAGGATTTTTCTCCAAATTATCTTCTAATAATAGAAAAAGGCGAAAATAATATACAAATCCTTTCCAATAACGAAAATATCAAAGCAAACGATATTATTCAAGATCTTATCAAAAAATATGGTGGAAAAGGGGGAGGAAGTCCCAGATCGGCTCAAGCAACCTTGGAGAATGAACTTAAAGATATAATTTCTGAATTACAATTATTATTTATTTAGTATCATTTCTTATTTGATAATCATGGATATTGAAAAATTCTTAGATGATGTTCTTACAGAAGTAAACGGGCAGAGAGCATGGGATTGGGTTGCAAAGCTTTCTCAATTTAGCAGAATACAAGCCTCTAATGGATATCATGAGAGCCTTGAAGAAATTAAAAGAGAATTAGAGAACATCGGGTTTAATGATATTGAGCATTTTAAGTCTCCAGCTGATGGAAATACAGTAATTTGGGGGTATGAGGCACCTTACCAATGGGAAATTGAATCAGGTGAACTATGGATTACTGAGCCTGAAAGTGTAAAACTCTGTGATTTTAATGATATACAAACTTCTATAATCACACATTCAAAGTCATGCGATGTTATCGCAGAAATCATAGATATAGGAATAGGTGATAAACAGGAAGATTATGAAAAGCACAATATTGAAGGTAAAATTATATTGATATCATCTTCAACCTATATGTATCATCCATATATCGAGAATTCTGGGGCGTTAGGGGTAATTTTTTATCCTGATTTGAAAAGGACCAGATATAACTTTGACCGCCGCATTTATAATAGCTTTTTTACTACAGAGAAAAGAATGAGTAATGCTAAATTCGGCTTTAGTATTTCGTATAACCAGGCAATGCATTTGAAAGATTTGTTAGAAAAAGGATCTGTTAAAGTCCATGCTAAAATTAAGGCTGAGTTTATAGAAGGTAATTTAGAAGTATTAAGCACTTCCGTTCAAGGAAAAGAATTTCCTGACCAAGAAATCATTATTATTGCACATTTATGCCATCCCCTCCCCAGTGCCAATGATAATGCTAGTGGAGCCGCAGGTTTATTAGAGCTAGCAAGGGCTTTTAAATATTTGATGAATAAAAATATTTTAGAAATACCAAAACGAACAATTAGATTTGTATGGGTGCCAGAATTTAATGGAACTGTTCCCTGGATGAAGTTTCACGAAGAAGAAATCAGAAAAGTATTAGTTTGTATAAATTTAGATATGATAGGAGAACATCCACTTAAGATCGGATACCCTTTGGAAGTTAATTTAACTCCACGATCCATTCCTTCAATTCTTAACGATATAACTTCATATTTTGTAAAAAGAATTGCTGATCACCCTAAGGGAATTGCAATCAATGGAACTAAAATTCCAATGTCCTACAGGCTTAGAAATTTTGATGGAGGTAGTGATCACATTCTATTTACAGATTTCTATTTCTCAATTCCTTCACTTATGTTTGGCCATGAAGATCTTCATTATCATTCTTCAATGGATACAGTGGAGTATTGTGATTCAACCGAATTAAAAAGAGTTATCTCAATGGCTATGAGCATATCCTATATATTTTCAATCTTCGATAAAGACATTACTAAAACAGTTTGGCCAATATTACATCAAGGGATATTTACTAGAATTGGAAAAGCAATCAATCTAATGGAGAAATTATATTTATCTATAGCCACTCCAGAAAATCGATTAACAAAAGAAATTATAACCGAATTTTTCTTATTGGGAAATGATATTTTAGAATCATGCTTTCAATATGAATTAAAGTCTTTAGAATGGATGAAACGCATTGATTCATCCCCAAATGCTCTTTCACTTATAGAATCAACAGAAGCTGAAATCAAACAAATATTTAGGTTTCAGAAATTAAGATGGAAAGAACAAATAGCTTTTAAAGAAGAAGAAGGAATAAATTCGGAAAAATTTAATAATACTTATGAACCAAACTTCGATGGACCTTTTCTTGTTGGTCACTTATTTAAATTATACAAAATGCCACTATTTAAAGATTTAATAGAGGAATTGAAGTATGAATTCTTAGGTCCAATTAACGAGTTGATCAATTTAATATGTAAGGGCTATAATCTTTTAAGAACTGCTAGCTTTATGTCATTAGAATATGAGACTATTATAACTCCAAGCAAGATACTAGATTTGGTTAATCATCTGGAAGATGAAAAATTAATAAGGAGGATTTAGATACAATCTTTCATTCTAAATTGATAAATCCTTGGTTAATTTTTAGCATTTCTTCAAACATTTCTTCGGCTTTTGATGCGTTTCCTATGGTTGGGTCCAACAGTAAAGCTTGAAATGCAATATCCTTTGATTTTTTAAGAATTGCTTCTACTACTAAGTCTTGAACTGAAGCTTGATTGCGTAGTAATGCTGCTAACCCTTTTGGATAATCTCCAAGCTTAATTGCCTTTAATCCGCTCTTAGTAACAATTGCAGGGCATTCCACAACTAAATCGCGAGGTATATTAGTAATTACATCCTCGTTCGGTAAATTTACTGAAGCCTCTTCATGATTAGAATCAGTTTTTATACCTTCAATAATAGGAATCGCTCTTTCATAATCGGGTTTTACAAGACGCGCACCTTTTCCTCTTTTTATTGACTTTTGGATTCTTCTTCCAATTAACAATGTGAGACCTTTATAACCGTTATAAAACGCTCTTACTCCCTCGATGTTTGCTTTTTCCCAACCCCACGATATATACTCTCCATAATGGGAATCTTGCGTATACGGAATGTACCCAAACTTTTCAAGGATGTATTTAATCAAATCAACATCGTAGGGGAATCCAATAACGTTACTCAGATATTCCGGAGCCCTTTTTCTAAGATCAGGATACGCATCTTTATTCTTATCAATATACCGTATTGATAGGAGAACACCAAAATGATTTAATCCTCCAGCTCTCATCTCAAGATTAGAAAGTGGAGTGTTAAGTATCTTGGAATAATGACGTACAAATCCAGGAAATTCGTGACATAAACCCACAAAATTTATCGAAGGAAATTTTCGCTTGATAGCTAAACAGATTCTACTCATAGGATTTGAATAATTAATAACAAAGGCATCAGGGCAGATTTTATTGATGTCATCACAAATTTCGAGGATCGGAGGAATCACTCGTAATGAATGAAATAATCCTCCCGGACCTCCATTTTCGCCCATAACTTGTTTATTGCCATACTTACGAGGAGTTTCGTAATCTAAATCAAACCATTTAAATCTTGGACCGACTTCTATAGAATTTATTATAAAAGTAGCATTTTTCAAAGCTTTTTTCCTATCAATTGTGAACTCTAGTTCAAAATCCAAATGTTTCTGCTCGATTGCATCTTTACACGACTGGGTTACTAAATCTAAGTTAGTCTCATTGATGTCATGCAAACTTATTGTAGAACCTTGTAAAACATCGCTATTAATTATACTCCCAACTGAACCCAATCCAAATTGTAAAGAGCCAGCTCCAATTATTACAATCTTTTCCTTTTTTGTCAAATTCTTCATTCTTGAATGTCTAATTAAATTAAGTAACATATTTAATTAGAAAGTAAAAAACTTATGAATTTTCTAATAAGTCATACAAAGATTTCACCACAAAATCTTCTTTTTTAACTTTTAAATAAACTGGTTCAGATGAGTATATTAATTCTAAATTTTTTAACGAAATAAGTCGAGTTTCATTTGGTTCCATGGAAA
>NJBI01000036.1 GCA_005222975.1 Promethearchaeota archaeon Loki_b31
GGAAAAAGCCGTTCGAGCATAATCAATTAACCATACATCTTTCACACTAATCACTCCTAAAATTTTGAGTTTTATTAAGTAAATAATTTCTTGAGTTACTAAGTTATCATTATTTATCAATTTTTCGCGTTATCTCTTGAATTTATTACATCGACATAATTTTTTCTATCTTTTTCCTGTTAATTCTTTAATTTTAATATTAATTCACATCATTTTCTTCCGAAACAAGAATATGTCGGGTATTTTAAATAATCCTCCGTGTAGTGCCTAGAATATCTTATAACTGAATGCTTGTAAATTCAATAGTTACAGCAGAGTTTATAAATCAGTAGTGCCTATTCTATAATATGGCATTTCTTGTAAAAAAAGTGATCGATGGAAAAGTCTATCTCTACCTTCGACATAACCACAGGGTCAAAGGTAAGGTCAAGACTGCCTGGCAGGTATATTTAGGTCCCGAAGAAAAGTTCAAAACCCACGCAAAGATTGTCAAATGCGACATTAAGACTGAGACGATCGAATTTGGCCTTATCGCTGCCTTACTGCATGTTGCTGAAAAGCTGGAACTGGTGGATATCATTAATCAAGCCACGAACAAACGGGAGCAAGGATTTAGCGTGGGGGGGCATCTTCTCTTTGCAGCACTCAACAGGTGTGTTCAGCCAGCATCCAAGAGTCAATTGAAGGATTGGATCGATTCCACTATTTTACGGAAGATTCACTCAAATATCAAGGTTGATTTGGATTCTCGAGCCTATTGGACGCATTTTCGTTATCTTTCCGACGAGGTTATAGAAGTCATCGAGAATAAACTTGTACGTGCCATCAGAGACACATTTGGAGTCCAATTAAACGAGCTCTCGTTCGATCCCACGAATTTTTTTACATATATTAAACCCCATAAACCCAATCAGACACTCCCTAATCATGGTTACTCGAAAGAAGGGCGTTTCACGCTCAATATCGTTAACATGTCGCTGTTCTGTGCGTTGGATGGGGGGATACCATTATTTCACTTGGTATATCCCGGTAACATGCAAGATGCTTCCCACTTCAAGGAGATGGCATTACCACGGTTGAAACGGCGTTTAAAAGAGCAAAATGTGTCACTCGCCAATGTGACGCTGATTTTTGATAAGGGTAACCTTTCACCGGAGGGATTTGCCCTTATAGACAACTGGAAATGCGATTATATTTGCTCAGACCGTCCATCCACCCATAAAAACTTATTGACCATCCCTCCAGAGGAGTTCGAGCTACATGTGTTACCGAATGGGAACGAAGTAGGCGTTAAAGATTTCCACCTAAACAAGTACGGCAAGATCAGGCGATTCGTAGCGGTTTACAACCCTAACGAGAAAAAATGGAACCTTGAGAATTTCAAAGCGAAGATACGGAAAAAAATCGCCGAGATCGAGGGGTATTTTAAGACTCGCCTTGTATATGCACCTGGGGAAAAGCGGAAAGGACAGGGAGACAAGTGGCGGATTCGGACAGAAGTTGAGAAAAAGATTAAAGCGATGATTGGGGGAGACCCGTTTGCGAAGGTGATTGTCGCCGCGGTTGAAGGCCCTGCTAAGTTGCAAGTAGCACGAGGCGGTCGGTTTGAGCTTAAAATATCAACGAACCCTGAGGCATTCAAGAAGGCAGCCTTAACACTCGGTAAATCGTTTTTGATGACAAGTCGGGAAACCCTTAGCGCAGATGAGGTAGTTTGGGCATATCGTCAGCAATATCTCGTTGAGCGTGCCTTTAAATGGTTGAAGAACTCTGAATTCTTGAGCATTCGACCCATGTACCATCGTGTAGATTCAAGCATCCGTGGTCACGTGTTCGTTTGTTATCTAGGGTTGGTCTTATTGTCGTTATTGGTGCGTGAAATCGTCCAACTTGGCGTGCCTATAAGTATTAATAAAGCAATCAAGCACCTTAAAGAAATCAGGATGACTCGGATTAAGATTTCAGGCAAAAGCGAGCCGCTTGAAAATATCGATGAGATGAGCCAAGAAGCTAAAGAATTATACGAAATACTCAAGTTAGACCGCTATTTATAGTGGAGTTAACGCAGGACGCGTGGTTTTTTTTCCAAATTTTTGTAGTGCCTAACCCAGAATTTGATCCCCCGTAGGTTAACTTTTTCGTGGTTTTAGGGGTGAAAAATTGATAAGTAATGATAACTTAGTAACTCAAGAATTTAAAAATGTATAAAATTTAAAATTTTATTAATTTGTACTTAAATAATTGTCTAATCATGGTAAATAGTCAATTTAGGTTGAAAGCAGTATTATGACAAAGTAAAGAATATCGTTATGCTTGGATTTGGGGATATGGGTAAAGGAATTGCCCAAGTTTGCTAAATGGCGGCGTATTAAAAACTGATAAATTCGTAGGAATGGTTTGAGATTACATTAAAATTTTCTTTTTCAATTAAATTTAGGTTAAAATAAATTAAAAAATAGATAATGCTTATCTTCCTTTAAACTTTGGATATTTTTTGAGATTGTAATATTTATTTCTTCTTTAAAAATTAAATTTACTTCTGAATAATCGAGAATATTAGATAAAAAAAAAATAAAAAAGTTATATTTTAATTAGTTTATTTTTTAGTATTTCTATAGTTTTTCCTTTTGCGTCTAATTATCAGTATGGTTGCTACCCCTATCACTGCTACTCCGCTAATAACCAAAATTAAAATAATCAGCTCGACTGGAATTGCTTCTGGAGCAGTAGGACTATATTTCACTAAATCAAAATGCAATATGTAATTCCAATCCCAACCAGTGTCCCAATCTTTATCCACTGCGCGTCCTATTAAATCGTTTCCTAAATAGAGCATTGGATATTGTTCATTTTGAGCCCAATCTGCCAATTCACTATAGTACTGTTCCCTTCCAGTGGAGTTTTGGAACCAAAGTTTGGCAATCAAACCATCACAAGTAGCATTGTAATTAAAACCCATATTGGCACCCCCTTTATAGGGAAATGCGTAAGGATATGAATTGTAATCTGCTATGTATCTAGTATAAGGTATATATGGAAAGGTAGCACCCGCCGGAGTTCGCTCAATAATGCCCGTGCTTTGATAATACGCTTGAATGTATCCAAGATCATTAATCCGGTCGTGAAAAGGTTTAATTGCAAATCCATCGTTGGATAATAAAGGCAGTTGACCTGCTAATATTGCAGGATAGGTACCGATTAAATCTTCGGTAGCATCTATGGAACACCCAATATCAGCAAGAGCGGATATTAACATAGAATAAGATTCAAGATGGGCGCCATCGTAATGATGCTCAAATGTGTAGAGGGGATTACTCCCTGCTACAGTGTTCCAATCGTCTGTTGTACTAGTCAAACCACGAGAAGCACAAATTGAACCCCAGACTGGATGATCTAGAAGGGTTTGTCGCGCTATAGTGAGATCTCTAGAAGGTAAAGTTACAGATGGGTCATAATATTCGTGAGTAGTTGCCACTAATCCCCCAGAACGCACTAACCGGCCTCCAAATAATGCCAAATATGTATCATAGTCATAAGCGTAAGAAAGCGCTTTTCTAAAGGCGCGATCAACTCCATGTACAGGCTTTAGAGTTCCATTTGCTTCCTTAAAATTAGTGGAGGTTAAAATTCCCCATTGAGTTAAATTGAAACCTACATCATACCAATACCGCAAATAGGTCTCATCAGCACAATTTAAAACGATAACTTCCCCGTAATTTTCCTGACCCATATCTACATATTCTATGTTAGGAGCGGTAGCTATATCACTATAACCAAGCGGTTCCCAGGAATGATCATAGGCAAAGTCAATATCGCCTGTCACCAGCGCGGTGGTCCTTGCGTTATATCCTGATTCGTCATGACTAAAAGTGACTACTGCCACACTTGAAACTTTATGCCACCCTTTAGCCTGTTGAGCTGAAGAGTTCCACCAATTATCAAATCTTGTCATTGTACCTGTATCTATAGAAAAATTATCAAACATATAGGGCCCCGTACCGATTAAATGTCCAGGGAAAGGAGATGTTGCGTTATTTTGTGGAAAGCTTGGGTGATCTCCATATCCAAAGATAGGAACATCAAAATAGTCTTCATAAGATGCCATGGAGATCATTCTCATAAACGCATTTGATAAATACTGTGGGCCAGTACTCCAATCATTAAAGAATACTCTAACCGTTCCTCCTGATTGCTTGTTATCCAGTATGGTTATGTTTGTAAACCGAGGAAAACGATTATAACCAAATGGTATATCATATGCAAAACTAGTTCCGAATCCAGGATATTCACTAAGATATCCAATTATTCCGTAACCAGGAATGAAAGGGCCTAGGGGTCCCCGTAATTTTGTTACGTTCCAAGACGCAGTCGCGTAATCATCCCAATCACTTAAACTCATCCAATAAAGCCCTCTGTTATTAGTCACAGCTGAATCAGGTGAAGCACCAAGACAAAAATTTATACTTCCCAAGGTGTACATGTGCCGATCAATATTCCACTTTGCCACTGTCGCGTTCCAATCTGAGCCATCGTGAAACTTAACATTATCTCTGAGAGTAATATCCATATAATCAACTCCATCATAGTTCATAAAACCTGCAGCGTTCATTTCATCTGGTCGTTCATGCATTGTCCAATTGGCTGCAAGTAATGGTACTGAATTATCGTACTCTCCAGTTTCCGCAGAATAAGGCAACTCAAACAATCCTTCAAGAGCGTTATACCTGAAATAATCGCCAGTACTTGCTCCAAAACAAGGACCATCCCAATTACCTATGGGGGCCGGTCCGACAGCTCCTACAGTAAAATTAGGTATCGTTCCTTGAGCTTTAACATCGAAAGGTAGAATTGGAAATACCATAGAAATAATAAATAGAAAAAAAATTAATTTTTTTGACCATTTTCTCATTTTTACTATACTCCTTATTGTTTTTGTTAATTTAGTATTCGAATTTTTTGTTAAATTTTTGTTATAAGTTAATTTACGATGTAAATTTATTTAAAGCTTGTGGAATTATATATTTTTTTGAATCAAATTTAAAAAATCTCGATTTATGATAATGTTGCAAGACGAGGAACCTCGATTTAGAACTAACAATAACGAGAAGAAAGGTAATATAAAAATCGATTTTGGCCGTCAAGGTGGGTTTTTTTTAGCTTATACAATTGTATTACTAGGATATTATGGTATTGTTGCTAATATCGTTATGGTTAATCAGTGGATCTCTCTTACGACACAAACTTGGATAAGCTTTACTGAAATGGAAAGAACGGTGTTATTTTGGACATTTGAAGCGTATGTAGATACATTCTTTTTGCCTTTAATATTATTATTTATTACTTGTTTTTTATTAACATATAAGGAGGATATTCCGCACTACGGAATAAAAGCGTCAATCTGGCTTGTGCCTTTAATAATTGTTGAAGCTTTTATTTTTTATGCAATCATGTTTGGGTTTAGTCTGGAGCCATTTATTTTACAATTTGGAAATTGGAAGGGTTATTTACATATTATTATACTATTTGCGACTACGCTCTCTGGTGCTATCAGCGGTATGAAAGTTAAACAATTTATTAAATCAAAAAGAAATATATAGTAAAATACTTAAAGCAAATTCTTATTTGAAAAAAGGGAGTAAAAGATGGCTAAACAACCAAAAAATATGATAAAATATATCATCAAACGGATATTAATGATGATTCCGATGTTGTTTCTTGTTCTAGCAATCTCTTGGTTCTTATCGTATTTAATGGTTCAACAAAATTTAGTTAACCCGGTTGCCGGTAGATTGGGTGGTACACTCGATCCTGATGTTATTGAAGCAGAATTAAGGAGAATTGGATATTATGACCCTTGGTTCGTGCAGCTTGCTACATATTTTAAGAATTTCTTTACCGGAAATTGGGGTTCTTCTTATTTAATTGCACAGGATAAACCAGTAATAGATTTAATTTCGGAAATATTTCCAAGAACTATAGAATTAATGATAATCCCAATAATACTAAGTCCTATTATCGCAGTTAAACTTGGAGTAGCTTCTGCTACCCATAAGGATAATATAAAAGATGTAGGTGTTAGAGCTGTTGCAATAATAGGAGCAGGATTCCCTATCTTTTGGATTGCTGACTTACTCCAACGCTTTTTTGGGTATTATATAAGTAATTTTACATATGGAAGCTTTGATATACCCGCTTTTTTCGGAAATACACCTGGATTAAAAAATCCTCCGCCATCTATAACAGGATTTCGGATCATTGATAGCATAATAGCTAACAACCAAGTTTATTTGTGGGATACAATTGCACATTTGATACTTCCAGCTATATGTATAACTTTCGTCTCATTGGCGAGTATGACAAGACAAACGCGATCAAGCATGTTGGACGTTTTAAATCAAGATTATATTAGAACTGCACGAGCTAAAGGTGTGGTAGAACAAGACGTAATAAATAAACACGCTATTCGTAATGCATTACTGCCTGTCAGTAATCTTATCGTAGCGGGTACGGCAACAGCGTTATTAGGCTCTTTTTTTATCGAAGTAGTTTTTAATTATAAAGGATATGGTTATTACATGGTCATTTCTATAATAACAGGAGATTACCTAGTTACCCTTGGGCTCTTAGTATTTGCGACTATAATAATCCTTTCGGGGACTTTAATCGCAGATGTTTTATATACGATAATTGACCCGCGAATAACATATACATAACAAATAAAAATTGAGAGGTCGTTTAAGATATCAGAATTGGCATTAAAAGGAGAACAACTAAAGGAGCATGTAGCATCGAAATCGTTAAGAAAAAAGAAATTTTTTCGTTTTTTAAAGTTTTATTTAATTCCTGGTTGGCGGGATCCCGAATTTTCTGCGCAAGAATATCAGATTGAAAAAATAAAATCTAAAAGGAGATTGTTTCGACACCTTATTAAACATCTTACATTAATAGGGCTAATAATGATTTTATTTATTTTTGCGCTAGCCGTATTTGCACCTTGGATTACTCCCTATCCATTACAAGACTTAGTAATACCACATGTTCCGCTTAATCCAGATCCTTATGCTCTCCCATCACCGGAACATCCGTTAGGGACAACATATCATGGATATGATGTTTTAGCTAGAATTATTTGGGGCGCTAGAACTACAGTTTTTTCGTCGTTAATCCCCGTAGCAATATCCCTTGGATTAGGTCTTGCTATAGGTATCTTTTCTGCTTATATCGGTGGAGTTATTGACTATCTCATAATGCGCTTTGTAGACTTATTCTATGCTTTTCCAACACTGATACTCATTATCATTATTACTCCTATGGTTGGTAGCGATTTATTTACCACACTTATTGTTTACGGACTTCTTTTTATACCGTATAATATTAGGTTCATGCGATCACTTGTTTTTCAAATAAAGCAACTTGAATACGTTCAAGCAGCAAAAGTAGGTGGTGCGTCACGGTTTATTGTAATGTTTAAGCACATATTGCCAAATGCGGTATCTCCTATGCTAATATCTTTTTTTGGAGGTGCCGCAGTAGCAATAATAGGTTTAGCAGGTCTTGCATTTATAGGATTTTCAGACAATACTGTAGCAAGCTGGGGTATTGATATTTTATGGGCTCGAGGTAAATATAGTAATCTCGGTGCTGCTGTTTGGCCAGGATTGTTTATTGGAATTGCTGCCATAGGATATATACTTCTTGGAGATGGATTTCGAGATGCATTAGATCCACGATTAAAATTATAAAAAAGAGGGATAAAAAGTTTTAAATACAATATATCAAACTGTGTTTGGATTAAACTACGGAAAAGCATTAATTGAGTCAATTATTATTGTCTTTGTTTTATATTTAATTACAAATTTTATTAATAATCAAATTCCTGAAGACAAACAACTCTCAAAGAAGGTATTTAAAAGAAGGTCAGCATTAATTTGTTTTGTTATAGTATTTCCTATTATTATTGACATTAAATTTACCTTTGAAACCTTATGGCTTTTCAATTCCATATTTTTGGCTTTCAATAATAATGCGGTCTCATTCGCAATTATAACTACTGTCTTTTATTTTTTCTCTAAAAAACTAATACTAAAAGATAAAAGAATTAGAGCTTCAAGGGAGGTGCATTTTAAGAAACCGTTTATCAAAATATTTAGAATATTTATTGGAATAACTTGGATAATTGCCATAATATTTATTTCAATTCCTCTCCTAGGACTTGAAAGACTTCAAGGGCAACAACCGGTATTTGTTGATATATTTTACCTTGGATTTATATGGGCGGGTTTTACTGTTGTTTTTGATATGCTCGTGACAATGCTAATTAATAGAATTCGTTCGATTGAGAAAAGAATTCCTGAAAGACCTTTAAAATATTCCATGTTTTCTGGTGGACTGATCTCATTTGGAATTTGGTCAATACAATTAGTAATCTTTGAATTATATATGAATAGATTATTTGGAGTAATAATATATAAACAGGACATTCGCATGTTAATTATCATTGTTAGTGCTCTTTATGCTTTCATATTTTATATATCGTTGAAAAAGAAATTTATGCCAAGCACTCAGGAAAAAAGCAATTTAAAACTCCAAAGAGCGTTAGAATTGGTCGAAGAGCAATCCTTAGAAAGCTCTAAATTAAATGGCAACCACATTATCCTTCATGTGAAAGGCCTCACTACATATTTTTATACGGAAGAGGGTGTAGTTCGGGCAGTAGAAGACGTTTCTTTTAAAATATATGAAGGTGAAGTTCTTGGTCTTGTAGGCGAAACCGGTTGTGGAAAATCTGTTACCGCTTTATCCATTGTTCAACTAATTCGCCCTCCAGGAAAAAGAGAAAAAGGAAATATTGTTTTCAGTGGAGAAGATCTGTCTCTAAAATCTGAATTAGAAATGTTAAAATATCGTGGAAAAAATATTACTATGATTTTTCAAGATCCTCTTAATTCGCTTAATCCTGTTTTTAAAATAGGTAAACAAATATCGGAAGTATTTTTACTACATATGGAAAACGAACTGCTTGTCGAAACTTCGAAATTTCCTAATAAGAGTTTATATAGCATTGCTCAGGAATGGAGTATAGCCCTTTTAAAAGACTTAAATATACCATTTCCTGAAGTAATTTTTGATAGATATCCTCATGAATTAAGTGGTGGTATGCGGCAAAGAGTTCAGATTGCGATGGCATTGGCATGTCGACCTAAATTACTGATTGCTGATGAACCGACTACTGCGTTAGATGTTACAATACAAAATCAAATTCTTAAACTGATGAAAGAACTTCGTAAGAAATACAACACTAGTATATTATATATTACTCACGATTTAGGTCTTATCTCTAAAATGTGTAATCGTGTTGCTGTAATGTACAGCGGATCAATTGTTGAATATGGAAATATAAAGAGATTATTAACTAATCCTTATCATCCATATACCCAAGGACTTATAGCTTCTGTTCCTGTTGTTGGAAAAAAGCAAGTTAAGCTTGAAGTTATAACGGGAATGGTTCCAAATTTAATTTATCCGCCATCAGGATGTAGATTTCATCCCAGATGTAAATATTGTTTCGATCCCTGTGAATCAATAGTTCCAAAACAAAATGAGGTTGATAAGGATTATTATGTGGCATGCCATCTCTATAATCCAGAATATAAACATTTAGCAGAAATTACTATAAAGAAAGTAGAAGGAGCAAATATATAAATAAATAAAAATGAGATTAGGTCGTGATCTTGACTTTTTTAATAAAAATTATCGAATATAAACATGTAGTAGGGGAAAAATTATGATTTTTCAATTGGATGATCCTTATATCATTTTAGTAGTAGCATTAGTCTTAACCTTTTTATTATATTTTGGTTTAGCTTTCATTATTTCAATTTTTATTATTAATTGGGATCCTCGATCCCAATTAGTTAGATTAAGATTCCCCCTATACATAATATCATCATTTACTAGTATTCTTTTTATCTTTATTCCACTACCCGATATTCTCTTAGGAAATTTTTGGATATATTTAATTATATACAGTTTAGTAGCTGCGATTGTTAGTTTTGCTGTTAAATATATTACATATAAAGTAGTTAGGATTGAAAAATTTAGTCAAATTAGTAATCTTGAAAGAACTATGAATCTTCTTGAGGTTAGAAATCTTAAGGTACATTATCCACTTTTAGGAGGAATTTTAAAAAGAAAAATAGGAGCAGTTAAAGCAGTTGATGGAGTTTCATTTGATGTAAAGTTTGGTGAAACAGTTGGGTTAGTGGGAGAAAGTGGGTGTGGAAAAACAACTATTGCAAAAGCAATACTAGGTTTAGTCGCAAAAACAGAAGGAGAAGTATTATTCCAAGATACGGCAATTCCTCGCAAATATTCATCTCCTTTAAGACAAAAGATTCAAATGATTTTCCAAGACCCAGACGCCTCTTTGAATCCCCGTAAAAAAGTAGTTGACATTATAGCTGATCCTCTCAAAAATTTACTTGGTATAACTAATGAATTAGAAATTAGAAAAAGGGTTTTAAAATTGTTAAACCAAGTGTCGTTAAAACGAGAACATATGGATCGTTATCCTCACGAATTTTCAGGTGGACAAAAACAAAGAATTGTTATAGCTAGAGCATTAGCTTGCAATCCCGAGTTGATAATTTTAGATGAACCTACTTCAGCTCTTGATGTATCAGTACAAGCACAAATTCTTAACCTTCTAAAAGATTTACAAGGAGAATATGGCTATGGCTTTTTGTTTATTACCCACAATTTAGCTGTTGTTTCCCATGTTGCTGATCGCATAGCTGTCATGTATCTTGGTAAATTTGTAGAGGTTGGAAGTAATGATCAAATTTTTTCAAATCCAACTCATCCCTATACTCAAGCTCTCCTCGCCTCGCGCTCTGAAATCGATCCTTACAACCAAGAGATCAGCTTTGTTATCAAAGGTGAAGTCCCAAGTCCTATAGCACCACCACCTGGTTGTAGTTATAATCCACGATGTGTATCTGACGCTCGTACAAAAGATTGTGAATTAAATCTTCCTCAAAAGATTAAAATCGAAGAAGACCACTTTATTTGGTGTAATAATCCACCAACATCTATGTAGTTAAAAAAAAATCTTTTAAAGAGAATTTATTGAACGAGTAAATAAAAATATATTTCTTGTTAATTTAGTATAAAACTTAAAGTAATTTTGAAGTCAGTATTGTATTAAGTCTTAAGCTAAGGGTGTTAATGTTGAATATATTTGTAACTCATTTTGGTGAAAATTAATTGTCTGTAGAAAAATTTAAATATTTAATAATAGATAGTTTTAAATAAATTTACTCCGTAAATTTATTAATAACCAATACAATTGTTGAATTATGGTAGTCCAAGATTTGAAAATGACTCCTCTTCAAGGGATACCTTCAGAGAGAGTTCGAATGATTAGAGATATAATGCTCTCAATGCCTAGAGAACTTGATCTTGAGCGAGCTCGGTGTTATACAAGAATATATAAACAAATGGAAGATGCTCCTCCATGTATGAAAAATGTGAAAGCATTAGAGGAATTTTTACGATGTCTTCCAATAAGAATTGATGAGCATGAGCTTCTCGTAGGCGTAAAATCTAGTAAAGTAAGAGCTGATCCAATTGAAATTGAACGTGGAATGCGTGTTAAACTTTTAGGGTTTGTTGTTGACGAGTCAATAAATCAAAAATTAAAAGAAATGATTATTTCAAAAATTTCTTTTATTAACCGGTATGTTCCCTTAACAGAAGAAGAACTTGATGAGTTGAGGAACGAAATTCTGCCCTACTGGAAAGGAAGAACAGTCGCAGATCGAAAGGTAGAAGCTTATAAAGAGGCAGGTTTATATGAGGAACCGAAGGGAGCTATAGGTGCAATGCCACTCGTTAGTTTTGGGAGCGGCACTGATATGTTTGCAGGTGCTATGGGTCAAGGACATGTCATACCAGGTTATAGACGAGTACTTAAAATGGGATTTAGAGGAATCGAAAAGATGGCGGAAGAAGGTCTTGCAAATCTTAAGGAAACAGATGAAAAATATGACCAACGCAAGGATTTTTATGAATCAGTCGTAGTAGCCGCAAACGCCGTCTGTGATTATTCCAATCGATATGCTGATCTCGCAATGGAAATGGCGGAAACTGCATCAGAAACAAGAAAAGCTGAACTTCTTGAAATTGCCGAACATGCAAGACGAGTACCAGCACTTCCACCTAGAACATTTATGGAAGCACTTCAGTCAGTATGGATGACGAACGTCGTTATGGAAATGAGTTATGGTGAAGGAAACATATTTTCTCAAGGACGGGTGGACCAATATCTTTACCCATATTACACAACCGATTTAGCAGAAGGTCGAATTACTTATGAGGAAGCTATAGAAGCAATTGAGGAATATTTAGTTAAACTTTCTTCTGTTGTTATAGCTGGACAGAACAATATAACTATTGGAGGACTAGATAAGGATGGAAATGATGCCACTAATGACGTATCTTATATGTTTCTCGAAGCTATTGCAAATGTAAAAAGTTTATTGAATACCTTATCGATCCGAATCTCCCCCAAGTCACCCCGTGATTTTTTGAAAAGAACTCTTGAAGCTTATAAATATACGGCCGGAATGGGAATTCATAATGATGAGGTTTTAGTACCACAACTTCATAATACAGGATATTCATTAGAAGATGCCCGAGATTATTCAATCGTCGGTTGTGTAGAACCACATGGTACAGGGAATGACTTCTCTTATACTGCAGGTAATGCTGTTCAGATTTCAATCATTCTTAATATGGCATTAAATGAGGGCCGTACTATTTTATCAGGAAATAAAACCCTTGGGGCAAAAACACCCCCAGCAAAAGATTTTAAATCTTTTGAAGATGTAAAGAAGGCTTTTGTAGACCAACTTAAATTTTCAATAGACCTCTGTGTGAAAAAGGCTGAGATAAAGGATAAAACGTTTGCTGAGTATTTACCTTCCCCGTTGCTTTCTTCTTCAATAGAAGGATGTCTCGAAAGCGGAATGGACGCAACTCGAAATGGAGCTAAATACAACAATAACCCCATGGGCTCGCAAGGGCTTGCAACAGTTACTAATTCCTTAGCAGCAATTCGCTGGGCAGTATTTGAAGAGAAATTAGTATCCATGGAAGAATTAGTTAACCATATGAATAATAATTTCAAGGGGGCTGAAGAACTTCGAGAAAAATTACGAAATAAAGCTCCTAAATATGGTAATGGTGATGAAAGCACTGACGAAATTGCATTATGGGTGGCAAATACTTTATGTGATATTACAAGAAAATATAAAGCGAGAGGCGGTGATGGTATATATCATAATTGCCTTGTATCTTCTGGAACTCAGATTATAGAAGGTAAAATGTTAGGGGCAACTGCAGATGGAAGATTAAAAGGCGAACCCGTGGCGAACGGTATTTCTCCTGCAAATGGGACAGAAACGAATGGTCTTACCATGGCACTCCGATCAGTAGCATATGCAACAGCTGAACCTCATCTAACTAATGGCGCATCAATGAATGTTAGACTCAATCCTAGTATAATGCAAACAGACGAGGGACTCGATCAATTAACATCTATAGTAGAGGCGTATTTAGATTTAGGAGGTCGAGAGCTTCAAATAAATCCAATAAGCTCAGAAACCCTTAGGGACGCACAAGCTCATCCAGAAAATTATCCTGACTTATCCGTTAAAGTCACAGGCTATTCTGCTCGATTCATAGATTTAACAAAAGAGCTTCAGGATGATATTATCGCAAGAACAGTTTTCAATGAATTATAAATTTTAATATATCATTCTTTTTATTTTTTAAATTTGATTTTCCCTTCTTAGCTTCAATTTTTAAAACTAGTAAAGATATATTTGGTTACGATATTTTTGTATAAAAATTAAGAAAAATAGTATCTTGTTATCGTTATCTGAACCTAACGAGTTAAACCCGACCACTTAACATTCTTAACCCCAGTAGCTTTAGCAATTTCAATAAAATTTTCCATCTCTTCTTTTGTCATTAATGGCTCATCTTTTAAAGACCATGACTTACCTAATTGTGTATATTTAATATCACAGAGTTTATTAAAACTTAATAAATCCCATTTATCAGGTATATTATTTAATTCATTTACAATGAATTCTCCAATGCCTTGAACATTCTCTTCCGTGGCAGTATAGTTTGGAATTAAGGGTGTCCTTATCCATATAATTTTCTTATTTTCCTTGATATATTTAGAAATCCATTTGGCGTTTTCTAAGATTGTTTTATTTGAAACGCCTGTGTATTCTTTATGTTTTTCAGGATCAATCTCTTTGATATCTAACAACACTATATCAAGGTAGGGTAATAAATCTTGATACACTTTTTTACTTGAAATTCCGCACGTATCTAAAGCCGTAGAAATACCATTTTCCTTGCATAATTTCAAAATTTTCAAGAGAAAATCTGGTTGTAAAGTAGGTTCACCACCAGAAACGGTTATACCTCCTTTTGCTTTATTAAAGAATATTTTTTCTTTTTCTATTTCGTGAAAAAGTTCTTCTACATCCCACCATTTTCCATGCATGTTTAATGCCGTACTAGGACACGCTTCTACGCAATCTCCACAACTAGTACATCTTTCTCTATTAATGTGTAATCCATCATCTTCAAAAAGTAAAACATCCTCTTGGCAAGCATCTATACAACTATTACATCCAATGCATTTACGTTCTATCCAATAAAGTTGAGGCTTTTTTGGAATTGATTCTGGATTGTGACACCAAACGCAATTTAAAAGGCAGCTATTAAAAAAAATTGTTGTACGCACTCCAGGACCATCGTCAGTAGCCATTCTCTCCAATTTAAAGATTAATCCTTTAGATGTTGACTCTATATTAAACACTTTTGTTTGTTTTAAATATATAAATAGTAAAATTAAGGAATTTTTAAAAAGATTTTTAATAGCTGTTGGCTATTTATTGATATTTTTTTATTCCGATTTACGAAATTATCTCTAAATCTTTCAATTTTTCTTTCGACGGTCTTCCAGTTTCCCAATCCCATCCCCGAATATTATAATATTTCCTCAAATTATCTTCTAAATCGAGTTTTACATTTTTTAATCTTCCTGATGATAGTATTTTCATATTGTGATTGGGTAATTTATCGTCTTTCCTTGAAATTCCTAGTTTACAACTAATTAAACGTTTCAAATTGTTTATTCGTTCGCCAACCTTTATTAGTGATTTTCGATCGTAATTAAAACCTGTTGCAGCATTTATATAGCCAATAATATGTTCGAATTTAGGGGTTGCAAAATTGCAATTCACTGCCGAATCATCAATAGCCCTCAAGTCTTGAAGATTTACGACTCCTTTTTCTCGTCCCGTTATATCAAATCTGTTTTTACTTCGTTTAATATGGAGAATTCTATTGTTAATTGTTCCCGATTCCGCTGAATACCAGTCACATTTGTTATGGTTTGCCCCAACACATCCTGTCATATAACTTAATGCTTGACCGGCAAATGCTCTAGGGTCATGCATAGGGATTTCTAAGCCTTTTACATGTGCCGCTAATTCAGGATCCACTTCAAACTTCAAAGCCATAACTCTCACGCCTTCTGCAAGAACATCCCCGATACCTTCCCTCTGGCCTATTTTTTCAATAAGTTTGCAAACAAGTTCTCCATTTCCCCACTTAATATCTTCCACAGGAATATCATTCAAAAATTCCTTTATTTTGTTGACACCTAAATTGTTTTCAACTAAATAAATTAGAAAAGCAATTGAAACTCCACAAGAAATAGTATCGATACCAAATTTATTACAAAGATGGTTTGCAAGAACTACTGGTTTTGAATCAAAAACACCACATAAACTACCTAATGCTGCAACAGATTCATATTCTGGTCCATCGCTTTCAATTTGAACCTCCCCTGTGCTAATAACTGTTGATTTACCACACTTTATCATACAACCTGCACACCCATAACTGAACATGGGATATTCTTCTCTCAGAGTTTTCCCTGTTAAATTCTCGGCAATAAATTCCGTTTCTGTAAAGTAATATCCTGGAGTATCACCATTAACCATCCCTAGATCGAGATACATATTAGTACCATATAAATTAAAAAGTAAGGTTCCGACTTCTCCCATCGGGTTTGCTTCCCTTTCAAGTTGTGCTTCCTTTCTTAATGTTTTCCCTAGCTCGTTATCTGCTAGATTAATCTTTTCTATTCCATGTACTACTAATGCTTTTAAATTCTTTGAACCCATAAGAGCTCCTAACCCACACCTACCAACTACTCTCCCTTCATCATTCAATATAGCGCTATATTTAACAAGATTTTCTCCCCCTGGGCCAATACAAGCTATCCGAATGTTTGGAACATTTATTTCATCTTTAATTAGTTTTTGGGTCTCGTAGCAATCTTTACCGTGATATTTTGAAGCATCCTTAAACTCTATTTTTCCATCGCGGATAAATACATAGCTTAATTTACTTGACTTTCCTAAGAAAATAACAGCATCAAATCCACTATTTCTCAATGCGATACAAAACAAACCACCCGAAGATCCCTCACCCCAAATACCAGTTAAAGGTGATATCCCGCTCACGGTATAGCGACCTGAATTTGGGCGAATAGTACCTGTTATAGGACCAGTAGCAAAAATTAAAGGATTAATTTCTGCGTATGGATTTTCTCTCAATATATTGTAGTCTTCTTCTGAGAGGAGATCGTACGTTAATTTAGCGCTTAATCCTGTACCCCCTAAATATTTTTGAGCAATTTTAGGATCTAAATCTTTTATTTCAAAACTTTCTCTGCCTAAATCTACAAAGAGGATTTTACCATTATAACCAAATAATTTATCGTTCATTTTTCTAAATCACTCCAAATAATTTAAAAATCAATGGTTTTACCATCCCAAGCATATTCAAATATTCTTTTTATAACTTCGCTATCGATATAACGAGTAACCATAAAAGCTACAGGATCTGTTTCAGCGTAATTTACCAAGAGATCGAGATTTTTATAGTAGTCTTCTTCAGTAATGACTGGATTCTTTATTTCTTTTACACATACTGGACCATCTATTGAATGTATGAACTCTTTAATACTATGAAGAAATTCAGTAAATAACTCATCATTATCTTTATTTTTAGTATCAATTGCAAAAATTGGACATAAATCTTTCCATCTTTCTGAAATTTTCATTTGGAAAGCAATCGTATACGGTAGAAACATCCCGACACAAAGTCCATGATGAACATTGAGTACTTTACCTAAACTATGACCTAAGGCATGATCTATTCCAACACGGGAGTGAATAAATCCAAGTCCAGCCATACTCGCTGCTATTTGCATATGTGCTCTAGCTTCTATATCTTTGGCTCCATATTTAACTGCACGAGGTAAATATTTTATTATTTCTTTAATGGCGTATATGTTCATTGCATCCGCAAATGGAGTTCCTATATTTGATACATAAGATCCTGCTGCGTGAGCCAATGCATCAAGTCCTGTAGCCATGGTTAAAAATGGCGGCATATCTTTTACAAAATCTGTAATTAAAACTGCATAATCAGGAATCAACTCTGGATGAGAGACGGTAAATTTTTTCGGAGGATCACGAGATATATCAGTTAGCATTGAAGCGAGGGTAACTTCAGATCCAGTTCCTGATGTTGTTGGAATAGCAACAAAATATTTAATTTTTTTCCTCAAACCAAGAGGCTCTAAAGCTGACACCATGAATAGATTTGTTTCAGGTTTCTCGTATTTAATCATTAAAGCTTTTGTAGTGTCAAGTACACTCCCTCCACCAATTGCTACAAATACTCTAGGTTTAAAATCCTCGCATATTTTTACTGCTTCATCAATAGTATCAATTGGTACCTCTTGCTTCACTCCAGACCATACTCTTGAATCTATATTTATTTTACCAAGTATATTACTTATCGGGCTAGCAAACTTTTCAGTAAAATCATCAGTTATTATTAAAACTCTTCTTTCTCCTTCTTCAAGATTACCATCTAAGTAATTCTTTATCCTGTTTAATGCTGTCATTCCAAATATAACCTGTGGTGATCGAAAAGCCGTTAATAATCCGCCAGGTGCTCTTCCTTTCAATAAATTCATGAGAGCTCTTATTTGCTCACTTATTTGATCAGGGTTTTGTTCAGTTTTATTTTCCAAATAAAATCACCATTTAATTTATAGTATTATTTTTTATAAATATATAATAATTTAACTTTTTTAAAAAATTTTAATAGCTATAGTCTATTTATTTTAATTTGTGCTAATACCATAAAAACGGAATGTAATTATTGTAATGATAAAAAGAATGTAATCTTTTTAAATTATATAAATGCATTTACAACGCAAATATTAGGAATTTAATTAATTAAAGTTGTTGGATTTGTGAAAACAATGGTGGAGCAAAAGCAAGTTAAAAATATAACAAAAAAAACAAGAAGTCGATCACCCGAAAAAAAAGCTCAGCAATTTGAAAAAATTCTGGAGGTAGGAAAGCAGTTATTTCAAGAACATGGAAGAGATGGTTTCTCTCTCTCTCGATTAGCAAAACAGTTAGATATGAATAAAAATAATTTATATAATTATATCGAAAGTAAAAGAGAATTATGGATTGCAATAAGAAAGAAATTTTATGAACAATATCGAAATGAGAACCGTAAAATCATAAAAGAATCTAGTGAGTCCAATATCGATACATTAATCAGACTTTTTACACACTTTTTTGAGTTTGCAGAAAATGATTATGCGGCTTTCCGAATGATGCACATTATACTCTCTCCGCCATCGGATAAAATTGGTCCTTTTGAAAAAGAATATAAACAATTTAGCTTTTTAGATGGAACTACTCGTTTAATTCAAAAAGCAATTGATAACGGAGAGATTAAAGAAAAAAACGCTGCGTTACTCTCATTCTTTATGTTTAGCCTATTACTTGGAGCCACTATGATAGAAAAAGCTATGCGAGATATTAAAGAGGTAAATAATAAAGACGGAAAGGAAGTAGAGGAGCGGACACAATTTGGAAGTCAAAAATTTACAAGCAAGGAATTCCGGAAATATACATTACAAAAGATTCAAAAGGGATTTACTGCTCCCAATATGGCAGTAAATGAATTTGAATATAAATAAAATCAGTTATAATTATTTTTTAAATTTCTCAGGTTTCTTTTTGTTTATAAATTTAAATATAATTTATTTTAACAATTTAAAGATGGTATTGAATGTTTGGAGGAAGAAAAATACAGTATAAATTTAGAACTTATAGATCCGATGCAGCACCCTTTTTCTTTTTTATTGACATCTTTCCTCTTGATCTTAAAATTTTTGATACACCTCACGCAATAGCTTTAGCTAATCATATTAAGAACAATCCGGTTATGCCTTTACCAATGAGAGTTGATCGGGTTTTCAACGGAGAAAGTTCGATACTTATTCGTCCTAATTCTCCAATAACGTTTCCCTTGAATGAATCAATTTTAGGTATCATTAATCCAGTACCTTTTCTACAAATAGGAATAGAGAATTTGCTTTTTTTCGCAGAAATTAGATCTCAACAACGACTGTTCCGCTCCCTTAAGAAAGAAAAAGTTAAGGAATGGTGGGAAAATACGCGATATCTTTATGGTAATCTACATCAGGTCGAAGAAGATTTTTCAGCTTTTTTAAATGCATATTTATATACAATAATAAAAGCAAAAATCAATGAGGATGATATTACAAAAGCTGCAATAGAATATTGTGAAATAATTAATAATATTTGTAAAGAGAGAATGATAACAAACAAGATTTTAGTCGAGATAAAAGATACTCAAGAAAGGGTAAAACTATATCGAGAGAAAACAGCTAAAAGGAGAAAAAGGTTAAGTGTAGTTGAAAAAGTTGAATATCACCCAGAACTCATCGATATTGAGGTATTTAATTTTTCTGATAATGGTTTTCCAAAGCAGATGGATTTTAAAAATTCTAATCTGAAAAATTATGGTAGTATTGTAGCGAAGTATATTCCATTGTTATTATATGATGATTTACAGGAGTGTATGTTACAAAATCTAGCATTACTTGAAAAGAATGAAGTTGCGTTATTAAATCCCTCACTTCTTCTGGAAAATAATGTGGTCTTGCTTTTAGGATCAGAAAAGGCAGAAAGTAGTGATTTGCACAAATATTTTTGGTTATCAGATTTAAATGAAGTAAATATTGAAGGAATTTTAACTTCTATAACTCAATCAATAAATCCTAAAAGTGATACTAGAATATAGACATGTAAATCGGGTCTATAAAACATACTTTCCTTATCTTCTGTTGAATAATTACGATCTATCCCTATCCCGCGAACGCGAGTCATGTGTTCAAACCCAGTAGCTAATACGCTTTTACTATGACCTGTCATAATTTCCATAATTCCCACGTGCATTCCTGATCCTGCTGAAGCGCACTGTCTATCAATAAAAAACGACGGGACTCCATAGGGAAATCCTGCTAGGAACAGAGGGCCGCGGCCTCCATAAGTCCAATTTTCTAATACCCCCGCAGCAACACCTATAGATACTTCATCCATATCTTTTTTTTCAATTCCTTTATCTGCCAATTTTCCATCAAAGAATTTTATTAACAACTCAGCAAGTAACTCATCTCCCCTAATCTCGCCAAATACATCTCTTTCGGGCTGATTTGGTCTGGAACGCGAAAAAGGTGTTCGAGCATAATCAATTAACCAGACTTCTTTTAAATTCATCCTATTTTCACTCTTTTTTTATGACATTTTCTATTGTAGAAAACTGCATTTATTTTAAAATTTACCGAGTTAGCAAATTTGATGATAAAATTTAAAAGTGTTATTATCATCCTTTTTTATGATTTCAATCGCGAAATCTAACTCAAAAATAAAAAAGAAGATTATAAAATTGAAAGGTGAAATTTGATGGGAGATCAAGAAGAGCCATTAATTAGAAAAATTGAGCATAAAAAACCTACCCGTCTTTCAGAACCACGTATCCCTCCTTTAGATAAAGCTAAAACTCGTAAATTGGTTGAGGAATTACTTGATAAATCAGAATGGGATGGTTTAGTGCAAAAAGTAATAGAAGACACAAAAGAAGTTAAAACTTTTATCAGTAGTTTAAATGTTTGGGCTACATTATTAAGATACAAAGATTTAAGCTTTAGTTTATATGTCGATAATGGTCATATCATGTCAAGATCATCACTTCCAGATAGGGATCGAGAGATTTTAATTCTTCGCATAGCTTGGCTTTGCTATGCAGAATATGAATGGGCTCAACATGTTAGATTTGGGAAATTTGTAGGCTTAATAGATGAGGAGATTAATCGAATTCTTGAAGGACCTGATGCTGAAGGGTGGGATTCTTTTAATTCAGCATTAATTCGTTCAGTAGATGAATTGTATAAAGATACTTTTATATCTGATGCAACTTGGAAAAGCTTGACTGAATGTTATGATACTAACCAACTTATGGATCTAGTCTTCACCGTTGGTCAATACCAATCATTAGCTATGGCCCTTAATACTTTGGGAGTTCAACTCGAAGAAGGTATTGAAGGGTTTCCTAAATGAAAGTATGGAAAGATTCTTCTAATAATAAGAATTTTTGATAAAAAAATTAAAAAAATTTGTTTTTTATTATTTACCTTGAAATTCTGGTTTTCTCTTTTCTAAGATCTAGAAAAAGCAGTCCGAGCGTAATCGATCAACCACACTTCTTTCAAATTTAAATCACCTACTTTAATTTCACACCAAATTTCATGAATATTAATATATAACTTAGATTAAGGTTATTTTTAATTTCCTTTCATGGAATTTAAATTTTATTCTATTAAATTCTATAACTACGAAACAGCAATAGAATACGGATATAACCCTACACCCTCTATCCCATCAACCAATACGGCATTTGGGATTACTTTTTTAATTATATTATATCCTGCATTGACATCTGCGTTCAAGATAATCCCTTTCTTGCTTCGAAATAACCCTCTGCTAATTCGCTTTCCAGCATAGTTTTTATGTTTCTGAATCGATTCGTTGTCTAAAAAACTGCATTTAGATGTGTAAGATTCCTTTTCTAAGATAACATGGATTCCTACTAATTTGGATTTGTATTGAATTTGAAAAATTAATTTGAAATAGGGTAGCTGAACGAATTTTTGGTTATTTCTCCGCCCCATATTAACTTTTTGTTTCCAAGAGCGATTATACCCAATAATTATCGTTCCAAGATTATTATAGACGCAATAATTAATAATTCTTCTTGAAATTTTGTGAAATTGGTCGTTAATTTTGTTATTTCGCTTTTTAGTTAGCTTTTGTATTCTTCTCGTTTCAAACGCGATCCCTCGCTTATCTTTAACGCTTTTATATCTTGCTAGTTGTTTGTTATAGAATTGATTTGTGGACTTCGCAATACCGCCTTTAATAATTGCGGGTTGTAAGCCGACATTATTTACCATAGTTACGATATTTGTTAATCCTAAATCAATCCCTAAAATTCTCTTTTTATCTAGCTTTAGGTTTTTTACATCTTTCTCGAATATAATCTCTACAGCGTAATATAATCCCTTAGGAACGAGCCTTATCTGATGTAATTGGCCTTTAATGCGTGTTTTTATTGGAAGGATAGCTACTTTTTCAGGAAAATATAAGTAACCCTCCTTGATTCGGCATTGTTGATTAGTGAAAATAAGCAAGAATTCTCCGTTCCTTTTCTTATATTTTGGAGGTCTAGGGCGTCCTAGATACTTTCTTGGTTGAGCCCTCCATTTTTTAAGGGAATTAAAAAACGATTTCCAATTCTTATCAACCAGTCTTAATATCTGTTGAGATGTTTGCGAGGGAAGTTTCTTGTATACTTCTTTATTTTTTAACATATACCATAAATCGTAGTATCTTAGCCAGTTTCCTAAATAAAAAAATTCTTGCCTTACGTAATAATTTGCCACATTGTAGATGTTTTTGGATAAATGACATAAGCACGAGAGGTTTGCTGTCTTTTTTATCTGGATTTGTTCAGTCAGTCTCATTCCTATGTGTTTCAATAGATATTTAAACTAATATAAAACGAGAGTGTGTAAATTTATAGATAAAATAAAGATATTTTAAGGAATTTATAATAAATAATTAAAATTAATCTAGATTAATAATAAATTAAAATATTTCAGATTTTAAAAGAAGTGATGTATATGGTATTGGAAACAAACATAACTAAGATGCTTGGTATTAAGCATCCAATAATAGCTGCCCCGATGGGACCCTTCTATACCACTGAATTGACTGTTGCCTTATCTGAGGTTGGTGGTCTGGGCGTGTTAAGCCATACTGCTTTAATCTCAGATTATGAGGCTGGAAAAGAGCCGGTTGGCATAATGAAAAAAAATATGGAATATGTTGTCGAACACACAGATAAGCCTTTTGGTTTTAACATTAGAACCTCGCGAAGAGAATTGGCTGCTTCAAGCCTCGTTAAAGAAATTCCTAGATTCATTATGAAAAACCCAAAATTAAGAGAACAATGTGTTTACGCAATTACAAGCGCAGGTTCTTCAAAAACTCTACCCCAATCTAAACCTTTTCAAAGACTAAAAGAAAGCGGATCTCAGATCAAACATTTTCACGTAGCTCCCGCGTTATGGCTTGCAGATAAATGTATTGCTTCAAATGTTGACGGTTTAGTAGTTTCTGGTGGGGAAGGTGGAGGTCATCAATCTTATGAAAAAGTCAGCACTTTAGTATTATTACAACAAGTTCTCCAAAAACATCCAGATATACCTGTAGTGGCCTGTGGTGGTTTTGCTACAGGAAATGGATTAGCTGCCGCTTTAGCTATTGGAGCTGGAGCTGTAGCAATGGGCTCCAGGTTTATTGCTTCTAATGAGAGCGAATTCGATGGAACCTACAAAAATGTTGTTCCTTCTGCTAAAGCTCAAGATACAATCCTAGCAACCGGTGCCTTGGGGCCTATACGGCTTTGGAGAAATGAATATTCATTACACCACGGTCTTGTATCCGATAAGGAAGCAAAAATGGCCGAAGAAGCAGAAATGTCGATGGAAGACATAATAGAAGAAGGAAGGAAATATGAAGCGGCATATTTAGGAGATATTAATACCGGGGCTGTTCTTTTAGGTCAGAGCATAGGTGTCATAAACAGTTTAAAATCCGTTAAGAAAATAGTCGAAGAAATCATAGAGGACGCAGAAAAACGGCTTAAAAACGCTTATGGCTATTTAAAATAAAAACCTTTTATTTTTTTACTTTTTCTCTGTTTTAATTAATTAAATTGATTTCTAAAATCTCTTTATATTTTTTTCTTTTAATAAAATTAAATTAGCTTTAAGACTTTTATAATTTAAAATTTAGCTGTAAAACCTAATAACCATGGCAGAATCTGGTCTGATTTTTCAAATACAAAAAATGAGTACTGAAGATGGCCCTGGTATTAGAACAACGGTTTTCTTTAAACAATGTCCATTAAAATGTATCTGGTGTCATAATCCCGAATCAATTCTAAAAAAACCGCAATTAGAATGGTTTAAACATAAATGTATAGGATGTAAAATCTGTATCGAAACATGTCAGCAAGGTGCATTATTTCTCGATGAGGATGGGATGCATATTGATAGAGAAAAGTGTAATAGTTGTGGAGATTGCTCAGAAGAATGTCCCAGCACTGCCTTACATATGTTTGGAGAACTATGGCGTTTAGAGGATTTGTATTACGAAATTCAAAAAGATAAGGTTTACTACACGCAATCTCATGGTGGAATAACGGTTTCAGGAGGCGAACCAACGCTCCAATCAGATTTTATCTTAGATTTTTTGAAAAAATGCAAAGAAAACGGGATATCAACGGCTTTAGATACGTGTGGATACGCTTCCAAAAAAATTTACGAAAAATTACTTCCTCACGTTGACTTAGTCCTTCTGGATATAAAAGAGATTAATTTTGATAAACATAAAGAATTTACTGGAGTTCCAAACGACCTCATTTTAGAAAATGCAATTTTTATTTCGAATTATGTAAAAGATAATAGTAAAAAGCTTTGGGTTCGAACGCCAATTATCCCAAATTATACCGCCACAGAAGAAAATATTAAGGGTATTGGAGAATTTATTGTAAATAAATTACATAACATTCCAGAAAGATGGGATTTATTAAGTTTCAATAACTTATGTACTGCAAAATACGAAAGATTAGATATGGATTGGCCCCTAAAGGACTTTTCGCTTATGACTAAAGACGAAATGAATGATTTTGTTGAGCTTGCTAAGAAAATTGGCGTTAAAAACGCTCAATGGTCTGGATTAACAAAAAAAGAAAACGATCAAGATTACAATAATTAATAATATTCTAATTAAAAGTAGAATTTTAAGAAATGATATAAAATGGGAAAGAAAAAAAATTTACTTAGATGGTCATCCGAAATATCTGACGAAGGCATAGAATTTACGCAACCAGATATTATGTTAAAGTTAATATCTACTATAGACGATCGAGGTTGGCCCCATATAACTCTAATTTCAAGTAATCGGGCTATTAATAAAAAACAAATAGTGTGGGGGGCTTTTACTGAAGGTACATCAAAGAAATACGTTAAAAAGAGACCAAAACAAGGAATCTTTTTTATGACTGCTGAAATGCCATTTAAATTTATCCAGGTTAAAGCCGAATTTAGTCATACTACCAGTGAAGGAGAAGATTTAGAACATTTTAACAAATCACAATTGATGCGCTACTTTACCTATGTAAGAGTTCACACAGCGTACTACAATAACATAGTAGCTGTGACACCTGTAAGAAATTTACCCTTGTTTGGTGTCGTAAAAGGAATAGTTAAAGATATGATTGGGAAAGGCGGAGCGAAAACAAAACTTGACGAAAAGCGTTTAAATGTTCTTGGACACAAATTATTCGCGGACTTAATCGCCGTTAGAGTAATTGCGTATATCGACCCCACTGATGGTTATCCAACTATGATTCCTTGTATTCAACTTCAAGCGGCCGATCACAACAGATTAGTGTTTCCTCCTTCTGTTTTAGAAGAAGATTTATACCAGATACCCGTTAACTCAAAAGTGGCTGTTTTTGGAATGAATTTTGATTTTTATAATCAAGTCGTAAAAGGAACATTTACGGGTTTTAAGAAATTTAGAGGGATTAAGTTTGGAGTTATAGAGATTGAAGAAATTTATAATAGTACTCCGCCCGTAGTAGGAAAGATTTATCCCGAAATTGAAACTAGACCTAAGGTTACTGACTTTCACTTGTAATTATCTTTCATTTTCTTAATTTATTAATTATTAAATAAAATTTTGAAAATTTTATTACTGATTTTGTTTTTTCTAAACTAAGTTAATATTTACTTTTTATTACTATTTAGGAGATTCATATTATATGAGCAAAAAAATGAATGTACTTTTTATTATCACAGATCAGCAACGTGCTGATATGTTGGGTTGTTATGGCAATAAAATAATTAAAACCCCCAATTTAGATAGGTTTGCTAAAGAAAATGTAAGGTTTTCTAACGCTTTCTGTGTATGTCCTATGTGTATGCCTAATAGAGCCACGATGTTAACTGGATACTATCCTAACGTTCATGGTGTGCGAAGTAACGGTATAAATTTACCAAAAGATCTGCCGACAATAACTCAAACGCTTGTAAAAAGAGGTTATCATACTATTACTGTAGGTAAAACTCATTACAACACTTGGACGCCAAGATACAACCCAAAAATAGAATCGGCAGAGGATTTTCAAGACTGGAAAACGAGAAACCCTAAAGGTAATCATCTAGCACATGAGAATTTTCCACTCCCCTATTATGGGTTTGAGGAAGTCGATTTAGTTATAGGACATGGTAACGCATGTTCGGGACACTATCTTGAATGGATAGAAGAAAGAGATCCTAAACTTACGAAAAAAATTGTAGAAGAATATTCAAATAAGATACCTACTCTCGAAATTTTTTATGAAAGTTGGGTTCCTATAGAGCTTTATAATACCACTTACATTCAAAATAATACCATAGCGTTTTTAGAAAGATACTCTAAAGGAAAATATGGAGAAAAACCTTTCTTTTTACATTGTTCATTTCCTGATCCCCATCAACCAGTCTCACCACCTGGAAAGTATAGAGATATGTATAAACCAGAGGACATGGTACTCCCTGAGAATTTCCATAATATAAAGAACTTATATAAACACCCTTATTTAAAAAAGCATTTAGAACATCCCCCCGCAAGAGGATCATTATTACACGAAGAAACAGAAGAAAATATAAGGAAGTTTATTGCTCTCAGCTACGGTTCTGTTTCTTTAATTGATCACGCTGTAGGTCAAATTTTAGCTTCATTGGAAAAGTTCGGATTAGCAGAGAATACGATGGTGATCTTCACTTCAGATCATGGAGATTATATGGGAGACCATAGTTTAATATTAAAAGGAATCTCTCCCTTTAACGGTACCTTGCAAGTCCCTTTAATTTGGCGGGTTCCTGGTGTTACTAAATCAGCAGTTTCTGATGCACTAATCAGTTCAGTAGATATACCCAAAACAATTCTTGAGCTATTAAATATCAGCGAAAGATATAGACCACCGGGAATGCAAGGCTATGATATGACGCCAGTTTTGAAGGATCCTACAATTGAATTACGAGATTCCATTCTAATCACAGAAGACGAAGAAGTAGGTCCGCGCGGACCCTTATATACGAGACTAATTCATTTAGTAACAAAAGATTTTAAATTAACTAAATATGCTGAATTACCCGGATATGGAGACCTTTTCGATCGAAAGAACGACAAGGCAGAACTAAATAATTTATGGGAAAAAGATCAAGAGCTAAGACTAAAATTATTGGACAAAATGTTCCACGAATATTCCATGACTCGAACTAGGTTCCCTAAAAGAAATTCAGGTTTCTAAAAATCAATGATAAGAGGTTAAAGTTATTATCCTATTAGAAAATGAAGTGGAAAACTAAAATAACTCAAATCTTAGGAATTAAGTATCCCCTCGTAATGGGAGCTTTTGGGGGCTGGGGTAAAGCCGAATTTGCATCGTCTTTTTCAAACGCAGGCGGATTAGGAATTATCGCGGCGTTAAACTTTCCAAATCCAGAGGATTTTAAGAAAGATTTACAAAAAATGAGAAACTTAACTGACAAACCTTTTGGAATAAACCTTTCTTTGCCGCATCGTAGCTTAAAAGAAAATGGTGAAGATATTAGAACCAGAAAAAGATATATAGATTATGTGGAAATAGCAATCAATGAAAACTGTACTATATTTACAACATCTGGATACAAAGCTTCGTTCATCGGCACAAGAGTTCACGAAGCAGGTGGCTTATGGTTTCATAAATGCGTGTTGGTAAAACATGCTATTGCAGCAGAAAAAGAGGGTGCAGATGGCGTTACTATAGTAGGTTTAGAAGGAACTGGATTCAAAAATCCCCTAACAAACAGTACTTTGGTAAACATAACGATGGCAAAAAAATTGCTTAAAGTTCCTATAATTGCCGCAGGAGGAATCGGAGATTCAAGAGGATTTTTAGGTGCTCTGGCATTGGGCGCTGATGCGGTATGCTTAGGTACTGCTTTAATGGCTACTAAAGAATGTCCCGTGCCAGAGAGAATTAAGGAAAAATGGCTAAATCTAGATGTATTTGACGAGCAATTTCATAAAAAAATATACACTTTCAATGTAAAAAATTTTATGGCACCTTCAACGGCAATAGGACACCATAACGAAATAATCCCAATGAAAACTTTAATCGAGGAAATGATTAAAAATGCAGAGAATATATTGCAATCTTGGGGATTTGATAATAACGAATTCAATACGCTTCGCCTTTAGTATTGGGGTTAAATTATAGGTAGGTTAAAGCCATGAAAAATGATGAGAAAAAAGAAAAATCCAAACTTGACGACGACGAAATAGAGGAGATTTTCGAGTCAACTTGGAAGAATTGGGCATCCCGTAGAAAATGTGAGCAGAATCATATCCCAGAATATATTAAAAGAAAAAATTTAAATAATGGTATTCTTTAAATCTTTTTGAAATTTTGCTGTTCTTTCGTCATTTTTGTTCAATAATTTTACAAAATTCAAAATATTTATAGGAATTAGGCTAATAGAATAAATATTAATTAAATCTTAATATAAAAATTTAAATAAAAACAAATAAAAAGTGAATAAAAATGGATGTGCCAATAATTTTAAGTGTTGCACTAATCGCAGGGATAATTTCAATCGGTCTGGCTGTATATTTTAGATTTTTAGTTTTAAAAGAAGATCCTGGCAACGAAAGAATGCAAGAAGTCGCTGGATATATCGAAGAAGGGGCTAAAACATACTTAAAAGTCCAATATAAAGTTCTTGGAATCTTTGTAGGAGTACTTTTTTTCGTTATGTTATTCTTACTTCCTAATATGACGAATCCTGGGACATTAAATTGGGAACAAGCGTTAGCGTACTTAATTGGTTGTATGGGTTCTATGCTCGCAGGTTGGTTAGGTATGTATGTTGGTGTTAAAGCAAATACAAGAGCTGCACAAGGTTGTACCATAGGCACAAAAGCTGGTTTTGATATAGCATTTTTCGGAGGAGCAGTAATGGGTTTAGCCGTGGTGGGAGTTGCTTTAATAGGCGTATCAATAATCTATTGGATTTTTCAGTCTCCTCTTGTTGTGCTAGGGTTTAGCTTCGGTGCCAGTAGTATAGCTTTATTTATGAAATGTGGCGGTGGAATTTTTACGAAAACGGCAGATGTAGGTGCTGATTTAGTAGGAAAAGCTGAATACAATCTACCTGAAGATGATCCAAGAAATCCAGCAACGATCGCTGATAATGTAGGTGATAATGTTGGCGACATAGCAGGAATGGGTAGTGACCTATTCGATTCTTATGTTGCATCCATTGTTGCAGCAATGATGCTTGCAGCAGCCTTTGGTGTAGCAGGTATTATTAAAGCACCTTTTGCAAATGTAACCTTAACAACTATAGGAACTTCTGTATTTATTGTTACTCCGGTTGTTTATTGCGGCGTAGGGTTAATTGCTTCGCTTATAGGAATATACGTAATAAAGAATAAAGGTTCTGAAGAACCTGGAAAAGCTTTAAACACAGGGACTTATTTAGCAACTTTAATCTATTTTGCATTATCCGCTTTAATAACTGTAATAACGATTCTCCTATCAAATGGATTAGGAGACGAGGAAGTGGGCTTATTATGGCGAATATGGGGCACATCAGCGATTGGACTAATATCTGGTATTGTTTTAGGTTTTACGAGCGATTATTTTACTCGAGATGATAAGAAACCAGTACAAAACATAGCTCATGCTGCTAAAGAAGGTCATGCAGTTGTAATTCTTTCTGGTTTCTCATATGGACTTCTAAGTGTTGTTCCTCCTGCAATGGGAGTTATACTTGCTATGACAATTGCATTTTGGTTAGCTGGTGTATTTGGTGTAGCAATGGCTGCTGTTGGAATGTTAGCAATTGTAGGAACAATAGTAACAAATGATGCATATGGCCCAATCGTTGACAATGCAAGAGCTATTGCAGAACAAGGAGAATTAGGTGATGAAGTAATTAGAACTGCTGATAAATTAGATTCTGCTGGTAACACCGCCAAAGCAATTACAAAGGGATTCGCAATTGGAGCTGCGAACTTAACCGTCATGGCTTTAATGTTTTCCTTTGCAGAAGAGGCTGGTATTACTGTTGTGGATTTATTAAGCGTCAATGTTCTAGTAGGTGCCTTTATAGGAGTTGTTATCCCAGCGCTATTTTCAGCGTTGTTAGTCTTAGCTGTCCAAAGAAACGCAGCGAAGATGGTCGATGAAATTCGTAGGCAATTTGAAGAAAACCCAAAAATATTAACTGGTGAAGAACCCGCTGATTTCCATAAAACAATTGATATTGCAACAAAAGGCTCATTACGTGAGTTAATTATACCAAGCATTATTTCTATAACTGTTCCTATTGGTGTTGGAATTCTTTTTGGCGTAGCTTCCTTAGGAGCATTCTTAGCTGGAGCTATCTTATCCGGATTTGTATTTGCAGTGTTTATGTCGAATAGTGGAGGAGCCTGGGACAATGCTAAGAAATGGATTGAAGACGGAAACTTAGGTGGAAAAGGAACTGAAGTACATAAAGCCAGTATAACGGGAGATACGGTCGGAGACCCATTTAAAGACACAGCAGGTCCAAGCATTAACACTCTTTTAGTGGTAATGTCGCTTACTGCATCGATTTTCATGGGTTTACTTCTAATGTTTAACGGTGGAGCTGGGTTGCTTGGAAACTTACTTACTATATTCTAATTCAAAAAATTAAGCAAAAATAAAATTATTTATCTCTTTTTTTTATAATTCTGTAAAATATAGTCCCTGTGATATATAGATTGAACTTCAAATTAAAAAATATTTTTAATTTTGTAAATAACACCGTTGTAAGATTTCAAATCTCATTAAAAAATCAGTTTGAATATTAAAAAAATGTCAAATTCTAAAATAAATATGTATTTATAGTAAAGACTCTTTCTTAATTTTGACATATGAGATATGGGGCTGACGGTAGTCATTGAACTGCTGAGGAACCTCACCTCACTTTCCAAGCAAGGAGTAGATAACTACTACGGTGAAAATCGTATTTTAGCAACTGAAACGGCACTGCCCTTTTACGTACATTAATGACTTGGATTTAAGCCAGAGAAATTGTAATCGGGAACGGTTGGAACGAGCTAAAACCTTGGTGTAAGGCCAAATGAAAGCGATGAGTATTTGGAACGAGCTTTAGGTAGGCCGCTTAGTTTGATGCCCCACCTATTTCTTGGTAACGAGAAGTAGTACAAAAAGGTGGGTATATATCTCAGGTGTCGTTTTTTATCTTTCTAAATTTACGCATCCAGAGGAAGATATATTGCAATTTTGCACACTTCGTCTCCTTTCATAACAGATTCTAAAACCTTAACTTTTACGGATTTTTGAAGTATTTCTTCCCAGATACCTTTGAAAAAGCCTGCTCCACAGTAGCAATAAATTTCTGGTAAATCTTCTATTGACGATTTTAAAGCGTCTCTAACGCGAGGACAATGGCAATAAATGGCTCTTTTTTCGTCTGGATCAGTCGTTTCGAAATATTGTTTGATGTAAGCGCTTTTAGGAATCTTGGTAGCTAAAATTACATTTCCTTCCTTAACTCCAGCAGTACTACATCCTTTTTTAATAATTGTTTTGATAAGATCTTCATTTAATTTAAGTGTATTCTTGAGCAGAGATTCAAATTGTTGTTGTAGCATTCGATGTGCTACGTTAATATCCTTTGTTTGTTCGTACTTTTCTCTTATCTCTTGTAATTGAGACTTAGAATAATTACAAGCGCATCCCGTCATGATATCAATTTGTTTTTCTTCGTTAACTAAAGAACTTAATCTTTCCATAGCTTGATTAGACCAGTTAATAACTTCTTCTCTGGATGATGCATCTGAAAGCTTTTCACTTCCAGTCATTACATCTTTTCTTACTTCTTCTCCAGCAACCTCGTCTAAACAGTTAGAAAACTTATTTAGCCAATACTTTTCAAAGTCAAATTTCTCGGCCATTCGATTTACACTTATTCCTATTTTTGCTTTTTTTATGTGAAGTTTAATTTAATAATTAATGTCACCAAATAAGAATTTAGATGTTTAATTGTGTACTATTCTTAGAAAAAGCAATCTACCTTTAATATTTAATAAAAAATCAAAAAAAATTAAAAAATAAAAATAAAATAAAAAAAAGAAGATTTGTTTATTGTCCAACCTCTTTCAAGATTGATGGAATTAAAACTCGAAAGTTCGTCATGTCGCTTAAACCCTCATTGACATCTGTAGGTTTTACGATATTTAATATTGCAACGCTCGCTCCATTAAAATAGGCTCTTCTCACGCTTTCTTTTTTTAATCCACCGGCAACAGATATGAGAACATCGTACTTAGAGCGTATTTTATTAATGTCTTTGTACCTAATTATGCTTCTTGGGTTTGCTTCCTCGTCTCGCCCCTTATGGATAACTACTCCTTTTGGTTTGTTCTTTAGCGCAAAAAGTTTTTTTAACGGATTATCTTGTCCTAACATATCGATCATTGAAAAAATTTTATATTGATCGCATGTCTGACTAAAGTAATCCAAGGTTTCTTTTGGAGCAGTACCTGCGGCAGTAACGGCATTGGCACCTGCATTATATGCCATCGCAACCTCTTCTTGAGCGCCGTCAATAACTTTTAGATCAGCGACGATTAATCCTCGCCAATACCTCCTTATTAATCTGATGCCATTCTGTCCCTCTCTTTTGACATATGGCGTCCCAGCTTCTATTATAATTCTCGGGTCGAGAGGAATTTGAGGCAGTATCCGCCTAACTTCGTAAATGGAGTGATTAAATGCAATTTGGATGTATCTCGTGCTGGAATTAAATGTTCTACTCATTGACGTTCACCACTGTTAATTACAATTTCTTCAATAACTCGCTAATTCCACCTGGCATGAAAATAACTATCTTCTCAGAGGGATCTTGTGAAATATCTCGAATTGTTTGAAGAGTCCTTAATTGAAGCGCTGCTGGGTATGATACCATTATGTTCGCTGCTTGTACTAAATTTTCAGCTGCTCCTAGCTCGCCCTCACTCGCAATTATTACGGCACGCTTTTCCCGCTCTGCTTCTGCTTGTTTTGCCATAGCTCTCTTCATTTCAGCAGGAAGTTCAAGTTCCTGAATATTAATGCTCTTAATGTCGATACCCCAATCGCTAGTCTCTTTATCAACGATACCCCTAATCTCTGTAGCAACCTTTTCCCTATCAGTTAAAACGCTGTCCAATTCCATGTTACCTAAAACATCTCTCAACGCGGCTTGCGTGTACTGACGCACGGCATAAGCGTAATTTTGAATTTTTATGATTGCATCTTCTGGCTTTTCAACTTTATAATACACTACTGTATTTACTAAGACAGGTATATTGTCTCTTGTCATTACTTCTTGACGAGGAATGTCTGCCGTGATGATTCTCAAGTCAACTTTTTGAGATTTTTCTAAAAGCGGGATGATAAATACAACACCTGGGCCAATTGTACGCTTGAATTTACCTAATCTAAAGATTACGAGCCTTTCGTATTCTAAAACCACCTTAATACCCGCTAATAGCCAGCATCCCAAAAAAATTCCTAGGCCAATTAAGAAAGGTAAAATAATAAATAACATATCAAATCCTTGTAATAACATTTTTCATCATTTTTTATATTTTAATTTAGATTCCAAGAGATACATGGTGACTTAGTATATTTAAATGTTAATAAATAGTTATCTTCTTTTGTCCAAAAAATTGTAATTCGTAAAAATTTTGTACTTTTTTCTGTATATTTTTATTACTGAAGAACCTAACTCTGATTGGATTTTTTAGCACATCCAATCTTAACACCATGACAAAATTTTATTAATGTAAATTTTTATATATTCTCATGATACGAAAAAACAAGAAATAGTTTTACTAATCATGTCTTCATCAATATTTGAGTTTATAGGTTTATCTTTCGTAGTTGTTTTCGTTGCGGTCGTTATCTTTCTTATTCTTGTTATTCTCATCGTATTCAAATTGTTAAGAATGAATGTAAACGAAGATAATTCTAAGGAGATAGATAAAGATAAGAATATTGTTGAACCCACCGTTCATTTAATCGAACTCTCAAAGAAAGGAGATAAGAAAGAAAATAATGCGCGTGTGAATGCCCAATTCTGTACATATTGTGGAGAAAATATTTCTAAGGGACTCAAACATTGCCCGTTTTGTGGAGCAGAAACTAAATAAGGGTTCTTTTTTAATATTAATCGACTAAACTAAATGTTGCATCTTCAGCACCACATTCGGGGCATTTCTCAGGGATGTCCTCTAAATCGAATGTAGCTCCACATTCATCACATTTCCACATTTAGCTTCTCTTTTTGTAACTATTTTTTTAAAAAAAGAGTATGTTTATTAAAGAATAGCTAATAAATCATATAAGTGTTTTCATTCGACAAAATTTGCGTTTTCTTCAACTTATTTAGCTTATTAAGTAAATTTCCTCTAAAAAATATAGCTTGTTTCTTATTACACATCTCAATTCCCGTATCCTCCAATTCTACCAACCAATTGAAACAAAAAACTTAAATCTTCAAAAAACAATTATTATTCATGGAAAAAAAACACGAAGATAAGTTAGAAGTTGAAATTCGCGAGCATTCGGACGCAGATTTCTTCCCTGAAAAATGTCCCTCTTGCGGTAGCGAAAAAATTAAACGCAAAACATATAAAATGCGAACAATTCAAGACCTTGGCACACCGACGATCTGTAGGCGGATAAGATACGAGAAAGTAACGTTCATTTGTAAGGATTGTAAGAAAACATTCACGATCAGGCATCCCCTCATACCTCCTCGCACTTCATACATGCCTGGAGTAATAAAATACGCTACATTAAGAATATTAAAAGAAGGAGATTCTATTCGTCGCGTAACTAAGGATCTTAACGAGTTACATCATGTAGAAGTTTCTGTTAGTGAAGTTAAATTATGGGTCGATAAAGAGGGAAAACGGGGCGAATTAAATGTTGATTTTTCTAACGAAGAACCTCCAAAAGACTTTTCGGGATTCATTTCCATTGACGGGACGTTTAAAGCGGCGACTACAAAAAAAAACGATCTCAAAACGGGAACAAAAAAGTAGACAAGAAAGGAATACTCGTAGCAAACGACCGAGTTACAAAAAA
>NJBI01000037.1 GCA_005222975.1 Promethearchaeota archaeon Loki_b31
TTACAATCCTTACAAATGAATGTTACTTTCTCGTATCTTATCCGCCTACAGATCGTCGGCGTGCCAAGGTCTTGAATTGTTCGCATTTTATACGTTTTGCGTTTAATTTTTTCGCTACCGCAAGAGGAACATTTTTCAGGGAAGAAATCTGCGTCCGAATGCTCGCGAATTTCAACTTCTAACTTATCTTCGTGTTTTTTTTCCATGAATAATATTTGGTTTTTGAAGATTTAAGTTTTTTGTTTTAATTGGTTGGTAGAATTGGAGGATACGGGAATTGAGACGTGTAATAAGAAACAAGCTACATCTTTTAGAGGAAATTTGCTTAATAAGCTAAATAAGTTGAATAATACACAAATTTTGTCGAATGAAAACATTTAAATGATTTATTAGCTATTCTTTAATAAACATACTCGAGATTTAAAAAATAATGTTCTTTAAGGAAATAATTATGTCTAATAAATTAATTTAGACATAAAAGTCATATTATATTGAGGTAATAATATTTTGGAAAAATTAAAAATCTAAAATTAGTTCATTAAGCATTTAATACTTCGTTAGAGAAGATACCATAATAACAGTTAGTCTTAAAATGGGAAAGGGGGGCTTCGAACCCCCGACCTCACGGTTATCAGCCGTGCGCTATACCAGGCTAAGCCACTGAAGAGATACTTCGATTATAAGAATCCTCTCTCCCAAGCCGCTTCCCCATTCAAGGATAAGTAGTAAATTCAATAATTCTTTATTTTTTATATATTTAAATAGTTACTATTAAAGTTTAATGTGATCGAATAATTTAAATTATATCTACCTAAAAAATTTTTTGAGTATTTATAAAATAAAAATTTCTTTTATATCTACAAAAAGTCATCTAAAGAACCTTTAATTCTATATGGTTCATCTTCTCCTAAAGGATCAAATCTAATAAAAGGATCGTATTTCATTCGAACATCATTAAAACCAAATATTTCTTTAATTTGCTTATTAAATTGTTGAATAATTTCCTGTATTACTTCTTTTTGATTATTTAATAATTTTCTTCTATCAAAACCGTTTTTCTCTTTTAATCGTATTAATATTCCTTTTTTTTCATAAGAAACTTCATTTTTAACAGAATCTCTCGCATTTATTATAGCAAAATCCCTCATATTATTACAGAAAGGATTTTTTTCTAGATCTTCCTCATCATGATGAATACCATCATATTCTCCACCTATAGCAAATTCATAATTATCACCGTTATTCCCTACAATGCAAACATTAGGACAAAAATGATCATATCGTAATTGACCAGCGAAAACACGAATCTTATATTTTATTCTATTAATTTCTATTGTTCGATTAATAACTTTTTCTCTATCAATTTCACAAGCCTGTTTTAGGCTAACTTGAGCTTCAAATTCTTTGTTGAAAAACTGGCTTAAATAATTCCTCATCATCCTTTCACAAAAATGCTCATTGCAATGCGGGCACCAATTATAATCATATATTAATTTTCTCACCTGAATCAGAAACTTGTGCCCTTCTCCGCATGATATATTTATATATCTATCAGTAGGATATTCGGACATTGATTCAAAAATTACTTTCGGAGTTAGAACATACGCCTTTCCATAACTTCGTTGATGAACGAAGTCTTCAATATCCTCATATTCAATTTTCCTTCGTTTAGCGCACTGCTTCCCCCATATTGCATCATAAATTGCATGTGATTCTTCAAGACTATAACATTTAGTTTGAATAAGATAGTCTATTACCCACGGTTTAAATGTATTTTTACTGAGTATCCGACATAATTTAGTGTTTAATAGCCTATTCCTCGTCGGTATTAAAGAGGTTCTCTCAGGATATAATCTAATATAATTTTCAATTATTTCATAAAACCTAATTTTTTTTCTTTGTTCAGCAGAACTCTCTGGCCAAAATAATTTAATAATATCATCAACTACTTTTTTTCCATATATTATCTCCAGCCAAGTTGAAATATAAGCCCTAAGAGTTGGTCTTGAAATTCCTAAACGCTCTGAAATTGTTCGTAATGATCCAAATCTGTCATCATATATAATATCTTTAAAACAATTTATTGGGTCATTTCCCAATAAATCTATTACATAATTTCTAATTTTTTGTTTTTCTATTTCACTGAGATTTGAACTACTAAGGTGTGAACCCAAATTTATATTGTTAGAAGGATAAAAACCTGAATCATTCTCTTCGCAATAAGTAGAATAGCGATCTTTGGAATTACGTAATCCACAATAACCTTTACCACTAACGTAATCTCTTTTCTGAGAATTGTCATTCCTTTTTTTATTTTCCTTTTTCATATAATCCCATACATTTTATTATTTTTCTTTTACTTCATTTTTGATTAAATTTTTATCTTTAAATTTATATACATCTTGATAAATTGCTAAGCAATAGAACAAAAATCTATAATTTTTATTTTGAGCCTTATTAGAACTATCTATTTTAAAATTCATGACATTAATTTTTTTCTTTTCTCTTTAGAGATATGACTCTTAAAGTTTATAAATTTATATATTTTCTATTCAAACGATTTTGTCTTTATAAATATATTAAAAATCTTTTATGAAATTTTGCCTTTATAAGTATATCATAAAATTCATGAAAAGGAATACCCCTTAAATACCTTATACTACTGTAAACTATCTTGGGATAATGTTTTATACTTCAATAAATTATATTCCCTTGGTTTTTAAATTATTAAACAATAAGGGAGTAAAGGTTTAATTATAATTCCCTCTCAAGCTAATAATAATCTTTTAAAAAGTAGAATGGTATAACTCTAATATATGTTCAGAGAACACATTTAATAGTGTAAAAATGATTATTTTAAAAAGCATTAACGAACGAATAAATTTACAAAACTTTTGGCTTCTAAAGCCTCAAATTTTAATAGAATAAAGAGCATACTTTTTTATAATAATCTTAAAAAGTGAATTTAATGTCTAATATTTTAAACTATTCTATTATTGGGTTAGAGGATTATCTAATAAGTTTTGAAAGCTATTGTTCACCATGTGAAATCCAAAAGTTTTGTAAATATGGAAAAACAGAGTCTTTTTCGATAACGATAAATTGCGGCGATTTAAATAGGGCAAAAGAAAAAATTAAATTTGACCAGCTTCAGAAGCTTCAAAAAAAAGAGGACGTTTCTGTCACTTATGAAGAGCTAATTAAGAAAGTGAAGATAAACTTGCAAAGTATTTTTAGTCAAATATGGAAAGAAAAAGTCAAAGCTCAAAAAGAGGAAATTAGATGTCTAGATTCGAGAAAAACAGACTCTATGCTTGTTGCTCAACAAGGTCAAGATTGGTGGCAAGACTTTGTTACAACAATGAAAGAAATAAATCGAGAGTGTAAAAAAATCCTGTAGATCAACCCTACAATTTGAATATAACATCAAAAAAACGAATTTAATTTTTTAAATTTGAAAGTTTTATATATAAAAGTAGGAACCCTAGAAAAACTAAGATAAATTTGGTGATATCTGTTACAAGTGTTATGATTTGTGGATTTACAACTTTTATATCATTAATGCTGTAGGATATTGTAGACAGCAAATAATTTTGATCGAAAGATTTATATATCCAAAGTGGATATAATTAATTTGCATTCAAGGAAGAAATCGATTTTCAGTCACAAGAAATTTAGATTTTCAAATAAAGCGTTTTTCAGTTAGTATACACGGGAATTTAGTAGTTTTAATATTTAGTTTGAGAATTATTTTTTTAAAAAGAGGTTTTTAATATGGAAATAAAATCTGAAGTTAGAAATTTATCAAATTTATGTCCAGAATGTGAAGGAAAGACAATTTCAGTTCAAGAAAAGGGAGAAATCGTATGTCGTCAATGTGGGTTAGTTATAAGCGAAAGGATTTTGGATACAGCTCATAGCGGTAAAAGAGCTTTTACAAAGCAAGAAAAAGAAAGAAGGGAAAGGATGGGATCTCCAATCTCTATTTTGTTACCTGATATGGGTTTAAGTACGATTATTGATAAAAATAATATAACAAATCCTGATTTAAAAAGAGCTGCAAAATGGAATTCTCGTATGACTTGGGATAAAAGGAATATGCTAATCGCCACAACTGAGTTAAAAAGAATAGGAAGTAATTTAAATTTACCCATTCATGTAAAAAAAGCCGCCATTAGGTTATATATTGAAGCATTTAAGAGAAAATTATTACGCGGCAGATCTATAAATGGGATGGTTGCCGCTTGCTTATATTTCGCTTGTAGAGAAAGAAGAATTCCAAGAACTCTTCAAGAAATATTAGATGAAACTTCTATTAATGCAAAAAATGTAAGAAGATGTTACAGAACATTAATAAGAGAATTAAATTTGAAAGTGCCTTCTACTGATCCGATTTCTCTTATACCAAGGTATATTGCTGAATTGGGCTTAGACGCCGAAACTGAAAAAACTGCAATAAAAATTTTACAGTCTTTTATTTCAAAATATTCGACAAGTGGTAAAGATCCAAAAGGTTTGTGCGCAGGAGCATTATACTTAGTATGTAAAAAGAAAGACAAAAGGATTTCTCAAAAAGAAATTGCTAATGTTGTAGGAGTCACAGAAGTGACTCTTCGTTCTAGGTATAAAGAATTGATAAATAAATTAAACATTAAAATATAATTTTTTTCTTTTAAAATTCTTTTTTCAGAAGGAGTTTAATAAAATCTGGAAGGGTCATTAAATAGCTTTGAGCATTAGGAAGCTGTTCTTTGATCTTTATAAATAGTTGAGAATAATGTTCTGCCTTATCTTTTTGTTTTAGAACTTCGTTGCGCGATTGTTCTCGTATTGGCTCAACAGGAATTCCACGTAATACAGATCTAGCAGGAATTATTAAGCCTGGGGGAATTTGGCTTTTATTGATAATTATTGAACCTTCACCAATTGAACTTTCTTCGTAAATAAGAGTACCTTCCATAATTTGAACATAATCTTCCATAAAACACCCTAAAATGGTAACTCCCGATTCAATAATGCAATATCGCCCTATATGAATTGAGCTTTTTTGGGATCTTGTAAACATCATAACACCATTAAATACGGTAGTGTACTCTCCAATGTTAATTTTAGAGTTTTCAGCACGTATAATAGAGCCAGGCCATATAATAGCATTATCATTTACAGTGACATCACCTATTAAAGTAGCAAGTGGAGATACATAACTATTACTACTGATATTAGGACTTCTTCCGTTATATTCAAGTAATACTATTTTTTTTCATCTCTTTAAATAATTTTATTTTATATTAAAACTAAAAAGAAGGTAAAATTTTAACCATTTAAATTTAATTTATTTATTAATTTCTAATGAGTGTATTTTTAAATCTATAAATAAACCTTATTTTTAAAAGTTTTAAATCTTATTCCGACTAAAATCTTGATTATCCTATTCGTAAAAAAGTCGGATTTCGCGAGTATTCCGGTAAGAGTATTTGAAAACCGTCTTTTTTTGCAATTTCGGGAAATACTGAATAAAAATCAACGCCTTTTGTCATAGTAAAGATACGAGTTTTCCCAATTAGGTCAGGTCTACCGAGTTTATAGGCCGTATTAATTTTGAGAAGATCTAAAATTAAAATTAAATAACGATGTTTTGACACCATTTCTAATCCACGCACGTTTGCTCGTCTTGCGTGATACACCACTATAATGTGCGAAAACTGTCGCTCAATTTCAGATCTAATGTTCATCAATAAGATTAAATCTTCTTTAGTCCAATTAGAGGGAATGAAATCCATGTTAACGTAGAAATTGTCAGTTAATTTCATTATATTTTGATTTTTTATGGACTTTTTCGAGTTGATTAAAGGGATTATACCCATTTCAAACAGCCACCGTAAAATCTCGATGGAATACGGACCGGCATCAGCAAGAATTATTAAGGGTCTCTCTAAACCTAACTTAAAAAAATGTTTAAATGTCTCTTTAAAGACTGTATACTCGTCAATATTACCCGAGAATAACTCACAATAAATCGGAACAGAACGATTACTGCAATAGGCGTATATGGTAGAAACTTTATAGCCCACGCCATAGATCTTTCCTTGATGCATGCAAAATCCCGCCTCTGGATCGTTATAAGACCCTTTTTCTTTATTAAAATGATCGCTACTATTTGAATGAACAAATTGACAATCCCAAATAAGTATTCTGTTTTTAACAATCTTAAACTCATAAGCTTCTTCGAGCAGTTCGAAAAAGAATTGCTTTAGCGCTTTTAAAGGAATAGATCTCATGGCATGACTTACTATATTTACGCCAGGGAAGTAGTCCGGGTCGTGAAGCACGGTTTTAAGATAATTGGCTTGAAAATATCTAATTGCATTCAAGTATGACGTGTAATTATCAATTCCTATGTGAATGCGGGAGAGTTCAAAGATGATTATATCGTGTAGGAATCGATTCTTAAAAGAAATATCCCTTGCTTCTAATGTCTCTTGAAGATCATCAAAATAAGAGAAATTGTTGCAAATTATAATGTGTTCAAAAAAACCAGTAAAGCCAGAAAGTGCTTTCAGCATTAGTTTTTCAACCCGAACAATTCCTTCATAATTTATCTCTGACTCAGGTACAACCGCCACGTCTCGGAATCTCCTAAGATATTGAGGTTTTGTGGGTGTTAAATCTCCCTTTTTAATAAAACGGTCAATTTTATAGAATAATTTTGTAATATCTTTCTTCCTACCACGCTTCTGTTTAGGTTTTCGAGGTACGCTATAAATGAGTTTCATCGCTGTCCTGTAATCCCTTTGAATGCTCATTACATAAACATATTTCTTAACCCCAAAAATATAATCTGTAATTTGCATTTGGGTAATTGAATCCTTATTTTTATATTTTAAGACAATCAATTGTTTTCCTCGTTCTTTTATGATTATAAAATTAAGAGATTATTTAAATGTTTTGGTTGAATTAAGGCGTTTTAATAAATGTTTTCACTCAAAAGATCACTGATTTCATTTTTTAAAATTCAGAGTTAGAATAATTAATGTGGAACACTGATATACTATTTGATTTCGTATTAAGACCTAGCTCCATCCTCGATTTTTGCGACAAAATTTAAAAGAGGATAATCAGAAATTTAGTCGGAATAAGATTTAAAACTTTTAAAAATAAGATTTATTTATAGATTTAAAAATACCCTCTAATGGATTCTTTTCATTATTATTGGTATTATTTCATCTTTATTTTTAAGATAAAAATTAGAAGTCCCGTTTAGTTATGAATCTTAATAGGATTTTTGGTATCATAAAAGTAGAACTCGTCGTGTGGAAATTCTAAACTTAAAAAATTATACAATTTTCTCAATGCTATCGTTTGATAATTGTAAAGAGGTATTTGAATTAAGTTTAAGCCTGATTCTCTCGCGTAATCTGCAAAATTATGATTCATGTTTCCTGAAAGATAGCAATCACATCCATGCGTTAAAGCTTTTCTTAAGTAATTTAAATCCGTTATTTCCCCTCCTACGATACAAATTTTATTAATTTCTGCACTTGATTCGCCTACAAATGAAATTTTTTCTATTTGTAAATTTGATTTGATCCTATTCAATAAATTGTCTAAGTTTAATGCCATTTTAGTCCTTGTGTATAAGTTTGGTAAACAAATCCTCCCGATAGGAACGATCTCGCCTTTATCATTCTCGATATTAAAAGGTTTATCCAATTTTAAATATAAAGATTCCATAATAGTTTCTGAAATTCCACCTTCTGCAGCAATAAAAGGTGAACCTAGTACAAATACTAATGTTGGATATTTAGAAAGCAAAGTTAATTTATTTATTAATAATTGGTTAAAATTAGTAATTGGTTCATTAGTAAGGCCGTAAAGTGAAATAATTAGATTGATTTTATTTTTGATTGCATAGTGAATTGATTCTAAACTCAAATCAACTGAAAACAATATCCTTTTAATATGCTTTTTTTTGCTGACTTGGCCGTAATGTAACCCGTAGTTTTCGGAATTAATCCTATATATTTTCGGAGATAATTTTTTTTCAAATAAGGATTTAATCTTATCAAAAAACATATTAACCATCAACCTTTAAGGCATTAATTGAGATTTTAAAAAACTACAAAAATTAAAAGTCTGTGTAGGTTTTTTAAAAATTAATACAAAAAATTATTCATGTGGATCGAAAATTCAGAGTGAAAGTAATGATAAAAGACGATAAATGCATTTTTTGCAAAATTATTGAGAAAAGTATTCCCTCTAAAGTTTTATTTGAAAATGATAAGAATTTAGCTTTTTTAGACATTTTTCCAGTTTCAAAAGGCCACACGATTGTTATTCCTAAAAACCACTATAAAAATTTAGAAGAAATTCCTAATAATGAATTGTCAGAATTATTTGAAATAGTTAAAAAAGTATCTATTTTAATCCATAAAAAATTAAAAGTTGATGGTTATAATATTCTCCAAAATAATTTTAGGGCAGCTGGTCAAGTAGTTAACCATTTTCATGTTCATATAATTCCTAGAAGTAATGAAGATGGAAAATTTAAATTATTTATCCCAAAAAAACAAGCTAAAGAAGAAGAACTTAATCAAATACTAAGAGTTATTAATGGGTAAGCAAGTACTGATCAATTTTTAGAATTAGTTTAGTTTAAAAACATATTTTATCATTCTTTTATAAAAATAATTTGTTTTGAACCATGAAAAAAAGAGTTTTCATTAAGAAATTCTATAAAATCTTAAAAAACAAATTAAAGGAATACTTTTTAGACGAATATGGGGGAAATCTTCTAGAATACGCTTTATTAATTGGATTAGCAATATTCATTTTTTTTATTATAGTTGGAGTTATGACTTCTTTATTAGAATGGCCATTAGAACTATCTAGTAACTTTTGGGAAGAATTTGGAGCTATTATTACATAAAATATAGCCTTAAAATTGCATTCAATTAGATCAAATTTCAATTAAATAAAATATTAAGGAAATTTCAATCAGAATTTTTTATAACTAAATTTTCAATAATTTTAATATTGTATCTTTCTGTCCAAATATGAATACTTTCTAATACATATCTACTATCTACTTGTAAAAAATCAACAAAATCTTCAAAGGGTATTTTATTTACTCCTTTAAATAAATTCTTAATTTTATTATTAATTGTAATATCATCAGGAGGAAATAGTTCTCTCTTCTTTGCTTTCATTTTTTCTATAACATCATCAAATTTACCATAGTCAAAAAAATGTTCTACAATCCTGCTGATTACTGAAGCAGGAGTGCTTCCAAAAACACCAACTAATTCTTTTACTTGGTTCATGCTAATTTTACTTAAAGTAACCGTAGTTCTCGTTGTTTCAGTCATTTTAGTAATTAAAAGATTTTAATTTACAATTATAACATTATTTTTGTCGTTTTTAAATTTATGTTTATTGATGATAATAAGGCATAAATAAGCATCTTTATATAAAACTCGATACTATAATATATCATAGAACTAGGCATTGGTATTTAGGTTAAAATGTCGATAAATTGTCGAATTGACAGTTAATACCAACATTCAAAAATAAATTATTGGAGGAATAAATTATGGCTAATAAAACAGAAATAAATTTTGGATCTAAAGAATATTTAACACCAATTCAATATAATTTGATTAAAACATTACAAAATGGTGGACCTTATACGCGTAAAGCTTTAGTTAAAGAGCTAAATACTCCAAGAACTACCATATATGATAACTTGCTTAAATTGCAAAAAAGGAAGTTTATCGAGAAATTTTCGAGGAATAATGGAATGAGAGGTAGACCCCTGGTTTTTTGGAAACTAAAGAATTAGATTTTTAAAACAATTTCTTTTCTTTTTCAATTTTTTTTGTTATTTATTGAATATTTAATAATCTTATTAAAAGCTCCAAAATTTCCATTGCAAGTTTTAATTATAAAACAGTGTGAAGATCATGTTTATAGATTATAAAGCAGCCCCAGTTTTAAATTACTCATAGATATTTAAATTATCCTATTAACGAATTAATTTATTAAAGTAAACTTTTATCAAAACCTTAAGATTTTGCAGTGGAAAAATAGGAGTACCTTATTTTCACACTAATTTGATGGTATTTTAGAACACTATTTAGGAATATAATAGTATTCATTAATTCTTTTTTGATAGGCATCTTTAGTACTACCAGTTTTATTAATCCGAGGTCGTTTCGTTAATTCATCTCTTCTAAAAGTGATTCCCATTAATTTTAAAAATAAATTAAATCCGTCTCTTAAATTTAATGGGGCAAAAGCCTTACCTTCTAACCCAGGCGTTCCTTCAAATACTAAAATAGAATCCGCTATAAAATCTTGGGTTATAATATCATGTTCGACTACAAAGGCCGATTTCTTTAATTCTTCAATGGATTTTCTTAATAGTTGAGCTACTTGTAATCTCATTTCAACATCTAGAAAAGCAGATGGCTCATCTAACAAATAAATATCAGCTTCAGTTGATAAACAATTGGCTATAGCCACTCTTTGTAATTCCCCGCCGCTTAATTCAGAAAACCTTCTTTCTTTAATCTCTTCTAATTTTAAGGCATTTATTAATCGTTTTTTGTAGGACTGACTTAAATACGGAGCCAATCTAATCTGATTGATAATTTCAGAAACCAATTTTGATTCAATCATTTTAATATATTGAGGTTTGATTGAAACTTTTAACTTTTTACTTTCAGCGTTTTCAGTATTAGATTTTATTTTATTAGCTATCAAATCGATGAATGTAGTTTTGCCAATTCCATTAGCCCCAAGAATACCTATAATTTCGCCAGCGTGGATTTCACTCCCATCTACGGTTAGATGGAAATCACCTAATGTTTTTTCTAAATCTTCATAAGAGAGTATAATAGCTCCAGAATCAAATGACGAATCTATAGGTGGTCTTTCATGAAATCGAATTGGTTCATTTCTAATTCTTACATTTTCATCTTTAATATACCCATTTAAATAAATATTAATGCCTACTCTTACGCCTTGAGGATGTGATATAATTCCATATGCTCCAGGAATTCCATAAAGTAGGGATATATAATCGCTTAAATAGTCTAATATTGCTAAGTCGTGTTCAACAACTACAACGGTTTTATCGTTATCCGTAAGAGTTCTAATCAATTTAGCCATGTTAATCCTTTCACTAACATCTAAATAAGAGCTAGGTTCATCAATAAGATATACATCTGCATCTTTGAGATAAGCAGCAGCAATGGCAACCCTTTGCAACTCACCACCCGATAAAACAGATACGCTTCTATCTAAGATTTCATTAAGGTTGAGTTGCTTTACAATTGTATCTAAACGATCATTAACGTCGTTTTTTTTTAATAAATTAAAGACTTTTCCGGAAACATGTTTAGGTATAAGAGTAATATTTTGAGGTTTATGGACAATCTTAGATTTTTTAGTAAACAACTCTTTAAAATACTGCTGTAATTCTGAGCCTTTAAAGTAATTAATTATAAAATCATCATTTGGAACCTCATCTTCAAACCTACCAAGATTCATCCTTAATTCTCCTGATAATATATTTAGCATAGTACTTTTCCCTATCCCATTTTGACCTATTAACCCCAGTACCTTTCCTTTCTTAGGAATGGCCATTCTAAATAAGGAAAATTGATCTGGGCCATAACGATAAGTCATTTGGTTTTTTAATGGATCTGGTAAATTAACAATGTTTATTGCATTAAAAGGACATTTTATTATACAAATTCCACACCCAGTACATAGGCTCTCTGTTATTATTACATTTTTCCCTTCCGGGCTTAATTCTATAGTTTTTTCTCCTGTTCTTACCTTTGGACAATATTTAATGCATGGTTTTTCCCCAAAAGGGCTACATTTATCAGGTTTACAGCGATCTTTATTAAGTACGGCGATTCTCAAAACTTTTTCACCACTTTTTAAAATAATAAATGATAAATAATTTTTATCATTTACTCGGCTTAGGTTTAATTAATTAGTGAAATAATTTGGTAAATAAATTATTAGTACATTGGCTAGAAGAGACAGTGGACAAAATTTCTGAAAGAAATTTAACAGAATTAACTCTGTCTACTGGAAAAACACCTTCAGGACATGTTCATATCGGAATTTTAAGAGAAATAATTATTTGCGACGCTTTAAGAAGAGTATTTGAAGAAAAGGGCTCTAAAATAAATTCCTATCTTTTTATGGATGATTTTGACGCAGCTAAAAGGTTTCCATATTACATCGATAAAACGTTTCAGAAAGAGTATTTAGGAAAACCCTTTGCTTTAATACCCTGTCCTTTTGAAAATTGTGGATGTGAGAGTTATGGAACACATTTTGGAAATGAATTAATTTCTACCTTTAAGTATTTTGGCATAAAAAATGAAATCATATGGACTTATAGATTGTACCAAAAAAAAGAAATGCAAGAAAAAATAAAGATTTCTCTAGATAATACAAACCAAATTAAGGAGATATTAAAAAAATACATTCTACCTACTTTAGATGATGAACGGAAAAAATTATTCAAAGAAACGCAAAAATCATGGATACCTATAATGGCAATTTGCGATAAATGTGAAAGAATACAGGATCGCGCCAAAGATGGCACAATACAGCCTAATAGGGCAATAAAATATTTAAGTAAAGAACAAGAGGTCTTATATGAATGTCCTGCATGTGGCTATAAGGGAAGAGTATCCATTTATAGTGGTAAACTAAAATTAAATTGGCGTATCGATTGGCCTGCTAAATGGGCGCTATTTAAAGCTACTTGTGAACCAGCGGGAAAAGACCATAGCGTAAAAGGAGGCGCATACGATACCGGGTTAGAAATATGCCAAAAAGTTTTTAAATATGAAGGTCCAATAAAACTCCCCTATGAATGGTTAAGATTAGGGAAACAAGATATGAAAACTTCAAAGGGTATAGTTTTTACTCCACAAAAATATTTAGAATTAGCAGATCCAGAACTTTATAGAATGTTAATCTTAAGAACAAACCCTATGAAGCATATATCTTTAAGAATTGAAGAGATTCCTCAATATTACGATTATTACGAAAAAATGGAAAATATATTTTATTCTCTCGAACAACCCGAATCTGAGGAAGAGTTTAATTTTTATAAATTTCTCTATCCATTAACCAGAGTTAATGATATTATTGATACAAAACCAATCAGAATACCATTAAAACTCTTAATTTTTCTTTCCCAAATGCAAAATATATTGAGTTTAGAAAAATTATATGAAAAGGGAATATCATCTTTAAGAGATAAGAAAAGTCAAAATATTATTTCGATAGACGAATTTAAATTCCTTTTAAAAAGAACGGAAAATTGGATTAATGAAGTTAAAAAATTCATTGGGAGTATAAAAGATGACAAGGTTAAAAGAAATATATCGAGTAAAATTGACATTTTTACGATTCCCGAAACAATAGATAACGATCTCATTAAAAACTTAAGTGAAGACCAATTAGGAGGTCTAATGTTGTTTAGATCTTATTTTGTGCACAATAATGATCTAGATGCTGATTCAATTCAAAACAAGATTTTTACAATAGCTAAAGAAGAGCAAGAGATTCCACCAAGAAAAATGTTTGAAGCATTTTACCTAATCTTATTAGGGAAAAAGTTTGGACCCCGATTAGGACCATTTTTATTGATGATTGATAAAACTTGGTTTTTAAAGAGATTAAATCAAATACTCGACGAAGACCATAGATAAGGAAAAAAATAAATGTTAATCTAATCAGATTCTTCAGTTTTCTTTTTTCTTTTCCACTTATACCATTTCTTTTTTTCTTGTAACTTCATATAGCAATCAGAACAATATGTAATACCTTCTTCAATAATTTGGTCGCACTTCTTACAATGCTTATGTGGATAAATGTATTCTTCTGACTTTTTTTTGTATCTTTCGTATTTACTCAATTTAAATCTCCAAACAAGTATTAATTAATTTATATAAGTGATAAATTATAACTTTTTCACTCCAGAAACTATTTTTATTCTAAAAAATTGAGCTTTCTTTAACTTTTGTCTTATTTCTAAAGGATACAAAGGGAAATGTGAGAGGAAAGCTTCTTTATCATTTATTATATCATTTAAATTATACTTCCAATCATGTAGGACTTTATCGATTTTCTCTGGGTTTACTAAAGCAAATACAGATCCTCCCCCTCCCGCACCTGTTAATTTTGCAGCATAAACATCGAGATGATCTTCAATTAAACTTATTAAAATATTATTAGCTAATCCAATTCCATGGATAAACCCAACATATCTCATTATGTCATTCATGATGGCTGTATTTTCTCTAAAATAGTTTCCTAACAAATTCCAATCTTGTTTCATTATCGCAAAACGGGATTTCCAAGAAATTTCTGCTAGTTTTAAATAACAATTTAAAATTTTTGGGTCTTTATGTAAATACGCTTTTCTTAATTTCTTATGAACGCTTCCACTTTCATGCGATACCCCAGAAAAACAAATGATAATTGGTAGACTTTTAATATCATATGATAAATCAATTCTATCATAAATTGCTAAAGGTTCCATTGAAAGCTCTTTATGATGCAATTTTCCATAATAAGAACAAAAACTTAGCCCTCCCCTAGCTATTACATAGCGATCTCCATATCCCGCAGTTATTTTTAAATCGTCATCTTCAACTTTAGTTGCCATTTCTGCAATGGTATCTCTATTTATTGGAAAATCCTCTTTATTTATGCATGTTAAATTTTTATATAATCCAAAATATTTTGCAAAACCATATAAAATAGCGATTATTATTGCTGCACTCCCGCCCAGCCCACTTTGGCGAGGGATAGTAGTTATTATACCAATTTCAAAATTATTATTCTTAAATTTCTCCAAAAACACAGAGCATGTTTTAATAAATCTATAAACGCTAGCATAAAAGAGTTTAAAATCTTCATTAAATTTTTTTTTAAACTCTATAACTTGTTTTGAAATTACTTCTTCTTTCTCAATTTGAACAATAATATTATCTGATATATTTTTAATTGAATATAATCTTACAAAGCTAGAATCTACCCTACTTTTTATATAAACAAATGCTGATAATGGATTGTTTACGCCATTAATTGCTACAGATGGCATCCAGAAATCCCCCTCTACCGCATCTAAGGGATTTATTAGATTAATCCTTGATGGCGCTTGAACAGCAACCTCAGGATTTAGGTTATTAATAAAATATAAGATTTGCTCTAACATTTAAATAACGCTTCTTGATGTTTAATTGATTATTTTAAAAAAAATGATTTAACCTAGTCTAGTTTTATATAATACTTATAATATTTTTTTACTTTTTCTGAACTTAAAAGTTATTAAAATCTCTCTTTAAATTAGAATCTGTAAAAAAATGCTAAGTTTTTATAATTTCAACAAAGAAATTTTGTGATATGGTTAAAAAAGGCAAGTTCAAATTACTCTCCTTTTTAATTGAGAATCAATTAATTTATTATAAAAGTTTAAACAAAAATAAAAGATTAGTAGCTTTTTCAATTATAGAGACTAATAATCTACTAAAAACAATTCCAATTCTTAATGATTTCCTTAAAAAAAGGTTTCTGCTTTATTATTCAATTCAGATTAATATCCCTAAAAAAAGAAGAAAATTAATTTTATTAAATTTTATTGGTAATGATAAAAATAGAATTGTAAAATTTTTTAGTTTAATTTGTCAACAAATAAGTGAATGCGATAAATCTGCTAAGTTTTTGAAAAATCGTTATTTAAAAAGACAATTTTTACATGTTATTTCAAATAAGATTAATGTAGATATTAACACTATGAAATTAGGAGATTCTTTAATATTAAAACATGATGAAGATTTGCAGTTTTTACGTTTTTATCAAATAAATTGCCCTTTTATTGAAAATAAAAGCGTTTCTTTGCATAATTTACTAAAATCACTCAATAATTTTAACCGGAAAGGATTTTTGATCTTTAATATAAAGGTTAATAACAAAGAAGAGCTCATATATCACACTTATTTTATCGACATCAAATATGAACAAAATAATCATTCACTGGACATCGAAAAGGAAGTTAATTCTCTGTTTAATTGTGAACTATTTAAAAATGTAGAATTAAATTTGAAACTCCTTTACTGTATATTATGGAGGACTAACATTTCTGAGATTTATTACAATTTAGAAAACGGAGTTAATCTATTTTTATCTTTAAGCCAATTCAATCATCAAAAGTTATCAAAGTTCAATAATCAGTTTGAAAAGGCTTTGCAATTGAATCAAATTAATTTTCACAGATTGAATCGAAATCTTTTATTGATTGAAGATAAAATTCTATTTTTAATTTTTAAAGATTTTCATCGCGAAGATATTTTGAGACTTTTAGAAAAATTCTATTCAAGATACTTTATAATTATTTTAATTTTAAATCAGGATGAGTATAAAAAGTTACTAGATGTTAATAAAATAAAGTTCTTGGAGAATCTAAAAACTTTGAACTATATGGATTTTGTAAAACTTAATTTTTCAGTTTTGAAAAATGAAAATGCATTAAAAAATTCCTAAATCAATAGCAATATCTTGAGCAGAATAATCTGAGCGTAGTTTAATTAAGGCTTTTTTTTCTCCTCGAGGAGTAATTATTGTATTAACCTTAATCACTTTTACATTATGAATTTTTTCTATAGCTTGTTTAATTTGACTTTTATTAGCTCTTTTATGAACAATAAAAACCAATTTATTTTCTCTCTCAATTAGATCAAATGTCTTTTCTGTTATTAAAGGTCTTTGAATAATTTTATAATATCTTTCCATTTTAAATTAACGCCTCATAATTCTTTAAATCATTAAAAGCAGATTGAGCCCATAGAATTAATCGTCCTGACAGCCCTCCTGGTGCTAAATTGGCGATTGACAAATTTTCAAACTTAATAACATCCACTCCCGGAATATTTCTTGAAGCCTTTACTATTCCGAAATCGTCTTTTATAACAACTAAAATGCTTTTTTTATTTTTGTATTTACGTCCTCTTCTTTTCCCTTTTCCGGCTCTAATTTTTTTGCCTTCTTTTACCTTAACCAGTTCATCTTCCAAACCTAATTCAGAGAGGATTGAATACATTAATTTCGTTTTTTTAACAGTTTGAATTTTATCATCAATTACTAATGGTATTTCTGGGACTTTGTTAATGAGATGACCTCGATTTTTAACCCAATCTAAATCGCCAGAAGCAGAAATCGCGGAAATTAATGATAATTTGTTTACCTTTTTATTTATTTTTTTCTTAACAATTTTTTCTGTTTTAATAGGGTGTGCCCTTCTTCCGCCTTTTGCAAAAGGAACCCTCCCAACATTCCGAGCTGTGGGGAATCCTGAACCTTTTATTCGTGGAGCTCTTGAAATTCCATGTCCTGTGCCCCAACCCTTAGCTGTATTTCTTAACCCTGCTCTCTTATTTCTACCTTGAACTTGTTTATTTTTACTGAAAGAAATTTCACTTGCTTTACGAATTAGATCTTTTCTAGGTTTTATACTAAATATTCTTGGCATGTCAACTAAAATTTTTTTTTTACCATCTAAATCATAAACATTAACTTTCTCCATAAAATCACTATTTTCTTTGTTGACTTTCTCTACTAATAAATGTTATTTCTGGTGATTTAACCATAAACGATTTTACTGGTCTTATTGTTTTTCTTATCCTAATTAACCGATTTTTTGGTCCCGGTATGGACCCTAACACAAGAAGATAATCACCGTTAACTTTGCCATATCTAATAAAACCGCCCTTAGGGTTTATTTCTTCTTCATTTTCTCCAATGACCATAATTCTTTTATGATATTCCGTTCTTTGATGATAACCCATTTGCCCAGGGCGCGGAACTGTATAAAGAACTCGTGCCGGATGCCAAGGACCTATACACGCTACAGCTCTTCTAACTTTACTATTTTTTCGGGTTAGGATTTTCACGCCATATCTTTTAACGGGTCCTTGAAATCCTTTTCCTTTTGTAACAGCTAACATATCGACTAATTCGCCTTCAATTAAAACATCCCGTGCCTTAATTTCTTTACCTAGATGTTCTAAAGCAAAATTAAATTCATCTATTGGGGATCCAATAGAGTTCAACTTAATTTCAATAATATCGGGCTTTTTTCTTGGTAAAGATGTAAGATGTGGTTGAGTTTGAAAAATCCCTCTAATATCACTTGTATTATTTAAGGCTTTAGAGAGTTTTTTTTTAATTTCATCATAATTGTATTTTTCGAAATTCGGAATGTTAATTTTGCGATTAAGATAATTATTTAATTCAGTAGAAAAAATATCTCCCTCAATATATTTTCCATACTCATCTTCATTATAAATTCTAATTCCAATGAGGATTAAAGGAGGAACTTCAATAACAGTAACTGGTTTCATCAATTCTTTTCCATAATAAGGACTATTTTTTTGATCTTCAATATATGTAATATGAGTCATACCTGCTTTGAAACCAGCAAACCCTAAAAATATAACATTTTTGGATGTATCTAACCAGTGTCTTACCCTACCTTTAGCAGATGTGGCTCTTTTTCTAGGAAGAAACGCTAATGAACCGTGTCTTGGAGCATGTTTTTTGCGGTGACCCATATGTAATCACTTATGACTTTAAAACTCTAAATTATTTAAAATAAAAAAAGTTTTGCATTCAATCATAACATTTAAATCCCATAAATTAAAAAAAGGGCTTTTTAAATTTATGTTATAAAAAATATAGATAGATGACATTAAAATTTGAAAATTTAAGTTATATACAAGTAAAAGATACTTTAAGCAGCAAAGAAGAGAAAATTTTAGTTATTGATTGTTCTGAGTGTTCAGGGGCACTAGAGACTCTATTTCAAAATGGAAAATGTATATTATGTGTTCTAAAAAATTTATATTTAAATAGAAAAAAAGTTTTTATAAATTTAACAACAAAAAGCCATGATCCATTAATCGAACGCGATCAAATTTCATTATTTTTGAAATATTTTAAAAGAATAAGCTATATTAAAAAAATTTGGAGAAAAATTGAGAGTATAGGAAAAAAGAAATGTATGTATCAAGAATTTAATTGTAAAATCACAGCTTTATCTGCTAAATTTCTCTCTTTTAGTAATGATCTTATCTTAAATCCACTTTATGTTTTCAATTTTATTTCTGGAAAAATTAATGAACTTAAAGATCACGAATTTTTTAATATAGAGTGTCAAAATTGCTCTAAAAAGGTATTAGTTTTACTGGAAGCTCTCTTAAATACCCTAAATGAACTGAAAATCATTCAAAGTTATAAAAGATTTCTTAAAAGTAATAACAATTCCAAAGATTTAAACAAATTTTACGAAGAATTCTTTTTCAAAAAATCGTTATTTTTTGAGGAAAAAAAAAGTTTTGACAAAGCTTTAATAGTTTCTACTGGTGATTTATTTGAAAAATATAAAACGGGAGATAATCAAATATTTCAAATTTCTATCTATAATATTGCTAATGAATATGAAAAAAAATATACTGTACAATATTCATTTGAATCCGTAGTTGATGAAAACTATTTTAAAAAGGTTGTACAAGATGTCAAAAACAATTTAAAACTCCTCGATATTAATAAAATCACTCCGTTAGAAAATTTAATAAATATATACAAAAAAGAAGCTTTAATTTATTTAGATTCAAAATATAAGTTTCCATTAATCGAAAGGGAGAGAATTGCGTACATCGCTGCCTTACGTAAATTAAACCTAGAAAAGATTTTTCCTCTATTAATTGACGATTTTATTGAAGAAGTTTTTTTAGATTCTCCAAATGATAAGATATATATAAATCATCAGAAATTTGGACGTTGTAGAACAGATATTAAATTTGGATTAAAGGAAATTGAACGATTAAAAACATTTTTAAGAATATATAGTGGAAAGAGACTTGACTATTCCAATCCAAGTATTAAAGTAGTAATAAAGAATAAATATTTTTATTGCAGGTTTGCGATCGATGTTGAACCAATTCAGTTAAATCATTTCGCGTTAGATATAAGAAAGTTAAATAAAAACATATTAACTGTTCAAGATTTACTGAAAAACGGAACCCTTAATCCCGCAATAGCCGCATTTTTATATTTATCGCTTATAAGAAGAGTGAATATTACGGTTACTGGTGAAACTGATACTGGAAAAACAACATTAATAAATGCATTAGATTTATTAACACCAAAAGAATTTCGAAAAATATATGTAGAAAATGTAATTGAATCATTAAACCAATCAAAATACGAAAAACATCAACTAAAATATAAAGTTGATTCACTCCAAGTAGGATTAAACCATAAACTTTCAAAACAAAATCAAATTAGGAATTTATTACATCGTACGCCTGATATTATTTATTTAGGAGAAATTCTAACTAAAGAGGAAGCGGAGGCAATGTTTCATTGTTTAGCCGCGGGGTTAAAGGGATTTCAAACGATTCATTCTAACGACATTGCTTCTTTCATAAATAGAATAATTCATCATTTCAAAATTCATATTTCGTGTTTAAGAGATTTAGGTCTTTTAGTTTTCATGAAAAAAAATCGAGAAAAAAGATTTGTTGATTCAATTTCGGAAATAAATAATAATATTGAAGATAATGAAGAAATTTATCAAACCCTTTTCAAATTCAATCCTCAAAAAAAAAACTGGGCGAACCTAATAAATTTATTTAATTCAAATATTATCTGTAAGCTAAGAAAATACGAAGATATTAGTAAAGAAAAATTTCAAGTATTATTTAATCTTTATAAAGACATGTTTAATACTCTTCAAAAAATTGATAAACTATCAATTAATAAATTAATTAAGTTTTTTGATCAAGTTTCTTTTCATTCTTCTGATAATCTAGAGAATCTTTGTTTATTTTGGGAAAATTGGAAAAACTCATGTAGTTTAAATTTATAAATTATTAAAATCATATATGACAAATCTGTTAGAAAAGGCATTATTAACGGGTTTTGGAATTTTAGTTTTAACTATTTTTCTATCAATGATTAATCCATTTATTGTACAAATTTCTGAATTTAATGGAACGATAGAAAATGACATTATAGCCTATGAAAATTTCTTTAATGAGGTAGATATAGCTGTTAAATTCATCATTGAGAATCCAGATGCGATTTATTTAAGAGAAATTGATTACCCTAAAAATTTGAATGTTACATTTAATGATTTTTATGTTAAATACGATTTTTTAATTGAAAATAAATTAAATTATAAAATTTATGAATATAATAAACCTTTCATCAATATTTTTTACAGAAATTTATCTACAACGACTTTTATATTAAATGTTTCATGTTTTCAAAATTTTATTGCTGTATATTTTAATTAATTTTAAAACATGACTGATTCTATGGTAATAAACGATATATTAATCAGTTTCTGTCAGAAAATTCATCCTTATAACATCCCTTGTATAAAGTTCAAGGAATTGGATTTTAGGTATAAATTAATATACAAAAAAGAATATAAAATTGACGAAAATGATATTAATAAAGCTAGTTTTATAATATTTCTAATATCTTTTATAGTCCTCTTTATTACTTCAATATTTATCACAAATTTTAGTCTAATAATGGTAACAATTTATTCTTTTATCTTAGCATTAATTTTTTCTTATACTTTTAATATTAGGTTTTATAAAGAGATTAAAAAGAAAGAGAAGCAAATAAATGCCTTATTGTATCTTGTTAAGATTTATTTTTCCTTAATTCAGAAATCATTAGGAGAAAACGCAGATTATTCCATCAATTTTATTAAGTTAATCAAAGAGTATAAACTTCCAATATCAAAAGATTTTGGAGAAATATTAAGTAAAATTCAACTGGGTCAAAATCCAGAAGCCTTGTTGTCTGAGATTATTACACCCTCAGAAGACTTTAATTCGTATTTAAAGGGCTTACTCTTATCAAATTTCAGTCATGATAACATTAGGAATGGTTTTAGTGAAAATTCATTAGAAAAACAATTTAGAACATATCTGAGAGAAATTGAATCTAAATTAACTGTTCTATTCTTTATTGGCTTATTTTTCCCCTTAGGTTTATGTTTTTTAATCTTATTTCAAAGAATTAATTATTTTTTATTAATTTCTATTTTACCGCTCTTTTTCGTCTCTTTAAAATTTTTAAATAAAAAATTTTTAAAAAATGACTTTTTTTTGTTAGGATTAATAAACAATTACTCAAAGAAGGAGAAAACAAAATTTGATGAATTTATTTCTTTCCTTATTGGGTTTACTATGAATTTAAAGAGAAATATATCTCCTGAAATAGCATTTCTTAAATCATATTCCCAAAATAAACGACAATTTAAATTATTAGAAAAGCCGTTAAAATCACAAATTTCCCAACTTTTAAACTTCTCTTGCTCATTTGACGAAATACTAGAAAATCTACATATTGAATTGAAATCGATACGATTTAAATTAATTTTGGATGTTATAGGGAAGATTGTTGCTGAGAATGCTTATCTCTCTCATGAAAAGATAACAGATATCTTAAATGTAATATCAAATCACCAAAAACTCGAAAATCGGTTAGAAATAATAATACGGGGAGAAAGATTTAAAGTTTTATTGTTTTTATTTTTATTACCTATAATTATTGGAGGAATTGGAGGGTTAATTCCCTTATTTAATTTTGTGATTAGTAATGTTACTTTTAATCCTAGTTTCAACTTTGCTTCTTTATTCGATTTAATATTTACTTATGATTTTATTATTATATTTTTCTCCCTCTTATATTGTGTTTATGTATCCTCCTATTATTTTTTGAAAATAATAAACTATGAAAGAAGGAAAATCTTATTGGTTGTTTCTAATACATTATATGGGTTAGCATTTTTCTTCTCATGTATAAACATATTAAATTACATTTAAGAAAGAGTTAAATATTTCCTAACTAAATAAAAAAACATAAATTAATTCTATAAACAAAAAAATTCCAATAAAAACAACAAGTAATTTAGAATAAGACACCACGGTTTTAAAGAAAATAGTTTCAAATCCTTCACTAAAAGCAAAAACCTCTATTTCATTTAAAATTTGAAAAAATGGCATCAAAAAAATAAAAAACAAGACTATAGAAATAAAAATTGTAATAGGCTCAGCAGATATAACAGAAAACGCAAAAATAAAAATAAAAAATGCCAATAACGAATAGAATTCAAATAGAATTAAATTTAACTCTGACATGTACATTATTTATTAAAGAAAAAACTATTTAAATTTCTAAGATTATAAAAAGTATTATAAATAAAAATAGAGAATTAGGAAGAATTTTATAATATATTATAATGTTAATAATTATTTTGAAATTATATTTTTATTAAAAAGATTGCTATAAAATTACGAATTATTATAGAATTATATGAAAATGGGTAGATTAAAATTATGAGAAATTTAAAATTGAAGGGATTAAAGTATAGTAATGGGAAATACGACCTATTTAATGAACGGTTTGTATTTTTCCCTCCACAAATCATTAACATTTTATCATCAATTTATGGGGAAGGTGTAAAATCTTTATTAGTGTGGTTGGGTAAAAAGGTTGGTTGGGCATTAATTCAAAAGTGGGATGAAAATTTAAAATCTAAAACATTAAATGATCTAGTCAATCAATTTAGTAGTATACTAAGCAATCATGGTTGGGGTCGTTTTACACCCAAAAAAATTTCTGATAATTTAATTGTAATTGAGCTACATCATAACATTTCTAATGATTTAGATAGCAAATCAAAATATATCTGTTATTATATAACAGGATTATTAGCTGGCTTTGGCGAATATGCTCTATACAGAGTAAATGTTATAGAAAATAATTGTTGTATAGAAAATCCTAGTTTTGGCTCATGTGAATTTAGAATTGAGAAAAGTATTTAAAGACATAATTTACCAAGGGTCCCATTCTTCAGGGTTAAGTTCTTCACTTTCATTATTTCCAATATTTTCCTCAGTTGGTTTAGCGGGCAATTTAAGATAATCATTATTTTCCTCAACTACTTGTTTTTGGGGTTCAATCTCGCTCGAAATTAAACTTTCTGTTAGAATTATTTGATCTTCGCCAATTACAACATCTTTAAAAGCAGTGATTAAGGATAGAAAATTAAAAAATTCTTCTTTAGCCATTTCTACGATTATTGACTCGTTATTTTTTAATAAAGTAAGTTTAATTGTCCGAACTTCACCACTAATTTCTACTGAAGTTAATTCTATACTTTCATTTTTATTTTTTAGCTGAATTTTCCACGACGTTTCTCTAGTTTTTTCAATTTCCATTCTTTAAATTACACTCTTAATATAATTAAAATTCAATAATTTAATAAAAATTAACTAATTTAAAATTTTCTTTATAATTTTTTTCCTTTTTAACTAATAATACTAAAAAAGGGAACTCACTTTTTTCAAATTATTCAACAAAGATAATTGAATATTAAAAAATTATATGAAAAAAAAATAAGGATAACGATTGGAGGTCTATATTGGGTTAAAAATTGAAATTTTTCTGTTTTATTATTATAAAATAGAATTAATGATTTTAGGAGATATTTTTCGCCAGTGGATTTATTGAGTTGTGAAAAATCTATAAATTTATAAAATATTTCAATAAATATTTTTTGTATTTTTGAGAAATTTTCATTTTCAATAAAAAGCATCTCAAATACATTCATATTTGTTAAATTGTGTGTAATTAAATAACTAATTATTCCCATTATTAAATATAATAATAATAAAAAGGAAAAAAATTGAAGTATCCATTGAAAATTTAAATAATATATTGGATTAAAAAGAAACAGCATTGTTAATAACTTACCATCACTCCCCCCTATTATCTTTAAACAAAATAATATAAATGATAAAAAAAACGCTAAAAAAAGAAACCATATCTTAACTATCATAAAAATTATTATGTTATTATAAAAATGCAAAAATTCAATAAAAATTAAGAAGCTACCTATTAAAAAAAACCCCGATAGAACTTTATTGGGTATGATTCTAAACCTGATATCTCGATACAAGCAATAAAATAAAACTATATTTGAATAGAAAAAAAAAAAACACACATTTAAAATCATTTGTTCATAATTCTCCTTCCCAAATTTCTATAAATTTCTTTAAACTCTTAGCGCGAATGTTTTCAGTTTTATATCGATATATTTTAATCCGTCCAAATACTTTTTCTTGAATTAGATTTAAGGATTTTAAATGATTTAGATGAGATTTAACGCTTGTGTGATTCAGTCTTGATTTTTTTATAATTTGAGATATTGATAATTCATGGTTTATAGCAAGTATTTTTAATATTTTTATTCTCGCTTTTGAACCCAATAAATTCTCTATGTTAAAATTTTCTTTAACTATCAAATCTTAATTCCCTTAGATTGTAAAATGTTTATGATTATTTCTTCAAATTTTGAAAGTGAAATCTCTTGAACTGCAACTAAACCCCTTCGACCCTTTATAGCCTCACTTTTGATTTCCACAGTAATTAAATTCTCTCTTTTAAAATCTTGAAGATAATTCCATAATTGTGAATACGACCGCGGTTGAATTCCTAAATTTTCGCATAAAATCAAATATGAATTTGTAATTACTAATGAAGAAATTTGAATCTTTCCACTTTTCTTTAAAGCTTTTATAATTGCTAATAAGAAAATTACTTTCTGTAATGTCATATATTTTAAAACATCTAGAGTAGAAAATGGAACTATATCTTGATTTCCAAGACGTACGCATTCCATAGTGATATATTTTAAATCCTGACTTTCAGCAATTTTACTTGATTTCCATAAAAGATTTAACCCATATCTAATATCTCCACTTTGATAAACCAAATCTGAAATAGTTTTGATTAATTTGTTAGAAATTGCATTTTCTTTTAAACTTATCTCTGCTCTGTACTTCAAAATGTCATACAATTCCTCTTTTGTGTAATATTTAAATTTGATTATGTTCCTTTGAAGCGTACTCATAGTACTAACATCTAAGTTATTTAAACACGAGATGTCTCTCGCTATTCCTATAATAGAAATGCGTTGTAGAGCGTTAAGAGAATCATCGTTAATCCTCGTAAGAGAATATATCAAGTCTCCACCTTTATTTATTAAATAACCTAATTCATCCAATATAATTAAAAGTTGTAAATTTTGGTTATTAACGGAGTCTACAATAATATCTAATAAATCTTGGGGCGAATATCCTCTTTTTGGAAAATTTTTATTAAGTGCACGAACGATTTTGATTAGAACTTTGTAACTAGTTCTTTCTTTCCTACAATTTATATGTACATATTTGATTAATATTGATCTTTTTTCTGCAGCATTTATTATCATCTCTCCAAACAATTTAATTGTTGCTGTTTTCCCTATTCCCGTTTTTCCTATAATTAATATTTTACGCGATAAAGAATTTGGATTTGTTATTAACACTAAAAAAAGTTGAGATAATAGCGCCAATTCCTTTTCTCGATGTAGTAACTTCTTTGGAACGAAATTATTTTCAAGTTTACTCTCGTTTTTGAATAATGAAGGTTTTTTTAATAAATCTTCAAAGTAATCTATTGTTATAAAGAACACCCGATAAAATTATATTAAAAGTTAGAAAATTATTGTATATAATAAAATACAGAGTAGTAGTTTTTGATTATTAAAATAATAATTTAACATTTGATCAAACAATTTTCTCTTTGGAAATACCAAACACATCTCGCAATATCAATACTCGCTCTCAAAATACTTTAAAAAAACGCGTAATAATTTTTTGTCGGACATTTCATGCCATCATTGTATCTATAGATTCTACAATTTAAATTAATATTAGCAAATCAAATAAATAAATTAGAATTTAAATGTTAGATCTCTAATTAATTTGAATTTTGTTCTTTTTCTAATATTAACTTTCATACAAATAGAAGTAAAAAGGATAATTAAAATCGAAAAAAGAAAAATGTTTGTTGTAAAAAATAAATTGAAAACCCCTTGACTTAAAAAATTTTGAATTTTAAAATTCAAAGTTATTGTTTTATTTTCTAGATATTTGGTGCCGTTGAAGACGATATCAACATAAAACTTTTTTTCATTTTCTTTAAATCTAAAGTTATTTGGAGAGATTTCAATATCTACATATCCCGATTGGTTGGTTTTAAATTCATCTTCATATTCCAATGATAAATCATTATAAATAATTGTTTTTAAAATCTGGTTTTTAAGTGGTTTTATACTTTGGTTGAAAAAATAGAAGTAAAGCTTGATTGTTATTAAATGATCATTTTCTAAATTCTTATCGAATCTCAATATTTCTACGAAAATTGCTAGTTTTTCTACTAAAATTTCATAAGAAAATGTAGCATTCTTATAAATCATGTTATTTCTTATGTTAAATATTATTGTATTTTCTCCTAAATTTAAATGAGAAATAGTTGATATATTAAATGAAATTTCCCCACTCTCGTTTGTTGTAAAATTATTTTGATAGAGTATTTTCTTATTAGAAATTATTTCAAAAAGAAAAGTTTCGTTAACTAAATAAGAGTTGTTGTCTGTGCTATAAAATTTTGCCGTAAAAAAGTTATAATCTCCGTATTTTAGAACGCTTTTTAAACCGATTAATTGACACATCACATTTCTTTTTAACACATTTACGATTATAATTCCTCTAAAAGCATTTACAGACCCCCCCGCTCCGTTTTGATCTTTGTAAAAATGGTATAATTTAATAAATAATGTATTAGTATAATTCGAAAATGAAATATTTAAAAATTCAATATTAATTGTCCAATTCTTTTCTGAATAACCAATTTCATGGTGCTCTGAAGAATTCCAAAGAATATTATCAAAAATATCAAAAACTTGAACTTGGAAATACGAGATTTCATGGCTAGGGTCATAAATTAATTCCCATGAAGCGTTAATATTAATATTTTCGTTATTATAATAAATATCTTTATCGCTTGTAAAAACAAAAACATCGAAGGAAAAACTTTTAGCGGACTTGGTAATTAGCATTATTGATAGAACGAGACACAGGAATAAAACTATTTTATTCTTTTTGTTCACATCAATTCTTTATATTAAATTATAAAAACTTAGATAATTTCAAAAAACATTTATTTTATCAAATATTTAAATTCAAAACTAAGAAATGTGTTTTGCTGAAACTAGATGGGAAAAGTTAGAACTATATTAATAAAAAAGGTTTCAAAAGAGTTAATAAATAAATATCCTGATGTCTTTACTACGGATTTTGAAAAAAATAAAGAATTATTGGATAAATATCTTGAAGTAGACTCAAAACACTTAAGAAATCGAATTTCGGGATATATCGTTAATCTAATGAAGATCAGATCTCGAGAACAATAAAAAATTGAAAAAAATTGAGTTTAATTATAATTATTTATAGAGGATGTGGCGTTTATTAAAGAAGACGCAAAGAAAATGGCAGATCTTCTAAGAACGGGTCATAAAATGCTAAATTTATCTTGCCCTATTTGTAATAATCCAATTTTTCAAAATAAAGAAGGAGTATCTTTTTGTGCAATTTGTAATAGAGCAGTAATTATGGCAGACAGCGTTTCAGATAAAAATATTGAGGAAAATGAAACAATTCTGAATAAAGACACCAAACAAGTCAATATACCAATCGTATTAATAACCATTCTTACTGATAAACTAAATTGGATTACTCAAAAATTAGAGAAAGAGAATCAATTGGATATTATCGAAAAATATTTAAAAATATTATTTGATCTTTTAAACCTATTAGAAAAAGCTAAAGGCTTTAAATAATAAAAAGCGTGTTAAAAGATTTATGTGTTAATGCTTCTGCCGGGATTTGAACCCGGGTCACGAGGGTGAGAGCCTCGCATGCTTAATCCTTTTTTCTGTGTTAAGAAATCAGTAAGTTTGACCGGACTACACTACAGAAGCAAATAAAATATTATAACGCCAATGTTTTAATAAATTTTAACTAAATTTTAAATTTAATTAAAACAATTTTTAGTCTTATTATATAGATTAAATTCAGTAAAAAGAGCCGAAAATCAATTGAATTAACATACAAATTCAAATTATTGACGATTAACGATTAAAAGAAGCAATAAAATAAAAAAATAATATATATTGAGTAATATTAAAAAAAGAAACATTAATTAAATTGCATTCAATATTTAGCCTTTTATATATTACATTGAAATTTGAACTTCATTTGTTATGAAGATTGGTTTAAGCAGGTTTACATAGTGGTCTCTAATAGAATATTCTGCGATCTTAGTTGCGTCTGAAATTAATTTTTGAGTTAATACGGTTTTTTGGTTAAACTCTCTAGATAATAACTTATCAGCTAAATATATTACCGCTCCTGTTAAAATAAAAGGATTTCGGCCACCTCGATGCCATTTAGTCAAGCTACTTAGAATTGTTCTGCATTTACTTGTTAAATTGCGTTTATAATCTTCTTTTGACCAATTACTTCCTTTTTTAATTAATCTATCTTCCAAATTTTTATGATTTATAATACTATCTATTAATCTAATTAGGTAATCTTCACTTTTATGTGGAATTGCATTACTATTCAAATGAAATTTATATCTTATTCCATCTCTCAAAATTAGCCTTGGATTAACTCTATGACCAAAATTTTGAAAGGCATCAGAAATTTCATTTATTGTAACTGGGGCATTATGATACTCTTTGCGAACAGAATAAAAAATACAAAATGCGATCAAAGAAATATTATTTATGATTTTTTCCTCATTTTTAACAATCTTTTTGTAATAATACGCAGCGTTGTTTCGGATATTTTTATTTAAATTAAGGTAAATTGATATTTTATTCAAGATATTGAAGATTCTATATTCTGTTTCATGATTTTTAATCCTTAGAAATTGAGTATAGTTTTTCTTTAACCTTCTATATAATTTTTGCTCATCAGGCGGCAATAATTTTCCTGTTTTATCTTTAAGATATTTTGACTTCTCATAATCTATAAAGGTCCCCAATCCCCCGATATAATCGGTTCTTTCTCCTAACGCAACATACTGTTTATTCAAGTTATTTTTAATATTGGTCTCATTAAAGATGTATGACGAATCCTTATAAATTTTATCTAATACTAAACCACATTCCTTACATGTCATTTCGAATGAGTTTGTTATGACACGACCCCCACATTCAGAGCATTTTTCATAAACTTTACTCTTTTTTGTATTATTTACCAAATTTATTTCACACCAATTAATTGTTATAATGTAATTAATTTAGAAACCATTTATCTCGATTTTGTAGAATTTTAGTTGTTTACAATTGGAAAATAATTCCATTAAAATACATAGAACATCTATAGCGAAGGGCTGAGGGATTATTGGAAGTAAAAAAAAAATATAGTATTTTTTAACTTTTAATTTATACTACATTTTACATCAGATTTGTTATTCTTAAAAAAAATCATTTTAAAAAGAGATATTTCAATGAGTCAATCTCCAAATAAACTCGAAAAGATAAAAAAAATAACTTCAAGCCACAGTAATTTGTTTAAAAGAATTTTCAAAGAATTAAACCTTATTATAAAAGGGAAGAGAGAAATTATGTATTCCGATATTATTAATCTTATTATACGAGAAGGTTATAAAGGAGAAATATATAATGAAATAATTTTATGGTGTAATTATAATATAAGACAAGGGAAATATATTGTAGTGATTGAACAAATAAAGCTTTAGAAAAATCTTTGAAATTAAATAAAGAAAAGAAGTTTTATATATTAATAAAAAAGGTTAATTTGAAAATTGATTTTCATTTTAATCTTTACTCTTCTAAATTGCTAAGAAATGAAAACTAAAATAAAATTATAAATGTGTAATTATATTAATATTTAATAATATTATTATATAAAGACCAAAGCGATCTTTCTTTATGTATATAATTTAATAATATGTTTTTTCAGCCTTTTAAATATTAAACTTCAATGAGGATTTTTCTATGGTTCGATGGACGGCAGATCATAATGTATATATAAAAATACTCTATTGGGGTATGGGAGGATCAGGAAAAACAACTATAGTAGACACATTATATAGATTAACTAAGGAACAAAAAAAAGACATTACTCCAACTGGAAATCTAACTAAAATTTCTATGGCAAGCGGGTCAACATTATATTTTGATAGAGGTATTTTTCAATCAACTAAACAGAATAAAGTATATTACCATGTCTATACTGTTGCTGGGCAGAGCAGGTTCTCTCCTTTAAGAAAGAAGATTTTCAAGGGTACAGATGGGGTTATTTTTGTCGTTGATTCACAAACACATTTTTTTGAAGATAATATTGAGTCCCTAAAAGAATTAAAAAATATTACAAGGGGTAAGTTAATTAAAGAAATTCCCTTGATAACAATGTTAAATAAGCAAGATCTTAGTGAAACTATTGGAGAAGAAGATTTTAAACAAGTTCTCAAGGAGGAAAAACTCTGGTATGAACCTGATCATGAATTATATATTTGGAATCCCATAATATACAAAACATGTGCATTATACGACAAGAAAATAGATGTTTATCGTAGTTTTACCGAATGCGCAAGAAGAACAGGGCTATATCAAATATATGGGGATGGCAAAGCACCTGTTGGAAATAATTTTAGCAGAGACCTCCCTAAATTTTAGAAATAGATACGAATATTCAATTTTTTCTTATTATGCTAATGATTACATTTTAATCAAAATTTAATAAAAAGATAAAATTCTCATTTTTTAAATAGGTATAATGCGTTTTATTTTTTAGAATTATTAAATAAAATTTATTATTTCAAAGGATACTAGGATTTCCCTAAGGTTATAAAAATTCAATGAAAATAACTAACATACATGACCTATTAAATTCAGGAATGAAATGTTATAGTTACCTTGAGGATTATAAGAACCAAAATCTCTTAAATATAAATTTTCCCATAATTTAATAATTTATATAAATTCTTAATCATTTTATCTAGCATAAACCAATATTAATTTATGTTGAAATAGTTATGGGAGTTTATAATAGCATAAAAGAAGAATTACCTAACCAATTTTCAATTTTTCAGTTAATTAGTATTTTAGGAGTAGATGCTCAAGAAGGACGTAAGGTCAGAAATTTATTAAAGCAATTTCATAATAAAGGTTTTATTAAAAGACTCTCAAAAAATATGTATGAAAAAATTGAAAAATAAATAAATTATTAATTTGTTATACTCATTTTTAAAGTTAATTGTGGAAAAATAAAAGTTATAACCCGATTAAAAGAATCTAAAACTCCTTTTCCTTCAATTGCTATTGTCTTATTAACAGAAATAAACTTAAACATATTGAAATTTATTTCACTTAAAAACTCGTATTCGTTTAATTTTTGAGGATCTTCTACATCGTATTTATTTAATGAAATAACTATGGGAAGGTTATAAAATTCATTTTTAAACATAGTTTTTAATTCATTCCATGATCTCAAATTATGTTGTAAACATTGAGCTCTTGAATCAACAACAAAAATTAATCCATCAACACCGTTTAAAGTAGCGGGCCGGGTGCTTGCATAGAAATCTTGCCCGGTAGCAGAATAAATAAGAAATTTTAAACTCCATTCCGCACCCTTAAATTGTAAAACACCAAAATCAAACAATAAAGTTCTCCCAACGGTACTATCAATAGAATTTAGGTTTTCCTCTTTGTTGAAATAAGAAAATAATTGTTTTATTGATGTCGTTTTTCCTGACATGGCAGGACCGTAATACACGATTTTAACTTGCAAATTTTTTTTCTCATAATCATATATCAAATTAATTAACCCCATAAAGATTGCATACTATCTAAGGCATTGACTTTTTTACCATTTTCAATTAAAATTGAAAAGTCTTCACCCCATTCTTTATTAATAAAAGATATTATTCTATCAATGGGAGCGTCTTCATAATCAATAGTTTCTAAAAGAGTTTTACTCCCAATTTGCGTTTTCATTTCTATGTTATTTAATAGATTTAACCTAGATAAAATAGAAAATGCTCGTTTAGAACCTAAATAAAAATTTTGAACCTCTTTTTTAAGGATATTCTTTTTCAATTCTTCTTTTTCTCTATTAAAATCTAATAGAACATCTACTAAATCTTCATCAATTTCTTCAGATTTAATTTTCCCTAATAAAACTCTTTTCATTTTGATGATGGATTTCTCAGTATCTTGGGAAATTTTTTGTAAAATAGTGTGTTCAAATTGAAGATCAAGTAGTTTCCAATTTATGCCCACTAATTCGATAGAAAATGAGTTAGAAAAGAAAGCAATACCCAAAAAACAATTAATTTTTTTTTTAATGCTGTTAATAAACTGACGAATCTTATCTTTTTGCTCAAGTATTTCAATTCCAATTAACCAAGAATTAAAACGCTCAAATTGGTTCAGAGCTTTGAGAGCAACACTAGTAGGACATCGTATATATATTTTTTGAGTATTGTAATCAATATTTTCATTCATTACTAAGTCATGATATTCTGTGTTAGAAATAAAATCCGTATAAAAAATAAATTCTTTCCGAAAATGAATCAATTCTGATAAATCTATTAAAAAATCATCGATTTTCTCTGCGTTATTACCATAAACGATAATTGGGATTCTATTTAAGAGGGTATAAAGTATTAATGTTATATCAGTTGTTTTTAATTTTTCCAATAACTCAAAAAAAATCATTTTTTCACCTTAACCTTTGATAATTAATTCTCCTAGCATAGTCTTAATATCAAAGGGCCTTTGATCCTGAATTTCAGACGCTCTCTTAATAAGAGAATGTATTTTGTTTGAGAATTGAGGAATAATTAATCGTATCAAACCTAGCTTTTGTCGGGATTTACCCATCTCAGTACTAAATATTGCTTTTCCCAAACCATGTATAAATTGAAATGAATTTTCACAATCTAACAATATACTCTCCGCATTCATTTTTTTAAGCAACCAAGCGCACCTATTTGCTGTTTGAAAAAGCGAATAGCTCATTGCGGAGATATTATCTAAATTTTTTTCCTTATCATTGGTGTTTTTCAAAATTTTTGATGCAATAAATCCCCCTTCTATGGTAATATATGCATATTTTAAATCAGGAATTGCAATAGAAAAATTGCTTAAAACTTTTCTTAGCTCCATAGATATATTTTCTGATAAATTTAACGAAAAAGAAGACACTTTGAAATTAAAATTCTCATTCTCTTTAACATTGAAGCCTTTTATTATGCTTTGAATCCGTTGTTCATCAAATTGAACTAATGGTGGTTTAAAAGATTCGCCAGAAGTAATGAGAGTAGTTTTGATCTTTTTTAAACATTCACTAGTTTGTAAAAAAATCCCCCCTAAATTTGTATTTGGCTGAGCAGTAATTGCTATAAAAAACTCGTGTTTATTATCGAGAATTCCTTGCTGTTGCAAAATCCTATTCAAAGAATAATGTATTGGACTATTAAGAGGAGCTATTAAAATTTTTGCTTTCTTTCCCTCTATTAAGATATATTTTAAATCGTTTGGATGTAAATGTATTCCAACATTAAAGATCGCACTAGTGGCAGAACTAACGTTAAAAATTTCATCTTTAGAAAACCAGACTCCTGCTGACTGAATTGGATTCCCATCTCTTTGAGTTAAAACCGCATTTTCTACTCCTTTCAACTGTTTTATTTGATCTAGGTGAATACCTATCTTTTCTCTTAAATCCATTTTAATTCGCAACGTTCCTTTTTTAAATTAGTATTTTTAAATTAAAACTTAGATTTTTAAACTACGAATATTTGGAAAATTAACAAAACAAAAAAATTTAAAATGAACCCTTCTTATATATTACTATAACAAATCGCATCTTTACCGGTGTGAGCTTGGATTACGGTATGCAACCGTTAGATGAAAAGTTAATTCACTGATGCGATATAAAAAATGTAGTTATAATTTTATCGATTATAACTGAAGAAAGTTAAATTAATAACCCTAAAAGTAAATTAATTCCAAATTTAAGAACTAATTTGCGACTAACTCAATATTTATTTGATAATTAATTCCGGTTGATCCTGCCGGACCCGACTGCTATTTGGGTGAGAATAAGCCATGCGAGTTGAATGGGATACCTAAAGTTCCCATAGCAAACTGCTCAGTAACACATGATCAACTTACCCTATAGAGAAAAATAACCTCGGGAAACTGAGGATAATGTTTCATAATTGAATTGGCTTGGAAAAGTTTTTCAATGAAAAGGATAAAAAAAATGGTTTTTATCTGCTATAGGATAGGATCGTGTTCGATTATGGTTGTTGGTGAGGTAATGGCTCACCAAGCCGATAATCGATAGGGGCCGTGAGAGCGGGAGCCCCGAGATGGGTACTGAGACAACGACCCAGGCCTTACGAGGCGCAGCAGGCGCGGAACCTCCGCAATACACGAAAGTGTGACGGGGTTACCCAAAGTGTTCAATTTGAACTGTGGTAGGTGAGTAATGTCCCCTACTAGAAAGGAGAGGGCAAGGCTGGTGCCAGCCGCCGCGGTAAAACCAGCTCTTCAAGTGGTCGGGATAATTATTGGGCTTAAAGTGTCCGTAGCCGGTTTAGTAAGTTCCTGGTAAAATCGG
>NJBI01000091.1 GCA_005222975.1 Promethearchaeota archaeon Loki_b31
AAATTCTTGTCGTGTATCAGTAAACCGGTGTGACTCTGATAAAGAAAAATAGTATAAATCATATAATTAGAAGTTTGTTTTATTAATTCTTTACTTTTATCTTCGATTTAATCAAGTAATTAATTATTGAATAATATTTTATTTATTTTATTTTTATCATAAAATTAAAATTCAATAATTAAAATTGTATTTGTAAAATCAATTTTTAATTTTTCCTTTAGAAATATTGTGAAAGAATCAAAAAAAAAAAAAATACAAAAATTTAGAATATAAAATTTACTTATGGCCCTGTCGTTGCTATTATACCAATTGAAGTATAAAATGTAGTAAGCATCATAACAAATAATACAATAGCAGCAATAGTTAAGTATGTTCTTTTTGTTTTTTCATCTATACGATCATTTGTAGCATATCCAATAAATCCAATAAACAATAAAATTAGCCCAATATTGACAACAACTCTAACAGCATTTCCAATAACCAATCCTTGTTGTTTCATCCAAAGATTTGTTAATATTATATCTTGTTCTTTTAATTTATATTCTTGATATCCATATTTTCCTAACCAATAATTCATCTGATTCTCTTCATCTGCATAGTTTTTCCAATCATCAGCATTAATTGCCATAGAGGTACTGATTATCATTATGGTGCCTGCTGAAACCGCAACAATAATTCCAATAATTAAACATTTTTTTGCAATATTTTCTTCCATTTTTTTAAATCACCTTTTATGTCCTCTGTTTTTTTGAATATATTAATTCAATAACAATAGCTACACAAATTACGCCTCCTCCAATAAGATAGAAAAGTATCGCAGCTTCCTGACCTGGACCATCTATTATCACTTTTATATCAAAATACGCTTGTTCTCCTAAAGTTGAGTTTGATCCCCACGAATTTTCACCCCATATTAATATCACATAATCATTAGGAATGCTATATAAAACATTTCCTGTATAACCTCCCATAAATTCCATATAGTAGTAAGAACCCATCGTTAAAGTTCGATGATTATCATCATGTCTAGCAATAGGTTCTCCAACAACAAAATCATCATAACTAGCATATAACATTTGTAAACCATCTCCGGCATTAGGAGCTCCATTAACTTCAAGATCTTTTAAATATTCTGATTTTTCCACAAAAATTATATGAACGGTCATGTTTTCTAAATCTACAGACATTTCAACATCAATTTTTTGGTTTTTCTCCAGTGTAAAGCTAAATGCATAAGTTGAATTCATAAAATTCATACTATCATTATGTACAGTTTTTCCCTTCTCATCCAATAAAGTTATCTTTTCATTAACAGCACCCACAACTGGACCAGATGCAATTAAAATCATTCCAATAACAGCTAAGGCTATAGAAACATATTTTAAATTTTTTTTTGACATATTAATCCATTTTTTTTTAAATTAATTGATATTTCTATTCAAAATCGTTTATATTTAAAGTTTTACTCTAATTTCAATTATCGTACATTGCTTATTTTGTAAGGTCGAATATTTTTTTTCATTATTAGTTAAATATTTTAAAATGATTTTTTATAGAACATATAGAGAATAAAAAAATTAAGCAAAGTGAGTTTTCTGCGCGTACCTTCATTTTTGTTAAAAAACTTTATGAAAGTAGAAATAAATGGCGAGTACATAGATTTTTCTATAAAATTTGAAACATTAAAACGTAATTTATTAGGAGAATTAAAAGGTTTAATAATTAAAATAGATGGAACTGTAATTTTTGACGTAGACCTCTTCCCTAACAGTTTTCATATAAGATTAAACGGTGTTTTTTATAATAATCACGATATCTCTAAAATCTATAATGAAAATATAACTACACTAGATAATTTCGTTTTAATTATCCCAAATCGTTCAAATATTATATCAGGAAAACATAAAATATCTTTAGTTGGTAAAATTTCGAATTTAACTGTTACATCGAAATTCAAAATAATGCCTTCCCAAGAAAAACTTGAGTATCCCTTAATTCAGACAAATTTTCATAAAAATTTACTTGATGATAAATATTGTCCATTTTGTAAAAAGGAAATTATTGAAGAAAACCAAAAAATTTGCGAATTTTGTGGAGGTGAACTCGTTGAAAGGCGAGTTTGAATTCCAATCTTCGATGGTACAAAAGTATTAGGAATGAAATCTCTTCAATTCTTAATTCTTTCTATTATTTCGGGAATCTCTAAAAGTTCCTTCTTATATTCAGAATCCAACTTGGGCAGCCCTTTTGAAATATTAAATATGCTTTCAAACGAATATATTAAACTTTCCAGATAGTTAATAAGATCCCCTTTAAATACTAGAATGTTGTATTCTTCTTCTAAGTAATTACTAAGCTCTTCAATTGAGAAGTGGTCCTCAATTCTTAAATTCAAGATGATTCTCTCTAAGTTCAACCTTCCACATTCACAGTAAGGGCTATCCTTACAATCGCAGTTGAAAATTTCTCTTGTCCATTTAATAATATATTCTATAAATTCGCGGGAAAATGTTTTTCTTTTCTTCACATAATTAGCATCCATCAATGATAAGACTGCTGCGCTGAAGAAATTATTAGAAAAATATTTTGATCTTTGATAGTTTTTTGATAAATCTGCTACAACTTTTTTTGTTAAATAAACATTTCTCAATGCTTTTAATTCAAGAACAATATCAATAATCTTTTTCTCTTTCTTTTTTAAGCTATTGATAATTTCCAAGCTTTTTTCAACGGCTAAAAAAGATTTAGCAACGGCTTGACCTAATAGAGTGGGTTTATATAGAGTATTATTTTCTATTTGGATAAGTTTAAGTTTTAATAATTTTTTTAAAAATGTTTCTAATTCATAATCAGAATTAATTAAAATGTTATAGAATTTATATATTTTCTCTTTCTCGACTCCTTCATTATATGTTGAGATGAATGCTAATAGCTCCGTTAAAGATTTATCCTCGTCAAGCTGTAATTCAAAATCTTTTATTTTTCCATTTAATAAGTTAATAGCAATATTTTCTTCGGTTATTTTAGATTCATGAGAACATATTTTTCCCGGTTCTACAAGTAGATATGCCAATCCGACATCATGCTTTTTTAACCTTCCAGCCCTTCCTAACATTTGCTCAAATTCGGCAACAGTTAATAAGTTAATCCCCATAACTAACGATTCAAAAATCACCTGTTTTGCCGGAAAATCTACCCCAGCCGCTAAAGCTGCTGTTGCGACAACTGCTGAAATATGCTGCTTTTGAAATTTAAATTCAATTACTTTACGCTCTTCATGTGTTAGCCCAGAGTGATATGACATCACTTTTAATCCTTTATTTTGGAGGTAATTAGCAAGTGATTCGCACTTTTTTCTTGAATTTGTGAATATTATAGATTGACCTCTAAACCCATATGTAGAGATTTCTGAGTATGCAGCTCGCACTAATTTTGTAATATTTCTGAGTTTTATTGATTCGTTGAGACACAATATTAAATGGCGCTCAATAGGAACAGGCCTATTATTGTAATTAATCAAAATGCAACCCAACTTTTTCGCTAAAGCTTCTGGCGCACCTATTGTTGCGCTTAAATACAAAAATTGCACGTCTTTAAAGATAGATTTTAACCTCGCTATTAAACCGTCCAAAATGAACCCCCGTTCTTGATCGCTTAAAGTCTGAATCTCGTCGATAATTATTGTTCCTATTGTTCCTAATTTTTCTTTATTACCACTTCTTAAAATGTAATCAATAGCTTCGTATGTACCGATAACCACATCAGCGGTTCTCAATGTGTCTAAATCGTCTGATCTTTTTTTTTCAAGAATAGATTCTCCTACTTTCTTAATAATTTTTAAGTTAAGTTTCTTATATTTACTCTTAAATTCTTCTGTTCTAACATTAGCTAGTGCTACTATCGGTACTAAGTAAAGCATTTTACGCTTTTCACTCAACACTCTTGTAATCCCTGCTAGTTCGCCAACTAAAGTTTTACCTGCAGATGTGGGTGCCATAACCAATTGATTACTATGTTCTTCTATCAAACCCCTTTCAATTGAAATTACTTGTATCGGTAGTAAAGTCAAAATATTAAGCGTTTTTAACAAAGCTTTAAAATCTTTGTGAATTTTAAGGTCATCAATCTTATAGTTGAGGTATTTTTTGCTAATTGGAGGATTTCTTTCGACATCATACAATGTCAAGTCCTTGTTTTTAACGGGGTTAAAATCCACTTTAAAAGCGTTTAGTACTCTATTGGTATCCCTAAATTTTAAAATTAAATGATTAAAAAAATTCTTAAGCTTAAGATTGATTTTATTAGAAGAAATAATGCCCATAACTTGTGCTTGTTTTAGAACAATATCCAACGCGCAATTAGAGCATATAAATTGATTTTTTAGCGATTTTATCTTGATTTTTTCGCTTAAAATGGTGAATTTTTTATCCTCTAAGCAAGATTTGCAAAATGTTAGGTAGACAATATTATTTTCGTCGAACTGAAAATTTTCAAGCATTTGTTTTATTAGTTTGAATTCTTCTGAATCAGTTTGACTTGAAAAACCAATAAATTTATTTTTTTCGTCAATCAAAAATTTTTTAAGAAGCCGAGGATTTACTGGCTCTAAACGGTCGTTTTCTTGAATCTTGAAAAAACTTACGGGGCGCACTTTACCTTTAAAATCTAACCCAAACAGTACTAAACCTCTAAAGAATGGTTTATTGATGTAAGAAAAGATTTGCCTTTTTTTCTTATACGATTTCAGATAAAAGAAGTTTATGTTGAAATATAGTTGTTTCTTGTTTTCCCAATTTCTATCGAAAACAATGAAATAATCTTTAGAAGGAGTAACCAAAAGAAAAACCGTTCAATTTAAACTAAAATAACAAAAATTGGAATCTAAAATCCAAAAACAGCCTTGATTTTATCGTAAATATCTTTTATTTGCCTTAATTTTACCTCATCTCCTTGATCTAAGAAATGTTGAATCCAATCTTTAAGGCCCCCTTGTTGAATCCATTGTAAGAAGTATTCTACACTTTGCCGTTCTTCTGCTGACATATTACATCTGTTTTATTTTGCATTTTTTAATTTAGTTTTAATAAAATTATAAATTATTCTATTTTATATTTTTATAATTATAAAGTTATTAAAAAAATAAATTTAAGTATTAAAAAATTAATGTGATATTATTTTGCCAGATGTAAGAATAAAAACTCCTAATTTAGATGAAATTTTTGAGAAGTGTAAGCAAAGTGCCGTAAGAAAAGATTAGAAAAAGATGGAAAAACACTTTGGCACCAAAGGTGCTGTTTTTTCCTTAGACGCTGTAAGTGCAGCGGAGTACGTTAAAGATAATCAAAAAGAAGCCGCAATTTATTTTGCGATTAAAAAAACTGTTGGTACGGCACCCAAAGGTGCGGAAGAGAAAGTTGTTCTTGCCCCAAGAGTTGTGAGAGACGCTTTTTACTCTTTTAAGGGTGAAGGTAAGCTTAATAAAGAGAATTGGAAAGGCGATGAAAAAGTACCTACATACGAAACTATTCAAGCAGCTTCTTGTAAAAAATGTAGTGGTAAAGGTTATGTAGAAGAAAAATGTAAAACATGTAAAGGAACGGGAAAAATCGAAGAAAAATTGACTGTGTTAACTGGTGAAGAACAGAAAAGGAGAATAAACCGTTTTCTTATCCATGTGGCGTTTGTTTTGGTACAGGTACGAGAAAAATAAAATGTAGTGATTGTGAAGGCCACAAAAGCTTGTTTAAATATCAAATTCTACCTGTCCCTTTTAAAACTGTCGTTACTGGAATTCCAGTACTCCATAGTAGCGCACAAACAAAATACGAAAAAGAAATTGAGCGAGATCTTCACCAAATTATAGAAGAAGTTGAGGGTATTAGATTTAACGATTTTAAAGATCTAGAGTCGAAAGCGGAAGCCTCTTTAGGTTATTGGAATAAAAACATAAAAAAAACGATTAATTCAGCAGGAAGCGACTACAAAAGTTACTCAAAAGATAAGGAAGCACAAATCACCACGCAAATTTATCTATTTCCGATGATTCAAATGTTTTGCGAGACAAAGCGCGGTAGCAAGTTCGAAATTTACAGTTTAGGTTCTGCAAATAAGTTTATGATTTACTCGAATTTTTAATTAAATTTTTATTAAATCAATTTTTTTAATTTTATTCCCTCTCTTTTACGACGAAGCTTAAGGAAAATCTGCTTTTGCAGCAGATTTACTCGGCATATGCGTCAAAACCTTACGAAGGTGGGAAAAGTCAAAAAAAATAAGGTTACAAATAAAGTTTAATAATTTTAAAATCTTTTATTAGTAATGGTATAAGTTTAAGATTATTTTTACTTTTTATTCAACAACAATGGGTTGAGAAGGAAATTAGAGTTAGAGCGTGTGTTAGATGTAAGAAATATATAGTCATTAATCCGAACGATCCGACTAATCAAAATCAAATAAAATCGTTTGAAAGAGTCCATACAAGTCATACATTAATTACTGTAGAACTGAACGAAATTAAAAAATTTTACGAGAAAACACAAACGTTAGACGATATTAGCGCTTCTGAATCAGAATTATCTAGTTTGGGTAAAGATAAAGGTAAAAGAGTAGTTAAAAAAAATATATTGGAACATTACCGTTATCTTATTAACAATATATTGGATATAATTGTGGAAATAAATTCAGATGGTACAATTATTTATTGTAGTCCTCAAACTTTTAAATTATTTGGTTTTCAACCTGAAGAATTGATAGGTTTAAATGTGTTTAACTTTATCCATCCAGAAGATTTACCCATAATTATTAAAAAACTCGAAGAAGCAATAAATAAGGGGGAGCTTCGTTCAGCAGAATACAGAACTCGCCATAAAGATGGACACTACATCTCGTCTCGGCAAAAGGGGGCGTTTTTAAGGAGAACGGAAATTTTAGGTTTATTACAGTTGTTAGAGAAATAGAAGAACAAAAAAAATACGATGAAAAAATACAAGAATATAAAATAAAATATGAAAACCTAGAAAAGGATTTAGAAAATAAATATCGTGAGAAAATATTAGCTTTAAAAGATTCGGATAAAAAGTTTCGGCACTTATTCCAAACTTCTCCAAACGCAATAGTAATCTTAAATTTTAGAGGTATTATAATAGATTGTAATTATTCTACTTATAATGTATTTAAATACAAAAAAGAAGATTTGGTTGGTAAAGATGTTCTACAACTAATGGCTTTACCTTCAAGTACCTTATCTATTCTTCATAAAGTACACGAACAATTAATTAAAGGACAAGAAGTAGAACAAAGCGAAATTCAAGGTTATACAAAGGAAGGAAAATTAATATGGGTTTGTTACACAGCTACTTTAATTCGATTGCATGAAGAGATTTTAATCCAAGTTATTGCTCAAGATATTACAGATAGAAAATTGAGCGGAGATATTTAATTAAAATTATTAGAAGAAAATCTTAATCGGTGATAATAGCTGATGAAATTGAACTTCTCTTAACTTGAGCTAAAAAATTATATTATTTGTTAAAAATGATTTAATTTTATAATACCTTAACAACAAAGTGTTATTTAATTTTTAAATAATTAAATTTCACAAAAAGATTGATGGAAAATGAAACGATATATAAGTTTCGACTTTATCAAAGGCGTTGGTATATTGGGCGTAGTATGTTTTCATGTGCTAAAAGTTGCGTTTTCTGAAGAAGTAGACAAAATCATAGCCGGAGATGCTCACATATTACTATTGCTTTTAGGCATAGTTCTGCTTTAATTAGGATATTTCGATGGTCTTTTTATCTTATTGTCTGCAATTGGAAATACAATTTCAACTAGAAGACAGTGGAATAAGAATATTGAGATAATGGAGAAAAAACCGGCAGCCTTAAAAGTATTTAAAAATCAAGCGATCCGGGGCTTTATAATTTGGGTTTTTGGGGTTATATCAGAAGGGTTGCTTAATGGATTGCTATTAGATGTAATCTTAGGTGAAAGTGATATTGGGATAAGGCTGGGGAATGAATTATTTCGAATCAATGTTTTGCAAACTGTAGGTATTGCCACAATAATTATCAGTGGAATTTACGCTTATTGTTTGTATAAAGGATGGTCTACTAAGAAGATTCTGATTCTTTCTCTTACTCTTTCAATCATTGTTTTGCTTTTACGCCCCTTAGTAATTGAATTAGGGAATGCCTACATGGTAGATTTCAGGAGTCCTTGGAACAATTGGATTAATCGCGATTTTTGGACTAATTTAACCTATATCCTAATTGTACCGTTTATAAATAGATTTACTCCTCTTGTCCCCTTTTTCTCGCTTTCCCTTTTTGGTTTGATTGCGGGCTCTTATATAGGCGAGGGAAGAATAACAAAGAATTTTTTAAAATGGTCTTATTTGAGCGCTTTGTTCCTTTTCATAACTGCGATTATTTCAGGGTTAATCCTTGGTTTTGATTTAGAAGGCGATAGTTTATTCTTGTTTAGTTTTGTAGCAGCTGGAGAGATAGCCATTGGTACTTTAATACTTCAATTAGTAGATTATAGGGGAAAAGCAGAAAAATTTGGAAAGAAATCAATCTTCTTTAGACGATTCAACATGTTGTTATTGACAATTTGGTGTTTTCAATGGGTTACTATCTTCCCTGTATTGATTTTCGATGCCGTAACCGGGTGGGGTGCTTTAGATGGAAAACTAAACGGTTACCAACTTTTGCTACTTCTTGCTATTGTTGTGCTCTTTTGGTATATAATAGTAAGACTGTGGGAAAAAGTAGAGTTCAAGGGGTCCTTTGAATGGTTGACAATTGCAATTCTTTCGAAAGGAAGAGCAGACGCAGGAGATAGGCTTAAAATTCAAGAGATTCTTTACAATCCTGAATCAATTGTAATAAAAGAAAAAGATTGATAAATAAGCAATTAATTTTTATTTTTTTTTTCTTAGCATTTTTTTAAATCGAAATCTTTTTAAGGTTATGGTTTATTATAGGTGTTAGTTATTCAAAGTCATTCAAGCTAACAATTAATTTTGGTACGTCCAATGTGTG
>NJBI01000038.1 GCA_005222975.1 Promethearchaeota archaeon Loki_b31
AACCTTTCGCTGGCACTATCTATAGATCTTCCGGTCATTTCGGAATAAAAAAAGACTCTAAGAAAATCCTCAGCGTCATATCTTGCGTTTTTACCTTTTCTACACCCCCACATTTGAGATTCGATTGCGTCACAAAAGTTTTTAAAAAATGCTAACATATATTCATTAGAGAAAAGTGGTTTTAACTCAGCTTCCAAATCTGAAAGTGGAGATAAATATTTTATGCGCATACATAAATATAACCACTTTTCTCTTATAAATTTTTAGATAGATTCCCACTGGAAACAAGTGGAAAAAATTAATAGTTAAATAATAAAAATTAGAAGTAATTATTTATAGAAAAAGATTCAGTTAAAGAGGATTTAGAGTTCTACTTCCTTTGATACTGATATTATAAAAAGAATTTTTGCCTAATTTTTAAACATAGCAAAGTTTAATTTAATTATAATTTCAGATACTTCTTATTTTTATTAAATCGTAAGCAGGATTCTTCAATGAATGGAATTTGGGATATAAAAGCCGACGCAGTAGAAAAGGGAGATAACCACAGAGATGTTTCACCCCTAACAGATAAAACTTGGAAAGATGATAATGGTTTTACTCATTACATTTTTAGTAAGACTGCTTTTAATAATCCTTGGTATTCGATTCAAGAAAATGATTTTGAACTTTTTGAAAATTTTATTGAAGGAGGGTCAAGAGCTTATCCTTCCGATGGAAGTATCCCCTGTGATATTATAGCTGAAGAAGCTCGTAAAATTCTTAAGAAACTAGAAGAATGTTCAAATGATCCTAATCACCATTATTGTGAATTAGCCCGCGACTCGTTAAAACATGGAAAATTTTCTTTAGTTAGAGGTACATTGAAACTCTATTTAGGTAAGTATACTACGAGAGATTGGAGAAGGAAAAGATTCACAGACGACATTGATTTTTGGATGTTTCAGATAATTTTATTGGATTCAACATTGAGAGATTGTAGCTTCATAAAAAATAAAAATACAGGAGAATGGGAAAAAACAATTGAATGGAAAAATCCAATCACTAAAGAATTTAGGCGCGAAACATTATTTGCTGCAAATAACCTTAATCAATTACTTGATTTTGGGGCGGGGAGCTATCTTGAAGGGTCAAGCCTTAAGGAAATATTTGATAAAAAAATTAAAAGAGGTCATGATGTAGATTTGAGCGATATTATAAATGTAGCAATGGTGAATAACGGAACCGACGGCTCTCATAAAGAAGAATGGTTAGAAGCATTGTCATCTTTTGAACAAGCAGCAAATACACGAAATATAAGAACTACATCTAATTTAATAAGTTTGTACCGCTATTCCTTTGCTATAGCGGATTATCTTAAAAGAGTTAGTGAAGCCATAAAGAGATACAATGATCTTATTTTTGATAAATCTAAATATCCTGATAAAACGTTAAAAAAGTTATGCAGATTTTCCAAACATTGGGTAAATTTTCTTAATATTAATGGACCAGAAGAAACAAGGAAGATACTTCACGAGTTTTACCTCGAGCAAGCAGAAGAAAAGCTAACACACGCAGAAAACCTAAAACTTTTTTCTAATAAGATACTAAAATTACTTAATTCCAAATATGAATACCTTAAGGTAACATTTGATATTGAAACCTAATTTAAAATTAAAGTAAAAATTAAAGATCGTGAAACTGAACTTTCACGGTTTTTCATATATCCCTCTATATTATCTCAGTATTGTTCTTAGTCGTTCAAAAAGCTATTCGTTTAAAAAGTGTTTTATGATGAGATAAATATAATAAATATCTTCTCTTAATTGAACTAAGATCTATGCTTCAAGAATGTCTCCAAGTACAATTTCCTTTTCTTTTGAAAATCGAGCTTTTGTAATTCCATGAAGTAGCCAGAATCCTATCGCTGCAAAGAGTGATAAAATACCTGCGATATACCAAACCCAATTTGGTCCTATATTCTCCCAGATAAGTCCAGCAACTAAAATCGCAAATAAATTAGGGATCGCCCAGTGGAAGCCAAACACTGCCATATACCGTCCTCGTTTATCTTCAGGAGCAAGAAATGCAGCTGCAGTTAGCCCAATAGGCATCTCAATCATTTCCCCTATAGTAATAATTGCCATAGCGATAAAAAATAGGTACGACTCTGAAACAAAACCGTACATACTAAATCCAACCATATAAAACAGAGTTCCTACAGCCATCACCTTCATAGGAGAAAATTTTGACATCTTCCTAGTTATCCAAAATTGAAATACTACCACCATCACCGCGTTCATACTTAACAAAAAACCAAAATTCAGCGTAGGAAATCCATGGACATCACGCAAATATACCGACAAGGTGGCGTTCATTTGCATATATACAATCACCGTTATAGCAGACACAGAGAGAAACAACATGTATCTCCAATCTTTTAAAACTTCTTTGTATCCTATCACGGTTTTCACAACTGTTTCTTCTGCTTCGCCTTCTTTTTTTTCAGGTTTCGTTTCTGGAATGACAAAAAATACGATAATTCCTGTAATTAAGCTACTTACAGCATCTGCAATAAATAAAAACAGATAAGATTGAGTCGCTATAAATCCACCAAAGATAGGACCGACCACTGCTGAAAGATTAACAGCCACCCGTAGAATCCCAAATCCCTCTGCTTGTTTCTCTTTGGGAAGCAAATCTGCTACCATTGCTTGTCTCGCAGGACCTCCAAAATTCCCCATTAAACCCATAAACGCAGCGAGGATGTAAAAAATATTCAAATCATCGACTAATCCCATGAAGATGCTGCTTACACCGCTAGAAATCAACCCAATAAGTAGCATAGCACGACGCCCATATTTATCGGCTAACGCACCTCCGATTATACCACCGATTATATTTCCTGCCGAAAATATCGCAAATAGAAATCCTACCTCGGTCATTCCTACATTAAAACGTGCGGTTACATACAATGCAAAAAAAGGAAATAATAAAAAACTTCCAAACCTATCAATGAAAGTGGCGAGGACTAACACTTTAAAGGCATTAGGATATTCTTTATAACTATTTTTAATTTTTGTAAGCATAATTAGACCACTAATTTACGAATTCAATAATATATCCAATATCTAATGATCAATTTAAATAATGGTAAACTAATAAAGTTAGATTTATCTATTGTTTTTATTAGACCTATCATTACTTTATAGTAGTATAAATCATCTAAGGAGAATCGAAAATGTATGATTATTTAATAAGCGAAGAAAATAAAAAATTAAGAGAAGAAGTTCGAGAGTTCGTTAAAAATGCTGTACCACCTTCATTATTAAAACAAATGGATAAAGATGAGATTCAATATCCAAGTGAGTGGATGGAGGCATTAGCTAAACAAAATTTGATTGGAATAAGGTTTCCAAAGAAATATGGGGGTCGTGGATTAAATTGGGAAAGTGAAATTATTGCTCAAGAAGAAGTTGGTGTACTAGGAAGTTCCCTAACTTGTTTATTTTCATTACCGAGTATATGTGGGGAAGCGCTTAATAAATTTGGCACAGAAGACCAAAAGTTAAATTATTTAAAGCCTATGTGTGAGGGTAAGAAATTTACTGCTGAAGCGTTAACTGAACCAAGAGGAGGTTCGGACTTTTTTGGAGCTACTTCTACTGCTGTAAAAGAAGGAGATCACTACATATTAAATGGAGAAAAACGATTCGTTGTTGGCGCTGAAGGTGCTGATTTCTTTTTGGTTTACGCTAAAACGGATCCTAAAGCCCCTCCTCGCGATTCTTTAAGTTTATTTATTGTTGATAAAAGCGATGCAGTTGACGCGGCATATATATACGGTTTGTTAGGTACTAGAGGCGGTGGAGCAGGTAGGATAGTTTTTAAAGATGTAGAAGTCCCTAAGGAGAACTTAATTCTGGGAGAAGGAGATGGGGGTAAAATATTTTACCACATGATGGTTCCAGAACGATTGACTACAGCTTCTGGGTTTCTCGGATTAGCACGCGCTTGTTTTCAAATAGCAACCAAATATAGCACCAAAAGAAAAGCATTTGGACAGATTATAAAGAATTTTCAAGCCGTTAACTTCATGATAGCGGATTGCATTACTTATTTAGATGCAACAAGAGCAATTGTGTTTACTACTGCGAAATCTATAGATGCAGGAGCGCCACCCGCTCTTCAAAGAAGATTAGTGTCTGAATCCAAAAAATTTTCAACTAAAGCATGCTGGAAAGTTATTAACAAATCAATGCAGATAATGGGTGGTATCGGGTATACTACCGTCTATCCTATAGAACGCCTTTTGAGAGACGCTCGTATAGGAGAGATTTGGACCGGAACAACAGAAATTATGAATTTAATTATCCAACACGAATATTATAAAGAAACCTTAAGTGAAAAATGGCTTGGTCGTGATGTAGAGCAAGACGCAATTGACGCTGATGCTGAAATTGAAAAACACTATGGTTAATTTATATTTCTTTTTTTAAATTTAAATCCAAAACAATTAAAAAAAAAACAGTGGAATTATTTTTGTTTCGATAGATATCTAATTTTCACTAATAGGTCTCGTAATTCCATTTTGTCACTATCCGAGGTAATGTATTTCTTTTTTACCCCTTCTGAAAGTGGTATAGTTTCAATTTTATTTCCTTGAAGCGAAACCATATTCCCAAATTTAGATTTCAAAACAAGATTCATAGCTGCTAATCCAAATCTCAATCCTAAGATTCTATCGAACGAATTAGGTGTTCCTGCTCGCATTGTGTGGCCCAGGACTACGCTTCTACACTCAAAATCCACACCATTATTCTGAAATTCCTTTTTCAAATCTTCTCTTAAGTTGAGTTCGTCAACAATTATTTTAGATATATTTAATTTTACAAGCAAAGGGTTTCCATATGTATCCTTAGGTAATTTATCTATCGTTTCTTTTGATATTGTTTTAAAATCCTTTTTCAACGACTCTGAATTTGGATAAGCTCCTTCCGAGGTGGCAATGATGTGATATTTGTACCCTGAATTGACTCTTTTTTTAAGCACGTCAATAATGTCCTTTTCTAAACTAAATGGTGTTTCAGGAACTAATATTATATCGGCACCAGCAGAAATTCCACTATACATTGTAAGAAATCCTGCGTCTCTTCCCATAACTTCTACTACAAATACCCTTTGATGAGACCTTGCGGTAGTCGTTAAGTTATCCATCGCATTGGAAGCTAGTTGCACAGCGCTCCAAAACCCGAACGTGTAATGCGTTCCAGCTAAATCGTTATCTATCGTTTTTGGACAACCAATTACATTCGCTTTTGAATATTTGCACATAGCATCCGCAACGCTTAAGGTATCATCGCCGCCAATAGCTATTAGCGCATCTATACCTAACTCATCAAATTTAGCTACCAGATCTTTTGCTACTTTTTCTTTGGATTCTGCTCCCTTAAAGGGATTAGTTCTACTCGTATATAATATAGTCCCGCCAATAGTATGTAAGTCATCGTGTTCTGCAATTTTAAGAGGTATTGTTAGATTCTCCATGAGACCCTTCCAACCTTTAAGGATTCCAACACATTCTATGCCCGCATCATAAGCCTTCAACATTATTCCATATATAACGGAGTTTAAACCCGGGCAATCTCCACCTCCCGTAAGGATTCCAACTTTTTTAATTACCATTTGATTTCACATTTTTAATAATTTAATTTTTTTCATTAATACTTATTAAAAAATAATGATGATTTCCTTTATTATTTTTAATTTAATTCTTTTGGCTCAAATTTTTCGAATGAATATTTTGATTTATCGTTAGGAATAATATAACTTCCCCCTCCAGTATCAGTTATAATTAAAGTGAACTTAAATTCTCCCTTTAATGCCTTTCCCAAGTCCTGCAAAATTTTATCAATTTCTTCTATTTGAGCATCATCTTCTTCGAGATTTTTACGATAAATTGAAACTGCGTTTTCAAATCGAAACAAAATACCCTCTACATTTGTATAATAAAAATCAGCTCTAGGACCCGGGTTAACAACTAATTCTAATTCGGGAATTTCTAAAGAACCTACTGGGGAACGATATATTTTAGATTTTAAGTCGTCTTCATTTGTAACCTTTAACTTCATAATACCTGGAGTAAAATTAGTAGTTAAAGGGATTATATCATTATTGGAATAATAACATATGTTACATTCAAATTTAATAATTAATATTTTATCTCCGTCTGGTACATCATATGTCACCTTACTGATTTCAATTTTTCCTTCGCTACAAATTGGACATTTAAAGGAATAATTAATTTCGGTTTTTTCAGCTCTCTTTGACATAATTTCACATATATATATAGATAAATTATTGTAAGTGATGTAAAAATTCTAAAACTTCTTTGATTCAATTAAGCGAGAATTTCTTTGCGTAATTTATTCTTTATAGTGGTCTATTGCTTATTAAACGGCTTACTTATAAATTTTTTCCAGAAATTTTTAATGTATTGGAAATAATTAATAGTACAACAATAATTTTATGTGAAAATCACTAGAATAACCGTAATAGTACAAATTTAATGTTTATAATTTTCTATAACGAATAAGTGAAAAAAAATTTGACAGATAATGAAATTGTAGAAATAACCTACCATGGTCGGGGTGGTCAGACTGCTATTACTGCCAGTCAGTTATTAGCACAATTAGCTTTTGAAAAAGGATTTAAGGATGCTATTGCGATCCCAATTATAGGTGCTGAAAGAAGAGGTGCTCCAATTCAAGCATTCACTAAAATTTCAAAGAATAAACCTATAAAAACTTACGACAGTGTAGTCAATCCTGATTACATCATGGTTTTTGATACTTCTTTGTTAGAGATTCCAAGAGTGAAAGAAACGATTAAAGAAGGAGTTACACTTTTAATTAATAGCGCTAAACCGATCGATTTAAGTTTATTTCCAAAAAACCTAAAGATCTATTTAGTAGATGCAACTGGGATTTGCATTAATAGAGGATTCATGCATTCTAGTGGACCAATTCTAAATATTCCTATGTTAGGGGCTTTTGGTAAAATTACGGGGTATTACGATCTTAAGATTATGGAAAAAGTTCTAAAAAAAGAATTTGGAGAAAATAGGTTAGAAAAAAACATGTCTGTGGCAAACGACGGTTATGAGTCTGTAAGGGAGGCATAAATATGTCTGAATCTGAAAAATGGAAAAAGATTAATAAATCTAAAGAAGAACGTCCTAAAGTTCAAGAATATAAAAATTGGAAAGAACTATCTCCAATTCCTATTTCCCTACCAATTGAAGGAAATATGGGAACGACTGGAGATTGGAGAACGTTTAGACCCGTAATAGATCAAGAAAATTGTAATAAATGCGGATTTTGTTGGATGTACTGTCCCGAAGGTGTTATTGAAAAGAAGGAAGATGGGCATTTTGAAATTGATTTATTATATTGTAAAGGTTGTGGAATCTGCGCAAAAGAATGTCCTACTAAAAATATTGAAATGGTTAGAGAGAGTGATATAAAAGATGGTTGAAGCCACAAATGATTTTGTTCAAGAAAAAGAAACTATAGTAATAAAAGGAAATATCTCTGCTGCTTATGCTGCTAAGTCTGCTAGGGTTCAAGTAATAAGTGCTTACCCAATTACGCCTCAAACAACAGTAGTAGAAAAGCTTTCTGAATTTGTTGATAATGGATTAATGCCAGGAACTCAGTATATAAAAGTGGAGTCTGAACATTCTGTAATGGCCTCAGTAATTACAGCAAGTATGGCTGGAACTCGAACTTTTACAGCAACGGCAGGACAAGGTCTTTTTTACATGTTTGAGATGCTTCATTGGGCTAGTGGGTCCAGATTACCAATTGTCACCACCATCGCATCAAGGGGGGCAGCTCCACCATGGAATATATGGGCAGATTTTACAGATGTTATTAGTTGCCGGGACACTGGATGGATGACTGCGTTTTGTGCGACTCACCAAGAAATTTACGACGAAGTATTAATGTCCTATAAGATATGCGAAGATTACGATGTTTTATTGCCTAAGTTCGTTGCTTATGGAGGATTTATATTATCTCACACATCTAAACCTGTAATAATTGAAGATCAAGATCTAGTTGATTCATTTTTACCACCTTTGCCAGATGAAAAGGGATGGCCTCATATGTGGATTGATCCGGAAAGGCCTCTAATGTTTGGAAATCTCATTATGCCATCGGGATTCTATTACGAATTCAGAATGAAAATCCACGATGCCATGGTTAGAGCTAAAGAGAAAATCAAGAGTGTAGCAAAAGATTTTGAAAAAATCTTTGGTAGAAATTACGGAAATGGTTTAATTCAAGAATATAAAATGGATGGGGCAGATATAGGAATGGTAATTTATGGGGACTTAGCTCTACAAATGGAACAAGCAGTTGATGATTTGAGAGAAGAAGGATATAAAGTTGGTATGGTTAAATTAAGGCATTTTAGACCTTTTCCAGTTGAAGATATTATTGAAATTGCAAAAAAAGTGCCACTTCTTGGAGTAGTTGACAGAGCAACGGCGTTTGGAAGCCCAACGGGAGGACCCGTGAGTTGTGAGGTAAAGACAGCTTTATACGATGTTAAGGGTACCGCTAAAATATTGCCAATGATAAACGGTTTAGGCGGAAGAGAAGTTACTTTGGAACAACAAAAAAATCAATTAAAAATGTTAATAAAACTAAACGAAACCGGAGAGCTCCCAAAAGATATGCTTTATGGCACTTTTTGGGACGGATTATTAGAGGTGAAATAGGTAATGGTAAAAATAAAAGAAGCATTAGAATCTTGTCAAGAAGAATTTTTTCTTCCAGGTAATTCTTGTTGTGCTGGTTGCGGTCTCGAAATTGCTCTACGATGGGCAATGAAAGCATTAGGACATAATACAGCGTTAGTAACGCCAGCTAGTTGTTTAAATGTAGTAGTAGGATTATGGCCTAAAGCTGCACCAAATTTTCCCTTTACAAACATGGCATTTGCAGCGGCAGCAGCGGCAGCAACTGGGATGTCTGCTGCCTTCAAAGCAAAGGATTATAGATTTCCAGGTAAAGTATGGGGGGAAATGACAACTCTAGTTTTTGCTGGAGATGGAGGTACGACAGACATTGGTATTCAAGGTCTAAGTGGAGCTGCTGAAAGGAATTCTGATTTTATTTATTGCTGTTACGATAACGAGGCCTACATGAATACAGGTATTCAGAGGTCATCAAGCACGCCTCATGGAGCTGTTACGACGACGACAACGCTTGGGAAAGAAAGGTACAAGAAAAATCTTCCAGCTATAATGGCAGCTCACGAGATTCCATATGTTGCCACATGTAGTGTTAGTGAACCGCTTGATCTTTACGATAAATTTAAGAAAGCAAAATCAATTAAGGGATGTAGATACATTCACATTCTAGCACCATGTCCACCAGGATGGGGATATCAATCCGAAAGTACAATTGAACTAGCGCGCTTGGCCGTTAAAACGGGTTCTTGGATATTATATGAGATTGAAAATGGTATAATGAAACTTTCAAAAAAGAGCCAACCACTATTAGACCCATCTAAGAGGACACCTTTGATCGAATATCTTTCGAATCAAAAAAGATTCTCAAAACTTTCGGAAAAGGGTTTAATTGAACTACAAGAACGCCTTGATCGCAATTGGGAACGAATTACTGCTGAGTTAAGTTGTCAGGAAGGCTACCAAAAATAGTCTTGAAATTATTACTCTCTTCATTTTCTATTATTAATTTAAATTTACATTTTTAACCAAATATTATGGGTTTTTTAATTAAATTAGCGGGAAAAAAAATAGAAGAAATTGAATATTTTCTAGATATTGTAGTGGAAAACATAATAGAAGGAAAAGTTATCGCTTTTCCTACCAATTCTGTCTACGGGCTTGGATGTGATCCAACAAATCTAAATGCTATTGAAAAAATTTACGAAATAAAATTTCGAGAACGATCTAAAGGATTATTACTGTTAGTAGCTGATGTTGAAGAAGCTTCTAAAATTGCTGAGTTTAACATTTTAGGTAGAAAGCTAGCAGATCATTTTTGGCCTGGTCAACTAACCTTAATTTTAAAAAAAAAAGAACCAAATATCATTCCTCCAGAAGTTACTGCTTCTCAGAATACTATTGGTATCCGTGTTCCTGAAAACGAGATCGTTTTACATATTTTAAAAAAGCTGAAATTAAAAGGATGTTTTGGTGGGATAATCGGAACTTCGGCAAACTATTCTGGAGAGACTGCATCTATTAGTGGAAGTGAAGTTGCGAAAAAATTTTTAACTCCTATTGACTTAATAATTGATGGAGGAAAATCACAATCGAAAGTTCCTACGACAATCGTTGATTGTAGCTCAGAAAAGTTAAAATTATTGCGAATTGGGTTGATAAAAGAAGAAGATATCGAAAGCATTTTAAAAATAAAGGAAGATTAAATATGGGGAGTATAATTTGAACAACTTTAATTTATTGATCTCCACCTCAAGATATAACGAGACAAACGCAAAAGCAGAAATCTGGTTTACTCTGTTAATGTGTGGCGACAAATACCCCATTATTTCAGGGATAAAGTATCCTGGATTGATAACAGCACTAACTAATATTGATAGTAAAGAAGTTATTTATAAAATTAAAAAGATAATAGAAAATGATTCTAATTTTTTTCAGTTCATTTTAAAAATTATTCCAATTGATTATATTTGTGAAACTAATATTAAAACTATCAAAGAATTCGTAGAGAAATATTATCGTATCTATATTAATGAAGATCAGTCGTTTAAGATTGAGTTAATACGTAGGAAAAATGAGCTAGTAGAAAGAGACACTGTTATTGAATCGATTGCTAAAATTGTTAATAATAAAGTTAATTTGGATAATCCAGACAAAATTATAAGAATAGAAATCCTTGGAAATGTTACTGGAATTTCTTTTTTAAATCCAGACGATTTAATTAGAATTATTAATAAGTTCAATAGGCTCTAATTAGATCTCGTTTTCTCTAAACTTAACAAAGCCATTTCTTCACATACTAAATCGTTTAAAGCTTTAAACAGATTAACGATATTTTTCTCGTTCGGTTCTATGTAATTTATTTTAATTCCATATGACTTTAACACAGTTAAAATTTGCTTATTAGAAAAATTAAAATAATTTTTAATGATTTTGTATTTTTCTATAGACATCTCTTCTAAATTTAAACTCATATCTTTAGAACCTAAATACTTATTTACTTCCAAATTAATTTGCTTAATGTTATTTTTCGAGGAGATTATACAAAAACTAATTCTACGATTATTAATATTATAATTATCTATCCCAAAATCTTCGAGACCTAACTTAATTTGCCTTTTAGCAGCCAAATATAAAAAAAATTCAATATTTTTTTTATTTGAAATATTAGTTTTATTAAAAAAAGCGTTTTGCACGAAATAACAAGCGTGAAATATATGTTCTTTATTTAGAATATACTTTTCGTTGAAAAATTGTAATATAGTGTCTTTATGATTTTTTTGTATAACTTCAATTAATTTTAATAGTTTATCTAGAGATAATTCTTCTGGATCAACCTCAATTTGATTAATTCCTACGCAATACTTAAGATTTTCGGTTAAACATTTAAAAGAATTTATGATCATACAGGTAAACTCCATCTAAACCATAATGGCATTGAAATAAAGTGGATCTTGATAAAAATTAGAGTAATCGAAAACAAAATCAAATATATCGTAAATATCCAATCTTTAGTTGAATATTTAATAGTAAAATAAAAAGTACGCTCCTTTTTACTTCCAAAACCCCTTGATTCCAGAGCCTCTGCGACGTTAAAAGCTCTTTTTATAGAGCTTATTATTAGAGGGACTAAGAGAGGAAATAGATTTTTTATTTGATTAATAATGCCTTTTTTTTGCATTTCATAACCTCGACTCTGTTGAGCGTCCATAATATTTTGAGCCTCTATTGCAATCGTTGGTACGAATCTAAAAGCTAATGAAAAGGCAAATGCATATTCATAGGAAATCTTCATAGAAATCAAAGAAAGAGTCAAATCATTTGGGTCGACAGTTAAGAAAAACAATGAAAATGCTGAAATCATTATGGAGATTCTTAAAATCATGGCAAATGCAAATGATAACCCCCTGTCCTTGATAAATAGGGTGTTCAAAACAATTATAAAAATATAGAGAAAGGACATTCCTTTGATACTTTTTAACCATTGTTTAAATAAGCGTCCTAAAAGTATTATGGGTAGTAAAGTTATTAAAATTAATATTAAAGGGACAATTTCTTGGAACAACAAGGCGTTAATAGTGTATGTTATTGCTAACAATAATTTAGTTCTTGGATCTAGATTATGTAAAAAAGTATCTTTTTTCAAAAATTTGAATGCACTGAGAAATTCTAAAGACATTTATAGACGACCCTCGGGCATAGTTGTTGTTTTATTTTCCAAATAATTGTTAAGAAAATTTATCATTTCTTGCTCCTTTACAACTTCTTTAGGGACGTCAATTCCAATTTTTTGAAGTTCTATTCTAAGTTGATAAATTTGTGGCATAATTAGCGATGAGTTTTCTACTAAAAATTCATTAGTAAGAATATTTTTTGTTGGGCCATCAGCAATAATTCTTCCTTTGCTCATTAAAACAGTCCTTGGGGAGTGCTCTATAGTAAATTCTATACTATGAGTTACTACAATTATTGTTTTCCCCTTTTTCAATTCATTATGTATTAATTTAACAAAAAATCTAATTTCTTTTGCATCCTGACCCAATGTTGGCTCGTCAAAAACTAAAATTTCGGGGTCGCGGCATATAATTGAAGCAATAGCTATTTTTTTTGATTCTCCACCAGATAGGTTTAATGGCGATCGCTTTCGATACTTTTCAAGATTAAATTCTTTTAATACTTTATCAACTTTTATCTGAATTTCTTCTCTGTCCAAATTAAGATTTTTCAACGAAAATTTAATTTCATCCTCAACTGTGTTAGAAAATAGTTGATGTGAAGGATTTTGAAAAATAATTCCTACTTTTTTAGATAAAGTAGCAATAGTTTTAGAGTCGATATTTTCACCCTCTAAAAAAATTTCTCCCTTAGTAGGACGGATTAAGCCGTTAATAGTTCGAATTAATGTCGTTTTTCCCGCTCCGTTTTGTCCCATTATTGCTACAAACTCGCCTTTATTGATATTGAGAGAGACTTTTCTTAATGCTACCGTCCCATTTGAATAAACATATTCAACATCATGCATCATTATTAAAGGTAACGAGTTATTTTCTTTCATAGCCTTTTTAATTTAATTGATAGTTTTTAATAAATTAATAGCATCTTGAATCGATATTGGAATATTTTGTCCAAATAAATTTCTTTTTTTCAATTTATTAAAAATTGAATATATTTTTGGTTTATTGATATTTAAATTCTCAAAAATGTCATCACCAATTATCTTATTTTTATTGTCGTAAGCGATAACCTCACCTTCTTTCATCAAGATTATATCATCCACAATTGGGACAAGTAAGTCCATTCGATGTTCGCTAATTATAACGGTAATTTTCTTTTCAATTTGGATTTTTTTCAATAAAGTAATTATTTTTTGAGCAAAAAAAGGGTCTAAATTTGCGGTAGGCTCGTCTAGAACGATAATTTTAGGCTCTAATACTAAAATTGAAGCAATAGCAACTCGTTGTTGCTCACCGCCACTAATCTCAAAAGGTGCTTTATCCATTATGTTTTCAATTTCAGTAATTTCTACAACTTCTTCAATTCTTTCTTTAATAACATCCCTCGAAAATCCAAGGTTTTCCAAGCCAAAAGCAATTTCGTGTTCTACATTCATTGCAATTAATTGGTTTTCAGGATTTTGAAATACAATTCCAATATCTTTAGATAAACTCGATATAGATGTTTCAGTAGTATTTTTTCCTGAGATTTCCACAGATCCCTTATAATAACCCGCATAAAATTGTGGGATTAACCCATTCATGCATCTGATTAACGAAGTTTTTCCAGATCCAGTCTCTCCGGCTAACAAAATAAATTTATTAGATTCAATTTTTAAATTAATATTATTTAAAGCATATTCTTCGTTTCCTTTGTATCGAAAATGAAAATTGCTAAATTTAATTAGGCTCATTATATAAGGATATCTACATATCTTTTTGCTTTATAACGGTTGATAATTAATTAAAGTTCGCTTTATATTATCTACTATTTCGTTAAGATTACGCTCTAAATCATTCTCGCCGTTTAAAGTCGCAGCGCCATCATGTCCGCCACCATCTGCATTACTTATTCCATTTAAAATTTTCCCAAGATGCAACCCAGTTTTTAAACATACATTTTTTTTTGCTCGAGCGCTGATTCTATATTTAGATTTTTCTTTTGTATAAACAATTCCAACATCAAATCCAACTTTTATTAAAGTTGAAGCAACGGAAGCGCTAAAACTACTAACTTGTGAAATACCAATTAACCAACTATCAACTCGAATTAGTTTAGCTCTTTGCAACCCTTTAATACTTGCAATTTTTTTAGAGATATCAGTTTCGTTCTCTAATAAAAGTAGAACATCTTGAAAATCAATTTCATCTTGCAAAATATTTAATAAATGCTTGATAGTCTCGGTATTTCCATATTTAAGAAACCCTGAATCGGTTAATATTGCCGATATTAAAAGATATTTGTATGGGATTGGAAGATCGAAGTTATAATTATCAATTAACTCTAATATTATCTCTGCTGTCGAAGAATAATTTTCAAATATTAAATTTAATGATGTTATATTTCCTCCATAATTCTTTTTTAAATCTAGATGATGATCTACAAAAATAAAGGGGACATCCAAATTTAAAGTACTTAACAATTTTATTTGTTCTAAATTATTTGAGTCGACTATTACTATAATGTCAATATTCGAGAAGTTTTCGTCATTTTTAGAAGGAAAATTAAAGTCTGGAAATTTTTGGAGAAATTTTACCACGAAATTTTTAGTATATTTAGATAATTTTGAGAATGTCAAAAATATATTTTGATTTGTAAAAAAATTCTCACAAAAGAATTTTAAAACTAAAGCAGACACAAAACCGTCAAGATCAGCTGAATCATGAGTGGCAATTAAGAGATTTTTTCCCTTTAAATAATTTAAAAAATCTTCTTTTTTAGAATTAAGCATAAAAATATTAAATATATTATTGATTTTGTAAATCTTCTTGAAGAGATCTCTGCATGTTCTCAAAAGTGCTCTTGGTTCTTTCGATTTTTTGAGCAAGCGTTTTAGATTGCATGGTTAGAGTTTCTTTATTAGATTTTTTCTCGTCAAGTAGTTTGTCTCGAGTGCTTTTTACCATCACGCCACCAATACTCTTGTAAACAGGTGTATCTGGAGTAGCTTCAGTTAGACTTTCTATTGCTAGTTCTGTTTCTCTAATATTACTATCAATTTGTAACTTCTGTTGTGTAAGGATCTCTAAGGTTTGACCAAATTGAGTTAGAGTTTGAAATTTCTTCTTTGTTTCTTCATTTAATGATTCAAAATTTATTGTCAACGATAATCACATAATATTTTTTATAATAGAAAATGAAATTTCTAATATCAAATTTACGAATTTTCAACAATTTTTAGCGTATTATCAATAACCTTTCCGAAACTGATTATCTCATTAATACTTGCCCTGAAAGCAGTGATATCGTTGCTATTGATTTGAAATATTAACGAATATTTCTCTTTTTTCATCGCTATTGTAGATCTTTTCGATTTCACTATATTAAATTCAGGTAAAAATGAGTTATAAGAAATATCGCACAGTTTAGAAGTTTTAAATTTAAGCTCTAAAGTAGATTTTATTGTATAAAAATTATTTTTATTCATTATTCTTCAATTACTTCTGATTCTCTTTGTTTTCGCTTCGCTATTCTAAAGGACTCTGCGCCTCGAGGTGTTTGTGTGTTATATGCCCCTCCTGTAAATTTAGCATTACATTTTTTACAATGCCATATACCAGTCGAAATTCTATGGATCGATCCTCTTGTTTCGCAACGAGGGCATTTTAAATTTCCACCTTTTTGTTTTTCCATGATTAGTCTCCATTTTTTACGAACATTAGAGCCATAGCGAGCTCCGAAAGTGGCGGAAAGACCGGTTTTTTTCGTTTTACCCATAAATATCACTAATTTCTTTTAATATGTTGTGTTTAAATAAAAACTACTATAAACTTTAAATTTTTCCAATTAAGAAAAATCAATTTCCCCTAAATTCGTTAATTTCTAGTTTAAGTCAAATTAACTTTTATAAACAACTTTAAACAAAGATGTATTAAAGTTTTTAATTTAAAATTAGAATCATATACAAAATTTTATGGTGGATTTATTTGGTTGTAGAAGGTCCTTTTACAGTAAGTTTTACTGATATATCAACTGATGATGTTAAAAAGATCGGCAATAAAGCTGCTAATCTGAGCTTTCTAATGGCAAAAGATTTTTCTGTTCCAGAAGGATACGTCATAAAAACTTCGGCTTACACTTTATTTCTAAAGTGTAATAAGCTTGATAATATTATCCAAGATTCATTAAATAAAATCAAAGATAATGATTATAACTCTATTGAAGTAGCAGCGAAATCAATTAAAAACGCTGTTGAGGGCAGCCCACTTCCTATTGAACTCACTAATGAAATCTCTGCTAAATACCCTCATTATGATTCTTATTATGTTGCAGTAAGATCGTCGGCTACGGCGGAAGATTTACCTTCAGCTTCATTTGCTGGTCAATATGATACTTATTTAAATCTTAAAGGTCTCAAGCAGATTTTTCATCACATTAAACAGTGCTATGCCTCTCTTTGGACGGGTAGAGCAATATCTTATAGGATAAAGAATATGATTCCTCATAACAGCGTTAAAATTGCTACCATTGTTCAAAAAATGATTTCACCAAAATCTGCAGGTGTTTTATTTACAGCTAATCCAATTACTTCGGATATTTCAGAAATTCTTATTGAATCCAATTTTGGATTGGGAGAATCCTTAGTGTCTGGCCAGATTAATCCAGATCAATACATTATTCAAAAAATACTTAAAAAAGGAAAAAAAGTATTTAGAATCATTAACAAACGAATAGGAAAAAAAAAATTTGCCACTTTTTCAAAAGAGACTAATGGTGATAGTGGTATCGAGCAAAAAATCCTCTCCGAACAAAAAAGCACGGAATCTTCTCTCTCAGATAAAATCATTATTAAACTTGCTAGAATTGGGAGCGAAATTGAAAATATCTTTGGAGGAAAGCCTCAAGATATCGAATGGGCTATAGATCAAGACGATCGAATCCATCTTCTTCAATCGCGCCCTATAACCTCAATGAGTCCCCAAAAAAACAGAGAAAAAAAAATGTGGAGTCGAGGCTATAGCGACGATTATTGGAATGATCCTGTTAGTCCTCTCTTTTTCGAATTATTAGGCGAGAATTTAACCAAAATTGTTAATATCGAGCTTAATAGTATTTTGGGCTATGAAAATATAGATAATAAGCTTTTAAAGCTTTATAATGGTCATGTGTATTTCAATTTAAATGTTCTTAAACTTAAAGTAGAAAATGAAATTCCAAAAATGTTGCGAAATGAAGATCTTTTAAATTACTTTCCAGATGGTTATGGATACTATGGTAAGGAAACAATTAAAAACCTTCCTTTCCATATTAAGAATCGTGTAATTGCAGAAATTCGAGTAATGTTTTATGATCCTGATGGTAGTATTACTAAAACTGCGGTAAAATACGATGAGTGGACTAATATGATATTTTATCCGTTTTGCATAAATTTTGATTTAAAATTAAAAAAAATCGAAGATACAAGCGATGGACTAGCTTTATTTTCACTTGCAGAAGATCTCAATCGTGCAATGGTTCCTCATTTCTGTCTAGTAAGATATGGGATCCCCGTTCACAATATTGGAATGAATTTAATGACACAATATCTTCTAACTCGTTTTCTAGGGAAAAATGAATCACTACTATATTATCCCGTTTTAATATCAGGCTTAAAACATAAGTTAACTGAAACAAATGAGGGAATTCATTCATTAGCGGCCTTAATTCAAGATAATTCTAACTTAAAGTCAATAATACTCGATAATAAATCTGAAAACATTTATGACATACTAAAACATGAAAAAAATTCACAAATTCACAATTTTCTATTAGAATTTGATAATTTTTTAAAGAAATTTGGCGATCGTGGATTCACTAGAGAGCCATATTACCCCCGTTGGAGCGAAAAACCAATGATTCACATATTTAATATCTTAAAATCATTAACCACGGAAACAACACATGAAAAAATTAGTAAAAATTTTTTCAGCTGTGAGATCCAAGAAAAATCTGAGAAGATTGTTGAATATAAAATTAGATCACAGCGATTTGGTTTTATAAAATGGAAAATCTTAAGTGTTATTTTAAAACTAAGCCGATTATACATAATCTTTAGAGAAAATCAGAGATTTAACTTGGATCGCTGGATTACAAGAAATCGAATGGTTTTTTTAGAAATAGGGAAACTATTAACTAATGAGGGAATTCTAAAGGAGTCAAATGATATATTTTTTCTAAAAAAAAGAGAGATTGAAGATTTATTACATCATAGATTTAATGAGAGCGAAATGTCCAAATTACAGATTGAAATCAGTAATAGAAAAAGAGATTTTCTAAAATTTGAGCATGAAGTTCCTCCAAAATTTCTTTTAGATTCCCATGAATTTAACGATGTTTTAAAGTACTCAAAAGATAGTTTAATTTTCCAAGGAATACCAGCAAGCCATGGAATAATTACTGGGAGAATTCATATAATTCGAACTATTAATCAAATCTCTACAGTTAAAACAAACGAGATCCTTGTAGTACCTCGAACAGATCCAGGATGGACTCCTGTATTTTCAAAAATAGGCGGTCTTATCACTGAAACGGGAGGGATACTTAGCCATGGTGCAGTAGTGGCTCGAGAATATGGTATACCCGCAGTTATTAACGTTCCAAACGCCTGTAAACTCTTTAAAAACGGTCAAATTGTAAATATTAATGGCTATAATGGAATTATTACAATTAAAAATTAACAAAGGTTTAAAATAAAAATGGAAAAAATAACTCATATAGATAAATCAACCAAACATCTTGAATGGAACGAAAGTTATTATTTTGTTTTTTATAGTAAAAAGGACAAATTGGGGGGCATGTCTAGAATTGGTTTTAAACCAAATAAACAGGAGGGCATGACTTTTTTCTTTCTTTTTCTGCCTGATGGTTCCGTAGCAGGATATCATCAACAGATTAAAATAAAAGATTATTCAGATGCCCTTAAAGTAAAAGGAATGGTACATGGTTGGCAATCAGATGGAAATTGGAATTTTAAATTTAAAGGTAATATGGTTTTTGTAAAGAACTCGTTAGACTTACCAAAAGTGCGTGAAAACCCAAAACTCATTTCAAAAGTCCAATCTATTAAAATGGACTTATCATTTAATCCTATCAACGAACCATACGAATATAGCAAATATATGACTCCAGAATCACTAGAAATCGGTAAAAAATCAGGAGATAAACATTGGGAACAAATAGGACTCGTTTCTGGGGAATTAATAGTAGGCGATGAAATTTTTTACATTAAACGGGTTTTAGGACAACGAGATCACACTTATGGGGTAAGAGATTGGACTGGCATTGGAGATTGGTTTTATTATGTAGTATGGTTTAACGAAAATTTAGCAATTAATCCTGCTGCGATTATTACTGATGATGGCAGATTATCTACGGGTGGTTTTTTATTTAAAGATGGAAAAAATATTCCTTTAAAGACGCTACGAATAATAAATCAAAAATTTCAACAAGATGGTATTTTTCCTATAAGTTCAGAGTTAGAATTGATCGACAATCTCGGCGATCGGCATATACTCAAAGCTAATGTAGGCTCAATTATCCCAGTCAATTTTCAAGATGATGAAGGTAATCAATCAATCTTGGTACAAGCATTTGGAACATTTGAACTTGATGGAATTTCGGGAGGATATGGCACATTTGAAACTCTAAGAAAAGTTAGAAAACAATAATTTTGATTTAAAGAATAATCTTAAAATAATGTTTAAAACAAATAAAAAATAAAATTTTAAAAAAATACAATTAAATCAAAGTTTTAAATTTTAACTTTATATTGCCAAAGATTTAATTCCTTCCTAAGTTTTTTACCCATCTCCATAGATTTCTTGGTCAACATATCTATTTCTTCTATAGAAAATGTAGCAAGACCACTTTTTTGAATAGATACTATTTTATTTTCTGTAACAGAAATGGAGATTTTTCCATCACTCACTAGTTCTTCTGGTAAAGTAGGGTCTAAAAAGATGATATCGCCGATTTTTCCATATGTTGTAACAATTGGTAGTTCATTTACAATAGTTTCTCCGGTTAAATATTTACCCGTCCATTCAATTTGATCGTCCACCCATTTTCCTTCGGGAATGTGACTTGAGATTAATGTAGTTAACGAACTTATTCCACCTGCATCAATTAAATTCCCCGAATAATTAATAACATATAGATCTACAAATAAAATATACACAGCTTTATTTGCTTTTATACATAGTTTTTTTGTTTGGACGCAGTCTGCATGTCGAATCCCTCTATCAACAACACGTGCAAGTTCAATTGATTGCTCGCTTGGAGGACCTCTTTCAAATATAGGAGATGCTAAAGGTAGCAGTTCCGCCATAAAAGTACAAACGCCTTCTTCAGGAAGGTCGGGAAAGGGTGTTCCTACATCGTATTTTAACCCCGTAATTATTCTTGTATCTCCTAATGTTACGTCAGCAGATCCTTCTGCTGAAGTAATAACATCTGGTTTTATAGTCCAATCTCGATATTCCCAAAGTCCTCTACCGTCAATTCTTTCTTCTTTCCTCAAATTATTGAGAATGTAATTTTTTTCTATTGTCGAGATTACGCGTTTTGTATTCATCATTTTTTTTTCTTTCCTCCGGAATATTCTTCTTGAATTGCAATATATTTATTTTTTAGCGTGTTTAATTGCATTTCATGGATCTTTATTAGAGCATTTTTAGCAAGAGTTAAAACCTCGTCAAACTCTTTTAAATCCATACTGCCATCGAATTGGAGTAATGAAATTTCCTCATTAAACCATGTTATCGCACACGGTAAATCTGCATCACCCGCTTTATCTTCAATTCCTGATAAGTCTGTTACTAATTCCCCATCGATTTTTCCAACGGCAACAGCTGTTACTAGACTCCTCATTGGAACTCCCGCATCAGCGAGTGCTAAGGCAGCAACCGTGGCACATCCGCACCGTGTTCCGCCATCAGCATCCATCACATTAATAAAAACCTCAAACGAATTACCAGGATAAAGTTCAAGAAAAAGCAAAGGTTCTAAGCAATCTGCTAATACCATTGAAATTTCTTTTTCTCGGCGTCCAGGGGCTGGGCGTTTTCTATCAAACACTGAAAAGGTTGCCATTCTATAAAAAACTCTCAGAATTCCTTTATCTGGTTTCGCTAAATAATGAGGATGAACATCTCTAGGTCCGTAAACAGCGCAAAAAATTTTGTTATTGCCCCATTCTAAATATGCTGAACCATCTGCATTTTTTACTACTCCTACTTCCATTTTTATAGGTCTTAACTCGTGTTTGTCTCGACCATCAAGTCTCTTCCCATCTTCACGAAATAATTTTTCTGGGTACTCATCTTTAATAATTAGTGGCATTTAATTTATACCTCTTATCTTTTTTTCATTATCAATATATTCTGAAATTCGGTCTGTTAACCCAACCGTATGGGCTTCTCTTTCAATTTTCTTTATTGCGTCAATTAATAACCTTTCATAAGCAATATTTTCACCTTTTAACCAAATACGCCCATTTTGCGTTACAAATATATTACTTTTAGTTAAATTTTTTAACATTTTAATCATAGAACCATTACGTCCAATAACTCGTGGAATTTTTGGAGGATTAATTGAGATAACTATGCCATCTCTTCTTTTGCCTAAATATTGACCAACGGTTGTTAATTCAGGTTGGTTTAGACGATCTGCAGAAAGTACTTTTACAATTAATATATCTCCAATTTGATACTTATCAGTTGAAGGAGCTGCAGAATCTGAACCTCCCCCCCTAAATCCTCTCGTTTTATTTCTCTTTACTGTATTTTTTGGTTTTAAAATCCCTTCATCTTTAGCGTTAATGTCTAATCTATATTTGACTGGGTTTTTATCTGTAACTAAAGCAATAACCTTATCTCCTGCTCGAGGCGTATAAGACCCTTTAAGAGGGATAACATTAATGTAATTTTTATTAATCTGCTTTAAACCAATGTTTAACGATATTATTTTTGTTCTTTCTTTATTTAAAATTGTACCTCTTCCGGGTAAGAAATTTTTTGTATCTTCTGTCAATACCTCTCCTGGCACGACAACCTCCCGAGAAATATCTTCACCATCGAACTCAGCTCTTTCTTCAGCTTCATCATTATTTGTAATAGTTTCTTCTATTGATTCATCTTCTTCATTTTCCATTTATTTTTAATCACTCTCTATTTATAATTTATACATTTGATTAATTATCGTAAAAAACCATTAAGGAAAATTAGTTAAAAATTATCTGGTTAGGACTTCATTAATTTAGTTTGAACTCGTCCGTGAGTTAACTTATTCAATTTATCAATCAATTCCATTTGCAATCCTGCAGGTAAACTAACAACTGAAACCCAAGATCCATCCGATTGCCACTCCTCCTTTTTAATTTGTGCTAATTGCGCAACAACATTATAACCCTTTGCAGTAAAGACCGAAGGTATTTTTATCGCAATTTGCACTTGCTCCATTCGAATAGGTATGATTGCTCGTATCTGTTTAAGTACATCGTCAACTTGTTCTTCCGCACTTCTCATTAAGTCAACTTTAACTTTTGCTTCCTCTATAGCTTTTTCAATTCTTTGATAAGGGTGTGGTTTTTTATTTTGAGGATTTATCGCGTTTTTAGTGATAATTGTAATTATCTGCTTTAATTTTTTATCTCTTTCATCATCTCGTTGGGTTCGAGTCCATTGTATTTCTCCTTCTAATAAAACGTTACTCGCGATAATTCTTCCGTCTGTAGTATTAAATACAGCTTCCATATCGCCGTCAGTTGCTTTTTTTCCCCTTCTCAAATCTTCAAACACGGTAAAACTTTCAAAAATTAATTCAATTGTAATTTTAGGATTTTTTAAGAGTTCTTCAGCAGAAACGCGAGATTTTTTACTTCCTTCCATAAGACGTTTGTTTATTTCTTCTCGAATGATTTTTTTGGCTTCCCATGCTTTGTCAGGGGCTAATAACATCTCAAAGGTGCGCCCCTCTTTTACTATGCGCCCAACAATGAAACCACCTAAATCTATTCTTGCTCTGTCTATCATTTAAATTTTTCACTAACGACCTTATTGAATGATCTCGCTTTTTACTATTTTTTGCCTTATATTAATTGATAAATTTTAATGAGGGTTAACCTTGAACCTTAAATATTTTATAGAAGATTATAACTTATTCAATAAATCTTCCTTTTCTTCATTACTCAATAATTTAAATTTAATATCGTCTTTCATAATGAAAGCTACATCACAAGTTTCTTTATTCAAATTATCACCCATTAATTCTTTTAAAGTTCTTAAAGGTAATAATTTTAATTCATCATCACTAATATCCTCTTTATAATTTTCTTCAAGGTAAACCCGCGCCTCAGTTGCACCTGAACCTATCGCAAAAGCTTTATAGCCCCAACTAGCGCCACTGGGATCCGTCAAATAGAGGACAGCTCGCTTCTCATTACCCGGATCAACTCCAGCTATGAGGAAACTCACTCCAAAAGGTCTTACACCTGCATTCTGCGTGAAAAGTTGGAGATATTCGCAGATATTAAGCGTACTATCTTTAACCGAAATTTTCTCGTCGTAATTTAAAATATTAACTTGTGCCTGAACTCTTGCTCGGTCTATAAGCACCCTTGCGTCAGCAGTGAGCCCAGCGATAGCTGCGCCAATGTGGTCGTCAACTTTAAATATTTTTTCCGAGCCAATAATTTCTTGAAGTTCGGAACTCTTTTTTTCGACGGCAAAAACTACTGAATGACTATTCCTACAAACAATAGCCGCTGTTCCTCTTCTCACAGCTTCTATAGCGTACTCGACCTGAAACAGCCTCCCCTCTGGAGAAAACTGAGTTATAGCCATGTCATACCCTCGTCCTGCTTGCTGGAACATGATATATATCCCTTTTTAATTTTTAATTAATTATCTTATTTTTTTTTTACTATTAAAATATTGAAATTTTTAATAAAATTTATATTTTGTCTAAATAAAGTATTAGCTTTTGAACACAAATTCGTAAAAAAAATAAAATCTATTTGTTCAAATTCGGGATATAAATAAAAAAGAAATAAAATGTAATTTTAAAAGCCTTGATAATGATTAGGTGAATTCTTCAAACTGTTTAACTCCAAGCAACCTTATTAATAAAAATTGACCACTCAAGCAAAATCATACCTTCGTCTCGAGTATGTGCTATGAGGTAATCCCCGTCTTTTGAAATCGATCCAACTATATTACCCTTCCCCCCAACTATATTTTTTGCCGCTAATTGAATGTCATCATTTTTTAATATCGCAAATCTATAATTCTGAAAGTTAAGAGCTGGTTCTTTTTGTTTCCACGCTACAAGCATAGCTTTAGCTTCTTCGTTTGATAATGAGAATTTTTCGGATTTAAAAAGAATCTCGCCGTTAGAATCCAACAAGAAAATTTCTTCCGTACCATCGTATTTTCTTAGTTCTTCAACTAAATAATTAAATCGTTGTTGTTCCATAACTCACATCAACAAAATCTTATGCTTTTCTTTAAACTATCATAAAAGTTCATCAATTTAAATTTTATCAGAACGAAATTAAGTTAAAATTAACTAATATAATAAGAGAAAATAAGAAATATTACGCTATACTTACTATTATAATAATTATTATTAGGATTCATATTTCTACATATAGGAATTTTTATGGTAAAAAATTTAGTTCTATACGATAAAATTTATAATGTCTATACAGATAAAGATAAAACAGAAATTTCAATAAGATATCGAAAGTATTTAAACGAATTAGCTCAAAGTTTTCCAAATACAAAAGTCCAAATAAAAAAAGTAAGACAATTTGACGATAGAGTAGAGATTCTAATATCGGGACCAGAAGAAATCTTCCTTCTTAATTTATTTAAAAAAGAAGTTGGAACTATCGTTGAGTTCGATGGGGTTGAAATAAATCAAACATATAAAGGAGTCTTATTAGATGTAGGAAAAGTAGGGTTTGGAATTTTTGTGGATTGCGCTATTTTAAACCCTAAAACGGATGTTTTACTTAATCTTCACGCTCTTAGGAAACAATTATGTAAAGGAAGGGATGTTTCGCTACCAGAGATTATTAAAGCTTACGATTTTATCGATCATTTTCCTGTTTATATAAAAATTACTTCAATCGATAAAGAAAAAGAACAAATACAAGGCAATCTAGATCAGAAGACTTTAGCACTATACGGTAAATTAGTTGTGGAAAATCTCGAAGGTGTTTTTGTAAGTGGTGAAACAAAAGGTCAGTTCAAAAAAGCGCTTCTAAGGACCGGTCATTATCGAGACATCGCGTCAATTGAACGATTCGGATTTCTGGAGAACATCGTAATTCTAAGACAAAACACAAGCGCTCCAGGAATTATTGCAGATATCGGCAAATACCTTAAAAATTGTAAGTTGAGCGCAATTAGATCTGAAAGAATCAGAAAATTATTTGTATAGAATGGAAAAATGGTGGGCCCAGGGAGGTTTTCGTATAAGCGATAGATTCGCTCTGATATCGAACTCCCGATCTTCTCGGTGTAAGCGAGACGTCATAACCACTAAACCATGGGCCCTATTAGTGCTTATTATATCAAATTATTTAGATATAAGATAGTAATTTAATACTTTAATATTTTTTTAAAGCGATTTGAGGATATTTTTACTTATAAGGATGGTTATTATCTCAACGATTAAAAATTATCTAGTTTTTTATAATTTCATTCAGAATATTTTCTAAAGACAATGCCTTTAATCAAATTTTTATCAATAAGTGTTAAGCAATGAAAGACCATAATGATAATGAATATAAGGATGAAGAAAATAAGTTAGATATCAATGATGAAGATGTAATTGAAAACTATGATCTTGAAAACGATTTTGAACCAGAAGATGAAATTAGATTAGATGAAAATGATTCCGAATTTGAGTTTGAACCCAGAGATGAAAGCAAATATAGATCACTAAAGAAATCAAGAAGAGATAAATCCCATTATCATAATGTTAGAAAAGAATTAAATGAGTATCTTGATTCTATTTTAAAAAATTATCCCGAGAATATCAGAGAAGATAAAATATTAAGTATGAATAAACTTGCAGATAAATTTGATGTTTCAAAACCGTTTGTTATAGATTTTCTTAATAACTACATTAAACTAAGATATACTAAACAGGAAATGATGAGAATTAAGAAAGATCTATGGCCTCAAGGTTCTTTAGTAAACAAAATTAAAAGAGAAAAATTTTACCAAATTTTACCTGAATGCATTGAAAATTATCCTAATGATATTTCAAAGATTCCTTCATTACAAGATTTTGCAGATATGATAAATGTTGAAAGAAACACCATCACAAATTGGATAAAAAAATACTTATTGAGGGAATTTGGGTCAGAAGAGTCTGCAATAAGATTTAAAGAAATTTGGACTAACAGACAAGGTGGTCAAAATGTAAGATTAAAGTATGAAAAATTAAAAACTTTTATTAGAAATAGAAGAGGGACCTTATTAACATCAAAAGAGCAATTCGATTCTATGAAATTTCCTAGTCAACAACATATTGATATTGTCTGTGAAGAAAACCATACTTTTTCACCTCAAATCCTTCACATTTTATACCATAATCAATGGTGTCCTACATGTAAAGAATATTTCTGTCAAAAAATTACGCGTTTATATATGGAAGCAATATTTGATGCAGAATTTCCAGAAACTTCGTTAAAAAATGCATATGGTCTCTCTACAGAGGAAGGAGGTCAGTTAAGATGGGATGGTTATAATAATAAGGTTTCTATGAAAGGAGAGATTTTTAAGATTTCATTTGAATATGATGGTCTTCAACACGATAGATGGCCAAATTGGATTCATAAATCTTGGGAAGATTTTAAAAAACAACAGGAAAATGATCAAAAGAAGAATGTTATAGCTGGTCTTTCTGATTACAATACAGTTGTAATAAGGTTAAAGGAAATTAATGGATTTAATAAAAAGACTATAAATATGTTCCAAACAGAAATATTAAAACAATTTTACGAGCAGACGGGTATAAAATATCCGTTTGATTATGATTTAGATTATGATCCTTTTACAAATTCTTTGAAGCTGAAAAAGGGAGGTTTAGACAATTTTTTAGGTTAAAAACAAAGAAAAGCTATTAATTAACAATCAAAACTTTAAAATTAGATACGCTCAGGGTGGGATTCGAACCCACGCATCCGATGGACACTGGATTAGCAATCCAGCGCTCTACCAGGCTAAGCGACGAACTTTCACTAGCACGAAGAGGCTAATAAGCTGAGCTCCTTATAATCCCGAGCATAAATACAATTTTTTTAGGTGTGTTTCTTTTTTCATTATAACGATTTAAAATTTTAATACTTTTTCATTGGAATGAGCAGTTCATATTAAAGATAAATAAATGGATAAAAAAAAATAAAGTAGATTTTGTATTTTTAAACCTATTATTCTTCTTTTCTGGGCTTATTTTTTTTATAAAGCATGTAATAATTTCTTAGCTTGAAATCAACATAATACCAGAAAACGCCAAACGGAACACATATCACCCAGTTGATGATTAAGTACAAATAAATGGTTAAATCATATGACAAATCAATTCCTAAGATACTTGCTCCGTAATGATCTCCATAAACTGAATAAACAACTGAAAAATATAAAATCTGTGTTAGTAGGATGTGATATGTAGATTTTCCTATTGTAGATATTGCTTTAGCAAACCAATTGTCCCATCTCTTTGGTATTAGTTTGATTCCCAATAAAACTAAAAACGCTGAATAAGGAAAAACGAATAAATTATAATCCCCTCTTATGAATTCAAAACGAAAATCAAAAAATTGGTATTGGATTAAGTAATAAAGGCTTACTGGGAAGATAATCCACATAAAAATATTCTGTTTAGCAAAAAGATTAGGTCTTTTTGAAAACCACATCCCTAACCCGATAGCAGAAAGCATGAAAAACGGAGTTGTAGCTACAAACAAGAACCAATATAGATATTCGAAATACGCTTCCCAAGTTGGAAATGGAGGTGCACCAAATATATTAAAGAGCGTCAATTGTAGCGACAATTCTATGACATAACATAAAAGAAGTGTAAGAATTTTCCAAATTAATTTACCAGAAAATCCTTTATACAGCAATGGTAAGAGTAGTATTGCCCAGAATATTACGGGTAAAAACCAATTCCCTGGCCCCAAAAAGGCAATATTCCAATAAATAAATGATCGAAATCCCAATTCGCTTCTTTATACTGATTTAGCGCGTTCCAATCGAATCCGTTGATCGCCAAGCCAATTAAAGAAGATACTAACCATAACACGATAAATGGATAGATATACCGCCAAAACTTTCTTTTAAAATATCGCCAAGAATACAGTTTTCTTAACCTTTTATCTTCCATTTTGCTAAACGATATACCCATATTAAAACCCATAATTACTAAGAATACGGAAATCGATATTCTTTCCCAAAGCGCAACCCCCATTACTCCTTTGACGGTCCAAGGAATGGTGTGGTCGAAAATAACTAAAAATATCATTATCGCTTTTAAAAAATCGACTTGGAAATATCGTTCCTTATTAATCTCGATTAGTTCGTTTTTAATAATATTTTGGTCGTCTGCTTCCATAATATTATGCCCTTCTTTCTAATAAACTAATTCGAATATCATTAAGATTAATGATGTTCATAGTATGTATCAATATAAGTTTTGCTTAATCTCATAAATTAGAAAATATTAAATTTTAAAAAGAAAAGAGAGAAATTTAAGCTCAAAATCACTCTTGGATTATCTCAAACACCATTTTCTCGATAATTGGCTTCTTCGTGTATCGCTTATCGTAATACCAACCAACTAAATGAGCTTTTAAAGGAGGATCATTTTTGGGAAGATTAGGAATTACGATTATCATTACACCATTTGAGAGATATTTTAAAATTTTTTTATCGATTGCGTGTAATTTATCGTTTCCTGAAGGGTGTGTATGAGCCTGCCAGATTATATCTACTCCAAGCTCTTGTTTAAACTTCCGCATATTGTAGATTTTCGATTTCTTATATCGCATCCAACTTCTAGGTTTTACATGAGTTTTGGTTTTTCTCAAATCGGGATTGATAATAAATTTATTAACTATTCCGAAGTTTTCTTTACGATCTGCAAAAATCCAGTAATTTTCGATGTTAGGATAAACTTCTGTGGCTCTGTTAGTGATTTCTTTAAAAATTCGATCTGGTATTAAATATCTAAAATCTTTTGCCCCGCTCATTTTTTATATCATCTCAAGTGTAAGTCAATGAAACATAAAATTTATATTTTTCTTTTAAGTGTTCCTTAAAGTATGAATTACGAGAGTAAAATAAAAAAAAATTTATTTTATTAAATATAATCTATTTTAATACCTATATCATAATTAAAAAAAACATTGAAAATATAGATCATCCATTAAACATGGATAATTCGGTGGAGTGTGATATTAATACCACTTTGTCGAAAAACCATAATTCCAGAGCACCTGTAGCCTAGTGGTAAGACGCTGGCCTTGAGTGTGCAATAGAAACTATCAAGTAAGCCAGTGCGCGTAAGCGCTCGGGGGTTCAAATCCCTCCAGGTGCGTTTTCAATGGTGGTTTTAGTAAACAGGGCTATTAGCGCAGGCAGGTAGCGCATCCGGCTCTTAACCGGCAGGTCGGGGGTTCGATACTTCCATCCTTATCAGATGGAGGCGAAAGTCCCTCATAGCCCGCTTATTTTTTAAAATAAAAGAAAAAAGATTTATCTCTTTATAAATATTGAAATATTACTTCAAAATCAGAGAAATCAAATGGTTTTAAGATGTAGCCATTGGCTTGACTTTCCTCAAAATTTTTTTCTACTTCAGAACCCGGGATAGCTGTTAGTAAAAAGACTTTTATGTCTTTAAGATTTCTATTTGATTTAATTTTTTTACAGATGTCGTAACCGCTATAATCTGGCAAAATAATATCGAGTAGAACTAATTTACATGGGTTATTGGCTAATTCTTGCAATCCTTTTGTTCCACTTACGACACCCTTACAAGAAAAACCTTTGCTATCAAAATAGCTCGTTAACAAACGAATAGTTGCTAAATCATCTTCGATTAGCAAAATATCGTATTGAGAGCTTTCCGTTTTTATATTGTCTAATATGCTAATAATTCTATTCTCGAGAAGTAAAGATTGGTCGAAGATATTTTGAATTGTATTAAATACATCATCCACCAATTCCTCCCTATAATTCTCAATTAATAGTTGTGAAAACCCCTTAATTGATGTTAATGGCTCTTTCAACGCGTGGGATATGTTCGTAAGAGTTTTCTCGTCTAGTTTATGCAAATCTTCACCGATTAAACCAGATTTCTGCTTAATAAAGTAATTTACGCTTTCTCTTATGAGTTTTGATACGGTTTTGTATTTATCCTTATGAGTATTTATAAAATCCTGCCAGTCAGCTTTAGTTTCATCGGCTACATACAACGAAATTCGCTCTTTTTCGCGATCATAAATTTTTTCTCCTTTCAACCATTTAATAAAGCCTTCGGTTATTGAACCGCGCCAGATAGCGTATTTATCGGTTTCCTCTTCGTATTCTTTCATTAGTTTTTTAGTTTTTTCGCTCTTCAAATCAAGATTTTTTAATTCATTTTCAGTCAATTTAGGCATAGAATAGTTATTCGCATCGTTCGAATTACTATTGCGTTTCTTTTCGTCAGGAATTTTTAACACCTTTATTTTTATTTTGTGATTTAATTGTTTTTTACCGTTCAAAATTTAATATAAATATTTACTCATTGTAAAAAATTCTATCTTTGTTATATCAAATATTACATAAAAGTAATTTTTTACAAAAAATAAACATTGTTTATTTTAATAATAAGTAAGTAATCTATAATATTTTATCTTTAAATGTAAGCATTTCTTTCTCTTATAATAAAGGATTATTATAGTAGAATCTGAATCTAATTATTTTGCTCTTCCGTTTAATATTTTAAAAATAACGTCAAAATCAGAAAAGTTAAAAGGTTTAAGAATAAACCCATCTACTTTTGTTTCTTCAAGGTGTTTTTTTACCTCAGACGCCGAAATGGCCGTAAGAAAGTACACAGGAATTTTTTTATAAGAGTTATCAGTTTTTATGGTTTTACAAATATCGTAACCACTTAAATCTGGCAAAATTATGTCTAATAAAATGACTTTAGGTATGGTTCTTCGTAGTTCTTCTAATCCTTTCGCTCCGCTAACTACACCCTTACAAGAGAATTTTTTACTGCTAAAATAACTAGTAATCAATTTAATTGTCGCTAAATCGTCTTCAATTAATAAAATGTCGTATGGAGCACTATCAGGTTTGATGTTGTCCAAGAAATTCTTTATAATATTCTCTAATAAATTACTTTGATCAAAGATATTTTTCACAGTTTCTTTTATGTGCTTACTCAATTTATCTTTATATTCTTCGCTCTCAAGCAATAATTGAGAGTACCCTTTAATAGAAGTTAACGGTTCTTTTAACGCGTGAGATATGTTGGATATTGTTTTCGGGTTAAGTTTTGATAATTCGCTCGAAACTTTACTAGAGTCTTCAATAAACGACTTGACGCTCTGCCTTATTAGCTCAGAAAAAGTAGGAAAATCTCCTTTGTTTGTGTTGATGAATTCCTGCCACTCATCCTTAGTGTCGTCAGCTACATATAAAGAAATTCTTTCTTTATCTCGCGTATATATTTTTTCGCCTTTTAGCCATTTCTTAAATCCCTCTGTTACGGCCCCCCGCCAAATCGCGTATTTACCCGTTTCTCTCTCGTATTTCTTCATGAGACGTTTAATTTTTTCATCGTTCAAATCAAGTTTTTTAATTTCTTCTTCGGTCATTCGAGGACTATCACCGTCTTTTTCAGTTTTTCCCCCCTTCTTAATTTCAAGTTGCTCCTTCTCCGTTTTTGAATTATTGCTTCCTTTTTTTGACTTATCTTCCGATTTGTCCGAGTTTCTACGTTCTTCTGTGATTAGTATCTCACCTCAACACACGATTTTTTCCAAAAAATTAGTGAAAGAAGTATTATTTAATATTATCTAAATAGAAATTTTTTGCTCACACTTAAGCAATTAATTTTTTTTGAGTAATTTAAGTCGCGCCATCTTACGAAAAAAATGAAGATTTAACAGATTTCCACATTCCAAAATAATTCCTTGTTATGAATCGAAAAATTCAATCACGACAAAAAAGAATCTTTATTTATGGTATATATCGATATTATATAGATTTTTAATCCCATTAAAAATATTTATATTCAAATTCATTTTTTTCACAGAAAAATATTGAATTAGTTATCAAAAAAAAAGTTTTGTTACTATTATTAGTAAATAGTTACTATTATTAGTAAATATTTGATTTACAATCGTAATGTTTAAATATGTATGTAGACTAATTTGTTATAACAATCAAAATTATGTGTGTACAAATTTTTTTTTTGTTATCAATTAATTCCTATGAAAATTAGGAAAATGAAAAAAAAAAATTTAAAAAAAGATAATTTTTACATGGTTTGGAAAGAGGTATGTTAAAATGGTCGTAGAAATAGATATGTTATCAAATTTATGCCCCGAATGCGGGGGAAGTACAATCAATGTTCTAGAAAGAGGGGAAACAGTCTGCCAACAATGTGGTTTGGTTGTAGGTGAAAGAAATTTAGACATTAACCATAGCGGAATTAGAGCCTATTCTAAACACGAAAAAGATAGAAAGGAGCGTACTGGATCTCCTATGTCGATTTTGATGCCAGATATTGGCTTAAGTACTGTTATTGATAGGACAAAAATCAAAAACCCAGATTTAAGACGGGCTGCTAAGTGGAATACGCACTTGTCTTGGGAGAAACGCAACATGTTAATGGCTATAACCGAATTAAAAAGAATTGGTGGTAACTTAAATTTTCCTGAAAGAGTAAAAAAATCAGCAGTACGATTGTATAAAGAAGTTTTTAAAAGACAACTATTAAGAGGCAGGTCAATTAATGGCATGGTTGCGGCGTGTGCTTATTACGCGTGTAAAGACGAAAAAGTACCTATTACTCTTCAAGAGATTTTAGCGGAAGCTTCTATTAATGATAATATCGTAAAAAAGTGCTATAAAATATTGGTTCGGGAGTTAAATTTAAAAATATCGCATATCGATCCAATTACACTCATTCCACGTTATTGTGCAGATTTGAATTTAGGGATTGAGGTCGAAAAAGAAGCGATGCGCGTACTTCAAAATTTTATTAAAACTACATCGATATCTGGTAAGGATCCTAAAGGATTGTGTGCGGGCGCCATATATCTTGTTGCGAAGTTGAGAAATGTTAAAGTGAGTCAGAAAGATATTTCGCGCGTAATTTCCGTTACGGAAGTCACATTACGCTCAAGGTATAAAGAACTCCTTAAAAATATCAGTTTTAATTTTGCTCCATCAAATTAATTAATAATTTGAAAGATTTTTTCATTATTTTTCTTTATTTTTTGAGTATGATCTTTGAATAATAGCTAACTTTTTAATTCTTCCAAAACGCTTGGAACTATAATGAAAGGACACTCAAGATAGTGTTTAAGTCTCATCTCCAGAGTTTCAACCGTTCGCATCCCGAACTGCGTTTGATACAGTTTGTTAATCTTTCTCATGGTCGATTCATCAACTACTTTTATCGACT
>NJBI01000092.1 GCA_005222975.1 Promethearchaeota archaeon Loki_b31
CATATAAAAAATTTTTATCATGAATTTTTAATCCCGTTATTTAAAGATCTTAAAATACAATACTCTGATTATAACCCCTAAAGGTTTTTTTTTCTTTTTACTTTTTTTCAGGTAAGTTCAAGAAATAAATATGATTTTTCTGAAAAAGTATAAAAACAATCCGAAAAATCTTTCCTAATCAACTTTTTTTCCACATACATGACAAATTGTTTATCATAAACTTCAGATATACTTTTTAAAGTTTTTACGGTAGAAATATTATACATTATAATAGCACCATTAGCGTCTCTAATAATTTGTGGAAGTTAAAAAATAAAATAAGAAAAATTATTAATTTAAATAATTATGTCTTTTTTTTCCTTCTTTATATCGGTTTATTTTTTTAATATCATAATAATAAGATTTAGCAGAGTTTTTTAAAATTTTGACAATCAAAAAACTTCTTAATAATTTAATTATATCAAGAAATTCAACTTTCTCTGAATGAAAGCAATAATTACTATTATTAGAACCTTATTTTAAGCACTTAATTTGAATGAATAAAGGTTTATGATTCTTTTAACAGTTTGTTTAATTGTTTCCATCTTTTATCTACATCTTGTATTTTTTGGTTCAGTTCATCTGTCATTTGCGGGGCGCCTTTAGGGGTTTCATCATATATTCCCATTCGCGCATAAACTATCCGAAATGCTTGTTCTAATGCTTTTTTGGAAACTTGAAGATTACCATACATTATTTGGATGTCTGAAATGTTTAACAAACAGTGGAATTTCCCATCTAAATCTCCTAATCGTTCTGTAATTCGGATTGCTTCTTCGAATTTTATTAATGCTTTTTGTTATTTTTTTTTAAACCTATAAATCTCAGCAATGTGAATCAATGTCATTGATTTCAATGAGTCTTTTTCTAATTGTTCAGCAATTAGCAGTACTTCTTTAAATTCTTTCAAGGCTTCTTCATATTTCTCTTGAATTTTATGAACCTCGGCAATACTAAATAAGCAATGGAATTTTAATTCTAAATTTTTCGAATCTTCAGCTATTTTCAATGCTTCTTCAAATTGTTTTAATGCCTCTGGAAAATTTCCATTTCTTAAATGAATTTCAGCAATATGACCTAAACTCAGAAATTTTCCTATCGCATCTTCTTGTTTACTAGCAATGTTCTGCATCTCCTCATATTTTTTTAATGCCTCTGGGTAATTTCCTTGAAGTTCATTGATTTTGGCTATTTTTTCTAAACATAAGACTTCCATATTAAGATCCCCCAATTCTTCAGCAATCTTTAATGAATCCCTATAATATTTCAATGCTTCCTCGTATTGTTTTACTTCCTGAAAAATCAAACCTATTTGGTAAAGACATGAGGTTCTATTATTTTTATCTCCTATTATATTAGTAAACATTAACACTTTTTCAAATTGGTCCAAAGCATCTTTAAATTTTTTTTGTTATCTGTAGATTTCTCCCAGAAGAAGGATTACCTAATGAAAAAATAATTGAGTTAATTTAAAATTAATAGTTTAATTTCTTGAATGATTATAACCATTTAGTCAAATTTTTAATAATTTGAGGTTTTTTGTTTATTTTATTTTTTTTTTTTTTTTAAAAATTTAACCAAATTTTCAATATTCTTTTCTTGAATAATTTTCTTTAAATCGATTTTTGAAGAGCCTTCAGAACTTTGAATGGGGAATGTTTCAAACCACCGGATTTCCCCATTACTTAATTCTTTCATCTTTTAATAATTTAAAAAGAATGATATTAAATTCCATATGGATATTAAAGTAAAAAAAAACATTTTCCCTAGGAAATCAAATTGAGTAGTATAAATATTTATATATAATTATTAATAATAAGTCTATTCAGAGCTTTTGAAGTGAAACCCTTAAGACACATTTTTCTTCAGAATTGGTCTTGGACGTTTAGCTTCATCGTTACAAATATCTAGTATAAATAGCAGGAAATTCGGTAATTTCACGATAATCAATACATATTACCATATTATTTTTTTTCATTAACTCCATAATGATCTTTAAATTATGGAAGATATTTATTCAAAAAAGAGAATTAAAGAATATAGAAAGAAAAATTGGAAAGAAGCAATTGAAGATTTTGAAAATAAGGAAAAATATATATTGTTTAAAATCAAAAACATATCAGACAATTTTGATATTCCAGAATCTGAGATCATTAATATTATTTCCAAATCTACTGATAAAAAATTAAAAGAATTGTTCATTGCTGTAAGATTCTCAAAAGATCCAAAAAGACAGAATATTTATGAAAACATTTTTTATGATTATTTAAGGGAAAACAATAGAGATGTGATAAAATTACCATTAAGCGGTCCAAAATCGGTATATCTAACAAGAATTGGCTTATCAATGGGGGGTGAAAATCACCCAGATTCCACAAAATCCCTAGATTTTTATGAAGAAATTGGAAATAAAGAGATTTATTATTATCATAAATATACCGAAAGTGGAGGAGGTGCTCAAGCTAATCAATATAACGATTTAAAGACTTTTTTAAGATTAGCAGAGAGATTTTGTCAAAATCATCGAGATAATAATATATTTGTTGCTGTAGCAGATGGACCATTTTATGACGATGTTAAGCTGGGCTATTTAGCACAAATAGCAGGTGTATTTATTGATAGGAGAATATTTGTCATTAAATGGTATGATCTCCTTCATAAATTAAATTAATTTTTTAAGTTCTTCACTAAAAAATTCAATATTTTTCCCACCTTTGATTGAGTTCTTTGCATTTTGTATCATTTCTTCTCTCGTTTGAACGCAAATTATCCATCTAGGAAAATTAATTCCAATTTTTTCTAAACACACTATATTTTCCTCATAGTCATAAAACCATACTATTTCTCCATTTTCATCCATCAAATATATAAGCGGGTTTTTGACCTCGAAATAATTTTCTATTTCTATTTTAACCATTCGTTTCTTTTAACGAATGATTAATTAGTATATATAAAAAGAGCGAGTAAAATTTAATTTATTTCAAAAATTGAGAAATCTTTTTTTGATTACTTAGTCTTTTAATACGTTGATTAGTAGATTTGTAATAATCTAGATTTTTTTCAATCATAATAAATCTACGATCCACTTCCCAAGCAGCTATTGCAGTTGAACCTGAACCACAAAAAGGATCAAGGATGACCTCATCTGGATTACAAGACATCTCGATGAAATATTTTATCAGATTAGGATTTTTTTCATTAGGATGTAATAACTTATATTCCTTATTTGGTTTAACATTTGATCTTTCGATTTTAGGTGATATAAAGGAAGGGTATTGGTAAGTATATTTTTTCGGATTAGGATTTCGTTTATCTCGTAACCATGAATTACTTGTAGGAACCCAATCTGCTTTATTGAACTTCATTGCTTTTTCTTTTGAAGCGAAAATAATCAACTGTAAATCGAATGTGAAATTGTTTTTAATACTTGAAGTTCTATTTGTTTGAAAAACTTGTGTTGCTATTAAATTATTGAAATTAAATACTTCTTTAACCCCCCTAATCCATTTGTCTACCTCTAAAGTTGGAATGAATATATATATATGGTGATTTTGTTTTAAAACTCGTGCAAATTCTGTTAACCATTCTTCATACTGGTTGAATACTGTATCTGATGAGTCATCATAATTTCCATTTTCAAAATTCACTCCATAAGGGGGATCTGTAATTATTAAGTCTATGCAGTTGTCAGGAAACCGTTTCAATACGACTAAACAATCACCTAAGGTAATTTTATTAATATAACCATCTAACATTTTAATTTTCACTTTATATATTTAAAATTTTTTTCCATTATTCTTTGAAAAAAAATAATCCTGTTTGTCCTTCTATCGTTTTTATCCTAATCTTTATTTGATCCTTATGTTCCCAATTTAATCCATTGGCTAAGGCTATTGGTACGGTTAAGTTCCCTGAACCAGATTTATTATACTTATAATATTTAGTAGTTTCACCATTCATTCCACTTCAACTATTTGGGTTTATTATGATATATGTAATTATATTTGTAGTAATATTTAAATAAAATATTTTTCATTAGTATATATGTTATAATAAATATTATAACTAATGTTATACATTATGATATATTAAATAGGGATGTATATATATCAAAGCTTTAATAATTAATTAAAAGAGTAAAAAAAAATAATCAGTAAAGTATATGACTGAAAAGGCAATAAATCAAGATGAAAGAAGCTCTAGAAGATCTTTAGGGGTACATCTAACCTCAGTAGATCTTTTTTTAGAGTATATCTTTCCCGAAATTGAGAACATTCTGGAAAAATACATATGGGTTGACCTTTACTGTGGTGAGGGAAATTTAATTTTACCAATACTTAACTACATACCGGAAGATAAAAGAATTGACTTTTTTCAGAGTCAAATTTTTATGTATGATATACAAAATGAAATGGTAAACAAATGCATACAGAATACCGTTTTATATGGCATTCCAAAAGAAATTGCTAGTAAAAATATTATGCAACGAGATAATTTAGCTAGTTTTCCAGATGAGTTGAAATCAAAGAGTCTTCCTATTTTTCATATAACAAACCCTCCCTATTTATATTTAGGATATATCAGAAAGCATAAAGAGACTAAAATTCATTTTAAATATTTTGAAGGAGAAAATGATGGGTTTCAGGATTTGTATCAAATTGCAATGATTAACGATTTACGAAATGATGTAAATAATCTTATATACATAATTCCCTCAAACTTTTTATTTGGTGCTTCAGTTTCGAATAAATTCCGATTAGAATTTTTACCATATTACAAAATTAATAAGATGATCATATTTGAAACTAAAGTGTTTAAATTTACTGGTACGAATATTTGCATTGGTTTTTTTAAAAAAAAAGTAAGACCTAAAGAAGAGACTCTTAAGTTTAGGGCAATTAAAATTAAAAAAAATAATAGTATTCTTGAAAGGGATTATGTCTTAAATCCAAAGTGGAAATATCGCGCTGGAACGAAATTTGATGAGTTTAATCACAATTTTAAATCATCAATACCATTAAATGTTAAATATTATCTATTAAATAAGGACATTGAAGAAAATTCAGGCTCTCATTCAATTGAAGTAATCGATACAAATGCTTATCAGTCTAATAGTTATAAAAGAGAAACACTATTTGTTAATGAATACTTAAAAAAGAAAGTCCAATCAAATTTATTATACGTAAGAACTGTTGACACAGGTAGTTTAGATGGAAGAACGGGTTTGTATGAAATTGAAAAGGGTTTTTCTGTAGATGGGATCTATGTTTCCAAAGCAACTTATCGTACAAGTCCGATACAACTATTCTTTGATCCAATGATATCAAAGGAAGATCAATGGCTATTAAAAGATTATTTCAATTTTATCTTAGAATATTTTAGAAAAAAGTTAGATAGCGAGTTTTTAACAACATATAAATATTCAAATGCAGAATATACTCGTAAATATCTTGGTCTAACCCAAGTTAGAAAAATAATTGAAACTTTTCCAATTCTTAATTTAAATATTGAAGAAAAAAAAAAGTTAAAGGAATTAATTGTAAAACGGAGATTCTCTGATATTTGCGATTTTATTCAATATACTAAAGAGGGAAAAAAAAAAGAAAAACTAAATAATTTAACCTATTGGATGTAAATTAAAAATCTATATATTTTTTCAAAATTCAATCTTGGGAATTAAGATAATTAATAATCTCAGAATTTTTAATTTTTTGACCTGCTGTATCTATTTCTTTAACCTTATTGAAAAAATCTTCTAATAATAATGCACTTATTATAATTTGATTTTGCTCTGAGTTTAAAATTGCTTTATAAAAGAAATCCTCTGATTTGCGCCAGCAATGACCATCAATTATAGCAATGGGAATGACATTATCATTACGATCGAAAGTGTTGATTATATTTAAAGCACTCTTGAATTGATTTGTTTGAGTTCCACCAGAATCGGTTATAAATTTAGCTTCTCCCAGTATGTAAATCTCATTAATATTAATGAAGACATCCAATCCTTTATTACTATTATAATTGATATATTTTTTTGCATTTTTTTTCCTTTCATTATCATTTGTACCAAGAATCTTAATTTCTCTATCGTTTCGAAATTTTGTTTGGAACCAATTATCAAACATCGGCCCAGCTTGCCTACTCACTTTTTTTGGGGCTGTACATTTATCAAAAATGACATCGATATCTTGATCTAAAACGAGTTTAGACAATTTTTTAACGGTTTTTGGATTAAGATCTATCCATCTTGTTTCATTTCTGAGACTGGATGTATAATAGCATTCTACAGGAAATTTCATTTTGTAAGATTTAACACCTTTATTTAACAATCTTATTAATTCCTTTGAATTTTTTTCATTGTAGGCTTTTTTGATATTATTCCATAAATGTTGTGGCATTAATCTTCTTGGATTGGACTTTATTGGATATATTTCTAATAATCGGTCTAAATATCCTAACTCATAAGCCAATTTTGTTGATCTTTTTGTCCAGAAGTTCATATCTCTACTATTGATTTAGAACATAAAAATTAAGGAATGATTTAGGTGATATTCATCTCTCTATTTTCGAAACTGAAACAAATTTTTCCTTATCTTAGTAGAATTTGCGGGATTTTACCCTTAGGTAACTCAATTCATTATTTTCTTTTTTTTCTATTCTTTAATTTGAAAATGTACCAAGGCGGTTATTTCACGAATACTTATGAGTTAATCGTGTATAACATGGAATTGTTTTTTCTTTGTTATTTTTTTTCAATAAATAAATATAAAAATTATTTTTATAAAAATCGGGTAAATTCAATAAAACTATTGAATTATAGAAAACAAAGAAAAAAAACAAATTTTATCTATAGTTTAATAAGCCGAATCTTATATTAAAGAAAATCGTTAAATTTGAGTAATCTTATTAATCTTAAGGTTCCATATTCATTGGATCTGCTTAACTTTAAAAACTTAGGATCAATGTTCACAGTGATAAAAAAATAAAAATTCGGAACAGGATGAAAAAAACGAGTATTAAAGAGATTTTTAAACATGAAGCTTTACATTTTACACCGTGGTTAAGTAATAATTTAAGTAAATTGGGATCTATATTAAATAAAAAATTTGAATTAATAGAGACTGAAAAATCGATTGGTTCTAAAAGATTAGACATTTTGTTAAAAGATGAAGATAATAATGAAGTTGCCATAGAAAATCAATATGGTATCTCTGATTTTAACCATCTTGGAAAAATATTAACCTATCTAGTAGGAAGTAACGCTAACGAGATTATTTGGATCGCTGAAAAATTTCATCAGGTCCATTTAGATGCACTAAAATGGTTAAACATTAATAAAGAAGATATATTCTTTCGGGCAATTTCAGTTGTTAATCCTGAGAATAATAAAGAAAAAAATCAAGAGAAAATATTTTTCACAGAACCAATAGTTTATGGAGATGTCAAAGAAGGAGATATTCTCGATGCTTTAAATTGTGAGAAAAAAGTATTTATGGATAAAGAATTAAAAAAGTTAATGGAAATGTATGAAAGTGAAAAACCTAAAGCACACGCCGTTCAATATGGAGTAATAACCGGAAGTTTTCAATATTGGATTTGGACACGAGACAAGAAGAGAACATTATTTAACAAATATTTTTAAGAAGGACAAGGACCATCATTACTTTGGCATTGTTTCTTAAATTCATGAGGTTGATGATCAGTCTTTAAAATTTCGAATAGAATGTAACTTAGACTCATTTTTAAGGAATTAACAAAAAATTGTACGATTATCGCTTTTTTGTTTAGTTTTATTAAAAAAATTTAAATTACCCTTTTCGCATAACTTATACAATAAGTAACTAATTAATAACTAACCGCTTCGCGAAGTTTCGTATTATGAAGATGTTATGTCAGTTTTGTGATAACGATGGTATCACAATCACAAAATTTTAAGCTCTTTAATTGTTTTTATTAAAATATAAAAATCAATATTAATAATAGAGATTAAATATGAAAAATTTCAGGATGAGGAGTTCATTTATAAGACTAGTACGTGAAATTAAAACTTTTTTAGATAAAGATATTGGATCGAGTATAAGTTTATTTGATCTAGACTCAGTATCTAAGGAAGTAATTTTTTTCTATTAATTTTTATTCTTTTCTGAGCCGACATTATTTTTACCTTTTTGCTACACCGTTGTTAATTTTCTTTACGCTTCGAGAAATAAATCAACTAAAGCGTCTTGGTTGTCTTGTAAGGTCCATTTTTGGCGTATCTTCCCTTTTTTACGACATTTTTTGAGCCACGCCTTGTTAATCTTCCACGAGTTATAAAGGAGCATTCGAACCAGCATGTCTAAATATCTCGTGTTATCGTATTTTGACTTCCAGCGCTTACCCATCCGATTTAAGTCGGAAAACCCCGTCTCTATAAACCATCGTTTTTTATAAAATCGAGAAGTGCGGGACGCCCAAGAACTCGTATCGCCCCTCGGTTTCTGGGTGGTCATTACGGCATAAATTAACTTCATA
>NJBI01000006.1 GCA_005222975.1 Promethearchaeota archaeon Loki_b31
AGTACTTAATAAGATCGTAAAGTTACGCAAAGAACTACCAAGCTGGTTTAGGGAATGGAAAAGTGGTAAAGATGTTTTTATCGATTTAACCGGTTGCAAAAGTGCCGTAAAAAAGCGACTGATCTTGCTCTTAATTTTTCAAATGATAAGCATCTTTACGCCAGAGCTCGATGAGCTCGATTTTAGCAAAAAAATTCTTGGAAATTTGCAGTATGTAATAATGCTAGACGAAATTGGTGATTTTTTAGCAGAAGCAAGCAGTCCAATCTATTCAGATGACGAACATTTGGCAAAGTATTACGTAAATGAAAAGTGGGAAAATATTTTAGGAGTTTTTAGAAGTCGCGGTGTTTCTCTTCTATCTGCCGATAATAAACCTTCAAGATTATTTGAAAGCGTATATTCATTACCAAGCATACAAATCGTGTTCCGAACGGCTCATTCCTGTAACCATTTGTTTACGAAAATTATAGAAGAGCAAGAGTTTTTAAAAGGATTAGAACATAGAAGAGCAATAATCATCGATGGTGTTAATGGATATAAATACGAAATTTTTACGCCCGATTTTTATTATCCTGATTTCAATACCAGTAGAGCAAAATATATAAATACGTGAACTAAAAGTTTTCAATTTTCAAATTGGAGGAGAGGGTTCTTCAGCGAATACGGCGAGGGTAGTGGAAGAGGAAAAGAAAGCAAGTCAGACACGGGTTCTGAGGGAGAGGCAGATAATAAGGATGATTCGTGTAGAGATACCGAGGAGGATGGCGAGGTTGATAAAGAGTACGATTTCGATGGATCCTTAGATTTAAGCGAAGTAGATAAATACGATTTCGATGGGTCCCTGGATTTAAGCGAAGCAGATAAATACGATTTCGATGGGTCCCTAGATTTAAGCGAAGTAGATAAATACGATTTCAATGGAGATCTTGATTTTAGCGAAATGGAGAAAAATGATGAGGAAAATGAATTAGGGCCAACAGAAGAGTCTAATAATTCTCAAGAAACAGATGAAAGAGGTGATACGAATGATAATAGTGATTCGTCTTCAGATACTTCTGAGCAAGGAAACGAATCTTACGAAAATCTCAGTTCTGAATCCTCAAGTACGGTCTTAACAAGCGAAAACAAGGAAGAGATGCAAGAATCCGATCAAGACGAATTAGAAAAAGAAATTGAAAAAGAACTCGAGGAAGGAGTAGAGGCTATAAACAAATATTTAGAGGAAGAGGCAGAATTTATTAACGCTTATCAGGAAATGGTGGGGAAAGCAAGGGAGTTTGACGAAGAACGAGAGAGCGAAGGCGAGGAACGTCAGAAGACCGATGAAGAATGGGAAAAAGAAGTCGAAACTGCTGCCTATACCGCTGAACAACTCTACGAGAGTATGGAAGAAATAGAAACTAACACCATTAATGAAGAAATTTCCGAAATTGAAGAAGAAAATGAAATTGAAAAAGAAGCAGAGCAGAGCGAGGAAATCTCAGAACCTCAGTTGAGTGATACAAAAGAAGAAAATTCTAAACTATATGAAGATTTAGACGAAGAAAGAGATGAGTTCGAACAACATCAAGTCGAATCCGCAATTCAAAAGGAGCTCGAGACCGAACCCGAATCTATAATTAACGAAAAAGAAATAGAACAACTTCAAGAGCTGGACGTTGAGGAACAGTTTGAAACCGTTCATTTTAACGAATACATGGACGAGTTAGTAGAAAAGCAAGAAGAAGATAAGAATATTGAAAACGATAAAATCGAACAAGAAAAAGAAAATATCGAACAAACTCAAGAAGTAATACATCAATCGACCTATTTCCAAGAAAAATTAGAAGAACAAGAGGAGGAATTAGAGTGGGATTATGAAGAAAAAGACGAAGTTGAACAACACCAAGTCGAAGCCGAGATCGAGGAAGAACTCAAAACAGAACCTAAACCTATTATCAACGAAGAAGAGTTGGAATACATCAAAGTTTTGGAACCTGAGAAACAACTCGAAGCCGAGCTTTTTTACGAATTCATAGAAGAACTAGCAAATAAGCAAAATGAAGAAAAAGAAGAACGCGAGGAGAATGAAGAACAAGAAGAAATCTCCACAGAACAGAAAGTAGCTCAAATCATGCGAGAACTCGACATACCCCAAGAAATAAACACTGGCGAGACCGAAATAGAAACCGATAGTCAAGAAGGAGGACTAGAGCAGGAACCTACTTTTCCTGGTGAGGAAGTGGTAGAGCAATTAGAAATAGAGGAAAACAAGGATCACCAACAAGAATTAGAAGAAATCCTCGAACAAGTAAGAAAAATCGAACAAGAAGCTCTCAACGAAATCGAACAGAAAGAAGAAGATTTGGATAAAACCATAGAAAAAAACTATGAGAGAGTTAAAAGGCTCTATAAACAACAGACCGGGAAAAGACCAATTTATGCGAATAAGGAAACAAAAGGATTTAAACAGTGGTTAGAACAGAAAAAAAAATCGGAAGAAAAAGAGAAAACGAAACAGAAGAAAGAACTAAAAGAAGAACAGAAAAAAGAAGAAGATTGGAAAACAACCTTTAAAGAATGGATAGAAGAAGCTTCTGAAGAAGAATGCAATGCTGAACTCAAATCTGAGTTAAAAAAGGCCCTTGAGAGTTATAACGAGTTCGAGGGTTTGACTCGAAAGTTTATGGAATTATATGAAAAGTCTCAAAACGAAAAACTTTCTGAAAAAGAAAAGAATATATTAAAATCCTTAACAAAAAGGCTACAGGAACTAGATCCGATCCAACTCGAATTATTATTAAGTGTTTTTTTTATTAAAAACTATATCACCGAGCAATATTGGTACGATTTTTGGAATACACCTCTTGTTAATCGAGTGCTTAGCAAATTTTATAAGCACATCTCGCAAAAATATAAAAGCTTAAAGCAAGCTCAGAAAAAGAGAGAAAATTGCGAGGAGATACTTAAAAATTGGATAGAGCAAACATCCGAAGAGGAAATTAGCCTCGAACTTAAAGAGAAGTTAAAAGAAATTGTTGAAAACTATAACGAGCTAGAAAAATTGGCAATAAGGTTCATGGAATTATATAAAAAAGATCAACTCGGACAAATCTCTCAATCTGAAAAATCAGAATTAAAATCCTTAGTTAAAACGCTCGAGTCCCTGGATCCTGTTAAAATAGTACTATTGACAATTATACGAACCATTAAGCGTTATTTGAATGATCAGAATTTTGACGATTTCTCGGACAAAAGGCATATCAATCGAATCCTTAACCGCTTTTTTACTCATATACTATTTAAATGTGAATCAAGTAAATCCGATACTTATAGTACTAAAGATTTAATTAAAGATTTAAGAAACGAAATACAAATACTTTCCGAAGAATTAGCTCAGATGTTTCCAAATAGATTATTATCTAAAAGGGGTAATGCGTTTGGACATACCTTTCTTTCTCGATTTTGGGGTCATAATCAGGATTATGTCTCATTGTACTTGCTTAAGAAGGTTACATTGGACTTAGATTATGTTATTAAAGAGAAAGCATTGCTGCAATTACAAGAGAAATTTGAAGAAAGATTGGGTGCAAAAGCGTTGGGATGTATTCGGATTCTTAAAAGGTATCGAGATCATGAAATAAACACACTCCAATTTATTGACTTATTAGAAAAAGAATTAGGAAGAGTTTCGGGTGAAATTAAAGTAAATAACGAAGAACTTGGTTTGATTCTTGCTGGTACACATGGGTTTATTAAAGATATTTTTGGTCGTATGAGACAACCCATCCATCAAAGATATAATCCCAATTACAAATTTTCAACGGAGAGATTAAGCGAATTTAGAGATTTTCTTTTTGAAATATTTGGATACCGAGCCAAGAAATGTTTTGAAAATCTTAAAAGATATGAACTTCTAAACCCCGATTTAAAAGAATATTCAAAACAGATGCACACAATTGGAAACCCTCATTACTTCCAAAATATTGAAAAAAATTCAGAGGCATCCTATTGGTTTGGTTTCTTGCGCGCTGACGGCTCTCGAGCCGGAGATCCTTACAAAATATATTTTGAACTCTCAGTAAAAGATAAAGATCGCTTAGAAGAATTTGCTGATGCGGTTGGTTTTCCATCAGAACGAATAAAGTTTCGTACAAGATACAAATGGTATAAAGGGGTGTTAAAAGAATACAAATCTGCTCGTATTAAATTCCATTCTAAACTAATGGCGAAAGACATCGACGATTTAGGTTTTCAGAGCTCTAAAGCCGAACAAAAATTTGTACCAGATTACGTAATACAAGCTCTCAAGGAAGCAAAAAGGATATCAAAGCAAACAAACTTAGATTGGTGGCTAACCTTACCTGGACAAGTCGCTTTAGCGTTTCTACTTGGTTTTTACGACGGTGATGGATCTTACGGTGGAGGTAGATCAGCAAGAATTTACGCGAGCAGTAAACAGTTTTTAACACATATTAAAGAATTATTTGAGATAAAGAACAAAATAATAACGGCGATAGCTCCCGGAGAAGATGCTTGGGCTTTCGACCAAAGATATGTGTCTAAAGGTATGTATTCACTTGCTTTGGGCCCCAAATTGTTCGATATGATGATGAATTCCTACGAACATAGTATGAAAAGGAAGCGTCTGCAAAATCTCGTAGAACCACTAAATTTCTTGGGTGATCAGACTTAAATACGATTAGTTTTCTATTTACATTATTAAACTACTTTTTTTTAAAAAGTGGTCAATTCTTATTAAAGGTGGATAATAATAGCAACTGTAATTGTTAAAGAACATAGTTTTAAAGGCCATTTTTACAGCGCACGAGAGGTCAAAGTGGATCAGGGCAGAAGGTTGTTGGACTTGGGTGGCATCTGCCAAGGGGGCATTAAGTACGCCCAAGGGCTCGAAAAATTTACCGATCTTCTTAGGTTAGGGCTCAACGGAAATAGCCTAACTAAGATCGAAGGGTTGGACACTCTTACGAGCTTGGAAGATTTGTTCTTCGATGGCAACGATATCATCGAAATTGAAGGGCTCGACAAGCTCGGTAATTTGATACGACTAGATCTCGGCTCAAATAAAATTACGGAAATAAAAAACCTCGATAAGCTCGTTAAATTACGCGATTTGAGGTTGGCTGGCAATAAAATCACCGAGGTCAAAGGGCTCGGTAAGCTCGTTAGTTTAATTGATCTAGATCTTAGCAGAAACGAGATCAGCATGATTAAAGGGCTCGAGGAGCTCGGCAATTTGAGTGTATTGAATCTTGGTCGTAATCAGATTTCTGATGTAAAACCCCTTGGTAAATTAATGAGTCTGGAAACCATAAACCTTATTGGAAATCCAATAACCGATATTGAACCTCTTAAAAAATTACCCAATTTAAAAAAACTCTACGTTAATTATACAAGAATCCCACAACGCTCGCTTCGCGAGTTTGAGGAGTCCCGCAAACGAGCTTGGGAGCAAGGAAAAGGGCCATACTTTACTATTTTATAATCAGTCTTTTTCAGTCATTTGGGTACAGAAATGAAACTAATTTCTCTTAAAATCGCGAATATCTTCCATCGATAAACTGGTTCGATTGCGACCGTGCCGTATACTTTTGGGAATATCTTTTTCTGCTTCGGATAAAATTTTTATTAATTTTAATTCCATGAAGCGAAATTTAAAATAACCTTTCATAATATGTGAATATTATTTTCATTTTTGAAGTATGATTTATCTTTTCTAATTATCATAAATCATGGTTAGAAAGGGTTGACAACTAAGCAAAAAATTTGCATTATTGGCGAGCAATCGGTCGGTAAAAGCAGTCTGCTATCCTTATTGCAGGGAAGGGAAGTCCAAGAGGAAAGAGTTCCTACGGTGGGATTAGAAGTAGAAGACTCCATTTTGAGCGGTAAAAAATGCTCAATATGGGATTTAGGCGGGCAGAAAAGGTTTAAGTTCATGTGGCAGGATTTCTTGAAAGGTGCTGGTTTAGCAGTTATAGTATGCGATTCAACCGAGAAAAATGTAAAACAAACTAAGGAGATTTATAATAGGTTTGAACGTACTTTAGGGACCAAAATTATTGCCATCGCGAATAAACAAGACTTACCTGGTAGGTTAAGTGCTCAAGAAGTTCAGAAGAGGTTAGGAGGGCTAAAGACGTATGGAATGTCTGCTATTCGACCTGAATTGCGCGAAAGGATGAAAGAAATTTTAGAATACGAGATAGCTACTTATTAAAATATATTCTACAGAAAGCTTTATAAGGCATTTCCTATTATGTGGGCTAATCGAACTGGCTCAGGTATTTTTGAATCGACGCATATTTTTTTAAGCAAGGATTCTACCTCAGAAAATTGAATCCCTTTAGAATGAAAATAAATTTTGGAGATTCCACCTGCCGTTTCAACAAAAGTTTCAAATAAATTACCGGCATTAACTATGTTTTGAAGTTTTTCTTTATAGCGGATAGGAAAATTCTTAACAATTGCTTTTTTGACAGCCTTAAGATCGACTTTTTTTTCGGTTATAGCTACGATTGGTTTGTTTATTCGCCTGTAAATTTCCTCTAAATCAATAATGTTAAATCCGCCAAAAGTAATTGTGTCAGTTAAAATGTATTGAATATGTTTTTCGTTTCGTTTAGCGAGTTCGATCAAAACTTCTGTAGCGTCGCTTCCATCAATTGTTATTTCTTTTTTAACCATTCTTACCATTCTAACACCTTGACAGACGATCCCTATTAAATCTGTAGTTTTAGAACGTGATTTGAGTTTAAATCTTGCATCGTCAAATCCAATTGTTATTGGAAAATCCTTCATGCTTAATTCTCAGGTAAGAATTCTTTAATGTGATTTAAGAGCTTTGTGAACGCAATCTTGGCGCTTTCTATTTCGATATGCCTTATGTATAAATCTCCTGTAAGAGAATCTGCAAGGAAACTTATAATTTCCTTTATCGCCATTTTTTCACTAAACCAGATGTAAGCAATAATAGCTTCAACGGTGTCTGCGAGATCGTGAGCGTTTGCTCTGTTTTTCGAATATTTTTTCATATTTGCGTTTTTTAAAGCTTCTGCCAATATTATTTTGCTTACCTTCTTACCCGTTCGAATAATTTCATTATTTTTATTATTACGAGTTAAATACATAGATTTAGCAACCGAGTAAGTAAGATTAACAATACCATCTCCGATTTTAGCTAACCCTTTATCAGTTCCTATTGATTTTTGGGTTAGGTTAAGGTTTAAATCTTTTAATAAAAAATTATATGCCATTAAGAATAGATGATCAGTAATTTCTTATAAACTTTTCATAAAACTGAAAAAAAGATTCACTACATAAGTTTTTTAAATACTTTCTGGGTTTCTGCAACTTCATTTCTCAAAGCATCTATTCCGTTGAGAAAGATTTTTTTTAATTTGTATCCGTCTTCGAGTCTAATAAAAATTTGAGGAGGGGATATGGCTATTTCCGTAATTTTATAAGCCGCAGCTATAACCCCTTCGATCGTTAACAAATGTTTTACAAGGATATTACAAAAACCATGCGATTGGCCTTCAAGGGTTAATGTATAATCGTTGTCACCTGGACCACTTATAAGATTTAATTTTAATATTGTGTATTCTGGTAGTTCTGGAGCTTGTTCTACTTCTTCTGCCAATTCTTCTTCCGATTCGCCTTTTTCAGTCTGCTCAGGTGTTTCTGCAAGAGGTATCTCGTCCTTTTTCACAGATTCATCTGATACATCGGGATAATGGCTATCTATATCTTCCTTGTCAAATATATCTTCTTCAATGTCTTCAAGCTTGCTATCTTCTTCCTTTGGTCCAACTTTTTTTTTTGCCAATATATTCTACCAAAATCTGTGAATCTAATTTCTCTAATTTAGAATTAAATAAATGTTTTTTGGTTTTAAAACACTAATAAGATAAGAAATTTTATAAATATCGATTAGCTAACTCTTTTAATCTTTCAGTTGCTAAATATTGGAGATCTTTAGGGCCAAACAATGAGATTTTTATTGAATTTCCTTCAACTGTACAGTTTAGGGTAAGATAGTTTATTTTTTTTTGAATTTCTTCAAGAAATTTAATAGTGTTATTTAACTCCCCATTTGAATTATAGAAGTGTATTACTTTTCTTCCACCGCGGCTACCCAAGAATAAAACCTTTAAAAATTAGTTCTTTTTTAATATCTTAAGTTTTCAGTTACATTTCCGTAATCGTCTGCTAATTTTCTGCTTTCAAGATTTCCACATCTGGGACATCTTAATCTATCTAACCCTATCTTCTTAAGAGTTGTTCCACATATTAAACAATCAGCATGAATAACTCCAAAATTTCTTCCAGAGGTGCTTAATTTATATTCGTTATAATTCTGCTCAATTACTTTTGCTCGAATAATATCGGTAGTTTGAAAAGCATCTGAGATCCTCTCGATGTATTTTTTAGATATCTGGGAAACGTGAATATTTCCAAAATAAGAGCTATTAAAATGAATTTTTCCATTGATTGTATGAAAATTAAGACCCACAGAATACTGTCTTAAAAACAGTGCCGTCCCGATTACCCGATCGCCAATCTTTACTGTTTTTCGCTTTTCTTCTTGATGATCCCTTACTTCTATTAATCTTTTGTTTGTATCAATATTGATTACTCCAGTTTTAGATGCAATAATTTGACCATCTTTTACATAAGTAGACTGTTTATCGGGTAGAAACTCTTCTACAACACCTAAATATTGACCCGTAAGAACAATTTCTTTATTTTTCGCTGATTCTTTCATAATTTTAACTAAAATCTTTTAATTTCCCTATTAAATTATAATTAATTAAAACAATTAAGTTTTTTCATAAATTTTCATTAATAAAATTATAGCGTGGATTTTTTAGGCGATTGAGATTAATAAAAAAGATTTAATTTCGCTAGTTCAACAAACAAAAATATTTACTAGTCCCAAAATCGAGTTAGAGCAATATTGCACTGATGCGAATAGTGCGGTAGACATCATATATTTTGCGGGAGTTGAATTTAACGACATTAAAAACCGATTAATATTCGACCTTGGCGCAGGAACGGGCAGACTATCGATTTCTTGCGCGTACCTTCAAGCTAAGTATGTTTTAAGCATTGATATAGATTTTGACGCGATAAAGATATTAAAAGGAAATGTTAAAGATTTGGACCTTGAAGCTGTAATTTTACCCATTTGCGCTGACATTAATAGGTTTGAAATCTCAGCGCAATTATTTCCTAAAGAGTTAAATATCACGACAATTATGAACCCCCCTTTTGGAGTGCAAAAAAAAACCGCAGATAGATTTTTTTTACAAAAAGCCTTTGCTTTCTCGGATGTAGTTTATTCGATTCATTTAGCTAATGAAAAAGTTCATAATTTTATATCTAAATTTGTAAGCTCAAAAAACTGGAGCATCAATTACGTGTTACCGTTTAATTTAGTTTTAGAAAGGTCTTTTCCGTTCCATACAAAAAAGACAAAAAAAGTTGCTGTAAATGTTTATAGATTTATCAAAAATTAAAAAAATAAATAAAAAAATAGACTTAATTATTGAAATTTTTTCCAAGAATCTAAATGTTTAGGATAATTAGCATTGGCCCCTAAGAATTCCTCAATTCTTAACAACTGGTTATATTTACAATTTCGATCAGATCTTGCCGTTGCGCCCGTTTTTAATTGTCCGGTACAAAGTCCAACTGCTAAATCTGCTATGAAGGGATCTTCAGTTTCGCCCGAACGATGGGATACCATGACATTAAATCCATTTTTGAAAGACATTTTTGCAGCATTTATTGCCTCAGTTAGCGAACCAATTTGATTTACTTTTAATAACAACGCATTTCCCGCTTTTTCTTTAATTGCCTTTTCAAGTATTTTTATATTTGTAACTGTAAGGTCATCATCTACAATTTGTATTGATTTATCGACTTTTGCAGTTAAATCGGCAAAACCACTAAACGCTTTTTCGTCAAATGGATCTTCTATTGACTTGAATGGATAATCATTAATTAAGTCAAGATAATATTGTAATAGTTCCCCTTCAGTTAACTTCTTACCGTCAATATTGTATGTACCATCCTCAAAAAATTCACTTGCAGCTGCATCCATTCCTAGGAAAAAATCAGTTCCCATTGAAAAGCCCGCTTCCTCAATTGCTTCTATGATAACCTCCACGGCATCTTTAGTTAAGGATAAGTTAGGAGCGAAGCCACCCTCATCACCCACATTAGTTGCTGAAGGCCCATATTTTTTAGCTAATAACTTCTTTAATGTTTGATACACCTCTGAGACGTTTTGGATTGCTTGAGCGAAATTTGGTGCTCCTACGGGTAATATCATAAATTCTTGTATCGATAAATCGTTGCCCGCATGTTCCCCCCCATTTAGAATATTGCAGCATGGTAATGGTAATAAGAAATCTTTTCGAGTCTTATGATATGCTAATTCATGGAGATGAGCGAATAATGGTTTCTCAGATAGAAGCGCAGCTAACTTTGCAACAGCTAAAGACACTGAAAGTATTGCATTTGCACCTAAGTTGCTTTTGTTTTCCGTGCCATCAATTGCAATCATCTCCTCGTCGATGTTGGTTTGTTCTCGAACATCAAAACCTTGTAGTTTATTGTTTATAATAGTGTTTACATTTGATACTGCTTTAGTTACATGTTTACCCAAGAAAGCAGCGCCTCCATCTCTCAATTCAAGAGCCTCTAAAACGCCTGTTGACGCGCCTGAAGGAACAGCCGCTCTTCCATAAATCTTACCTACATAAACATCGGTTTCAACTGTTGGATTTCCACGCGAATCTAAAATCCATCGAGACCTAATTTTTGTAATTTTAAAGTCTATCATTTTAAAATTTCCTACTCTGTTTATTAAAGTTCTGAAATAAAATAAAGAAACTTTAATTCTTAATAATATTTTTTTATATATTATTATAAGCCTTTATTAGAATTTAGTGTTTGAATGTCAACAGATAACAAACCTTGGGTAGAAAAGTATAGACCTCGCCTTTTAGGTGATGTCGTTAATCAAAAGGGGATTATAAAGCGTTTACAACAATTTATTAAGGATAAATCGATGCCCCACCTTATATTTGCTGGTCCAGCAGGTACTGGGAAAACAACTTCTGCTCTAGCAATGGTTAGGGGGCTGTATGGTAGAAAAATGGCGATTAATACTACTTATTTGGAATTAAATGCAAGTGATGCAAGAGGTATTAATGTTATTAGAACTTACATTAAGGATTTCGCAAAAGCAAAACCTCCGTCTGACATACCGTTCAAAATTTTAATTTTAGACGAGGCGGACAATATGACTGCGCCTGCTCAGCAAGCACTAAGGAGAACAATGGAAAAATACACTAAAAATTGTAGGATGGTTTTAATTTGTAACTATTCTAATAAAATTATCCCCCCAATCCAATCTAGATGCGTTGTTTTTAGATTTTCCTCTTTGAATAAAGAGGACATTAAAGAGAGAGTAAAATTTATCGCCAATCAAGAACAAATAAGCCTAACCCCAAATGGGTTAATTGCTTTAGTAGATGTATCGAAGGGAGATTGTCGTAGAGCTATAAATTACTTGCAATCTTGTGGTACAATTTCAAAAAAAATCGATCAAGATATAGTTTTTCGTGTTGCTGGCGAAGTACCATCAGATAAAATAAGAGAAATTTTAAAAACTGCAATTGAAGGGCAATTACAATTTTCCTTGAAATTACTTAACGATATCATAAGAGAATACGGTTTGTCGGGTATTAATATTATTAAAAATATACATCGAGAGATTTATGACTTACAAATTTCAGAAGACCTTAAAATTGAGCTTTCTAAACTCTTAGCTGAATCTGAATACCGATTAAGCCAAGGAGGTACGGAAGAGATTCAATTACAAGCGTTATTAGCCAATATTGTTATGTTGCATGAAATTAAATAATTTTTTTTTAAAAGCGAATTTTTGCTCTTGCTCTCTAAAATATTTATCCCTTCTCTCTTTTGATTTATTATCGATTACGAAACTTACATTATTACCATAGTTGATATCCCACAAGATCAATCCAAAAGGATCAGCAGGTTGATAAGAGATATCTTTGGATGGGTCAAATAAATCTATAAATTCTTCATAGCTGATTTTACCAAAGCCTACCTCTAAAATCTTAGTTACCATTCGTCTTATTTGTTGTCTTAGAAAAGCTCTGCTTTTAAAATCGAATATAATAAAATTCCCTTCTATATTGATTGATGTTGTAATCATATCTCTAATGTTTTTTACTTTTTCTTTTCCTGGTTTAGAGAAATTTTTAAAGTTATGTCGTCCCTCTAGAGCCTTACATACCTTTTTCATCGCCTTAAAATTAACTGTGGAGTCGTCTTTAAGGATAGCATTCGGATATGGCATAATATATTTGTAATGCCTAAACTGTGCGTTATATCTTGATAAAAAGTCAGTTGGAACTTTTGAATAAGCCCAGACGCCAATATTTTTTGGTAAAGTAGAATTTATCTCCATCAATATGGGTATTTTTTCAGTAATAAAAGAAAATGTAGATCCTCGAGCCGAAACGAACTTATCGGTTCTACTTGCCACCTCGAAACCCGATTTCTTAGCTTCATGTATATAATTCTTTTCTTGTAATGCTGTTAGTAAGCAGTCTTCAATGGTTAAATAATTGGGTTGTCGTTGAGAACCGAAATATTCCTCCGCTCCTATGTAATAAAATTTAAAGAGATATCTTGTTTTTTCCATTCCTAATAATTTCATCTTTAAAATTATATTAATTTTTTGTATGAAATCAGAATTTTCGAACAAATTAAACTCATGTTATAATATTGAGATTAATTAATTTATCAAAAAATAATCTTTTAATGGAATTTAACATTTATATTTTTAAATTTCATATGATAATTTCAGTATATTAAAAGCCTTTAGAGAGAGAATATGTCTAAAATTTATCCAACATTAAAAAACTTACGAGATCGTATGAGAGCGAGTATTACAGTAAAAACATATAATATTTTGTTTTTCTTGGCATTGTTCTTAGTTTTATTTTTAACTGTATTAATTCGACTTTCTCCAGTTGCATCGGGGAATTACTTAATTAAAGCTTTTGACCCGTGGATACAATATTACAACGCTGAATACCTATCAACACACTCCGTTTTCGACTATTTTAATTGGGTTGATACTAAAAGTTGGTTTCCAGAGGGATACGCTCGTGGAAATCTTAGACCTGGGTTAACATTCACCGTAGTAACTATATTTCAAATAGTTAATTCAATTGGGATTCCAATATCCCTTTATGATATTTGTTTCTATTTTCCCGCTTTTATGGGCGGAGCTTCTGTTTTAGCGATCTACCTTTTGGGAAAAGAAGTTCTAGACCGAAGATGTGGGCTAGTGGCTGCGTTCTTCTTGGCGTTTAATCCGGGGTTTATGCAACGAACAATGGCGGGTTTTTTTGATAATGAAACAATTGGTGTATTTGCAACTCTCATGACATTATATTTCTTTATTAAAACTCTACGAACAGGAAAAATCCTCGATTCCATTTTGGGCGGTTTATTTTTAGGATATTTAGGTTTGAGCTGGGGTGGATATAATTTTGTATACTTAATTCTACCCATGATATGTGGTATTTTAGTCTTACTCAAAAAGTACGACTCAAATGTCTTAATAGCGTATGCAGGAATCGAAGGTGTAGGATTATTAATTTTTTCACTTAGTTTTAATTTCAACTATGCTAACTTTTTCAATAGTTTGGAACTATTTGGAATTTTTCTTTTTATAATATTACTAACCATTTTTCATTTAATTCATATAAAGAAAAATGATTATCCTCGATTATATAACGGCTTAATAAACTTTTTAAAATGGGGCTTAATACCGGTTGTTGTAGGAGGAGCCATAATTATATGGCTGGCACCTGATTTAATTCCATTTGGATTTGGGAAAAGATTACTGAGCGTTCTAAGTCCTTTGGTTCGAGATAGTATGCATCTTGTTGCGTCTGTAGCCGAACACATGCCAAGTTCTTGGAGCGTATTCTATTATAATACTTTAATCCCCCTAATGCTTTTACCCCTTGGGTTGTTCTTCTTATTCAAAAGAGGTAACTCTGCGGATTATTTACTTATAACTTTTCTGATTTTGATCTTTTACTTTACCGGTAGTATGATACGAATTATATTATTATTTGCACCTGCTGCATGCTTGGTAGGTGCCTACGGATTAGTTAATGTTTTGAAAATTTTTGGCAGTTTTTATGGAGAAAAAAGAATGGGAATCAGTAGGAAAAGAAAACGTCAAGTTAAAAGAATGGTAGGGAAATCTGAAATTGGCGCGGTTTACTTTATTGTTGGAATAATGTGCTTCGCCCAAGTAATCCATGCCTCTAATATGGCTACTGTTCAATTATCACAAAGTCAAATTGCACCCGGAGGGCTTCATGATTGGGAAGAAACCCTAACCTGGATGAAAACAAACCTTCCTGGAACGGCGGTTGTCGTGTCGTGGTGGGATTACGGTTATTGGATTACTCCAATCGGAAACATGACTACGGTTAACGATAATGGAACAATTAATCAAACACGAATAGGTATGACGGGAATGGCACTAATGCAAACGAACGAGATATATAGTGCTAAAGTATTTAAGAAATTATACGCAGATTACGTCTTAGTCTATTTTGGAATGCTCTTTCCGAATTTAGGCGGTGACGAAGGTAAATGGCCATGGATGATAAGGATTTGTAACGATAACTACAATTTCTATAAAAATAAGGGCATGGAGGAGGATAATTGGGGTCCAAATTCTGTGTTTGTTGAAAGCGAATATTTTAACACTACTCTTTCACAGCCAAAAAAAAAATGGTTCGATAGTACACTAGTAAAACTAATGTTTTCTGGAATTGAAACTGATCCCCCACCAAACCCAAACAACATCGCAAACTTTGAGGAATACTATCGATCCCAGATTAACTCGAGAACAGATGACGAAGGGAACTATTATGTTGATCACATACCAAATGATGGAGAATACAATTTTGATGTATTTAGAGAAGTATATTTCTCTACAAACGGGATGGTTAAATTATTTAGTCTTGATTATACTGCTTTGGATTCAAGTTTTCAAATAGAAAACCCCGAAGTATTCGATACCGGCTATGCAACTTTCAAGATAAAAAACACAGGATCGAAAGATTTAACTATTTCCGATGTCAAAATAAATGGCGAGAGTTATGAATTCGATTTGAGTAAAGGTCGTAGTACACATATACTAAATGCCAGCGAAAATGATTTGGTTTGGGTTGATATAAAAGCAAGCGGTCAATCCTTTCAAACTACCGATGTTGTAAAAATTACAGTAGAAGCTGAATCAGTAGCCTTGGATAATAAACCTTATATCTTTACAAATAGTACGAATAATTTCTTTGTTGAAGAAGCTAGGGAAGGAGACATAAAAATTAATAAACCCAATAGTAAAGTTGTCCAAGTCGATGCGACTAATAGTGAGATATATCTCGAAGTTGAGAATACTGGAGATACAACCGTGATCTTGAAAGATTTTTATATAGATAACGAAAATAATACCTTTGTAGATATGGATTATATATCTGGTTCCCCTATATTAGATCCGGGTCAAAAGGCTTATGTCAAAATAACAAATTCACTAGTTCCGTTTTATAACGTTAGTGATAATTCTATAATTGAACATAAAATAGGTGTTATTACTCCAAATAACATCACAGATGAGCTATTATTTACGGCGAATTATGAAGATTTCAAGATTTCAATTGTAGATGAAAGTAGAATTGTTTCACCTGAAGCCTTAATTGCTACTCACAGCGATTATAGGAAACATATTCCAATTAATTTAGACAATACTTACGCATATACTTACGATAACGGAACTACTATAGTTAATATTAAAATTAAAAACACTGGAGACATCATATTAGGACTCGATTCAATATATCTTACAACGTCTAGTACCTGGACAGATGTTGAAATTCCAGAACAATTTATATTTAATTTAGACCCTGGTCAAGAGAAAACCGTAAGTGTAGTAGTTCCTGATGAATTAGGTGTTATCCAAGTAAATGACGAGCTCGGAATTATAGTCACAACAAATTTTGATGGCTCTACCAAAGCTTCTGATATTGGATTTGTGCACACAATCATTGACAAACCAGATATACAAATTATCGACAATGTCGAAAGTCATACTATGTCTTATATTGCCGCTAACGAGACAGGTAAAATCTTAATCAAAAACACTGGAGACGAGTCAATAACTCTAGATACATTATATCTAAACACTACAACTAAGTTGTTATTTGCTAGCGATGTAAATTTTGAGTATGGAGATATATCTCTAGATATTCAAGAATGCGCTTTAGTATCTTTTAATATTACGGGGTTGAAGTTAAATGCGTCTAATATCGTTAACGTTAATATAACAACTGACACTGACGCACAAGTTTCCATGGATTTCTCTGCATCTGTAGATTCACAATTTTATAACATCAATATTGACGACATTAGAACGACTGCTTCGGCTACAGGAAATGTATTAATTACGATAGAAAATAATGGCATTTTTAATGTTACGGTAGATTCAATATTTATTGAATATTTATTGAATGGTACATATATCCCTTTGGTTAATTTTACTGAAAGTATTTACGAGATCGGAGCGGGTAGCTCAATTCAATTTACAATTAGCATGGAGGATCTCGAAAGTATACTGGGTGTTAGTGACATCGTAGTAAACGACATATTAATAATAATAGTCCGAACCAAAGAAGGAGCAGAAGATACTCACGAGGAAACTGTAGGCTCTTAATTTTTTTTATTTATTATTTATTATTTATTTTTTAGAAAAAATCATAAGTTATGTTTGATTAAAAAATCTATAGACCTATTGTCTATAAATTGTATTCAACTTCATCTTAATTAACTTTAAAATTTGGCGCGTAACTTATGATTACTAATTTCAAAATTGAATCTGAGTTTCAACCTAGCGGAGATCAACCAGAGGCAATAAAAGTTTTAGCCGGAAACATAAAAAGCGGAAAAAAGTTTCAAACTCTTTTAGGTGCGACAGGTACTGGCAAAACATTTTCTATTGCACAAGTCATACAAAAAATACAAAAACCTACATTAGTAATGGCACCTAACAAAACATTGGCTGCGCAGTTGTATAATGAACTAAAAGAATTATTCCCCCATAATACCGTCCATTATTTTGTTTCATATTACGATTACTACCAACCCGAAGCATATATGCCGGTAACAGGGATGTACATTGAGAAAGATTTTAGCGTAAATGAAGAGATTGAAAGGTTAAGATTAGCTGCTACCCACGCAATTAGGACCCGAAATGATGTCATAATAGTCGCAACGGTTTCTTGCATTTATGGAATTGGAGATCCCAAAGTTTGGACGGCCATCTCTATAAACCTCAAAGTTGGTCAAAAAATTAAGAGAAAGGACATCATCAAGAGATTAATATTAATGAATTATGAGAGAAAAGATATCAAATTTAGACCAGGGGTCCTAAGAGTTAGAGGAGACATAATAGATATCTTTCCAGCTTATTTAGATACTGCTATTCGCATATCATTATTTGGAGATGAAATCGAATCTATTCAAGAAATTCATCATGTTTCAAATAATATAATAAAAAATTTATCTAATTGCAGAATTTTTCCTGCAACTCATTTTATTATACCAGAAGAAAATAAAGCAAAAGCCTTGGTTTCAATAGAGGAAGAGTTAAAAATCCAAATAGCAAAATTCATGAAGGAAAAAAAATACGCTGAAGCGCAACGCATTGAGAAAAGAGGAAAATTTGATCTCGAAATGATGAGGGAAATGGGATGGTGTAAGGGCGTAGAAAACTATTCTAGGCACTTAGATGGAAGACCTCCCGGTAGTCCCCCAATGTGTTTAATCGATTACTTTCCAGAAAACTTTTTAATCGTTGTTGATGAGAGTCATATTACGATTCCGCAAATTCATGGAATGATAGGTGGAGATAAATCGAGAAAAAAGAATCTTGTGGACTTTGGGTGGAGATTGCCATCGGCATACGATAATAGACCTTTAAAGTTCGAAGAATGGGAATCAAAAATAAAGTATATAATTTTTATGAGCGCAACTCCTGGAAATTGGGAGTTAGAAAAGAGTAGTGGTATTTCTGCAGAACAAATAATTAGACCGACTGGATTAGTTGATCCTGAAGTGGAGATTCGTCCTGCAAAAAATCAGATTGATGATCTCTTAGATGAAATTCGAAAGGTGATTAAAAACAAAGGGAGAATTTTAGTAACAACTCTTACAAAACGAATGTCAGAAGATATAGCAGAATATTACGCTGAACTTGGTTTAAAGATTGCTTACTTACATTCTGAAGTAGGTACAGTAGAAAGATTTGAAATATTAAGATCTCTTAGGGATGGTACTTATGATATTATAGTTGGGATTAATCTCCTAAGAGAAGGATTAGATTTGCCTGAAGTACAACTCGTTGCTATTTTAGATGCAGATAAATTAGGGTTTCTGAGAGATACAAGATCGCTAATTCAAACTATTGGAAGAGCTTCGCGAAACATAGATGGAAGAGCAATTTTATACGCAGGGAAAATTACCTCCGCGATGAAGGCGGCAATAGAAGAAACTAACAGGAGAAGAAAGAAACAAGTAGATTATAACAAAAAAAATAATATTACGCCTCAAACAATAAGGAAAAGCATTTTAAATTCACTTTCAGAAGAAAAAGAATTCAAAGAGAAAGAAACAACTAAATTGAAAAGAAAAATTAAGGATAGAATTGAAGAGCTAGAAAAAGAAGGAGACAAAGATTTGGTTATTCATTATCTTGAAAACAAAATGTTCTTGGCAGCTAAAGAACTTAGGTTTGAAGATGCTGCTTACTTAAGAGATAAAATAAAGGCAATAAAGGAAGATTATTAAATAAAAGCGTGAAATTTTTCTTTTATTATGAATTGAAGGTTAATAGGAGCAAACATGATTGTAGATTCTATAATTATAAAAGGAGCTAGGCAAAACAACTTAAAAAACATAGATGTTGTAATTCCAAGAAATAAATTAGTAGTCATAACTGGAATAAGCGGGAGCGGTAAATTTAAATACTTCTCAATATTCAAATGGTTGGCAAAATATCTCAGCAACCGCAATTGACAAGACAGGTAATATTAAATCAACTTCAATATTGATAAATATTGAAAGCCGTAGAATTCCCGGTATAAATTTAACCATATTAATTATAAGCTCTATTCTTGGAATCATAAGTAATTATACTGTTGAGTAGAAGTATCCTCCTCACAATATTCATTTTTATTCTATTATCTATAATCAAATCATTTATGACGTATGGAACCCCAAGAGTAAAGAAAACGTTGTCAACTTAAAACATGTTTATTAAATTCTATAAAAAGATAATTCTAGATATTTTTCTTACAACTCTTTATTTCTTAAAACCTATATACAACATCCATGAGCTACTTACCATTGCTATTCTTATAAAAACCAATGTTACCCCAGGACTTATTAATGAATCACCTGCTCCAGCTATTACAAAAATTAAGAATCCTAAAGATAAAAATAAAAAATTTCGTCTTATTATTCCTGTTGATTGAAAACTTTTACGCAAAAACCCAAATCCATTAAAGATTAGAACGGAAAGTAAAAAAATAACAATTAATATGAATGTGGGATGGCCAAAAACAAAACTAGTATCAGTCAGGTCTTCCCCAGGATTTTTTAATATAAAAGTGAAAGAATTCATCGTATCTAAAAATAGAAATAACTCAAAAAGTATCCCTAAGACAATATAGATTGATACAATATTCCATTTTTTATCGGGTTTAATGAGTTCAGCTCCAATATACATGGCACATATAAGACTTGGAGCAACCCACATATAGCTTAATCTTCCATATATACCAATTGTCACGGGATTTTCCAAATTATCCCCAGTCAATAAAATTGATATGAAATCAGAAAATGGACCTAAATACAAAAGACCCGCAAAAAATACCATTAGACCAGCATAAGTAAGTAACTTTGCCTTTAATTTTAATGATCTGTAAAAAAATAATAACCCAAACACACAGGAAGATATAATAACGCCTGTTGCTGTTAATCCATCAAGCAAACCAGAATAAGAAATCAATTTAAACTTTCACTTTTTCATTCAGGTAGGTAATTTTTTTATTATTATTATTTATTAATACTCTTATTATATAAATTAGTACTTGATTATGTGATCATACACCCTCATTATTTTTAACTCTTCGTCTCGCCAAAAATCTGTGTCTAGAGATCCTTAATTTTTTTGAATGCTGGTTATACTCATCTAATTTTTATTTTAAACCTATAATATATTTTTATTTCATTAAATTTATCTTGCACTAATTTATAACCCCAAAATCTATATCTCTGGATCACTTCTCGGTTTTAAAGAACTTAACCAAATTAAATCTGAAATATCGAAATATGTGATCCATGTATTTCCCTCGAAAGATTCACTTTTAATAATTAAACACCTTATTTGAATTATTAATTTAAATAATTTTTTTCTTAACCAATAATTAATAATTCTAGAAGTATCGCCTTCGGGGTTTCAGCTTTAATACCTGCATCTTTAATATCAAACCAGATTTCAAACCATCCTTTTTCGTTGGTATTTTCTGATTGTTCTTCTAGATATGTACAATTTCCATGTTGTACTCCATTATAATCAATATATTCTAATTCATACCATTCACATTCATGGCATCTACAATCAACACACCAACAGCCATTCTCTTTTTCATCACATGCTAAACAACACCCTAAACCATTAGAATAATCTTGTCTTATAACAAAAACCTCTGGTCTTTTGGATTACTCTATATTTATTTCTTTTTATGTATCAGTATTTAATTTTTTATTTTTTTCTCTATTATTTTCGATGGTCGGTAAGCCGACATTATTTGAAATTTACCCGATCACCCCTTGTGATTTTTTCTCCAGAGAAAGAAAGGCTTTCGTTAATAAATCTTGGTTTTGATTTAATGTCCAAGCCTTTTTTTTCCACATTTTTTTTCTGCATTTTGAATCTGTTTTTTATTCATCTTCCATGAATTATAAAGAAGTATTCTTGCCATCATATCTAAATATCGTAGATTATCATAGTTTGACTTCCATCGGCGATTAATTCGATTTAAGTCGGAAAATCCCGTTTCAATTAACCATCTTCGACGATAAAATAAAGAAGTGCGGGACGCCCAAGAGTTTGTCTTTCCTTTAGGCTTCTTAGTAGTCATTATGGTAAAAACTTTATGGCGAGCATCCTTTAAGGTTATTTTTCCGCTTTTATAATCTCTTTTGACGCCTTGGAGAGAAAAGCCCCTCTTCGCTTTTATTATTAGGTAAACATCTTTCCAAAATCGCCTTTTTGCTGCGGGAGCGGTTGAAAAGGTGTATTTCCGTACCCGACCATGCTTTCCCTCGATATATTCGGTAATGAACTGCTTAACTTTCTTGTATTGCTTGGCAGGGATTAAAACATGTCCTCCTTTTCTTTCAATATCATCGATATTGATGCTTTTTGTACTTCCACATGCGAGATGTAACTACTTCACAAAACTTTTTAAAAAATGCGAGCATATTATCATTAAAAAGAAGTGATTTAACTCCCATTCTTTCAATAAAGTCAGGAGATATTTTTTTTATTAGCATAAATAAATATTATCACTTCTTTCTAATAAATTTAGCGGTAAATAATCAAATAATTAAGAAAAGTAAAAATAATATTTCAAAATACTAATTAAGTTTTAAAAATGAATAGAATAAGTCACAGGTCAATAGGATTTAGACTTTAAAATCCTTTGGTACTGTATGTATAAAATTAAATTTGAAAACTTTGTATCCCACTCATTAGTAAAATGAACTAGGAACAATAGTATTAATATTTAAACTTTACAAAATATCCTTGACATTGCCAGATCTTTTGGATTGTAATCATGTCTAATACTTTGAAATGTATCATTTAAGATTTTTAAATTTGCGATTTTAGATAGGGAAAAAAGATTCCATCCTATTGGGTTTCCACACACAATTAGATGAAAATAATTTATAATTTAGAAAAACTTTTTTGATTTCCAGAATTAAGTTCTCTTAAAAGAAAATATTAGAATATGAATGATTATATCGTCATTAAGGGCGCTAGGCAGAATAACTTAAAAAATATTGATGTGGTAATTCCACGCAATAAGCTTGTAGTTGTAACTGGTATTAGTGGAAGCGGGAAAAGTTCGCTTGTTATTAATACTTTATTCGCTGAAGGACAACGAAGGTTTCTTGAATCTTTATCAAGCTATGCCAGACAATTTCTTGGTGAAATGGATAAGCCAGATGTAGATTCAATAGAAGGGTTATCTCCTGCTATAGCTATAGAACAAAAACTCTTGTCAAAAAATCCTCGAAGTACTGTAGGAACGGTCACAGAAATATATGATTATTACAGACTATTATTTGCCAATATTGGGATTCCTCACTGTCCTAATTGTGGCAAAGAAATCAGACCGCAAACACCTCAACAAATTATTCAACAAATATTAGATTCTATAGAAGAGAATCAAAAATTTATAGTTAAAGCACCCGTTATTCGAGATCGCAAGGGTGAATATAAAGACCTTCTTAAAGATCTCAAAAAACAAGGATATGTCCGAGTTGAGGTAGATGGGATTCAATATACTTTAGACGAAGAAATCCCTATGGACAAGAATGTAAAACATCATATTAATGTAATTATTGATAGATTAGTAATGAAAAATGATATCAAAACCAGATTAGCAGATTCAATTGAAAATGCTTTAAATTTAACGGATGGAATCGTTGTTGTAGAAGTTCTTGACAAGGAAGAACAGATATATTCTGAACATTTAGCGTGCGTTGATTGTAGTATTTCTTTTCCACCTATTAACCATAAAATGTTCTCATTTAACATACCACATGGTAGTTGCAAATATTGTAGTGGATTAGGAACTGTAATGGAATTCGATTACGAATTGGTATTAGGAAAAGATTCTGATGTTCCACTTCAAGAAACTCCGATTAGAAACATACCTGGTTTTGGTACTTTAACGGGATATTTTTGGCAATCCGTAAGACAAGTTGCTGAACATTACAAGTTTGATACCGATAAAACAGCGATAAAGAATATCGATCCAAAAAAGTTGGATAAGATATTATTTGGAACGGAAGAAGAAGTAATAGAATTCCATTTCGAAAGCGAAAACAATGGTTTTGGAAATCAAAAAAATGAAATAAAATCGTCGTATCATGTTGCTAGACCTTTCGAAGGGCTAATTCCTATGCTGCATAGAAGATATATGGAAACACGTTCAGAGTGGGCTCGAGATATTTACGAAAGTTTTATGAATCGAATTGACTGTCCACAGTGTAAGGGTCAAAGACTAAGACCAGAAAGTCTATCAATCATCATAGATAATCTTAATATTGCTGAATTATCCGATTTATCTGTCAAAGACTCATTGAATTATTTTAAAAAATTAAAGTTGAACGAGCTTCAAAAAAAGATCGTAAAGGATGTATTAAAGGAAATTTTAGATCGATTATCTTTCTTAGAAAATGTTGGATTGGATTACATAACTTTAAGCCGAAGATCACACACACTCTCTGTAGGAGAAGCTGAAAGAATTAGGCTGGCGACTCAATTAGGTTCCCGTCTAGTTGGTGTATTGTACGTGTTAGATGAGCCTTCTGTAGGTTTACACCAACGAGATATTTCCCAATTGATACAGATGTTAAAGAAATTAAGAGATTTAGGGAATACCGTAATCGTTGTAGAACACGACGATGAAATTATGCGTAATGCCGATCATATTATAGACCTCGGGCCTTTAGCAGGCGAGAACGGGGGAGAAGTCGTTGCTGAAGGACCTATTGAAGTTATTTTAGAATCAAAAACCTTAACTGGTGAATATTTATCAGGGAAAAAAAAGATTGAAGTCCCTAAAAAAAGACGAACCATTAACGACGAATTTATTGAAATTAAAGGTGCTCGAGAAAATAACCTAAAAAATATAAATATCAAGATTCCTTTGAGCATATTTACGTGTATTACAGGCGTTTCGGGAGCGGGAAAAACAAGTTTGATAATCGATTGTTTATACAAGGGACTACATAACATTATAAATACTCGCAGTTCGCGTTTAAGCATAGGCGATTTTGACGAAATAAAAGGTCACGATAAGATTGATAAAATAATTAACATAGATCAATCTCCAATTGGAAGAACTCCTCGGTCGGTCCCAGCCACTTATACTAAGGCATTAGATTATATAAGAGATATTTTCGCTAGACTTGAAGAATCAAGAGAGAGGGGTTATAAGAAAGGAAGATTCAGCTTCAATACTAAAGAAGGGCACTGTAAAAAATGTAAAGGAACAGGATTCATCCTTAAAGAGATGTATTTTCTTCCAGATGTTTACATTAGATGCGATTTGTGCAACGGAAAGAGATATAACGCTGAAACCTTAGAAATTAAATTTAAGGGAAACACGATTTCAAATGTGCTTAAGATGACGTTTCATCAAGCACTCGAATTTTTCGAGTTCATTCCAAATTTAAAGCGAACCTTAAAAACTGTAGTTGATGTAGGGTTAGGATATCTAGAGTTGGGGCAATCTTCGACAACCCTAAGCGGGGGTGAATCTCAGCGTTTAAAAATAGCAAGAGAACTAAGGAAAACTAGCACTGGAAACACATTATATATTCTTGACGAACCAACAACCGGACTTCACATGTATGATATTCAATTTTTATTGAAAGTACTTCAAAAATTAGTGGATAAAGGTAATACGGTGGTAATTATAGAACATAATATGGAAATAATAAAATCTGTAGATCATATTATTGATCTTGGACCTGAAGGTGGAGAAAAAGGCGGAGAATTAGTCGTAAAAGGAACACCAGAAGAGATTATCGATAATAAAACGTCATATACGGCAAAATATCTCAAAAGATATTTAAATCATAATTAAGATTACTATTCTAAATTTTAGTATTTTACTATTCATTCAACAAATTCTAAATCGATTAATACTTTTTTTAATTATTACAAATATTTAGAGAAATTTAATTAATTTTTTCAAATAGTGATTGTAAATGAACGCTGAATCAGAATCTAAGACTATCCGCGCTCCAATAGTTTGTATATTAGGCCATATAGACCACGGTAAAACCTCGATTCTAGATTACATTCGAGGGACAGTAGTACAGCAAAGAGAAGCCGCTGGAATTACGCAACACATAGGAGCGTCTTATTTTCCAACAGAGGATGTTAGAGAGTTTTTAAGGAAATCAAAACAAGAATTTGCTGAAAAAGAAATTCAATTACCTGGAATCCTAATTATAGACACTCCGGGTCACGCCGCGTTTATGAATCTTAGGAAAAGAGGTGGAGCCATTGCGGATATTGCGATTTTAGTAATTGATGTAACCGCTGGAAACATGCCAATTACGTGGGAATCAGTTAGAATTTTAAGAGAGCGGAAAGTGCCTTTTGTTATTGCGGCTAATAAAATCGATAGGATTTCTGGGTGGAAATCTACTAAAGACGCAGACTTTTTAGATTCATACAATAAGCAAAGACCCCATGTAAAAGATTTTCTTGACGAAAAACTAATACAAATTGGCGTAGATTTCTTACAAGAAGGCTTCAAAGGAATCGATCGATACGATAAAATAAAAGATTTTACTAAAAAAATAGCAATTGTACCTACAAGTGCTAAAACCGGAGAAGGAATATCTACCTTATTAATGGTTTTAATGGGTTTAGTACAGCAATTTTTAACGGAAAACTTGAAGTTCTCGGAAGGCCCAGCTAAAGGCGTTGTTTTGGAAGTGAAGAAAGAAAAAGGACAAGGCATTACTATGGATGTTTTAATTTACGATGGTATCATTAACAGAGGGGACGAATTTATTGTTGGTGGATTAGAAAAACCTATTAAATCTAAGGTTCGTGCGTTATTAAGACCCAAACCTATGGATGAAATAAGAGACCCGCGACAAAAATTTGATTTTGAAGAATTTGTAAGTGCCGCATCAGGAATTAAGATTTTAGCCCCCAATATAGACGATGTCGTTGCGGGTTCGCCATTTAGAATCATTGGAACACCTTCTGAGGAAGAAATGATATATAATGAGATATTGGAAGAAGTTCAGAATATACGGATAAAAACAGATAAAGCGGGCGTTGTCTTGAAAGCTGACACTTTAGGATCGCTGGAAGCTTTAGAAAATCATTTTACAAAAAATGGTGTGAAAATATGTATTGCCGATGTCGGTTCAATTAAGAAAGAGGATATTATGAATGCAAATTTAGTTAAACTTCTTGATCCATATTCAGCAGTTGTTCTAGGTTTTAACGTGGCTATCTTGCCCGAAGCTGAGGAACAAGCAATAGCGGATAATGTTAGAATTTTTACAAATAACGTTATATATCGCTTACTTGAAGATTATATTGAGTATGCAGAAATAAGAAAAGCCGAGGATACCGCAAAAGGATTAAGCGAATTAGTTTTACCAGCAAAGCTACAGATGATTCCCGATTTTATATTTAGAAATTCAGATCCCGCAGTTTTTGGCGTACTTATAGAAGCAGGAACTTTATACCCGAAAGTTCCTTTAATAACTGCTAAAGGAGTAAAAGCTAGAAGAGTTCACCAAATTCAAGATAAAGGAAAGACCGTAGAGAAAGCTGGAAAAGATAACGAAGTTGCTATTTCTATTCGTGGCATAGAAATAGGAAGAGATATAGAAAAAGACGAAACCTTATATGTTAATGTACCCGAATCTCATGTAAGGCAATTAATGGGAAAATTTCTCGATGAATTAACCGTAGATCAAAAGCAAGCTTTACGAGAATATATCATAATCCAACGTAAACTCCAACATCCTTGGTGGGGTATGTAGAAATAGGCTACTTAAATTAATTCTAACTTAATTTTATAATCCTTTTTTTAAAATAATTAAAAAATTTAAAATATTAAGACTGAAAAATAATATTGTGAAAGGAATCGTTTTTGAATTTAAATTAAGAAAATTAATAATCGCCAAGATTGCGGGTTTTTTCCGATTAAAAGGATATCTTTCGAGATTTGGACCTTTCCGCTTAAAAGACCTACCAGATCCACCGATTAGGGGTGATAATTGGGTAGTAGTTCGCACAGAATATTGTGGTATCTGTGGTAGTGATACAAAACAAGTGTTCCTTCATGGAAATAGAGACAATCCTCTAATTGGATTGATATCTTTCCCTCAAGTATTAGGTCATGAAGTTGTTGGAACAATAGTTCGTACTGGACCATTTGTTAATATAAGAATTGGCACTAGGATAACCCTTTATCCAAATATTAGTTGCAAGCCAAGAAATCTTCCACCATGTAAAGCCTGTCAAGAAGGAGATTATACATTATGTAGAAATTTCACCCATGGGAATCTTTCTCCAGGAATCCATACAGGTAATAGCAGTGACGCTACAGGCGGATTTGCTGAACTTCTTCCTGCTCATGAGTGGATGGTATTCCCGATCCCTGATGGAATTACTTGGAAACAAGCAATCATTGCCGATCCTTTTTCAGTAGCATTTCACTCCATCTTAAAAGTCTTACCCTCGCCTGGTTCTATATGTGCAGTTTACGGTTGTGGAACCTTAGGTTTATTGACTATCCAAATTTTAAAACATGTTTTTGAAGGCCTTACTGTTATTGCTATTGCTCGTTTTCCCCATCAAGCTGATATGGCAAAACAATTCGGCGCTGATATTATTTTAAAACATAGACCAACACAAAAAATTATAGAACAAATAGCCTCGTATGTGAATTGTGATGTGTATTATATCAACGGTAAAAAACCTTGGTTAATTGAAGGGGTTGATTTTCTCTTCGATACTGTAGCTTCAAATGAAACTTTAGAGATTGGACTCAGAATTGTAAAAGCTAGAGAGAAAGTATCTAATAACACTAATTTAGATCTAATTAGTACTCCTGGAGCGATTGTTATGACGGGTGTTTCTACTCCTAAACGTTTTGAATGGACGCCTTGGTACTTTAAAGAAATCAGGATTATAGGCTCCAATGCTTTTGGAGATGAAACTTTTGAGGGCCGACGTGAACATGCTTATAAGCATTATTTTAAATTTCTTAACGAAGGTCTTTTTGATCCTTCTCCAATCATTACACACACATTTCCATTAAAAAAATTTAAAGATGCTTTAGTAACAACTGCAAAGCAAAAGAAAAATAAATCTATAAAAGTCATTTTAACTCATAAAACCAACAGGCAGGTTGATATAAAATGAATTCAAAAGATCAAATTAATACAATGCCTGCTTTACAGTTTCAAATGAAACTGATTAAGTTATTTAAAAGCTTAATTCGTGGTCGTAGAAACCCTGCAGGTTATTGGAAAAAAGGAGGGGCTATTGTGTTTAATCAAATCCCCATTCCCTCGTTAATTTCTGACAAGTGGGTCATTGTAAAAACAGTTTATTGTGGAATATGTGGAAGCGATATGAAAGAAATTACTTTAAATGGAGCTCGTGATAATCCTATCCAAAGTTTTGTTAGTTTTCCACATACTATTGGCCATGAAATCGTAGGTATCATCGATCAAGTGGGTTCCGCGGTGAAAAAAGTAAATATTGGCGATCGTGTAGTGATAAATCCCTGGTTTTCCTGTGAACCTCGTGGAATTTCTCCTAAATGTTCCCGATGTCAAAAAGGTGATTTTAATCATTGTCGTAATTTTCAAAGAGGGCAGCTACCTACTGGAATGCACCTTGGCATTACGAAAGGTTTTGGAGGCTATGCTCCATATGTTGCAGTGCACGAATCTCAGTGTTTTGTTATACCTGATGGTATCACTTTTGATAAGGCAATATTAGCTGATCCTTTTGCTGTTACTTTTCATTCGTGTTTGTTACTCAACCCTAAACCTGATAATTTGATATTAGTTTATGGATTAGGGGTACTTGGATTAGCCACTGTAATGTGTTTAAAAAATATCTTTAAAATAAAACATGTAATCGCAGTTGGTAGATATGAGTTTCAAAAAGAGCAGGCATTACAAAGTGGTGCAGATCATGTATTCATGGGTAGCGCAGCTGATTTAATCAGAGATATAGCTTCCACCCTAAACCTGGAATTGATAAAGCCAAAAGGGGGCTTGATATGGGCAATTGACGGTGTTGATGGAATTATTGATACAATTGGGTCCGTAGAAACTTTTGAAGTGGGAATACGAGTGTTAACTACGAAAGGCCGCCTTATATTTACAGGAGTATCTACACCTCATCGCTGTGAAAATACACCACATTATTTTAAAGAACTAGAAATTATAGGTTCGTGCGGGGCTGTGGTCGAAGATTTTCAAGGAAAAAGATCCAACGCTTTTCAATTCTTTTTAGAATTTCTTGACAAGAAGTTATTCGATCCTAGTCCTTTGTTAACTCATAAGTTCCTACTTGAAGATTATAAAAATGCTTTTAATACATTGGTAACAAAAAGAGACTCTCAAGCCATAAAGGTTGTGTTTGATTTTACTTGAAATTAAGATTTGGGTAAATTGTAATGAATAATAGGTGGAAAATAGATATCTATCGTGATGGCGATGAAATAAATATACTAAGGGTTTTGTAATTGAATGCGTTAGGCTCTGATAAACAAATTGAAAAAAATATGAGGAATTTTATAAGTGAAATATGTGAAACTATTGGACCAAGGAAATCTTGCAGCGAAAATGAGGCTCAATTAGCATTATATTTTCATGAAGAAATTAAAGAATATTGCGATGAGGTTGATATTGACAATTTTGTTGTACATCCGGGAGCTTATAAAGCCGCATTTCGAATCCCTATGATTTTGTATTTACTATCGCTTATTTTTTATTGGTATTATCCTTTAATTAGTTTGATATTAATCGTTTTATCATTTCTGATTTTGTTTGGGGAGATGAGTTTAGCCAAAGAGATTATTGATTTTATGTTTCCAAAAAAGAAATCTCAAAATGTTATTGGAAAAATTAAGCCAAAAAATCAGACAAGTGAATTAATTATAATCGGGAGTCATATAGATTCAAGTTGTGAATTTCCATTAATGAGAAAACTTAAATATGGTTTTATTGGAATACTTGCGATTAATCTTTTTCTAAATGTAATATTATTGGTAATCTTAATTATGAAAAATTTCTTAATTTTAATTCAATTAGAAACATTGCTACTTAGTATTGAAATACTTTTTTTTTGGGTTTTTCTCATCTTAATACCTACTACGATACTTCAATTATTCTTTATAATATCAAATCGTCCTGTTATGGGTGCCAATGATAATTTATCTGGTGTGGCAGTATGCTATGAAATTGCTAAAAATTTAAATCTTCCAGAAAATAAACCTAAGAATGTTGAGGTTTGGATTTGTGCCTTTGGTTGCGAAGAGATTGGTTCGAAAGGAAGTAGACATTTTGTTAAAGAATATTTGAAAGATATTAAAAAAGCAAAAATAATAAATCTTGATATGCTTGGAAATAAAGATGCCCCACTCTTAATTACTACAGCGGAAATTTTTGGGTTTGTAAAAACAGATAAAAAAATGAATGAATTAATAAAAAATTCAGCTGAAAAATTAAATATTAAGATAAGAACCAAGTATAATATGGCCTTTACAGATTCATTAAGTTTCTGTCGAAAACATTTATCTGCCACATCAATAGTTACCTTACCAATTTCATCAAAAAAATTCTATTATCATACTAGGGATGATGTAGTTAGCAATATGAGTTTTGAAAATTTAATTAACGCCTTTAAAATATGTAATCATATAATTAAAAATTTAGATAAATAACCATTAAAATAATGAAACTTAATCTTGAATTAAATATTAAATCTGGTAATTAAGGTTAAAGGATAAATAAATATGACTCTTTATGACGAATTAGTAAATATTGTAAGCGAAAAATATTGCACTGATAAAGATTATGTATGTGTAACTTATGCTAGAGGTTTAGATCCTTGCTTACCCGAAATAATCCCCCAAATTGTCATTCGTCCTGAATCAACAGAACAAATATCTGAAATAGTCGCAATTGCTAAAATACATAAAACAGCTATTTTACCAAGAGGTGGTGGTTGCGGTTTGATGGGTGGTAGCAAACCTATAAAAAAAGAAACTATATTACTTGATCTCACGAGAAAGGATAAAATTTTGGATATTGATGAGTTAAATCATACAGTCACTGTCCAATGTGGAATAAACTGGTCTCAACTTAATGCTAAACTTTTTGATATGGGGTTTTATACTGGAAATATGGGCCCTGGTTCAGGTTTAAATGCATCAATAGGAGGAGGATTATCTCATCATTCAGGAGGAGGTGGAGGGTGTGCAAAATATGGTAAATGTACTGAAAATTGTGTTGGTTTAGAAGTAGTTTTAGGAACTGGTGATGTTATCACGCTCGGGTCTCAAGAGAGTAGGTTTGTTGAAAAGCCATTTACACGACTTGGATTTGGCTCAGATCTAATGGGAATTTTTCTTGGAGATAATGGAACGATGGGAATAAAGACTACAGCAACATTAAAAATATTTCCGAAGCCACCATTTTTTTCTGGAAAAACATTTTTTATTAAAGATAATTCTTATGAAAAAACCCGAGATATGGTTCAAGAAATGATTGCAAAGGGCTGGGCAAAGTCCCTTGGTATTTACGATTTCTTTTATACGCCCCCTCCTTCTGTAATGGGAATTACCACTGATAAATTAATAGAAACATGGGGTGATATAAAAGGAGGTGTTATCTTTTATGTTATTGAGGCATTTGATGAACAAGTTTTAAATAGAAATACTCAGATTTTAGAAAATATAGCAAAGAAGTATTCTACAAGAGAATTAGGGCCAAGCATTGAAGAAGGAAACATCACTGATTGGTTTTATGGGGAACAAGGACACTGGCAGGTTTATCATCCCTTATTTTCTGTCATAGGTCCAGATTATTTTGCAGCAACCACCGAGGTTATGGTTCCTATTTCACGCTTTCCAAAAATTTTGCATAAATTAGATGAGTGGGAAGAGGAACACCATGAAGACTTATTTGAAGCAGACGCCGAATCTGGAGTGAGTCATGTCGTTATGCTAAATCATAATAGTTGCTATATTGGCAGTGGATTAGCAGCATCTCACGATGAAGAACTTAAAACTGATGTTATTAATTTGTGGAAAGATCAGTTCGAGTTTTTATTAAAAGAGGGGGCTGTTCTTTATATGTGTGGTCAAATTGGAAGCCAGGTAATCGTTGACTCAAGAATATATTCCGATAATTATTATAAATTCTTTAAAAAAGTTAAAAATATAGTAGACCCTGACAATATTATAAGTCCAGGTAAATTCCGGTTTTGAAATATAAAAATTAGGTTTAAAAGTACGTTGTATTAATATAAACCGCGATTCTCTTTAACAAAAAGTGAAAAATATGACAGAAAAATTGAAAAGAATTTCAGATTTAGAAGAAAGAATTCTTTCTTGTGTAGCTGTTGGAGATTGCAGAGGGGCACTTAAAGGTTCTTTTAAAAATCCTATTCTTGAAGCAGCTTGTCCTATGAGAGATCATGGACCTGGTTTCGAAGCCTTTTTTGCACGAGGGAGATTTACATTAGCGCGAGCTCTACTTGATAAAAAGATAGAACCAAGTGAAGGACTCGCAGAAATAATTTATCAATGTACTCTTTGTGGTGCTTGTAGGGAGGTGTGCAATAATCCAGAAAGTCCCTGCATGTCTATTTCTGCAAGAGAAAATATTGGAGACCATATAGAGATATGGGAGGCTTTAAGAGCGGATTTAGTAGATTTAGGAGTAGCTCCTTTACCTAGACATAAAGAAATTACCGCGCATGAAATAGTAGAACATAATCCATATTTTGAAAAGCATAACGATCGACTAAATTGGATACCTAAGGATTTTAAATTTTTACATAAAGGAGGAGACGCTTTGTTTTTTGTAGGATGCACTTCTGCTTATCGTTTGAATAATATATCTTCTACATTTCTCGAAATAGCAAATAAATCTGACATAAAATTATCAATATCACCTAATGAATGGTGTTGTGGATCTGTAAATTTAAGAACTGGCGCAGAAAATATCTTTAAAGATTTAGCAGAACACAATTTAACTGTTTTTAAAGATTTTGAAGTAGATAAAATAGTTACTACATGTGCCGGGTGTTACAGGACTCTCAAAAACGATTACCCTAAATATCTAGAAGATTGGGATTTTGAAGTGCTTCATTCCATAGAAATGATAGATGAATTTCTTAACAGCGGAGAGATTAAAATCGCTAAAAAAATTGATGGAGTAATTACTTATCACGATCCTTGCCATTTAGGTAGACATTCTGGAGTATATAATGCTCCAAGAAATGTAATTGATGCTATAAGAAAAGATGAATTTGTTGAAATGAGGCATATTCGGAACTACTCCTACTGTTGTGGCGCAGGCGGCGGCGTAAAATCAGGGTTTCCGGATTTAGCACTTGAGATTGCAGTTGATAGAGTACAAGAGGCTGAAGAAACCGGTGCGAAGTTTTTAACAACAGTTTGTCCTTTCTGTCTTACCAATTTTAAAGATGCTGTCAAGGAGATTAAATCTGACCTTATCGTAATCGATCTTCTTGAATTAGTTAATAAAGTAATTAATTATAAATAAAAGCGAAATTCGTTATCTATCTTTTATATAACCATTTTCATAAAACCAATCAATTTGTTCTCTAATTGCAATTCATAAGTTTGTTTTAGGCATCTTTAGTTCATTCCAGGCTTTTGAACAATCAAACACTCGAATTTCAGCAGAAGCAACACTCTCTAATGGTGTTTTTGGATCCTTATGCTTTAGCTTCCATGTAACCAATTCATCAAAAAAAGAAAAACCTATTACTAAAAATTTAGGAAATGATATATTTGGAGCTTTCTTACCCGCAACATCGGCAATTAAACGTAAAAAATCTCTTAATGCCATATTTTTATTTCCAGCAATATATCTTTCTCCCGGTTTACCATTTTTTATTGCCAGTACATGTGCCATTGCCACATCCTTTACGGATACAACATTCAATTTTGTTTCGACAAACCCTGGCATTTGGCCGTTCATGAAATCTCTGATAATCCTCCCTGTAGGTGTTGGTTTTATGTCATAGGGACCGATTGGTACAGTTGGTAATATAGAACAAGTTGGTAATCCTTTTTTATTCCACTTTATCGCAACTAACTCACCTAAATACTTTGATATTTTATAATGACCAGGTAATTCTTTTTTAGTAGCAAATAGTTTTTCATCTCCGATAGAATTATCAGGTGGCATTCCAATAGCACTTTCGGAGCTAGTGAACACCACTTTTTTAATTCCTTTTTCTAAAGCTTTCTCCATTAATTTATCTGTAGCATAAACATTTACATCATAAATTGCTTTAATTTTCGCAGGATCTGCCCAAAACCACATAGGGACGAATGTATAAATTGCACCACCATGAATTATGAAATCACAATCATCCATTGCTTTACTAACGGATTCAATCTCTCTTAAATCTCCATAAGCAAATTCAATTTGTAGATCTTTAATAGTGCTAATATTGGATGTTTTTCTAACAAATACTTTTACATCGTACCCTTTTTCTATAGCAGCACGAACAATATTTGCGCCAATAAAACCATTTGCACCAGTTATTAATACTTTAGCCAAGAAATAACAACCTTTTTGTTGATTCTTTTAATATATTATAATATAATTACACACGGTTTTATAAATTTTTAAAAATAATTAAAACAAGAAATTTACTATTATATATATTTTAGAAATTTTTATAGAAAATGAAATCAAACTTGGTCTTATGGCTTTAATGAAAGATGTTTTAAAGGAAGTTTTAAAAGAAATTACTCCAACTCAAGAAGAACTCACTCTTATCAACGAAATTGTTAAAAAACTCAGGAAGTTATTAGATGAAAAAGCTCAGCAGTTAAATTTTAAATATACAAAAATCGAACCTCAAGGCTCTACTGGAATCAAACAAACGCAATTAAAAAACGACTTTGATATTGATCTCTTTGTTGGTTTAGATTATGAACTGTATAGCCCAAAATATGATGGCTTAAGCAAAAATAAGTTAAAAAAAGAGTCCAAGAAAGATTTTCTTTATTTGTGTAATAATTGGATACTAAAATCTTTAATTCTAAAAGAATTTCATAAGCCTAGACTTCTATATGCCGAACATCCATATATTACTGTAGATTATTTCATTAATAATATCAAAATTAAAGTCGATATTGTTCTCTATTTTGATTTAGAATTAGAATATATAAAAAAATTTGGACCTATAACCGCAGTTGATAGATCACCGTGGCACGGTCGTTTTATAAAAGAGAATTTATCAATAGAGCAGAAAAACGATGTTAGGTTGTTAAAGCAATTTTTTAAAGCTAATCACAGTTATGGCGACAAAAGTGCTGTAGGGAAAGTTGGATTTATTGGGTATAGTGCAGAGTTACTAATATACTACTACGACACCCTACAAAACCTATTTAACAATTTCAAATTTCTTAAAGAAAAACCTAACGATTATTACAATAGAACTTTAAAAGAGTTGAGAAAGATTCAACATTTCCAAAAAGATTACATTATCATTACGGATCCTATCGATAAAAATCGAAATGTTGCCTCCGCAATTTCAGAAAAAGCATATAAGTATTGTAATCAGAGAATAATGGATTTTATGAATAACCCGAATAAAAGTTTTTTTAAAATTGACAAAATACCTGAAGTTGAGCTTTCTAAGATTGATGGTTCTCTCTTAGCTAAAATCTTTGTCGTTGAATTAAAAAACGAAAATAACGAGATACATTATACCATTAATAGAGATAAATTATACTCAATCGGTGAAAACATTAAGGCAAACGGAGAAAAAGAATTCTCTCACGCGGAACGATTTGGCAAAATAGAATTTGAAGTCTACTTTGAAGATGACATTGAGGAATATAATATAGCCATATTTTGTGAAAAACCTAAAATAACAAAAAATTACGAACGAAGGGGACCTCCAATTAAAGAGAAAAATCATGCTAATAAGTTTAGAAAAAAAAATCCAAACTTTTTTGAAAGGGACGAATTCTTATGGATAGAATCTGAAAGAGAATACACAGAATTTCTTAAATTATTAAAAGATTTTGTCAAAAATAAAATTCCAGAGAATCTAAGAGTTGTAAATATTTCAAAATCTTTCAATGTCAAAAGGGCTTCAGGTAAAAGAGCACTATACACTTTGCTAAATATGATTCTTCCACACATTTAATCTCCGATGAAGACATTGAATAGAAATAAATAAATTAAACAAGGAGTTCTGAAATAGACAATTTATTGCCTAAATACATAAAATTTTTATTTTTTCTCGTATTTTCCTTCTCAATTATTGAAAATGAATCAAATAAAAATTAAAATATTTTAAAGTGAATTTACAATGGTTAAAGTAAAGAACCCCGACGAGATTGCGCATCTGATAACTACCGGTTCATACGAAAAAAAACGGTTGTTTAGCATAGTAGCACACATAGACCATGGCAAAACTACCGCTACCGATTACTTGTTAAGGCGTGCAGGTTTAATGCGAGAAGAAGATGCCGGGCATCTTCAGATGACTGATTCTGACGAAGAAGAGCAGGCAAGAGGTATTACTATATTTACAAGTGTAGTTCTACTCGCATTTAATGACCCTAGAAAGCCTGAGGATGATGAGCCATATATCCTTCAAATCAATGATACGCCGGGACATATATCCTTTACTGGAGAAGTCTCGCGTGCTCTTAGAGGGAGTGACGGTGCCATAATTCTTGTCGATGCTTTAGAAGGGGTTATGACTCAAACTGAAACAAACATCCGATTAGCCGTTGGTGAAGAGTATTGCAAACCAGTTCTTTTTATCAATAAAGTAGATCGTTTAATTAGCGAGCTTAAGTTGAGTCCAGAAGACACATTTATGAAAATTGATAAAATTTCAAAACAGGTAAATGAGCTAATCAAAAAGATTAGACCAGAAGGATCTAAATGGAACGTTGATTTTGCTAAAAACAGCGTTGCTGTAGGGTCAGCTAAGCACGGATGGGGTTTTACATACGAAATATTATTAGAAAAAGGTTTAACACCACAAGATGTTTTCGCAAAATATACCGAAGGGGCCATTCAGTGGTTAAGAGAAAATCTTCCACTTGACGAGCCAATGTTAAGAATGGTAGTTGATCATTTACCCAATCCTGTGGAAGCAGCAAAATATAGGATACCTCATGTTTGGGGCGGTGATCTCAGCTCAGAACTAGGACAATCGCTTCAAAAAAGTGATCCGAAAGGTCCTTTATACGGTATGATTACCAAAATATTTTTAGATCCAAGGAGAGGATATCAACCAACTTTAATAGGTAGAGTTTTTTCTGGAACATTCCGACTATCGGACTCTATCTATTTGGTAAATAACAGAACAAGTAATCGAGTAAAACGATTGGGAGTCATGGAAATTACAGATCTATTAGATATCCCAAAAATTCCTGCAGGAAATTTATTTGCTTTATACGGTTTTATTTGTCCCTCTGGAGAGACATTTATGGCAGCTGGTGATGTCCCAAAGGATAAAAAAGAAGCCGCACTTCTGCCGTCTTTTGAAAAAATCCAATATGCGTGCGAACCCGTAGTTTCAAGAAGTATAAGGCCACGAGATCCTCACGAAATCGATAAATTAGATACGGTAGTAAGTAAGTGGCTTCAAGCAGATCCTACTGCGATGTATCGGCGGGACAAAGAATCTGGAGAGTTCATTTTAAGTGGAATCGATCCGCTTCAAATTGAAATCCTAACCAAACGGATCAATAACCAAGTTCCTATTTTAATTGGTGAACCAATTATAGTGTACCGAGAAAAAATTACCAAGAGAAGTAAACTATTTTATACTAAATCTGCCAATACACACAACCGAATCTTATTATACATAGAACCCCTAGATGAAACAACTGAGAAATTAATTGATACTGGAAAAATCACTGATTTGATGAATGAGAAAGATAGAGCAAAAATTCTAAGGGAAGATGCAGGCTGGGACGCCAAAGAAGCTAGACGTATAGTAGATGTTTACCAAGGAAGCTTACTTGTGAACGGTACATCTGGTTTACAACGATTTGATAAAGTAAAATCTTATCTAACAGCCGCTTTTAGAGATTGGCTTGGAGAGTGCATTCTTGCAAAAGAACCAGCTGCGGGTTTTAAAATAGTATTTACAGATATGACCATCCACGAGGACACACGACATACTTCCTATGGGCAAATTGCTGGAATGGCTTTTTCTGCTATGTCCTTAGCAATGTTGGACGCTGATCCTCATCTTTTTGAACCTATTCAGAGAATTGATGTGAAAACACCAGATGGATCAGAAGGACCAGTGAACTCGATTATAACCAAGCGACGAGGCAGAATTACGAACGTAGTTCCAGAGGGAGAATATGTTAGAGTTCATGGTACGATTCCTGCTGCTGAAACGATTGGTATAGCTGATGATATACGAGGTTCCACTCAAGGACGTGCGTTCTTCGGATACGAATTTTCTGGTTTTGATAAAGTACCTAAAAGTCTAGAAGAAGATTTAATTCTTGAAATTCGTAAGCGTAAAGGCATGCCTGATCATCTACCTAATACTTCAAGCTGGGATCGATTTATTTACAAGAAAACCTAAAATTTTTTATTATTTCTGTTTCTTTTATATTATTTTTAATTACATTTTAGCTCTTAAATAAAGCTTCCTAACTAAAGCTTGAAACGCTTCAATTACACCTTGGCCTGTTAAGGCGCTATTTTTAAAATACCCAAGAAATCTATTATCGATTACATATTTTCCAACATTATAATCTGAAGTTGCTTTGTCTTTATTCAATGATAAATCGTTTTCATCAATTAGATCGATCTTATTACCAAATAGTACAATTGGAATGTTTCCACAATGTTCTTTAAGTTCATTGAGCCATTTATCAACAAGATTAAAGCTTGTAGTTTGTTCTGAAGCGTGAGAAAAGACAATGATGGCACCACTACTTCCTGTATAAAACTTTTGACGCATTACATTAAAACTATCTTGACCTGCTATGTCCCAAATGAACAATTCGACTTTTTCACCATCGACATCTTCTTCATATTTCGAAAACTGAGTCCCCAAAGTAGAGATATAACTTTTCTGAAATGAATCTGTAGTATACTTTTTAATTAACGATGTTTTCCCGACGGCCGGAGCACCTATAATAATTATTTTAAATCCAAAAGCTTTTTCAGACATAATATTTTGTAAAATCATTTCTTGCTTTTTTAATTAGTAATAATTAAATTTTTTAAATCTTCACAAAAAGATATATTATACGTTGCTTCAGTGTTCAAGAGTATAGATTTGTTGAATAAATAAATAAGGAAATTTAAATTATATAGTAGTTTTAAAGTAAAGGTCTCTAACTAACTTTTGAAATGCTTCAATAACACCTTGACCTGTTAAAGCGCTTGTTTTAAAATATCCTATGAAATTATGATCTTTCGAATATTTTCCAATGTTGAAATCAGAATTTACTTTATCCTCGTTTAGAGCTAAATCTTTCTCATCAATTAAATCGATCTTATTTCCAAATAATGCAATTGGAATATTTCCACAATATTCATTAAGTTCTTTAAGCCATTTATCAATGTGATTAAAACTTGTTACTTCTTCTGGTGCGTGAGAAAACACAATAATTGCAGCACTACTTCCATTATAAAACTTACTACGCATTGTTTCAAAAACATCTTGACCTGCAATATCCCATATGAATAACTTAATTTGGTTCCCTTCTATGATCTCTTCGTACTTTGAAAACTGAGCGCCCAGAGTGGCGATATAATCCTTTTGAAATGATCCAGTAGTATATTTTTTAACTAGAGTTGTTTTTCCAACTGAGGGATCTCCCACTACAGTTATCTTAAATTTATACTCTTTTTCTTCGTTTGACATAATAATATGTGAAAAAATGTCTTTTTTTAATTATTATTAATAAAATGTTTCAAATTATTTTACTTATATACATTTATACAAATCTTAACATTTAAAGAATTAAAGGTTATTATTAATATTATAGGTATTTTTAGAATTAATTAGATTAGATATGGTTGAAGGATGACAGAAGATCGAGAAAATCAGAAAGAAGAAAAAAGTAATGATGATAAACAAGAGTCAACACAAGACCAAAATGATTTAGAAACCTATTTATCAGATATGAAAAATCTCGAAACTGACTTTTCTGATTTGGAAGATCTAGACCTCGATGAATTAAAAGAAATGCAAGAAGCAATAGCAAAAGTTAAAGAACTTGAGTCCTTAGAAAATGAAGAAGCCATTGAAAAGGGAATATCAAAAGAACTTGAGTTAATTGGATCTGAGCTCCAAACAAATGAACGCGAAGATTACTTAGCACAAAAGGAAGCAATGATTAGCGATTTCTCTGATCTTGAAGAAATCGATTTTGATGAGCTTCAGGATATGCAAAAAGCTATAGAAGCAGTAAAACAAGAAGATAGCCAAGTAACTGGGGAAGATATACTCCAAACTCCCGTTAGTAGAGGTGTATCTTCAGAATTAGAAGAACGTATCAAACAAGAACTTATAGAGCGGAAAAAAGAAAAAGCAAAGGAAATAATAACTCCAGAAAAATTTTTAGAGCGTGCCAAGAATAAACGCGATAAAATTTGGTACCACTCTCTTTATTATTTAGTTTATCAAGCAGAAGATAATATCGCGAGTAAGGCGTTGCTTTATGATACGCTGAAAGAAATTACGAGCAAAAGCCCCATTGATCCCATACCGGAAAACCAATTCTATTTTGGACTAGGTTATATATTGAGACTGACTCTAAATGATAAGAAAGTTGTTAAATATATGAAAGGAGGTAAACTCAATATTAATATTGGAATAAAAGGCATCAGAGAAATTTTAGAAAAAGTTGGAGAACCTATCAGTACAAGGCCTATTCTAAAAGAAGAAGAAAAGAAAAAAATGTACACAAATTTTCTAAAAGACGAATTTCTTGATATATAGAATTCTTCAATAAAATAAATAATGGTTAACAGTCATGGAAGATAAACCCTCTCTTTTAATTATTGGGAATAGTAATGTAGGAAAGAGCTCAATTACCAAACTTTTGCTTCCAAATCCGAGAAAGTTTAAAGGAAAAACGGGTAAACAACCAGGAAGCACTTTACTAATTAAGCCTATAAAACTACCTCAAATGCCGTACGACATTTTAGATTTACCTGGTTTTGGTTATATGAAAAGTTCTAGCCGACGCAGAGAGGAACACATAAAGAAGCAATTAGTTATTCACATCGAAAAGCATCATAACGAATACTTTTTTGGTTTAGTAATAATAAACATTTTAAGAATTGAAGATGAGTTAAAAAAATATCACTTTCAAAGTCAAGTTACAATTCCGTTAACATTTGAATTAATTAAATTTTTAAAAGAATTTGACATCCCTCTTTTGGTTATTTTGAATAAAATAGATAAAATCTCAGTTTTTGATAAGAAGAGAATAATCTCCTTATTAATTAATACCGCTAAGGATTATGGACTAAATCTAATTAATGTAAACGAGAGAATCGATAACGATCGCTCTAAAACTCCCTATTTAGAATTCTCTGCGTTAAAGAAAACAAATTTAGCCAAACTGAAACGCACTATAAATACACACCTAAAAAATTAAGTTTTAAAACTCTTTTATGTGTTATTATGGGGTTGTTATTTTTGGGTCTTTGTTTTTATCCCAATTTACGGCAAACAAAAAGTCCCTACTTGCCTTATTTGTGTATATTAAAGGAAAATTTCCAATCTCTTCGAACTTTAGAGCTAATTCTTCTAAATATTCATATTCTGGGAAGTAATATTGAAGTTTTTTATCGCTTTTTAGCCTTTCGTTGATCATGAGCGCTTTTGCTTGTAACGTAAATCCTTTTATTTCAAAAAAATTTGGATTAGCTTTATCAATTAATTTAATATAGTCCTTAATGTAATTTTCAGATAAATTTAAGTTTTTTACAGCTGTTATTCTTACTAAGCTTCTACAAGATAAATTTTCAACTAAATCTAAGGTGTCTGATATTTTACTCCACCCATTTTTAATCATAGAGCGGCAAACTTTTTTATACACCGTCTCGTTTGGTGCAGGTAAGGTTATATACAGTTGGGAAGGTAATGAATTTAAACTTTCAATCCTTTCTGGTAGTGTTCCGTTAGTTACAATAAATGAAGTCATATTACGATTCCGGAATTCTTCAACCAATCCGCCTATTTTGGGATATAATAGCGGTTCACCATCAAGGGATATTGCTGCGTGATTTGGATTCATGGCTTCACCATGAACTTGCATTATCTCATCAGGAGTCGTTAATGCTAAATTGAATAACTTTACGATTTCATCTCGTGAATCAATACAGCATGAAATCTCTTTCTCGACTCTATAATTTTTCAATGTATCATCTATAGCCGTAATAAATTTTTGATTTTTTAGTAAATTAACAGCGCGGTCAACCTTGTTTTTACTTACATGAAGGTTTCTGGAAAGTGAATTTATATTATGATTTTCATCATTCGATAACATAAAATTGAGCATGTCCACCATAATTTCGTAATTTTCAAGATATCTTCTTAATGGCAAATGATTTTTTATAATATCACGCTGGTGACGGATCATTTCATCAACTAGATCTTTTGGCTCGTCCGGCTCAACAATAAATTCATCGCCCAAACTTCCTAATTCAATATCTCTCCAACAGAATACGCATTGATGGTTGCAGAAAGGCATAGAAGGAGTATTTTGTAAACATCTGTGGCTTTGAATTCCAAAAACTCCTTTATAACAATTTCGATTATCTCTACCTGTTAATAATTTTTGTTCTAACCAATGACAAGGTTTAATTGCAGTGTGCTTATTCCTACCTATTATGCGATATGTCGTTTTTGTGTATTTTTCAACAAAATCGTTTGTAATTTTATTATTAACAATGTATTGATTTTTCATATCAGAGTGCCACTATTTTTTCTTCGTATTCTAGTAGTTTATAATTATAGGTAAATGTATTTACTTAAGATATTAAAAATTATTATTTAAAAATATAAGTAGCTTAGTAATTAGCAAGCGACTTATAAAATATAATTGAAAACGGATTAAAATTTTTTCGAACTAAAATGTTAAATAAAATAAAAAGCCAAATGCTTAATTTGGGGTTGAAATTTATCAGCGTTGACGACAAGATAGTGAGAATGATATTAGAAACTAGCTCTTCAAACATTAATGAGATTGTTATAATGCCCGCAGTTAAGATAGTAATGAAAAAGTTAGTTAATAAGTTACAAAATAAGATCGTTCATGGTAAAGTTTACAATGGAATATTAAACGGAATTAGAGTAAGTTTAATTCGTTCTCAAGTAGGATGTCCAAACGCAGCACTTACAATAGAAAGTTTGAAACGTTCTAAAGCAAAAGTAATTGTTAGAGTGGATTTTTGTGGAGGTATTTATGGAGAGAACACCGATATTGATATTGGCGATGTTGTGGTTCCAAAATTGGCTTACTGCGATGATGGAACGACCCCTCAATATATTAGAGCTAATCAGGCGTTATTAAATCAACTAGAATCAATAAGTAATCCTTTATCAACTGTTCAAAATGTAATTGCAGGAAATCACACTATTTTTATTTCAAAACCAAATGAAATTTTAAAGGATTTATTAATCAAAGAAGCTCGTGCTTTTAATCCTGAAAAAGCAAAAGAAGTACTTCTTTGGACGATAGATGCGTTATTTTGTGAAACATTTGATTTTATACGAGCATTAAAAGCAATCAATATCAAAGCAATCGATATGGAATCTTCGGTTTTATTTTTGTTAGGTCAACTCTATAACTTAAAAACAGCTTCAATTCTTTCAGTATCTGATTTACCAGGCCATCCTCAGTTTGATCTACTTAATTCAAACGAAATCCATCCTGATATGGAGGTGGGGGTTGATAACGCAATTAAAATTTTAATAAAAACCCTTCCAAAAATACAACACACTTTAGTTTAAACAAAGTCATAAACCTTGTAATAATTTAGAAAAGTTAGGTTCTTTGAAAAACTCGTTAAACTTTTTGAGTAGTTCAATATTAACCAAATGTATTTTTTGATTTTGTTTATTCTTAATAGACTTTATTAAATCCAAATCTTTTAACTTTTTCATGTGATATTGAATTGTTCCAGAATAAACATCAAGATTTTCTCCTATTTTTGAAATGGCAATGCTCTCATCTTTAAAAATTGCCTCAATTAATTTTTGGATTAAGGGGTTTGAAAATATCACCTTATACTTATCGTAATCCTCGGGAACATCAACCAAGAAATAATGCAATGATTTTCCTATTTTTTTTGATCTAATAAGTTTAAATCGTTCTAAAGTCATTATATGTTTCAAAAATGGCGTTCTTGTAATGTTTAATTCTTTTTCGATTTTTTCGTTCCTTGCGTGAATACCCGGATTTTCTTTAATGAAGTTAAGAATTTTTGATAGTTTCTCGTTGTTTAGAATTTCTAACTTGGTTCTTCTTTCGTTGGTTACAATCCAACTCTTTTCTTCTAAACTTCTAATGGCCAAAAATATTTCTTCTTTGCTATAACCTTTCTTATACGCAAGTTTTGCTATGCTCTTTGCGTATAACTTTTCAATTATGGGAAATTTCTGAAATTCTGCTTCAGAAGCGACTTCGATATCAAAAGCAGCGTCGTATCTTTTTAATTTTAAAATTGTTTCAGCTATTTTTAAAACATCCTTCTCTACTTCAGTTAATTCCTCAATTAACTTTCCTTGTTCTGCTATTTTTGGTTTTTTTACTGTTTTAACCTCTTGTAAAGGAGCGAAATTTAAACGCCTAAATGAACTTGCTTCTAACTCTTTCATTTTTCTGTTTTCTCTAGTTTCTCTTCTTTTTTCAAGCGACATTTTTTAAGAAAGTCTTTTTTTTATTATTAGGCGTTTTTCTCTAAATATACGACAAATTCTATTTGTTCCTCGCTATCCAAATATTTCAGTTCTTCCACTATTTTATCGTAATACTGTGGTTTAACATTTTGAAGCTTGCGTATTCTCTCTATCAATTTCTCTGGAATGGTCTCGTATAATTTTCTCAACGCTCCGATGTACTTCAGTTGTTCCTCCGCAGCTAAGAAAGCTAATTCTTTTAATATTTCTTTTCGTTGTTTTTTAGGTATATCAAGTTCTAATATCTGTTTTCTCAAATCTTTGGAGATGATGTTAAATATTTTTGAAAAGTACTCCTTTACTACCTTTCTATCCTTCTCGTTCTTAACTGGTAAAAGCGACTCGTGAAGTCTTAATTTAATTTCTTTCTCTTTCTTTTTTATTTCTTTAAATTTGGGAGGTTTTTCTTCTTCTTTATATTCCTCCTCGATAACTTTAATTTCTTCCTCTTCTTCTAACGGAAGCTCTTTTTCAGTACTAATTGTCTGAAATTTCGGTTCTGGGGGTATTTTATCTTGTTCTACCAATTTTAACTCTTCTTTTTTAACAATTGCTTCTATTTGCTCCACTTTCTGAACTGGAATGATTTCAATTTCTTTTCCTTTTAATCTAGGTTTTTCAATTAAATCGATTGGTTTTCCTACAAAAAGTAAAAATATTAAAATAGACTTTATCAAAATAAAGATCCCTATATTCAAAAAAGCTGTACCTATTGCTCCTAAAATGAATGTTCGAAGCGCATCACGACCTGTAAACTCTCGCTTCTTGTGAATTTTAGCTCTTGACTTTGAATCTATTATCAAGACGCTAATAGGTATTACAAGAAATAAAAATATTGCAATGTAAGTATCCATGAAAAATATTCCTTCATGGAGTCTAAAAAAGTAAATATTAATAAGCCCAGAGAATGTTCCATAAAGCACAAGTAATACGATTACGAAACCTGCTTTTGCTGAAAAATTGTTTATTGAATTTTTTAGTTTAAGACCAAAATTATACGCTTTATGATTGTTGCTTTCATGGTTTATAATTGAGTATATAAAAATCAATATCCCTTTAATCAAAAGTATTGCACCAGTGCCGTAAATAAAACAACCTAAGATTCCATAACAAATCGCATCTAGGGCAATGTCGTCGTAACTATCAGATTTAATTTTTGGGGAAATATACTTTGAGTCATATAGGATAATTAATACGCCACTACCTACAATTAAATAAGAACTAATTAAATGATTAATTCCACTAGGTATAAATATTAAATTTAAAATTATAACTAAGATTAATAAGATAGCGATTGGAATACAATCAAATTTATTTAATTTTTTTATTGCTTTATCAAGTTTAGATTTTTTCTTGTCCCTAATTGAAGACTTGGAACGTAAAAGAATCGATTTTTCTGATTTTTTTACAGAAGCTTGTTTAAATATTATTCCCGCCAAAGAGAAAGGCGTTCCACACATTTCACAGTAAACCTGTACTTTATTTTCTATAAGTTCAGATAACTCCTTTGGAAAACCATAATTACAAGAACGGCAAACATATAGCGTTTTATCCATTTAACTTCACACTTATATATTTAATAATTTTATTTAATTTTTTTAATTTTTGAAAAATAATTAATTTATTTTTCCAATCTTTAGTAAATAAACATTTCCCAATGTCGAAAAAGTGGTATATTTAACGCAGAACTTCCGATTAACATAACAGACTAACGCTCTGTGTAGCCACATTGTTAATACCTAATTATAATTGAAAAATAAATAGTTAATTTATAGAAGTAAGAATGTGAATATAAAAAAATTGGAGTCCAGTTTTTAAAAAATTCTTTCAAAATATAGAAACTTTCAGTTCTTCTAAATAACTTTGTAAAATTAATTATGAAATTAAATATATCCAATCTAATTCTTTTACTGTTTTATGAAGTTTATGATCGTCTTTCGTTGAATTATATTCTATATTAGTAAATAATTTATAAGCTTGTTCGCGAGATGTTTTAAGTCGTACTACATCGTCATTTTTACCGTGATAAGCTATAACAGGCACATCCACCGGATTGTATTTTTCTAAATCTAACACTGATGGCTCTAGATATGGTGCTAATAATATCAATCTTTTAACCTTTTTAGGGTTTTGAAGCGTATATAATGCACCCATTAGACCTCCAAAACTTGAACCTATTAATACCCATAAGTCCTTTTCTCTTAAAATTGATTTTAACTGAGCCATTCTCTTTTCAAGAAGGTCGTTAATTGATTTTTTTTGGTCAAACTCAATAAAATCAGGAGTAAGAATTTCTGGAATTAATTTTTTTAAATACACTCCTTTAAAACCCTTGCCCGAACTTTCAAGACCGTGTATGAAAATAATATTTTTCATTTTATTAATTTAGTAGAAATAATTTTCTCATTTATCCTGATCATTATCGAGGTCTTCAGGTGATAATGGGTTTAATTCTTTTTTTAATTCTCTAAATATCTTTCTCTGACCGAAAAAAATTAAAAGGAAAAGGATACCAAAATAAATCGTGATTATAATTAGTGTTAAGAAATAATAGGCTTTTGTATACGAGATGAAATGTAGCGCAACTCCGATAATAAAACCCGTAAGCAACCGAGATTCCGTAGTGCTTTTCCTAAATAAGAGCTTCTGAGTCCCCCAATCTATCATTCCAGGTATTGGAAAGACGATTATTATAAACAAAGCTATTTCTGCGCTAAATTGAGTGTTAATTATCAATTCAGTTAAGTGCGTAAAAAAAATTGACATAACTATTCCTATTATCATTCCTGAGCATCTTGAACAAAAATATATTTTTGTCCTTCCAAATTGAAAATAAAATGTATGGTCGCTTGCTTCAACTGGGTGATGTGTTAAGAGTAAATAATATAGATGCCTTTCCTTTGAAGCTAAAATTTTGTCGTAGATAACTAAAAGAATAGGTATTAAAAAAATGGTTGAAATAAGCGTTTGCAAGAAAAATTTAAACCCAAAGTTGATAAAAATAGTTTCCAATTCTAAAGGATTTGAATATAATGAAAGTTGGAATACGATGATTAAAAACATCACAAGAAAAGAATTAATTACCAATAACAAAAAAGTGTAATAAACAGCCATACCTTTATGATATTTCAACGGCTTATATTTATATAAACCAGCTATCAAACCATAAATAGCCACAATAAGACACCAATCTAAGTAAATATTGTTATAAAACGCGAATTGGTATAGGAGTTCACCTAAAAATCCTGCTATGAACGCCTGAATTGGACCGGCTATTATCGAAAAAAATGTAAAAATTAATAGCAACAACCCAAAAATTATTGAAAACTCATTAATTCCAATATATGGTATGGAAATTGAACCAAAAATTTCCGAGATATATATATAACTCATAATAATAAAAACTGTTATGAGAATGTTCATAAATATCGATCTTAAGCAAAATTTTGGCGTCTTGTTAGCGGGGTCAACGCTCATGCTAATCGCTCTTTAATACTAATAAACGTAAAATAAATTATATAAGCAATTTTTTATTAAAAATAAGATCTAGTTCCTCAATTAATGTTTTTTTTGTAAGTTCGAAGCCCTTGCGAAGTACATTTACAATAATATTCCTTCCTGCAGGAACATCTATAATATTATCGTCTTGTTCTACGACTGCAATGCTCTCGTCATTATAATCTAGTTGACGCATTAGAGCTTGAAGCGCATTTTCTTTAGTTTTAAAAGTAGCTATCGATAATTCGTTGTAATCTTTTACTTCTTCTTTAACCTGTAAAAATAATATACACTCCTCTAATTGCGAAATAAATAATTTTTTTGTAATGTCTTTTAATTTTTTATAGTGTTTATGATTTTTTTTACACTGCCTATCTGTCTGGTCATTTTTTAAGTAGCTTGGAAAATTTCTATTAATAACATCGTCAAATTTTTCTTTGGAAATGTCTCCATTTTCTACAAGCAATTTAGCAGAATCTAGCGCGATTTTTATCTGTTTCAATGTCCCTACGCGGGCTTCATTATCGCTCCAATGTTGATAAAAAGATTTTACAATAGGTTTTATTACAAAATTCAAAAATCCCACGTTTAATTCTGAATCAATTAAATCTCTTCCATAATTAAGAGATAAGTCAGTTTGTGCTATCATTTTTTGTTCTACAATATTATAATTCCTTTGGATATAATTCATGATTAAATCTCCAACGATGTCAATAGTTTATAATTTTCTTATTATCCTAATTAAATTTTTAATATTTTTTGAATATAAAATTTAAAATATGTCATAAATTAATACTTTAATTATCATTAGATGTAAGTATCGTCTATAGCTTCAATAAATTCATTCTTTGTTGCTTCAAACCCTTTTCTTAGCGCTTTAATAATGATTTTCTTACCAGTTGGTAACGAAAGAATAGATGGATCGTCTTCAATAATTTTAATTCCATTTTCGACCTTTTCTAATTGCTTCATTAAATTTCTACTTGCCAGTTCTTTTGTTTTAAATGCAGCTCTACAAAGGGCTCCATAATCTTTTACATCCTCTTTAACTTCCAAAAAAGTTTTAACTTCTTTTAGATAATTGATGAAGGTGTCTTTTGAATTATTTTTTAACTTCTCATAGTTTTTATGATGTTTGCTACATTGATAAGTAACTTGATCATATTTTAAAAAATTAGGAAAATTTTCTTCAATAATGTTATTAAAACTTTCTTCAGAATTACCGTTCAATAATAATTTCTTTCCAGCTTCTAGTGTGATATTTATTTGTTTTAATGTACCCTTTCTCGCGTCGTGTTTTGCCCAATAATCGTAAAACGCTTTGACGATCGGTCGTACTATAAAATTCAAAATTCCCGTATCTAATTCACTATCAATAAGCTTTCTTCCTAAAGCGAGCGAATTTTCCATTTGATAAATCATTCGCTCTTTCACAATGCCATAATTCCGTTCTAAATAATCCAAGAGATATCCCCATGTAAAAAAAAAATCATATAATTGTTCAATTGAAACTATATTAAAGTAAAGAAAAAGTTCAAAATTTTTTAACTTTTTTATATTTTTAATAGTCTTAAAAGTTTGACTCTAAAAAAGTAAGAATATAATAAGTAAAAACGTTTATAATTATATTAGTTTTTAATTATAAAATAACATCTTTAGATTAATCCCATGCGTTACATCTTTAAAATTCTCTTATTGGGTTTAGATGGAGAAGATATTTCTTTTTACGCTCTTAGAGCATTCGGAGAAGAGGTAGAAAATAAAGGAGCGTATTTGGAGTGGTATAAGGAAGTAAAAGCCTTCGAGGATATTTGCAATTTAGAAGTAGACGCAATAACCGATGTTATTAACGCAGACTTTGATGAAATCATTCCAAAAGTCGATGGGATTGTATATTTTTTGAATCCTTTAAAAAAAGAAGAATTTGATTATTTCGATATTATAATACCTATTGTTAAATCTGTTAAAAGAAATATTCCTATTATTTTGATGTACTACGATCAACAAGGAATTTTTCCTTTATCTATAAATGAATTGTTAGAAAGTCTTTGGTTCAAATATCTTGACGTAGAAGCATTTGTTAATCTACCCCCAAGAGAATTCCACCAAGTTTTGCAGTGTTTGTGTGTAGCAATGATAACGGGAATTTCCCCTCTTAACATTGAAAACGCGTGGATGAGGTTTCCCATTTATATCCAGCTAGCAAACATTTTTTTCAAAAAAGCAAAAAAAGAATTCAAACCCGAATTTTATTTTTTTGCTGCCCAAGCCATTAAAAAAGCTGCGATAATTGCTGATATATTAAATAAAGAGGAATTTTACATAATGTGCGAGCAAGCAGCTTTTCTCTATTCAAAAGTTAAGTTATATTTAGATGCTTCACAAATTTTACAAAATGTAGATAAAAGAAAATCGGAAAACTTCAAGAAGTTATATGCAGATAGTATGGTTTTAGAAGGTAATAAATTATTTAATAAAAGACAATACGATCTTGCGGCAAGGCAGTACTTGGCAGCGGCTCAATGGTCGTCAATAGAACTCAAAGATAACGATTTGCGGGACGAATCATTTCTTTTAGCAATTAATTCTTGGATTTCTGCTTGTAAAGTTGAAAATGCGTTCAAAATTATCAATAGTCTCCCCCACGAAAAAACACTTCTTATCCTAAGTGAAATTCCTCAAAAAATTATTGCAATGGCAGATTATTTAATTAAAGAAAAGAAATATTTAGCTGCCCGCCATCAATTGTATAGTGCTGTCTCCGAATATCAACAAGAAGGCTTATTTGACGAATTAGAAAAATTTACTGATAAGTTAACTGAAGTTTTAATAACATTATTAAAACAACAGCTTAAGGAAGAAAAGAGGTTTTTTGCAAAGCAATCTTATGATGAGATCGAAAATCTTTGGGAAACTTATAACGTTAAAAAATCAAATGTAGACGCTCAATTAGAAAAATTAATTAAATTATTCTTAGACAATCTTGATTTTGGCAACGCTACAATTTTAATTAATAAGTTAAATTCCTTGTCAGTAAAGAAAAAATTAACGAAATTAAGCTCTAAAGTTGAAGATGAAAATAAGGAATTAATAAAGAAGAAAATAGAAGAAAATATTGAGAAAGGTGTGGAAATTCTAAAAGGTTTCATAGAAAAGGAGTTAGAAATTTTTACAGAAATTAACACCCTAATAATTCAAGAAGCTAATTTATTAATTGAAAACAATGATTATCCAAAAGCCGCTAATCTGGTGAAAACCCAAGCAGATTTTTTCAAACGAATTGCTAGGGAAGATATTCAAAATCAAATGTTAAAAAAAAACTTAGATATCCTCTTAATCGGTAAAATTTTTGATCAATTTTTTAAAGTGTATTACGAATTATCAAAGAGAACAAAAAAGGAATATTTAAAGAATAAACTTGCTATTATCATAGAAAAGTTAAATGAAATTGTAGAGGAACGAGATTACGAAAAAAACGAAGAAATATTTGAACTTTTTATCTCAATTTTTAGAGAACAAATGTTATACGAGCAATCTAAGGAAATTAGTAAAATCTTTATAGAATCAATCAAAACCGAAGGACTAAAAATTGTCGAAAGTGGCGAAGATAAATTTCTTATCGAAGCTTCCCTGAATTTAATTAAAAAAGCTACAGATATTTCGTTAGCATATATGGAAAAACCGGAATTGAGCTTCAATAAAATTTATAAGAGGATTACAGAAATTTATATAACCTTAGATAATTTATCTTCCGCTCATGCCATTAACGATAAAATCGACGATAAATGGCTTAAAGCTGAGCTTAATAAGAGAATCGAAAATCTCGAGGCTGAAAAAAGCGCCATCATCGTTAAGAAAGCTGAAGAATCTTTTGAAGGGGAGGTTTTAAAAGAAAGACTCTCGATAATTCAGAGTAAAGCAAGAGAGGCGCTCCATGACAAGGAAAGGGAATTCAAACAGAGAAAAGCCTTGAAAAGAGCCTATTATATTGACGCATTAGAGTATTTGAGTATGCAAGATTTAGATAATGCCATAGAGAAATATAAAGAAAGCATAAATCATTTAATTAGAATAAAAAAATATAATTTAGCTGGCGTTTCTTTAGCAGTACTTTTTTTAATGCTTATCAAACAAAATACGATTGAAGATATTAACAAAATACTAATACGCACAAAAACTAGTTTATCAAGTTTAGAAAAATCATTTACTGAAACTTTTTCAGTATCTTTGGTTGAATACCTTATAGATATCGAGAAGTTAAGCGATCCTGTTGTGTTGAATGAATCAATACAGTTTATGGAAAATTTACCGTTATTTGAAGAAGAAATCCTCCTAATTTCTGATATCTTAGGCAAGTCACATAAAATGATTAGTGAACCTGAAGATTTAAAAAAGCAAATTATTGAAATCGAGAAAATAAAAGATAAAATTAACGAGTTAGCTAAAAGTATACGAAAAGAAAGGAAAGATGTTGCTAAAAGAAAATTAATGAGAAATCAATATTGGAAATTAGCTTTAGAGGATCTTTCTAACAAAAAATTTCAAGTAGCCATAAATGAATATAGTGATACAATTCCGAAATTGCTGGAAAAAAAATTTTATAAGCAAGCTTCAATAAGTCTGATATTAAGTACATTTTTAATAGTAAAAACAAAGGGCGCATCATTAGCTAAGTCCTATTTAAATGATAAACTAGCAAAACATAAAGAATACGATCTTGAAGAAATGCCGGAGATACAAATCACAAAAGAGCTTCTTTCAGCGTTAGATAATAACTTTTTAGAACTAATAGGTTTATGTTTAGACCTTTTAATAGATAAATTAACTCTTTTTGACCCTGAGATCTTATTACTTGAATCTCTTTTACCCGAAAAAGAAGAACGAGGAGAACAAGAAGTAAAATTAACGCGGAAAGAAATAGGCGAAATAAAACAACTTAATATAGAAAGGGATCAAATAAACAGTAAATTGCAGCAAAAAAAGGGAGACATTAAGAGAGAACAAAAAGAATTTTTAAAGAAACGTAGCGTAATGAAAAAGAGATATTACAAAGATGTAATTATATCTCTTAAAAGTAACTCATTTAAAAAGGCGGGTCTACAGTATCGCGAATTAGCAAAAGCAATATCAAAAAGAAAAGACCTTAGAACCAGTTCACTATTAGTTCTTTTACACGGATTGTCCCTTCTAAAAGCAAACGAGCCGATTAAGGAAATAAAAACAAATGTTAAAAACTTTCTTGACTCATTAGGTTTAAATAAGCAATTAGTAGAAGATACGTTTCATATTACTCTCATAAAATTTTACCTAGATGTGATTTCGCATAATCTTGATAAATATCTTCCACATATAAGAGAAATGTTAGAATTATTACCACTATTTGAAGAAGAAAAACAGTTAATTGAAATTTAAAAAGGATTAGCTATTGTACTTTTTGCAAATTTCATGAGATCTTTTACGCGCATCCTTAATGTAACTTCGGTAACGCGGGCTAACTTGCTAATTTCTTTCTGAGTGCGGTTTTCATTACAACTCCTAGATCCAATATAAATAGCCGCAGCGGCTATCCCTTTTGGGTCTTTTCCCGCAGAATTAAAACCGTTTTCAGAGGCAATTTCTATAATTTTGACAGCAATATTTCTACATTGCATAGATAACCTCAACTCGGAGTTAAATCTATCCACATATTTATCAGGGGTAAAATGTTGCACCTTCAGATTTAACTTTGGTAAAATTTCCATCAATATTAATCTATAGCTCTTAATCACTTTCTTTTTTGGTATTTGCGCGACTTTTGTAATTTCTTCCACAGTTCGAGGGATGCCGTGCACTCTCAATGCGCAAAATATTGAAGCAGCGAGTAGAGTATCGATACTTCTCCCCATTGTTAACTTTTTCTTTACGGTTTGCGTATAAATTCTTAGCGCATCCTCAGCTACAGTATCTGAAATACCTAATCTTTTTTGTAACCTTTGTAAGTTAGGTAACGCAATCCATAAATTTCTCTCGTAGCTAGTAGTTAAGGATCTATGAATTTTTGCCAGTCTATTGAATTTAGATTTGTATTTTGGGCTTAACAAAATCCCCCGTGCGTCTCTACTACCCCTTATAATCGTTCGTGGTCCTATAGGACTATAAACTCTTTCGTTACTCTTCCGTTTTTGGATTTCTTCTTGCGTGAAAGCTCTTCGAGGTGAATCGTCAAGAATTCTATCATACACCAAACCACAATTCAAACAGACGTAGAAACCAAGTTCCTCACTGATTTTTGGAGAGTCACAGCAAAATTCTTCTTCCTTCTTGTCAAAATTTCCTCTATCTTTAAAACTTGGTGGCATATCATCCGTTTAAATTAAATGCAAATATTAGGAACATTCAATTTCAGTATAGTATTTAAAATAAACTATATATTTAAATCTTAATCTAATTTAATTTCTGTTGTGAAAATTTAGTCTATTTAACTATTATCTTATAAGTTTAAAAATTAATAATTATATTACTTCAAAGTTTAATAAATAATTACAAATTAATACAAATTGTTAGCAAAATGTCGTCCGATATCTCAAAAGTATTAAATGTCTTCTCAAAATTTCTAGACTCAAAAGTAGTTAAAACTGGTAAACTTAAAACCATTGAAGAAATAAAAAAATTACCAATATACTCTTATAAATTTCTTACAAAAAGCGAAGCTAAAGTTCTAAAAGGTATATTAGATATATCTAATATCGAAGAAGCTTCCAAATTAGACAAGGAAAATCCCTTTGAAGGTTTAAATAATATTGGTTCAACTAAAGACCCTATTAAAGTCGCTGAAATCCAAGACGAATTAAATGAAAAAATCGTGGTACTTAAAGAGAAATACCCCGAACTTGAAGATAGCTTAAAAAAAGCAATTGTTATTAGTTCTATAATTACCAGAGTCGTAGATGAAGAAGATAGTTTCGAAAAAGCAGCGCAGAAAGTAATAATAATTGGGTTAGACAATGCGGGAAAGACTGCAATTTTGAACAAGTTTGGAGGGCGGTTAGGTATTAACGATTTAGCTAACTTGAAGCCAACTAAAGGTGTAGATCGTCGTTATATTAAAACTAAAGATTCTGATTTGGATCTTTATGTCTGGGATATGGGGGGTCAAGCACAATACAGGAGTAAGTACCTAAAAAATCCAGAACAATATTTTTTGAATATTGATTTATTGATCTATGTAATTGATGTGCAAGACTCTAATAGGTTCGTAGAATCTTTTGAGTATTTTGAACAAATTCTTAAAATTTTAGCCCTCATAGAAGAAGAACCTTTTATTTTAATATACATACACAAATGCGACCCGGATTTAAAACACGACCCCGAGACATTACTTAAGATCGAACTTCTAAAAGAAAACCTTAATCAGTTATTAACTCAGTACGGATTCGATTATGAAGCTTATTTAACTTCCATCTTTTCATTAATCTCTACCGAACCTAAGTTTTCTAAATACATCAAAGAAGTAATGAGATCAACAGACTCGTTAACAAACCCAACTTTAAAAAAGGTTGAAGGTCTGGGAAAAACTTTAGAAGAAACTATGAACGCGGTTATACGCTTATCTGAAAGCCTTTCCAAACAATTATCTGAATTAGATAACAGATTACGCGCAATTGAAAGCGGAGCGTTTCAAATGGCTCAAAGCGGAATTCCAATTGGGATTGCCAACCCTAATATAGCGTCAGAAAACCCAGCAGATTCCAGATCAACCGTTTTAAATGAATTGAAACAATTATTTGAAAAAAAACGTAAATTAAACCTTTAGACCTTTCATTAGAATTGATTTATTGTAACTTGCTTTAGACCGATAAAGAGAGGTTCTATTTATTTAATACTCTCAAAAATTTCTTTAATTCTTTTGTAAATAGCAACAAGAATAACTAATGTATCTATCCCAATAACTAAAATTAAATACCATATGTTTTCAAATAGCAAGGGATTAATTACGTGATAATGAATAGTACCTCCATAAAATTGCTCAAAAAAAGTAATCATTCTCAACAAGATAGGTGCTACAATGATTACAGCTAATAAAAAACCAATAATCCCAATAAAAAAACCGAAAATCACATCGCTCGGGTAATGTACACCTAATTGAATCCTGGAAAAAGAAACAATCACAGTAAAAATAGAGACAATAATGGTTATCGCTATTGAATTTAACAAATAAGCAAATAACAATCCTTGAGAAATAACATTATAAACATGCCAAGAAGGAAAACTCCTTGAAGTTGGTTTTCGCTCTAGAACATTTATATCTTTTAGCGTTTCAAAAGGTCTTTCTCTATCAAAACTCTTTTTTACTGGAGCAATTATGATTACACCAAGTAAAAATATTGCAGAAATATTTGAAAACAAAAATGGCGCGTACCAAATGAATAAGTAAAACACCATTAGAACGATCCATAAAGTCTCTCTTCCAAAAAATGATACAATTTTTAGAAAATTAGTAAACACATTACCTCCAATGCCGTTATATTTTAAAATAACTTTCTGATCCCAATTATTGAGCTTGTTAAATATATTTTTTGATTCCATAATTATTGTGCTTTTTATTTGTTTGACCCTAAAAATTGGTACGCTTTCTTTACCTTAGGAATTTGTTCTTGAAAATACTTAACTGAATGAGAGTCTGACCCAACAAAAAATTTCGCTCGTTCTGATTTTAATTGCTGTACAATTTCTTTAGAAGGAAATGGTCGTTTAATTGGAAATTTTAAACCAGACAGATTATATTCAATGTGAATTCTGTTCTTTATACACAAACGGCCAAGATCTAATATCCGGTCTTCCGAAGTGTTACAATCGTCCAAAGCTTTTATGTCGTTATCGTTGATATAGCGGTAGATCGTGTCGATATGACAGACGTTTTTAAATATTTTAGATTTTATCATCATCTCGCTAATTTCAAAATAGTCGTCTATAACTTGCTTCATTGGTATCTTTTCTAACAATTGTAATAATTTTTCTCTTGATGTTATCGGATAGCGATAAATCCACTCGTGGATTGTTCCACCAATAAAATCCAATTCTTTACCGTAATCGTCCATAAATTCCATTAATTCTATTTCCCGATCTCGGTAATATTCTACTTCGAGACCGCTTAGGATGAAATTATAAGTTTCTTTTAACTCGTCTATCTCTTCAAGGTAATCGTCGATTTTGCTATCGTAAAACGGGTTTGTTTTGTCTTGTTCTATGTAATACAGTTCATAATGTTCAAGAAAACAGATGTTAATTTCATTTGCTTCAGCAATCTTAATATAATCTTCAAATACTGGACCATTTTTCGAGATATCTGCGCTCCAGTTCGTATGGATGTGATAATCAGTATGTTTAAACTTCATAAGATTGTATTTTTAATAATTAAGAAAGTTAGATAAAAATTTTGATTATTTAATCCATCGAATTCTCCTTGTCAAAATACACTTCGTAAAACAATTCTTTTTCACCCACTTCAGGTGGATTAATTTTAGTATACCCTCCTTTTCGGATAATTTGGACTGTGCTTTTATTTTGAATGTGAATGCTGCCATAAAATCCTTTTATCCCTTTTTCTTTCGCGATGATAATTAAATGGCGATAGAGAAAGGAACCTATGCCTCTTCCTCTATAATCTTCTCTTACTACAAAACTATATTCTGCTAAATTCATGGCTGGATTTAAATAATAAGTAGCGTTTCCTATCATGTCTTCGTTTCCGATCTCTCCCACATACGCCCCTATAGAAAATACCTTATTATAATCGATATTAACTTCACATTGCGTCTTAGAATGTGTGAATTCCTTCCTAACTTCAAAAAAACGTAAATATCTATCTCTCTCGTTTAAGGAATAATAAAGTTCTTTTAATAAAGGCTCGTCAGTGGTTCTAACTGGTCTAACTACGATTTTTTCGTTATCTCTTGCGGTGTATATAGTTTCGTATATAGAAGGATAAATACATATTTTTCCTTGCTCGTCGCAAGGTAGAATTTGATCCGAATAAATGTAATTTAACTTTTTCGCGTGTTCTAACAACTGTTCTCTAAATTTAGGGTGAGCTACGCAAATTAATTCAATAACTCGCTCTCTAATTGTCTTACCGTGTACATAAGCAACGCCCCATTCGGTAACTACATAATGAATGTCTGCTCGAGATAAAATTACACCAGCACCTTCATCTAAATGAGGTACTATATTTGAAACTGTATCATTTTTTCTTGTCGACGAGAGCACAACAATCGGTTTTCCACCTTTAGAAAAAGCAGCCCCCCTCATGAAATCTACCGTATCCCCAATCCCAGAATAAAAGTTATACCCTTTAGTTGAAGTATTAACTTGCCCCGTTAAATCAATTTGCAACGCTTGGTTTATAGAAACCATTTTTTTATTCATTCCAATGTATTTTGGATTACATACATAGTCACTAGGATAAAACTCAATATACGGGTTATTATTTACGAAGTCATATAATTTTTTAGTACCTAACGCGAAACTTGTTATAATCTTTTCAGGGTGAAAATTCTTCTTTCTACAAGTTAGAACTGCGTTTTCTATCAAGGGAATTATATTATCAGTAATATAATGGCTATGCATGCCTAAATCTTTTTTATTCATTAAATGTTTTAAGCAGGCGTTCGGTAAATAACCGTTACCAATATGAATTGTCGATTTATTTTCAATTAAATTTGCCACATTCTTTCCAATTTTTCCCGAAACATCAATTTTTTCTTTAAATTGGAACTCTAACAGTGGCGCATCGTTGTAAACGAAATAATCGATGTCTTTCATATGAATAAAGCTATTACCCAAGGTTCGGGGCATTTGAGGGTTAATTTCTGCTATTGTTAGATAAGCAGCTTGGGCTATGGGTTTTGCTACATCAATGTTAATCCCAAACGAACAAAAACCGTAACGATCTGGTGGTGTGACTTGAATAAGAGCAACATCGCAATTTTTACGCCCTGAAAGAAATAAAGAAGGAATTTCGCTTGCTAATATTGGTGTATAGTCAGCTTGCCCTTTATTTATCTCCTCTCGTAGGGTTTTACCTATGAAAAAAGCGTTATGTCTAAAAAGATCTTCCGCTTTATCTTTAAAGTATTTTTCAGGACCAATCGTAAGAAAATGTATAATCTCCGTATCAATTAAGCTTTCAGAAGATTTAATTAATTCAGCAGTAAGCGCTTGAGGCTCCGAACACGCAGAACCTATGAATACGCGATTCCCAAGAATAATCTTCTTTATGGCTCCTTTTGCAGTAATTTCTTTATCTTTCCATTTTTCCCGCCATTCCCCGTCTAACGAATCAATTTGGTCCATTTTAAGATTCTTATTTTATTTTATTTTAATTTTTCCTTTATTTTTAAAAAATAGTTAGGTCGTATATCTTTAATATTTTTACTTTAATCACTTAAAATTTTTGAAATTAAAAATATACCTTTCAGCTATTCTTATAACTTTCTTCCACCAAAAATAGTAATTTAGTAATTTATTTATTTTCTAAATTCTTAATGATCAATATGTCAAAATGTCCGTATTGTAATGTAGAAATCCATTTAGAAGATTTTTTCGATGTTATTGAGAAAGAGACTAAAAAAGGAATAATTAAAAAAAGAATCGGAGCCTTTAAAGGAGAAAGAATAAATGTTGGAATTGGTTTTAATAGGGTAAGAATATGGGTTTGTCCATCGTGCGATAAGATTTTAGGTTTTTCAGAATCTGCTTATAAAAGTTAATGGTTCCATTTCTAAGATTTTTTATTTTAATAATTTTTTTGAACATTGTGTTTATTGAATCGTATACCCATAGTACCCTTTTTATATTATTTATAAATAAAATCTTTAAAAATAATATCACATATTATCTTCTTGAATCAATACTGTCCATTTAATCCAAAAAGTTTAAATGTGATAAGATTGAAAAAAAACCTTTAAAATTCTTAAAGAATTTAAAAAACCAAGAAAATCTAACTATACAATTAAATTAGTTATTCAAATTAGTGAAATATTATGTCAGAAAAAGACACAAAAATGGAAAGTGTACTCACTGAAAATCGGATATTTAATCCCGTAGAACTCAATCCCGACTATGTGAAATCTGGAATGTCAATGGAAGAATACCAGAAGTTATATAAACGATCCATCGGAGATATGGAAGGGTTCTGGGACGAACAAGCTAAATCAATCGATTGGTTTAAACCCTACGATAAAGTATGGGAAAAAACTGATCTATTCCCTGGAAAATGGTTTGTTGGCGGAAAACTTAATGTAGCCTACAATTGTCTTGACAGACATGTGAAAGCAGGCAATGGAGATCGAGTCGCTATTATATGGGAGGCAGACGAACCCGGTCAAGTGAGAAAATTTACATATACCGAGCTTTTAAAAGAAGTAAGTAAAGTAGCTAACGGTATGAGAGATTTAGGACTGAAAAAGGGCGATAGAGTAACAATTTGGTTACCAATGATTCCCGAATTAGCGATAATAATGCTAGCTTGTGCCCGAATCGGTGTAATTCATTCCATAGTATTCGGTGGATTCTCGAAAGAAGCTGTGAAAGATAGAGTGAAAGATTCTGATTCGCGACTATTATTTACGAGCGACGAAACTTTACGCGCTGGTAAAATCTACCCAAAAATGGCTGATGTCGTTAAAATTATTGATGATCTACCTACAATCGAACATGTTATTGTCGTTAAGCGTACAGGAAACGAAATCCCTCACACAGATAAAGACATATGGTATGACGAATTTATCGGTGGAATGAACGACGAGTGTGAACCCGAAGAGATGGACTCCGAAGATACACTATTTTTACTCTATACAAGCGGAACCACAGGAAAACCAAAAGGCGTTAAACACACAACAGCCGGATATATCTTATATACATCGATCACTCACAGAGTTGTATTCAACTACAAGGAAGGCGAAGTTTGGTATTGTACCGCAGACATAGGTTGGATAACGGGTCATAGTTATATCGTATATGGGCCTTTAGCGAATGGAGCAACTACTTTAATGTTTGAAAGCGTTCCAACATATCCAGATGTAGATCGTTTTTGGGACATTGTAGAACGCCATAAAGTTAACCAATTTTATACAGCTCCAACTGCAATACGCGCTCTAATGAGACACGGTGATGAACCAGTAAATAAACACGATCTAAGTTCATTAAAAGTCCTGGGTACTGTTGGAGAACCAATAAATCCTGAAGCATGGACATGGTATCATAGAGTTGTTGGTAAAGAGAAATGTCCTATAGTTGATACTTACTGGCAAACTGAAACCGGTGGGTTTATTATGACCCCAATTGCTACAGCAACACCCACAAAACCTGGGTCTTGTTGCATGCCTTTTTTCGGCATCAAACCAGTTATTTTTGACTTAGAAGGTGATGAAATCACCGAACCAAACGAAGGCGGTTACTTTGCAATTCAAACACCCTGGCCGGGAATGTTACGCGATGTTTGGGGTGATACAGAGAGATTTAAATCGACTTATCTCGAAAAATATCCAGGACATTATTACACTGGTGATGGAGCACGAACAGATGAAGATGGCTATTATTGGATCCTTGGGCGATTGGACGATGTTATTAAGGTATCCGGACACCGCATAGGAACAATGGAAGTAGAATCTGCTATAGTGAGTCATCCAAAAGTAGCGGAAGCTGCCGTAGCACCCTTTCCGCATAAAATAAAAGGGCAAGCTATTTGGGCGTTCGTGACATTAATGGGTGGCATTGAAAAATCAGCGAAATTATCGAAAGAGATTCGTATGCATGTTAGACAAGAGATTGGTCCAGTATTTCAACCGGATGTAATTCAATTTGCTGATGCCTTGCCTAAAACGCGAAGTGGTAAGATTATGCGCAGAATTCTTAAAGCTATAGCTTCGGGCACAGAAATAGGTAATGTTACCACATTAGCCGATCCTTCCGTCGTTGATGTATTGCTTGAAGAGCGGAAGAAAATGGATGTCGAAGTAGGTTAAATCATTTTTTTTTATTTCTTTTTATATTTATTACCTTACAATTTATTTATATCATTGTTCGAATATAAGATAACCAATATTTAAATGATCATATGTATATATATATCTAGTGAGTAAAAATGCCATCACGATCAATTTCAATAAAGGAAGAAATCTATAATCAACTTGACAAATATCGATTAAAGAATGAAAGCTTCTCAGAGGCGATAAAAAGATTACTAGAATCTAACGCTGATATTCTAGATTTAGCTGGGGCTTGGAAAAAAATCAATGATGTGGAGCCTGCATTGGCTATAGTTGAAAAAATCGTAAAAAAAATACATGAAGAAGAAATTGATATTAAATTGATATAAAATGGCTGTTTTAATAGACACTAACATCATTATTGGTTTCTTGAAAGAAGATGCATTAATTGTTGAAAAAATACGAGAATATATAAAAAACAAAATTCCTATTTTTACATCTACAATTTCTATTTATGAGATCTATACAGGAATTGTTGCTAATCTATACCTAAAAGGGGGTAGACCATCCAAGGTTCCAGAATTATTAGTTGCTTATGATAAATTCCTTTTAAAGTGTGGAATTCTTAACTTTACAAGAGAATCTGCTGAAAAAGCAGCAGATATTTATGCGCAATCACAAGGAAAGGGAATCACTATTAAAGAAAAGGATTGTCAAATTGCTGGAATTGCGTTAGCTCATGGAATTACAGAAGTCTATACTCAAGACGTACAAGATTTTTCAAGGATATTTGATATAGTTGGATTGAAATACATCGGATAAAAACCCGTTGAAACTTCTTTATCTAATCCTTTATTCCGAAGAATTAAGTCAACTTAAATTAATTTCTTATACTTTAGATAAACTTTCGTTTTTTTATATTATTCCTTTTCCCATTTTTGGCGTTCGGATAGTACTTTAAAGATGTCAATATCCTTGTATATAATTCCTTCTTTTTTGGCTGGAAGCGCATGTTTAATTCGTTCTTTTTCGGGGGTCTTAATCAATGAAACACCGAATTTTGTTACAAATTTTTAGAAAATAACCCAACTAATGTTAAAAAGAGTAATTTTTGCGAATAAATTTTTAATCCTTTAGGAGACAATCTTATTCTCCATAGGAAAAAAAAATTAACAATTTTTGTGTAGTTTTAAAAAACCCTTTTAAGAGGGTTAAACAAAGCGTTTATTGGGCTTTTTAAGTTATTACTCATTTTACTATTAGACTGAGAAGTTATTTCATTTAGTGTAAGTTTATTTGTCAAGTATAAAGCTAGTAGAGGTTAACTTTTTTGAATTTAGAGAGAAAGAAGTACAAAAGTTATAAAACTTGGCTCCTTCACCATCTTTACAAAAATAAATTCTTGATATTGTTTGTTATAATAGGTATTATAATTGTTACTTTTACAAGAACTCTAATACCTATAATTATTGGCGAGATAGTAGATGACGCCTTAATTGCTCTTGATTACGATAAATTCATAACGCTCCTTATTATGGGGTTAGCAATTTATCTTATCCGTAATGTTATGGATTATGGAACGATGATGACTGGCCACTATCTTGGTTTGAAAACCGAGCAAAATATGAGGCAAGAGTTTTTTGAGACTATCCAGCATAAACCTTTAAGATATCACGATAACGCTAAAGCTGGGGATTTGCAGGCTCTAGCAACCAATGATGTGCGTATAATCAATACGATGATTTCCCACGGAAGTTTTTTTTTCTATCCATTCTTTCAAGTGGCAATAACTTTGCTCCTCCTTATTACTACAATAGATATAAGATTAGCTTTAGCATGTATTCCTTTTGTTTTTTTTTATATTTACTTTATTTTGTATTATCGCAGAAAAATTGCGCCGTTTGCCGCTAAAAGGTTAAGAAAACATTCAAATTTAGCAGTTGTATTACAAGATAGTATAACAGGTGCCTCTGTAGTCAGATCTTTTGCTGCGGAAGGTTTAGAACGAAAAAAGTTTAAGAAAGCAGTAAACGCTTTTAGAGATAACTCCATCGGAGAATATAAAGTACAAGCAAAATATTTTCCTATGTTAGTTCTATACATAACCATTGGAATTACACTTATTTTTAGCCTTGTATTTGTATTCCAGAATTCATTAACCATTGGAGAATTAGCCGCTACGAATCTACTTTTGATAACTCTTGTAGATCCAACTAACCTTATTTGGTGGGCTACTAATGATATGATGAGTGGGTTTGCGGCTTGTTCACGCTTGTTCACAGCATTATCCAACGATTATAACGAGGATCAACGAATTAAGAACCAACCGTGGCCGAAGGAGTTCAAAGGAAAAATAGAATTTAGAGATGTAACTTTTGCATATGAAAATGGAGAAAAAAACCGACCTCCTGTCCTGAAAAATCTCAATTTCACTATCGAACCAAACCAAAAAGTCGCTCTAGTTGGCCCCACAGGGTGTGGCAAAACAACTATCGCAAAATTACTGCTCCTCCTTTATGAACCCCAACAAGGGACCATTTTATTGGATGGAAAAAACATTCAGGATTATCCCCTTGAAGAATTAAGAAGAAAAATGGGCTATATAGAGCAAGACATCTACTTGTTTTCGCAAACTATACTTGAAAATATCGCTTTTGGAAACCAAAATGCTATACACAACGAAATAATTAACGTAGCAAAACTTGCCCAAGTTGATGATTTTGTGCAAAATTTCACGGACGGATACAATACAGTTGTAGGTGAAAGAGGAACGCGGCTCTCTGGAGGAGAGAAACAGCGGGTGGCTATTGCTCGAGCTTTTCTAACTAATCCTGCCATTCTAATACTTGACGATTCTGTTTCTGCGATTGATAGTGAAACGGAGGAGAAGATTGGGCGAGCGATGGAAAATATAATAAAGAATAGAACTACTCTAATAATAACTCATCGCCTTCATACCATACGGACATCTGATAAAATTTTAGTGCTCAAGCACGGAAGAATTGTAGCGGAAGGAAATCACTCAGAATTATTTCAAGCATCTGAAGATTACAGGCGAATTTTTGGGAAACGAGTGTCTTTATCAGATTTTAAAACGAATAATGCTTAAAGAGGTATCATAATGGGACTCTATGCTGGAATGATGAACGAGGAACAGAAACGAGAATATTCCGATCGTGAACTACTAGTCAGGTTTGTTAGGAGAGTTGCACCGTTTAGGAAAAGCATAGTTCTAATCTCATTGCTTATCTTCATTACTGCAATAGCTGAAACTGTAAATCCTCTTTTAATTGGAATTGCAATTGACGAACTTTCTAGTATTAACAGTAATCCTCTGATTTTATTGGGAGTAGGGGGGCTGTACTTTATTCTTTCTATTCTACTTTGGATAATGTTTTTCTTACGGCGTAAAGAAATAGGAAAGTTTGTTCCTTTTTTTTTGGAAAAGCTCCGAATGGATACTTTTGATAAATTACAAGAGCAAGACATGAGCTTTTTCGATAAGCATCTGAGCGGTAAACTAAATACCAGAGTATCTAACGATGCCTTAGATTTGGGGAATACAACGCTCCTATTAGTGGATACTCTCGGTAACTTTCTTATAAGTGTATTGACCTTTGGAATGCTTCTATGGCTAAACCTGACATTAGCTCTCATAACATTAATAGCTATTCCTTTCATTTTTTTATTAGTTCTGTCGCTTAGGCGGTTAGTTAGGATTGTTAGTAGAGCTTACAGAAAAGCAATTGGTAGTGTAAATGCTGCTATGGTTGAATCAATAGGGGGTATACATGTATCTAAAAGCTATGGACAGGAATCTACTGTTTCTAGGCAATTTCAAGAAATTAACAAGCAATATTTTAAAGCAGGGTTTAGATTAACGTCCGTAACTCATATGTGGAGACCTCTGCTTGAAACCATTGCTTCTATTATGCTTATTATCATCATTTTTTTTGGAGGTCAATTTGTCTTTCAAGGTATAACTAATCCCGGAACAATTTTTATGTTTGTTCTTTATATTCAGAAATTTTTCCGCCCTATAATGGTACTCTCCGTATTTTTCCCTCAACTTAGCTCAGGAATGGCAGCATATGAGCGAATACTAGATATCCTTGATTCTGAGCCAAATATAAGACAAAATCCAAACGCAATTGATATCGATACTTTGGAAGGAGAAATTATTTTCAAAGATATCGACTTCTGCTATAGAGAAGGTGAATGGGTATTCAAAGGATTAAATCTGCATATAAAAAAGGGAGAAAAAATAGCTATTGTGGGCCACACAGGGGCTGGGAAAACTTCATTGGTATCACTTTTAGCTCGATATTATGAGTTTCAAGGGGGATCAATTGAAATTGATGGAATTGACATTAGGGACATGTCTTTAAACTCTTATAGAAGAAATCTAGGCAATGTACAGCAAGAAGTTTTTTTGTTTTCAGGTACTATAGAAGAAAATATTCGATATGGCAGACAAGAAGCTTCAGAAGAAGATCTCTGGAACGCAATTAACACTGTGCACCTCGAAGAACTAATTGAATACCTACCGGAAGGGTTGCAAACACAGATCGGTGAGAGGGGAAAAGGACTGTCGGCAGGCCAACAGCAACTAGTTAGCTTTGCTCGAGCAATATTAACTGATCCGCGGATTCTTATTCTTGACGAAGCCACATCGAGCGTTGATGCATATACTGAAGCAATTATTCAAGAAGCTCTTGAAGTTCTATTAGCAGATCGTACTTCAATTGTTATTGCACATAGGCTCTCAACTATCGTGAATGCTGATCGAATAATTGTGATGGATAACGGGCAAATCGTTGAAGAGGGGACCCATCGTTCTTTGCTCGCACAAAGAGGAAAGTACGCTAATTTGTATAAAAAATATTTTGAGCATCAATGTTTCGATTGGCACCCGTCTCAAGTTTCTCAAGATATTGATTGATCAAATTAAGTTTAAGGAAATAGTCATCGATTTCAAAACTCTTTAAACCAAAAATAGCTTTCTCTATATAAGATCATAATAAAGAGAAAATATATTTAAAAAGTTATCTTTGTGCTAAGCAAATCTTCATTTTTTGATGAAGCTCCAATGTAAATAGTATATTCGATACTCTCGACTTCCCATGCTCTATTATCAGGATTATACCATGCAAAATCTTTTTTCTTCACATCAATAGATACAGTCTTTGTTTCTTTAGGTTTTAAAGCGACTCTCTTAAATCCACGTAACAGTTTTAAGGGACGATCAACGCTAGAATTTTCAAAACCTACATATAACTGTACAATCTCTTCACCGGTAATAGCTCCAATATTCGAGATTTCCACACTAACACTAATTTTCTCTTCGGTTGATTCCACTCGAATATTTTTATATCTATATTCAGTATAACTCAACCCAAATCCAAAAGGAAATGCTGATTCTCGGCGTTCCTTTTCCATTAATGTGTATCCGTGATAATATCCGTATTCGATTTCGTCAACATATATGTCAAAGAATGGTAAATGTGCGGGATCTGTAGGGATTGTAAGAGGTAATTTTCCGCTTGGGTTAATTACTCCAAAAATAATGTCAGCTAAAGCGTTTCCTCCTTCCATACCTGAATACCAAACCATTAAAATAGCGGGGACTCTTGTTCTCCATTCTTCCATGAGAATAGCGCTTCCCCCAATAAGTACAACTACGCATTTTTGATTAACTTTTGATACGGCATTAATTAGTTTAATTTCATTCTCTCTCAAACCAAGGTTAATGCGATCTCCTAATCCCTTTGAAATATGTGGAATATATTCTCCCTCATCCTTATACGTGTAACCAACCATTAAAACTACCGCATCTACGCTTTGAGCAATCTGTTGAGCAACTTCAAGATCGCTACCATCGTTATGTATTATTTTTACTTTATCACCGAATCTATTTTCTAAACCGTGTAAAGGCGTAACAATATTATTTTGGCGCACGTGACTGCTTCCATGATCACCCGTATTTTTTAAATCGGCTAATGGACCAATTACTGCTAAAGTATCAACTTCTTTAAAAGTAAAAGGTAAAATTTTACCTTGATTTTTAAGCAAGACCATGCTATTCTCGGCAACTTTGCGAGCTAAAAGAACATGTTCATCACAACCGATTAAAGTAGGATTGTAATTTTGAGAGTCTTCTTTGGTAGTAAATCTTAACACTGTGCGGATTATTCGCTTTGCGGAATCTTCTATTAATTTTAAAGGAACTTTTCCTTGTTTCACTGCTTTTTCTAGTTTTCTTCCGTAATATTTTGCACGGGGCATTTCAACATCTAAGCCTCCCATGACCCCGCCAATGGTATCGTGGACCCCATACATCCAATCAGAATGCACAAAACCTTCAAACCCCCATTCACCTTTTAGTATATCTCTTAATAAGGGAGCATTATGACCACAGTATTCGCCGCGAACTTTATTATAGGCCGACATAACTGTAGCACAATCTTCCTCGATACAACGCTTAAAATGAGGAAGATAGACTTCTCGCAATGTTCGTTCGTCTAATTGTACATCAACTTTAAATCGCGAATGTTCAATGCTATTAGCAATATAATGTTTAACTGTGGCCATAACATTATGTTTTTGTACGCCACGTATCAAAGCTGCCCCAAATTCACCAAGATGAAAGGGATCTTCTCCGTAAGTTTCTTGAGCTCGACCCCACGCGGGATGCCGCAAAAGATTTACACATACACCTCCAAAAAGATTTCCTCCGTGAGCACGTGCTTCTTTACCGATAACTTCACCCACCTCTTCTTCGAGTTTAATATCCCACGAAGCCCCTCGAGCCATGGATACAGGGAAACAAGTAGAGCCGGGCATCATTACACCCCTCGGACCATCCGTAAATAAGAACGGAGGTATACCTAATCGTTTAACGCCCCCACCTGGATAAGCACGCACGCCGAACTTTCGATCTTTTAGCAACAATATAAAAAAATGATTCCCCGACATTATATCAATCTTTTCTTTTAATGTCATTTCGGATAAAGCATAATCTACATATTCGTCTATTTCTCTATCTGACATTCCTTTTTTGATTTTAGATTTTATCATTATGAACTCACATTAAAAATAAATATCCCATAGTTCAAAATCAAATTTACTTCTTAAAATTTAGCATTAAAATAACAGAAATTATTAGGAATTTTTAATTAATATTCTATTTTTTATGAAAATAAGTATATTTTAAAAAAAATTTGTTGATAAAAATGATTGATAATAATTACATGTATAAATTTATAGAAGATATTTGTAACGAAGTAGGACCCCGAGAATCAGGGACAGAACAAGAAATCTTAGCAGGTAATAGAGTAGAATCAGAATTGAAAAAGTTTTGCGACGAAACACATCAAGAATCTTATACTAGTAGTCCTCATGCCTTTCTTGGAGGCATTAAATATGGTGCAATACTGGTCTTTATTGCTGGAGTTTTTTATTGGTTATCCTTGTTAATAGATATTAATATAATTTCGTTAAATGCATCCATAAATATAATCTTCTTATTAATTGCAATAACTCTTATCGTGATAACGATTAGTTATTTCATTTTAGAGGTGATGAAATACCACGAAATCTTTGATTTTCTCTTTCCTAAACGGGAATCACAAAATGTTATTGGGACAATTAATCCAAAAAACGAAGTGAAAAATATAATAATCTTTTCTGCACATCACGATTCTGCCTTTGAATTTAACACTTTCTACTATTTGAAGCGGTTCGGTCAAATTATTATAAATATTGGATATTTAGCCGTTGGAATAGTATTCATTGCGATAATTTTAAAGTTAGTTTTTTTCCTTTTATCAATTGAGCAACCGATTCTCTTTTTAGTTTTTGGCATTATCTTTATATTTTTCGTTCCAATTATACTAGTTTACGTTTTTTTCCACAGCTCAAAGCCTGTCCTGGGTGCGTTCGATAATTTGTCCGGAGTTGCTATGGTGTTAGGGATTGGAAAATATTTATCTGAAAACAAGGGTAACAGCGAAATATTCCCTAACCATACAAGGGTTCAATTAATCTCGTTTGCAGGAGAAGAATCAGGCTTAAGAGGCGCAAAACGATATGTAAAAAAGCATTATGACGAATTACTATCAAGTGGAACGACTGTTGTGAACATGGATAGCATTGCTAAAAAAGATATAATCGTAATACATGATAGAGAACCGGGAATAGGAGCTAAACACAATCCCGATGTATTTGAACCTCTTTTAGGAATCGCCAAAAAGGTGAATTTAAAAGTAAAATTAATGCCATTGCCTTTTGGTGCAACTGACGCAGCAGCCTTTAGTAAGAAAAATATTCCCGCTACTACCATTAGAGGTTTAAATCTAAAAGATGAATTAGCGCCCTACTATCATACAAGAAAGGATACGCCAGCAGTAATAGAAAAAGAAGCTTTAGGACAAATTGTACAAATTTGCCTTGATTACTTTAAACTAATAGATAATCAAAGATAAACGTTAATCTCTATTAATTATTTTCAAATTTCCATTTTTAAAAGACTGTTGATAAAATAATTAAGATTTGACTAATTTTAAATTCTCCCTTTATTGCTTTGATCACCCTTCTATTGTAATTTAACCACTCTATTTTGAATCGCCGCTATGGCAAAGAAAAACTATAGCGTCATCGGCTACGATTTAGAGGATCTTGTATTTGAAAATCATCGAATTAGAACTCAATCACCAATCCTATATATCTGCGTGATATGCTCATATATACCTACATATCACTCCTATTTTTAAACACAAACTAGGTATATTATCTACATGATATATCAAGAATATCTTCCATTTGAATCTTTACTCCAACAAGTAGAGAAAAAAGAAATTAAGCTGCCTTTTCCGCTGGAATATACCATTGAGAAAATTGAAAAAATCAAGAAGAAAATCCCCAAATCTTACGATAATATTGCCCGTATCCTTGCTTTATCTCGTCCTGTGGTTGAATTAGTCCTATTTAAGAGGGATTATCAAGAACCAGAACGGGCTCCGAACTCTAGAGGTAGACCGGGCATCTCCACGACATCGCTCATTCTGATTCATTTATTGTCCAAAACCATGATTTCCGATAGTTATCGGCAGGCCGAGAGAATTTTAAATGCGCACCCCACTTGGTTAAAAGCACTCGATCTGAAAAAGGCTCCCAGTCATACAACTATGAGTAAATTCAGAAAAAACAGGGGGGTTGATTTTTTTGACTCCTATTTCCATCAACTCACGGAGTTGCTGTTTGCGTTTGGTCTTATTAAGGAAAAAGACGACGTTATCGTTGATTCAGCTCCGATCGAGGCGTCTCAGAATTTTGCCCGTTCTAATTCTGGCATCAAGATAAATGAGGCGAAGCTACAAGAATTTTTTAATACCGTGGATTTTACGCCTGCCGCGAACTTAATTGCTCCTGCGTGTGAGCTGGGCCGTAAAAGAAAGTATTCTAACGAGGTCATCTTGAAATTCATCGCGTTCGAGAAGTTGTGCGGGTTCTTATCCCGCAATCAAGCGTTAACCTACCTAAAAAAGCACCCTAGTGCGGCTAAAATTGTAGGATTTAGTAGCGGGGACGTTCCTTCTACACCCTCAATAAATAATTATCTCAAGCGCATCCCTCCAATACCATGGTTAATGCGCGTGATGGTGGATTCTATCACGGAGTTTTTTGAATCGCAAGCGGATTACGACGATCACGACCCCTTGTCTTTTTTTTTCAGGTCGTTTTAAAATAGGGAAACCTCGTCCCGATCCTGACGCCAAAATAGGATATTGTGCCGCAAAAAAACGAGCGTTTGTTGGGTATCGAGCAACCGTTATCATTGGTAGCGAGAACATGCCCATACTAGATTATCACCTCACACCGGCAAATCGTCACGATTCCGGTGCTTTCGTACCTCTTCTGTTATCCATGGAGGAGCACGAGACGCTCCCCCGTGTAGGTGCTTTTTACGGGGATAACGCTTATTTCACGACTGAGAATAGGGAATGGCTTAGATTTCATGAAAAACTGTGTAAACTCCATTCGAACGATGAATCAGGTAAAATACCCAAAAATCGGCGCAGTGCGAAGAAAAAATCGCGCGTCCGTTCCAAGGTAGAATCGACCTTTGGCATAATGGAGGAAAACTATAATTTCGGGCATACTCAACTGCGTGGATTCAATAACGTAAAGATTGACACGTGTTTAACATTTAGTGCGTGGAATCACTTCTTTCTACTATCCTATTTCATGGAACGATTTGAAGATTGTATTAGTTTAAGGAGAATTTTTTATGAAAATTAATAAGGAAGGGTTCTAATATTTTATCAACAGTCTTTTTAATAGAGAAAAATTATTTTCCGAATATACATTTCTATTTTTTCCAATATTATGTTAAAATTGGATTCATAATTAATATCAAAGACTAAAAAAGTTTTCTCGTCGCATTCAATAATAACAATTGTCTGTCCTTCTAACTCAGCAATAATTTTATTTACTTTTCTATCTCCCATTGTACGACCAAGATCTGTAGCACTTTCTAAAACCGAAGCGCACATCGATGTGAAGTTATTAAAATCTATGTCTTCCTTGAAATCTTTAGCGATAAGTCCACCGTTGCGATATGCGAATAAAACGCCGAGTAACTTGCCTTTATTCTTTAATTCAATCAAGATCTGGTTTAATCTTTCAATTTTTTGAGATTTTGGAAGTTCTATCTCATTCATCTTTATAATAATACTCAATTTTCAATAAATAATTTATATTAATGAGTCTTAAAATTTTAATATATATGAATAATCAAAGCTCTAAAATCGAGGAAATAATCCGTAATGCTAACAAAAAGTTTATTGAAGAAGATTTAACAAATTTTCTAAAAATTTCGAGTTATACTTTAAATAAAGAAGCAATAATAGAAGCAAAAGATTTTATTATTTCATATATTTCTGATTTTTGCGAAGATATTAAAGAGATCGAAGGGGAAATAAATCCTTTATTGTTAGCTAAGGTCAAAGGAAAGATCAAGGATTCTTTATTAATTTACATGATGTACGATACGCAACCTGTAAATAAAGAAAATAAATGGATTAGTAATCCTTTTGGTGCTGAAGTAACGCAATTACCCAAACCCTTGGATAGATTAGGTAATTGCGTAATTGCAAGAGGTGCTTATAATTCAAAGACTCCTTTGTTATGCTTCCTAAACGTAGTAAAAATATTGAAAAAAGAAAAAAAGCTTCCAATTTCTCTACTATTACTATTCGATGGGGAAGAAGAATTAGGCTCGCCTACTTTATTAAAAATACTTGAAAACAGAAAGAATTTATTTAACTCTTGTTTAGGTGCGTATTATCCTTCAATGAAGCAAGATTTAAACGGTAATTCTGTTCTAAAGCTTGGTTACAAAGGTATTTTGTCGCTAACCGTAAAAGTCACATCTACAAATGAGGAAACACATTCTGCTTTTAGTTCGATGGTACCTAATCCTGCGCTTGATTTGATTTCTTTACTTAGTACCATTTATTCAAAAGACAAATTTAAAATTAATTCCTTACGTAATCCATACCATATGACCTCTGACGAGCAATCCATGATTAAAGATTTAATGAAAAAAATTGATCTTGAGAATATTAAAAATAAAGCTGGAATTACGCAAACATTAGAAGATGATACAAAAAAATCTTTTGTTAATTACTTATTCAATCCAACTTTTAATATCTCCACCCTAAAATCGGGTTACTTAGAAGATGGGGTAAAAAACATGGTTGCAAACAACGCAGAATGTAACATCGATATAAGATTTGCCCACAATGTCTCTATTAACGATATTTATAAAGAAATTAGAAAAAATGTATCTAATTTAGCAAGATATTCAAAATCTAAAATTGAATTAATTAAAAATATTGGTTACGAGCGCTCTAAAGTTAAACTCGATTCAATTTTAGTAAAAAGCCTTATAAAAAGTTTTGATATGTTAGGCATATCAACCCATATTTGGCCAATTAGTGCTGCTGCTGCTCCGTTAAGCAAGATACAGAAGGAGTTAGCGATAGGTTTTGTCGTTGGTGGTTTAGGAATTGGAGGTTTTGCTCACGCCCCAAATGAATTTATCCAAATAAACTCAATTGTTAATACAAAACTTTCAAATTATTTATTTTTACAAAACTATGCAATGTTGTATAATAAAGAAAGCAATTAATACGAATGAAACAGCCCACCAAATCCTCGAAGCTCAGTTTCAATTGCTTGTTGAGGACACATTTCCATACAACAGAGACAAGAAATACAAACTTTTCTCAAGAATTCGGGATACTCATCAGTCTCAAAATTTATAGCATTCGCAGGACAATCTTCAAAACATTGTCCACATTTTTTACAAAGTTTCTTCTTTAATTTTGGAATTTTTTTAGTTACCTTGTAAACTATGCTCCTAGTTATAAAACTTGCGAGCTTAGTCATAAATTTCCCAGGAACTTTAAATTTTGGAGTTATGCTTTTAGCTTCTTCTAACGATAATCCAAAAATTTCAATATTATCAAGATTTCCTTCACCGAGCCCTCTTTCAAATGCATTTTTCAAATGAGGAACGTATTTAAGTCCATCAAGTTCACCTATTTCTAATGCTACAACATCTAATGCTAATTCATCTGTTCCTACCAGAATTAAATTCCAGTTTTTCATATCACCAGAGACGGGGCCCATTGTTCCTTGCATAACTCTGTGCAGATCATAAATAACTAAACGATTTGGTTTATTTTTAAAAACCCAAGAAAAGTTGTCTGCTAAAGCTTCCCCAAATTGATCTGGATTTCTACCTAATAGATGGTATTTTGCTTTTAACCCTCCTGGAATTATCCCCCAATAATTTTTTATAGCTCCTGTTATGGTGGCTTCTCCGTGAGTTTTTAACTTAGGTAAATTTATTAATAGGTCACAGTCATTTACAGGATTTGATACGTAATAATCTTTTAATCTTAATGCTCCTTCGATAACTTCGTGAACGGGGGTATCACGCTCAAAGTTAATGAATTTTATGCTTGCTTTTTCACAAACCTCAAGTAAACTTATTTTTTTAGCAATTTGTTCGGCAGAAATTTTTATTTGTCCGGGAGAATCTCCTATACTAACATTCTCCATTGCCACTCCAATTTCTTTTAGGTATTTTATTACGCCTTCTACGAAAACAGGCTGAGTACAAGCATCTTTAGTCGCTCTCAATAGGTTAGGTTTTAATAGAATGTTCTTACAATTAAGAATGTCGAAATGAAAATCTTCTTCAATCATCTTTATAGCTGCTACTATAGCATCTGGGATGCTTTCGTAATCGTTTATGTTTATAATGCTTATTTTCGTTGACATCATATCCCCTATATTTAAATATTAACTACAAAATTAAAATATAACTTTTAATTGAAAAAAACTGTAATTACAGAAAACAAAAAACAAAAAACAAGACATCTTTTTATTTTAGTAAAATTATCGGAAACAAATAATTTTTAAAAAGAAACTTTAATTATTATAATAACTTAAACTTTTTACTTTTAAAAAACGGTAAAAATAAAATAGAATGGTAAATCTTGCTTATTTTTACATCAAGTATGTATTAAAACGACCAAAATCAGGCGAGTGTGCGGAGAAGAATGGTTGAAAGCGATTTAATGTTTAAAATCTGTCTTTTTGGAGATGGTGGAGTGGGAAAAACTACTTTAATAGGTAGATATCTTACTGGAGTCTTTAAATCTGGCCAAACAATCACTATTGGAGTTGATTTTCATGTCAAAAAGTTAGAAATAGAAGGAAAGAAAGTTTCTCTTCAAATATGGGATTTTGCTGGCGAGACTCGCTTCAGATTTCTTTTACCAAGTTATGTAGTTGGTGCATCTGGTGGGATCTTTTTATATGATATCACAAGATTTAGCAGTTTGAAAAATTTTCCCGATTGGATCGAAATTTTTAAAAAAGGATTCATTGGAGCTCAAGATAAACAGTTGCCTGTAATTATGGCGGGCAGTAAATTAGATTTAAACTATAAGCGAGCCGTTTCTAGCAATGAAGCTTTTGATATGGCGAAAATACATAATCTTTACGGTTATATTGAATGTTCTGCTAAGGATGGAAGAAATGTGGAAGATATTTTTTATGAAATTACTAAATTAATGATGCACAGAGCGGGTATAATTTAGTCTACTCATTCTTTAAAAATTCCTAAAAGGGATTTTATAACTAAATTAGGAATTAAATTCTTATCAATAACTTGAGAGCGAATCGCTTTTTCTTGATTTTTTTTAACCTCGCGTTCAGTCGTGACCCCTGTTAATACGAGTATAGTATTAATTCTGGCTCGATTTCCCGCTAAAATGTCTGTATTTAAACGGTCCCCGAATATCACTGATTTATCCGGTGATACATTCGTATGGTTTAATATCATTTGAATCCCGTAAGGATTGGGTTTACCAAAAATTTTTAGAGGTTTTTTGTTAGTACATGTTTCTACTGCGTTTACCATCACTCCTGCTCCAGGAAGTAATCCACTCGCAGCGGGTAATGTTGAATCAGAATTTGTAGCGTAGAATTGAGCCTTACCTTGTAAAATGCAATTCTGAGCGAACGCTAGTTTTTTGTAGTTGAATTCTTTATCTAAACCCACGATTACAAAATCAACGTTTTTATAGTTTGAGGTGGGGTTAACAATGGTATGTCCTTTTTCTTTTAATTCTTCCTTTAAACCAATTTCACCGATGACAAAAATAGTTGCATTTTGCTTTTGATTTGTAATTTCTTCCGAAGTAATCGAAGCGCTAGTATAAAAATCAGACACTTCACTATTAATATTAAAACCCTTTAAACGATCGACATACATTTGTCTTGTAACAGTAGAATTATTGGAATTATATACCACTTTAATTGAAATGTCTTTTAATTCTTGGATCACTTTATCGCTATTAGAAATTAATATATCTCCCCGGTAAATGACTCCGTCTAAGTCAAAAATTGCTAGTTCGATATTTTTTAATTCGTCAACTAATTCTCGCATGGCTAAATTTAATAAGATTATTATTTTTATATGCTTTACTTTTCTAAAACCATCCAATAGGTAATCCTAATAGAAAAACGAGGAGTTGTATACCTATCGGTATAAATATAGGATTCAATAAGTTATCTGCGGTAACTGCTGGTAAATAATCAGTTAAAAAGAAAATCAGAGCGCCCATTAAAGCATACACCGGTCCTACAAATACAAAACCGATAATATAAGCGATTGCAACGCCCGCAACAAAGCCCTCTACAGATTTTACTTCTTCATTCCTAAGCCTGACTTTATGTTTTCCATATCTTTTTCCAATTAAAGCAGCAGATGCATCAGAAAGGCACGCTATAAGGATTCCAGAAAAAAAAACGAAAATGTGAATGATACCAGCCATGTATAACATATATGAAAAGATAAAACCCGTGATGATATAAATCTGTGGTCCCGCTGCGTTTTTTTCTTTTTGTCTCAACATAGATTTAGTTAAGAAGTTAAAGAATGAATATTCTGGACCCCAAACGATTCGAATTATATCAGATGCAATTGTAAAGGCTAAAGCAGCAATTAAAGCGAACATAGTAATCTCCACAACAGCTCGAAAATCTCCAAAACCATACGGAAAATCGGCTATATCCCCCCATAATAAATTATAAGATGGTCCAATTTGGTGAATAAATGTTATAACGCTATCATTTACCAGCAGAGTTATTGGAGGGATTGTCATAAAACCAAAAAAAGCCAAAAATATTAAAAGCCCTGATAAGTGAAAACTTTTTCTGATTAATTCCATCCTAAATGGGATTACTTCTCTGTAAGGGTTTTCTCTCGTCATTCTTCTAATGTATCTCCTTAAAATCGTTTTTTCTTTATTTTTACCTTCCTTTTTAAATTCATTCTTCTCCTCTCTCTTCATTTTATTTATATCCATTCTGATGATTGTTGTAAATAAGAGATTAAAAAGTAGTGTCATGCCAATCCACCACACCATAAACCCGTTGTAAGGGAATGCTAAAAATCCGATAACAGAGTTATAATATCCAAAAATTAAAAAACATATCCCGCAAAGAATCGATGAGATTCCTCCATACTTGTTTTTTGCCCTATATCCCTTGATCCCAATATAATACATCAAACTCATTAGAACGAAAAAAAACAGCGATAATGTGGTATTATAAAGACTCTCCACTAAAGCCCAATATTCCATAATTAGCAATTTAATCCGTAAAGTTAATTATTCTTATAATTAACTATTAAATAATTATTCTTTGGTTTCTTTTATTAAAATATTAACAAAAATTAATCGTATTTTTTGATAAAAATGGATGATTTAAAGAAAGAAAAAACCCAAGGCTTAGATTTTCAATACTTGGGGGATGTCATAGACAAGAAAAAGGAAATTGGTAATAAATACATCACTCCTGGATTTGGATTAGCGGGCCAATTATTTTCCACGGTGGCAAAACATGTTATTAAGGAGTTAGGTCCCGAAAAAGGCGAAGCTCTTCTTAAAGATGCAATTGAAGAATTTGGACTTGAAAGAGGTAGGCGAATAGCAGAAAAAGTAAGAGCTGAGAATAAATCGCTGTCCTTAAAGAATTGGTTGATTTATACGGATATTGACTCTATTGAAAACTTTCGTCCTATCAGTAGCACACCTAATGGCGATTTCGTAGTGAAAATTAAACATTGTACATTTATTAATGCTGCTAAAGAATGGGGTTTAAATGAATATGCCAAAATTTATTGTAAATATGTAGATTATAAAATTCTTGAAGGATATAATCCTGATGTGAAACTTATTCTCGAATCTCGACACGATACTGGAGCTAATCGTTGCGTGTTTCGCTATGTTATGAAGGAAGAAAACAAATAACTTATTAATAACATAAGTCAATATGAATATTTTCTTAGAGGTTTTATCAAAAATACAATCTATCAAACCCAACATATAGATGCTGCCATTAAACCAGAAAATATAAAGAAAATGATTGAAACAACTAAAGGTTTTAAATCTGGTTAACGATAAAAAACACTAACAAAGAATTGTTTTCTATTAAATGATAAAATTATAAGTGTAATTTTGGATAATAGTTATAGCAAGGCACATATCTTTATCTACATATTATAAACTTTAATAAACCTATAATTGAGTAGATTTTTATATAAACGAATAAAAAAAAAAATAAAAAGTACCAATCTATTTAAAATATAAGTGATAATTTATCTTTATTATATTCTAATAAATAAGATTTATCTAATAAAAATCTAGTGAAGGAGAAAGTGACAGTAATGGACCCCAATACTCCCGATAGTCTTGATGATATACTTAAAAGACTTCTTGGAGCAATTCCAGAAGTAAAGTCTGCTGCTATAGTATCAGCTGAAGGCCTTCCGATCGCTTCTGCACTTCCACAAGGCATAGACGAGACAAGAATTGCCGCCATGACAGCCGCTCTTCTATCATTATCCGAAAGAGCGATTATAGAGATGGCTAAAGGGGATTTCGATCAGTTATATATAAAAGGAAGTGCAGGCTATCTTTTGGTCATGCAGGCTGGTCCAAACGCTGTTTTGACCGTTTCTACAACTAAAGAAGTTCGACTCGGGTTAATTTTATTAGATTGTAGAAGAACTTGCGAAAAAATAGCGCAGTTAATATAAAAATTAGGATATTTTCTTAATTTTACAGTTTTTCAAAAATATAAAATCACTTAACCTTAATATGTTATTACGAAAAAATCACAAATTATTAATTTTATGCTTAATTTGTTTTAACAATATTAACTATTATTAACAATACTATTAACAATAATAACTGGTGTACTGAAATCTTTAAACTGGTCGCCCTCCAAACTAAGGTGGAAATTCCACCGTTTCTCTTTGGTCAACCTAAAGAAGACAGCGCAAGAATTATCCTTAGTGAAGATTACGAAGGTATAATCACGAGAGATTACGGTTTTATTATTGCTATTGTTGATGTACTTGATGTAGGACTTGGTATCATTATTCCTGGAAATGCTAACACCTTTCATAATGTAGAATTCTCTATTTTAACTTTTAAACCTAAACTCGGAGAGGTAGTTGAGGGAGAGGTTGTTGAGTTAGTAGATTTTGGCTCATTCGTACGTTTAGGACCGTTAGATGGCTTAGTTCATGTCTCCCAGATATGCGATGATTATATCTCATTTGAACAGGTCGGTAATCGATTTATTGGTAAAGAAACGGGAAAAATTCTTGAAGTTAACAACGATGTGAGGGCAAAAATTATAGCAGTTTCACTAGGTACTGGGCGGAGTGGTAAGCTAGGTTTGACGATGCGCCAAAAATTTTTAGGAAGACCAGAATGGATTGAAGCGGATATCGAGGAAGAGTACGCTGAAAAAGAAGCAAAGACTAAGAAACAACTGGAAGAGGAAGTCAGCGAAGAATAAAGAATAATTTCATTATAAAATAAAAGTAGGCGAAAATATATTTGAAAGAAAAAGCTTGTAAAAATTGCCATTTAATTACTAAAAAAGAACAGATTTGTCCAAAATGCAAAACCCATAGTCTCAGCGATGATTATACCGGGGAAGTCATAATTATTAATCCTTCGGAATCTAGATTTGCGGAATATTTAAAGATCCATTTTCCTGGGAAATATGCATTAAGAGTACGGTAATAAAGCACATATCCTTAATGATAAAGTCGTATCGTATCTTTCTTATTAATTTGTCATTAATGATACAAATTTCTTTACAACTTTCTTTATCCTTTTTTCAACATCTACCATAACGATACCTTGGGGAATCTGATGTTTTGAATCAGTTATGGGTGGTTGGCCGTAAAACACTAAACTTTTAACCGTTTCGTTAAGAGGGATGCTCAAAACCAACGGCAAGACTAATAAATCTTCTTCGCCTTTAATAACTTTAAATAATGTTCTTTTATTAGATGTTATAATCTCATCTAAAAGAGTAAAACTTTCTTTTTTAATACATCCTTCAGGGTTTTCAAATTCAATGATTTCTTCAAAATAATCCTCAATCTTTATTTTAATTTGATTTCTTTGAGTTTTTTCGTCAATAATGCAAAGTTTAACGAAAGATTTTAGAAAATCATTCGCGAGAAAATCCTTTGTTACGATATCTCCAACTAAATAAACTTTGACTTCAAAATTAGCGTTTTTATAATTTCTAATATGTTCTTCTACTTCAGAGATAGTTTCTTTTCGCGTTCCTGCAATTAACTTACCTAAAGGCTGAGAAAACTTATGCCTTTCGGTTGTAGGGATTTTTAAATTTTTATCCATCTTAAATCATTCCATTTTTATATTTTTTACTTTATTATAGAGATTAAAAGTTAAAATAAACAATAATACCCACAAAAATAGGCAACCAACAAAGATGCTAATGTATATTCCTGCGACTACATTTTTTAGAAGCAAATACAATACCATCGTAATAATAATTAATGCCACTTCAATGATTATCATAATTCTTGTTTTCAACAAGTAATTTTTAGATTTTGACATATTTATCTTACAAAAAACCAAAAATTTATTTTTTATTATTTCTTTAATTTTTTATAACTCAGAATTATCTTTAAATTAACTGATTATCTGAGAAAAAGAGTATTAAAAAGGTTCGAAATGTCGTTTAATATTGAAATTTTGGAAGAAAAAATAAACCCATTAATCGATCGAACGGAATTAAAATTCAGAATCGATCATTTTAGTGCCGGGACACCTAATAAGTTAGATGTGAAGAAGAAAATTGCAGCGTTGAAAAACGCAAACGAAAAATATACAATAATTCGTATAATTAAAACTCATTTCGGTAGCTCATACGATATAGGAGTAGCAAATATTTACAAGAACGCTAAAGAACTTCAATTCTATGAGCCTTTCCATATTCAAGTGCGAAATTTACCCAAAGACACGCGAGAAGACATTTATAAATTAAAGAAAAGAAAAGAACCTTACAAACACTTATTTGAATACGAATAAAATTATTAAATTAATTAAAAAATAAATTGAAGAATTTATGTCAAATAAATCAAACGCATCCAAATTTTATAAAATTGAAGATGGTAAATTAGTTAGGACACATAGAGTCTGTCCTAAGTGTGCTCCCTCGGTATTTCTCGCGGACCACTACGATAGATGGTCGTGCGGAAAGTGTGGATACACTATATTCAAAAGAAAAGGCAAGAAGGGAGCTGCTACAGTTGCAAGACGTAGAAGAACCCGAACCCCTCGAAAACGCACTAAGTCAACTTAAACTCTAATAATAAACTCCAAACTATCTTTTTCAGTAGCTCCTTTTAATACACCATTTTAACATTGCTATATTTATATTAGGTGATCCCGATGAAATTAAAAAAAATTTTAGGTATTGAATCTACGGCTCACACTTGGAGTGTGGGTATTATAGGATTTGATGGAACGGTATTTAGTCTTGTAAATGATATGTATATTCCCGAAAAAGGTGGTCTTCATCCAGCTTTAGTAAAGGAGCAACATCTTAATAATTTTATGAATATTATAAATAAGGCGTTATTAGAGGCAAGTATTTCAATACATGATATTGATTTAATCGCGTTTAGTAAGAGCCCTGGTTTAGGACCTATATTAAAAATTGGTGCCCAAGCTGCTAGAATGTTGACTCAACTGTTAGATATTCCAATAGTAGCGGTTAATCACTGCATTGCTCACATAGAAATTGGACGACTAATGTGTAAAATTGAGGATCCTCTAACTTTATATGTATCAGGTGGGAATACGATTGTTAGTGCGTATGAGTCTGGAAGATATCAAATTTTTGGAGAGACTCTCGATATCCCTATTGGTAATTTAATAGATTCATTTGCCCGAGATGTTGGATTACCCCATCCAGGAGGTCCAAAAATCGAAAAATTAGCGTTTAACTCAAATAAATATTTGTCTTTGCCTTATGTTGTGAAAGGTATGGATTTATCTTTTTCAGGACTCTATACGGCCGCTAAGAGGTTATTAGAGTCCAAAGATTATAATAAGAAATATAATTTAAACGATGTTGCTTATTCATTGCAAGAAACTGCTTTTGCTATGCTAACTGAAGTTACCGAAAGGGCTTTGGCTCACACGGAAAAAAAAGAAGTTCTATTAACTGGTGGTGTTGCTGCTAATAAAAGGTTGCAAGAAATGATTAAATATATAAGTGCAGAACATAGCGCGAGGTTTGAAGTTGTTCCTTTAAAATATTCGGGAGATAATGGCGCAATGATTGGATGGACTGGCTTTCTAAGGTATGAAGCTGAAGGGGGTCATACAGTTTTGGAAACGCAAATAAACCCTAAAGAACGCATGGATCAAATCACAATTCCTTGGAGAGATTAGGTGGTTTAAGAGATTGATTAATGAGATTGTTATAGAAAAACTTTTTCACAAGGGTGCTGAAGCAAGTCTTTTCTACGGTCATTGGTTTGGTAAAGAAGTTATATTTAAACTCCGTATCCCTAAAAATTATCGTATAGAGCAGCTCGATAAAAAAATACGCGTTAGTCGAACCCTTAACGAGGCTAGAGCTCTGATAAAAGTTAAAAACTATGGTGTAAATGTTCCTCAAGTTTACGAAATTGACACTGAGAACTCTACAATCGTAATGAAGTATATTAAAGGAGAAAAATTAAAAGATTTTATGAATTCAATAGAAGACGATAAAAAACAGCAAATCTATAATGAGATTGGTAAATATATCGCTATTTTACACAAAAATGGCCATATTCATGGTGATATTACCACAAGCAATATCATTGTTACTCCAATTCAAGAAATTTTCATTATTGATTTTGGACTCCACAATTACTCCGATTCCATTGAAGATAAAAGCGTTGATCTCCATCTTTTTAAAAGAGTTTTACTATCTTCTCATGGTGCTGATTATAAAATTTGTTTTGATGCCTTTTTAGACGGTTATCGCACAGAATATGGGAAAGCAAAAGTAAATGAAAGTAATGAAATCATAAGAAACATGACTACAATAGAAACAAGAGGTCGCTACATCAAAAAGGAAGATAGAAAATAATGTAAAATTTTTTCACACTACCTTAAATTGTTAACATTAATTGTTCATTATAAAGATAAACACATCAAAATTATTTACATCTGATATAGAGCCCTTTAAATACCTTCATATTCGGAGAGATAATTTTATATACAAGTTTAACTTATAAATTATTATTAAAAAGTTGGAATTTATTAAGGGCTAAGATTACTATAGCATTTGTAATTCTAAACAATACCACCTTTTGAATTTGAATTTAAAGATTAATAAGATTAGGGTTATTTAAATTGCCAAAAAATAAAAAAGAGAAGAAACCAAAAATGCAAAACATAACTATCAACATACCTGAGATATACGATGAAAATATTCAAAAATTAATAAAAATGAAAATAACAGCCAGTCGATCAGAAGCAATAAGAATTGCAATTCGAGAGTTCTTACACACCGAATATGATAATCTGAAGATACTTGGATATTTTGATTCTACTGGTCAAAATAAAAATCAATAATATTATCTTCGCTTACGAATTTTTCGTGCTTCTCTTTCAACTTCCCTTAAAACAACAATATCGGCAATTTGTACAGGCCCCTTAACATTTCTCGTAAGAATTCGATTTTTATCGGGCCCTTCAAGAATTCTAACCTTAATTTGATTGATCTCGCCGGTTAAACCAGTTCTGCCAACAATTTGAAGAACCTCGGCAGGAATAGAGGCATCATACGCAGGTCTTCCTTTCTTTTTCTCAATCTTTACCAAGGACTTTCACCGAATTATTTTTTTAATGCTTCTAACTTTTTAATTATATCTTCTAAAGCTTTGTCGTTTCCAGTTCCAATAGTTTCAATTGCTACAGCAGATGACGCGATGTTAATTCGAGCGGCGTTTCCCAATTCTTTTTTTGTTGCTACATAACAATAGGGAATAGATTTTTCTTCGCAGAGCAATGGCACATGAAACAAAATTTCAGGTGGACTTACATCTTCCGCCATAATAACAAGCTTCGCCAAACTTCTTTCTATTGATTTGGTTACCTCATTCATTCCTTTCCTTATTTTCGAATCCCTAGTTCCTGCGATTGTACTTAATGCATCCTTGATGTCATTTTTTATCGCATCAGGAACTTTAAATTTTATATAACTCATTTTTTCTCTTTCCAATATATATTTCTAATATATTATCATAAATCATCGATTTTTAATATGGAATTAAATATAAGATTTAAAATAAAATTTTGGATTTACACTAAAAATAAGAGAAAATGGTCATAACCTATAAACACATAAGATTTACATCGAAAATATGAACTATTTTTAGAATTGATAAAGTAAACATCCAAAAAGTGAAATCCAACATCATGGATAAGATCATATCTAAGAATTATTCGAATCTTTTAGAATTCAATAAATAATACGAGTTTTTATGCTTAGTTTTTAACAATTTTACGGGTGTAGTAACTATAGCTATTCTTAACGAAACCTTGAATACCCAAATTAGCGAGCTCAACGAATATTACGACGTTAAAATAGCCCCACCTGATAACCCCCTAGAGGTAAAGGTGATACGATTATTAATATCCCTCAACAATCAGAAAATAAAAGCCCTCCAAAAAGTCAACCGAAACCTACCAAATCAGATGGAAAATTTTGGGAAAACTTACAACGAGGAATTTCAGAGTTTATAAAAGGATTTAAGGAGTTTTTTGTAAAATCAGACGAAGAAATTAACAGAGAACTCAAGAAGAAGGAACATAAAAAAAATATATATGAGAAATAGAATCTAAAAGGTGGCTCATGCGAGAATATACTGAAAAAGAAAAAGAAAAAGAAAAAAAGAAAAAAGGTGAAAAAATCAGTGAGAATCTTGAAAATGAGTTTCAACCTGAAGAAAAACAACAAAAAAACGATGAAATGGAAAATGATTTCATTCCCATTGATGATAACCCTAATAACACAGATAAACTTGATAACGAGTTTGAACCAATAGACGATGCAGAATTAAAACCAAAATCTTCTTTACGAAAAACCCAGCAAGAAATTCAAAAAGCTAAAGATGATAAAAAAATCATAGTTTTAGAAGAAAGTGGAGATTTAGCTGAAATGATTACTATCGCTCTTGGAGATGGATGTATTCCCAAAAATGCAGAGAGTTTTAAAGTAACATTAAACAGGTCTGAAGAAAAACAATATACAAAATATGTATATGAATTAATGGAAAAGCAATATAATGCGATTAATTTATTGGATGACCTTAAGGCAGAAGTTGGTAACTTAGTTCCTAAGAGTGAAAAACCTAAGGGTAAATTGTCAAATGAAAAGCTATCAGTATATTTAGGGTTTGAAGAGAGATATATTCGCAAATTAAAGACAATTATTAAATCAAAAAACCCTGATTTTACTTTTTCTGAAGATCAATTGAATCAAATGCTTAAAAATTTAGAAGAGAGGTTTTGTGCAGAAAAAATTCAAGATTGTGTCAAAATGCTTCAAAAGTATAAGATTTCAAATAAAATTTTGGAATATAGACATCAACAGTGGAATAAATATAATCCCAACTTGAAATTTGATTTCTTTTTGAACTTGGATAATACCGATAAAGGTTATTATTTCGGTTTATTGTTAGCAGATGGACTGTCTGAAAAAGGTGCTAATATTGGATTATTTTTGGAAAAAGAAGATAAAGATGTTATCATAAGATTTCGAAAAACTCTCGGAATCTCCAATGAAATCGAACATAAGATATCTAAACGAAAGAAAAAAACAGGAGAGTTTTCAGAAGATTTTGGAGTTAGAGTTGGCTGTAAACCCATGCTTGATGATTTAAAAAAATTAGGTTTTTTCGATTTTAAAGAAGGTAAACCTCTCCCTGAAGGATTTTTCTCAAAATTAGATAGAAATGTAGCTTTGTCTATTTTGTGCGGTTTCTACGATGGGGATGGAGAACAAGGTACTACAAAGATTCATAATACAAATAGATTATTCCTAGAGCAGATAAGAAGAGAATTTAATATAAAGAATAATGTTCAGCTAAAAAGAAAGGGTGGGAAAACCATAAAATATTCAGTACAATGTAGGGAATACATAGGCGATTTAAAGGATAGATGGTACCTATCTCTAGGTGCTAAGGTTTTTAACGAAATGATGGAATCCTTTGAGGATAGCATGGAAAGAAAGCGAGAATACTATCCGGTAAGTACTCACAAATTTGCATTTGAAGACTTAAAAGATACAATAAAAAATAGAAACAATCTCGAGAACATTCTACGGATGGCACCAGTTACCATTCTAATTAATAAGTTTGATGTATCTTTTCAGACTTTTAAGAGACTTTGCAATGAATTTAATGTAGGACCGTTACCTCATTCATATTGGAAAAAAATTGAAAATAAAGATTGGAAAGCCGATTTTGAAGATAAATTTAAGACTTTCAAAAAAAATTATTTAGGGAACGAATTTTAAACTATAAAAGAAAAGTTTTTCTAAAATGGATTATTTTTTTTTTTATCATATAAATATAGGTATTAAAGATGATTATACCGATCAGATGCTTTTCATGTGGCCGCCTTATAGCCCATATCTATAAACCTTATTTGGAACTTATTGAAAAAGGAGAAAGCGCTGAATACGCTTTTAAAGAGTTGGGTATTGAGAGGTTCTGTTGTAAAAGAATGATTGTCTCGCATGTAGACTTGATAGATGAGCTATTAAAGTTCCCAAGGCTACAATAAGCTAAAAATGTTATCTTAAATATAGTTTTTCAGAATTAGAGTTAAAAAGTAATATTTTTTTTACTCTTTACCATAAACGCTAGTCCATCTTACTTTTCTTGGATTACGCTTCTGTACCAACATAGCGACTCTACATTTATGTGTACAGAAATCTAGAATAGTTCCATCTTTCTTAATGTACATGTGTCCCCTTCCTATTAAGACATCCCCCTGACAAAAAGAGCATTTCTTTACTTTAACCATCGAATTTTCATCTCGCTCTGTTAATTAGATTATTATTCTTTCACTTTAAAGAGTTCAGTTTCTCCATATTTTACAACTTTAAGATTAAGTAACGTCATATCAAAAGAGACTTCGTTTCCCCTAACCATTTTTCTTCTTTTTTCTCCTTTTCTCTTTGGTTTATAACCAATAGCTTTTTTTGAAACTAAAATTCTCTTTTTTACGGGGCCGTGAACGTCTTTTCTCATAGGAAAACCGCTTTCGTCGGAACCACCCATGATTTGAAATTCGTAGTTAGGAAACCCAATTAGACCCCCTTTTATGACTTCCCCAATCTTCATGCCCTCAAAACGGAATTTCTTTTCATCGATCTCAATTAATTTAGATAATCCCTTTCCCGGGCCTTCACTTCCCCCAGAAATATTTAGCTTATATACTCTTTTCTCTGAACTCATAATTATCGAACTAACCAAAAGGAAATTACTAAGAAGAATGTCCTAAAATTTAAATATTTTATTGATTTTTGAGAGTTTTAGAATTTTTCAGAATAATTTATTAAAAATAAAATTTATTTTAAAGATCAGTACCTATTAAAAATATAGAAAAAAATTGGGTTTAAAATTTGCAAATTTTCGAGGCGCTAGAGTTACGCGAATTTCCTTATTTCTTGACTGTTGATGTTGAGGAAGGAGAAATTGTTGAAAAAGTTATAATGGATGATCTTAATAGTCGTAAAGTTTATTTGCTTATAGATCACGATACTAAAAGGATTTGGACTTACAATGGCCCTAATAGCTCTTTAAAACTTCAAGTTTTCGGAGGTATTTTAGCGGGAATGTTCCGTAAACAATTAAGATTGTTCTACAGAATATATTCGTTAAATTTCTATTCTAAAGATAGGCCAGAGTTTCAAGAAGTAATGGATAAACCTATTGGAGCTGGAAGGGCAAGATCTATCGATAAAAAGGATTTCTCTGATTCAGGAATGCAAAAAACAGCAAGAGAAATGATTATTCGCAATCCCAGATTAAGTAGAGCTATGGAAAATATAAATCTCTGTTCTAAACCGGAAGACCTTAAGAGAATCTTCATAATTGTTGGCGGCATTATTTATTCCGAAGAAGAGGTTCCAGAAGCTATGCTCATTGAGGAAAAAAGTTCCGCTAACCTTGTAAAAATGGGGAGATTGAATAATGGTTTCACATTATTTGACGATCGGAACTATTCTACACGAATAATTGTAAAAGATAGAGTAATTCAAGGGATTGAACTCTTTGTCCGTAATAACGATGAAATGCCCTCTTTACGCATCAAATCGCCTATAATTCACGAAGATAAAATAAGTGAAGAAGGTGATATGGAAAAATTGATTACTTCCTTCGAAATTCCTGACTCGATGCCAGATATCGAAGCAACGGAAGGTGAAAACCAAAACAAAAATACTTAAAAAAGTTAAAATGATTCTTTTAATAAATCCTAAAGCAAATAAACCCTACTGAGAAATACAAAACCGATTTCTTTAAAATACATAACAATATTAATATTTATAATTATCTACTCTCTCACTTTTTTCAATTTCATTAAAGATAATTATATAATGGAGAATTTACTCTAATTTAATGTAGTTAAGTATTATTTTATAATATCTAAAAAATATAGAATTTTAAATAGATAATAATTGCGTTGTTTTATATGGCTAAAACTGACTATTTTATAGGAGAAGCACTTCTAGGTTCTGGGAGCTCAGTCGCTCATATCGATCTAATCATCGGCTCCAAAGATGGACCCGTGGGAATATCTTTTGCTAATGCCCTTAGTAACCCTTCAATAGGCCATGGAGGGCTTCTAGCGTGTATTAGACCGAATTTATTAACTAAACCTGTTAGTTTGGTAATTCCAAAAGTAACTGTCTCAAAAATGGAAGAAGCTAATAAAATTTTTGGGCCAGCTCAAGCCGCTGTTGCTAAAGCAATAGCGGATGCTGTCGAAGAAAACCTCATTCCGATGAATAAAATTGATGAATGGCTTTTAATTGTGAGCGTTTTTATTCATCCTGAAGCAAAAGATTATAGGAAAATATATCAGTATAATTATGGTGCTACAAAATTAGCTATTCAAAGGGCTTTAAAAAATTATCCTCCAATTGAGAAAATTTTCTACGATAAGGATCGCGCGAAACATCCTGTTGCTGGATTAAGAGTTCCAAGACTTTGGAGACCGCCCTATATACAAGTTGCTTTAGATGCGCCAAGTTTGGAACATCAATTGAAAGTTGTTAAGCAACTCCCAAAAAGCGATAGAATCATTTTAGAAATTGGAACCCCGTTTCTTAAGAAATATGGAGTAGAGGCAATTGAAAAGATACGGGAGATTGCTCCGGAGAAATTCATTGTCGCTGATTTAAAAACGCTTGACGTCGGCAAATTAGAGGTGGATTTTGCTTTTGATGCTACTGCCGACGCCGTAGTAGCAAGTGGTTTGGCATCTCCCAAATCAATTGATAAGTTTCTATTAGAAGCAAGACGTCTTGGAATTTATGGGTTCGTTGACACAATGGAAGTGGTTGATCCCATCGAGAAATTAAAGCAATTGAAACAAATACCCGATGTTGTCATTCTTCATAGAGCGATAGATGTAGAAAGCGCCATAGAAGGTTCAGATGACGCCCAAAAACAAAAATGGCAATTCGTTCCTAAAATAAAAGAACTGTATGCTGATAAAAAATTAGCATCTGGAAAAGATCGCGTGTTAGTAGCAGTTGCTGGAGGAATCGAACCATCTACAGCTGAATATGCTCTAAAAATGAAAGCAGATATCTTAATAGTCGGTAGATATATTACTTCCAGCAAAGATATTAAGAACTCCATGCGTCAATTCATCAACATCTTGCCGGGATACTCTGATATAGACCTAAAGCGGATACATGTAGACGACGACGATATTAACAGCCTAAAATCTAAATAAATTTTAATTTTTTACCTTCTCTTTTTATTTCCCATAATAAAATTTAAACATCCATTAACTCTTAAAATTAAAAAAGAAAGAAATAAATAAAAACCAAGAATTCAGTTCAGTTCAGTTCTAATTAAAAAGCATTCTCCATTTCCTATTTTCAACAATTCCTAATATTTCAATCAATTAAAAGATAACTACATTTATATAAATTGAATCATATTATAATTAAGAAAAATCCATAAAGTAAATCAGTGAATAACCTTGAGCGAGATTACCGTATTCTTTATAATGGGAGGTATTATTTTTGTTGTTTGTTTTGTAATTGCTTACTGGATTATAAGAAAGATTTTAAAATCTGTTAAAAAAAAAAAAATTCCTAAAATTGCGACTAGTTTCAAATGTTTGGATGGGCATGTTGTAAGATCGAAAGGGGAATTAGTAATCGATAATCATCTCCATCGCCTTGGCATCGAACATGAATACGAAAATACGATAAGAATACGAGGTATGCCACTTAAATACGATTGGTATCTTCCAAAAGATAAGATTTATATCGAATATTGGGGGTTTTACGGGAAAAATTACATGAAAAGAAAAGAAGAAAAACTTAGCCTTTATCGAAAAGGTAAGTTAAAATTAATCTCAATCGAAGATATTATGTTAAAAGATATCTATACCAATCTAGAAAAGGAATTGAATAGATTTATAAAAAAGGATACAATAAAAAGACACTGTCCTAATTGCGGAATAGAATTAGATAAAAGGTTTTAAGAAAAAATATGATTAAACTTTATCCTTTTCTTCTTTTTCTAATTGTTCTCTTTTCTTAAAAAGATATATGACGAAAAGTAATTACTTTTAATATAAAACAAGAATTCTATATAGTACTTCACACTTCTTTAAATAGATATAGAACAGGTGGAATACTATGGAAAATGATTTTTGCATCCACACATTTAAAGGGGAAAGGTTACTTCCTGAATCTGTTCAATTATCTCCTGATGGTAAATATGTAGTAAGTTTTGCTTCTCATGATAAAACCTACATTTGGGAATTATCAAGTAGAAACTTAATAAAAACTTTTAATGGCTTAAGCTGGAATGTTGTGTCTGCTGATGGTAAATATATTGCAGGTGAATGGACAGATAAAAGAACATTTAAGAAAAATTTAAATATATTTAGATTTCCTGATGGACCATTAATTAGTACAATAAATATTGAGATAAGAACTCATTATTGTATACTATCAATTGACTTCTCCCCAAGTGGAGACTACATAGCAATATTTGTAGAAGATATGGACAATGATAGAGAACACGCAGAAATCTGGGATTTAAAATCCAATAAAATTGTTAAAAAATTAGAAGATTATAATTTTTGCATAATCTCCCATAACTGGACATATATTATTTTCTTGGATAACGAAAATAATTTTCTTATTAAAGATTTCTGGTCTGAAGACTTGATAAATAAGATAAAAGGTGATACAGAAGATTTATGGGCAATTCGGACATCTCATGATGAGAACTATTTTATTGCAAGTTATGGGGAAGACTTAGAAACATTAGAAGAAAATCCTCAGCGGGATATGTATATAAAAGTTTGGAATATCAAAACAGGAGAGTTAGTTTGGGACTTAAAAGGATCTATGTTTGGGTCAGTATCCACTATCTTTTCTCCTGACGGAAACTATATCGCTTCTGGATGGGCTGAGGGAACTATGATAGTCTGGGATTTTCAGAACGGAAAGCAGAAGTTAAAATGGCAAGGACATGATGATCACATCTCATCACTTAGTTTTTCTCAAGATGGAAATCTTTTAGCTAGTAGTTCATATGATGAAACTATTAAAATATGGGATTTTGCCGGATTAATCCAAGAAAAACAAAGAATTGAAATCTTATACACAGAGCAAAGAGAAAAAGAAAGACAATCAGAATTGAATAACAGAAAAATTATTAAAAGAATATTATTAGATTACAGTACTAAATTTGCTCGAATTCAAGTAAATGAACTAATTGAAAAAATAAAAATAAATGACGAAGACTTAATCATTGATGTAATAGTAGAAATGATCAGAAACAATGAGATCTACGCCGAATATTTTTTAAGTAGTAAAGCTGTTGTATTTAATCAACAAGCAAACATAGATGAAATTGATCGCTTAATGGCAACTTATAAAGAGTGGGAGAGTAAAAAAGAGAATAAAAAGTAAATTAGCATAACCAAGTTTTATCACCTAAGATGTAAAATATTTCTAAGAGAGCTTGAATAATAACTATTCTCCTTTTATATCCCCATCAAACTGTAAGACATTCATTTTTATTGAAGTTTTTTAAATTACTAATTATTCTTCTTTTCTAAAAAATTGAAAACTGTTCCCATATGGGAACATTTATATATTAAAACTTCTATTACTTTATTGAAAAAAAAATAAAATTTGGGTTTCAATACATGCCAATAGAAGAAGATCGTATTCGAGAATTACCAAAAAGCCTTCAAGGGATAGAGATTATACTAACCTATTTAAACGAGAGAAATAAAGATTCTTTAAGCATAAGGAACATAAGTGAAAACACAGGACTTTCGATGCGAGTTACTAAAAACATTTTATTGCAATTAGAGAAATTTAATCAAATAGAAAGAGTCGTAGAAAAAAATAACATTCTTCCAAAATGGAGAATAACTAAGTTTGGAAAAAAAGTTCTTAAAGAAGCGGAAGGAATACAAAAAAAAATTGAATTTCCTAGTAGAGAAGATGAATTATTAACTAATATATTAATTCCAGATAACATTGAAGCTCTTAAGGCAAAAATTAAAGAAAACGTCGAAAATAATATTTCAAAATTAAAATCAATGCAAAATGACTTAAGTAAAACATTAGGAGCAGTATTGAATTTAAATAATCCCATTTTTGAAGACTTGATGGGTGTTATCATTAACCGTATCAAATTTATTAGACAACAAATTACAAATTTTCCTTCAGATCCGTTAGCAGTTTATCAATTAAAGAAGATAGAAGAAAAGCAGAAAAAGGTTCCAAAAGAGGAGATGAAAACTCTGTTGGCAGAAATTTTCTTCATTGACTCTATTATGCACAATGAGTTGAATCGTATAAATGATTACAATATGAAATTATCTCAATTCTTAGAGAGAGAGAAAGCATCTAAAGGCTATTCAACAGCAAAAGATTTACGTGAAGAAATCAGGATTTTTCTAAATTTAATTCGTAAAAGAGAGTCCATTAAAATTAATTCTCATGTCCTATCTCCTGAAAATTTAAGACTAGTTTCTAAAAATAAAATCACTCCAGAAATTTTAAATACCATAATCGAAAGTCCTATCACTGAAGAAGAACAAACTGAAGAAATTAAAATTATTGTAATAAGCCTTATAACAAAATTAAATAAAGGAGAGAAACATATCGAAGGTTATACTGTTGATATAACTGAAAATATACCATTATATACTTTTTATCAATTAATACTAGACGAAAATCCAAATTTTGATATTACTATCGAACAACTGGAGGAAATTATAAATTCGCTTGCGGAGGAAGGGTATCTGCCAGGTATTAAAATAATTCAAGAAGATGAGGATCACTACCTTAAACTAGTTCAGTTTAAAGTTAGAGATATTTCTAAAAATGAGTTAGAATTAATTACCAATGCGTTAAGATTTCAGAGCTTTGCATTAGCAGATATGGTTGGAGCAACGGGATGGAGCACTATTCAAGTGGTAAAGATTTTGAATCATCTTACTGAATTAGGAATTTTAAAATATTTAAAAAATCACCTCCATGGTGATCGTTGGTATATTGTATCTGAAAACTAAAATTATTTAATATAAAAAATGTAAATAGAGAAAGTGAAAAAAATGTTTAAAAAAATTAAAGATAAAAAATTCAAAGACTACGATCCCGAGATCATTGCGTGGCAGAGAGAAACGAAGGAAAGATTAGAAACACCTTTAATGTATTTATTTCCTCAACTAGGAGATAATATTAAAGAAAAGAAATTTTTTGCGGTAAAAGATTATGAAAAAACACTTTTTTACAATAAAGGAGAGTTGATTGGCGTTCTTGGAGGAGGAGTTTATGAACTTGAAAAGAAAGCACGAATTAAAGGAACAGAAATTGTTTGGATTGATACATCCTTTAATGAAATTCCATGGGGTATTCCACAATCGGAGGGTATTCCTACTAAAGATGGATATATAGTTGGATTATATGGGGATTTAAAACTAAAAATTAGCGATGTAAAGGTGTTCTATAATGATGTCGTAGCAGGGACGAAAATATGGACTATTCAAAACCTTAAAGAGTGGATTGTTAGTCTTATGCATACATCTTTACGAGATATATTTAAAACTTATAATGCAAAAAGTATAATTTTAGAAGACCGCGAGCGTGTAATTAATTTAACTACTGCTAAAGTTACAGACGAATTTTTAAGATATGGCTTAGAACTTGAAACTTTTAATGTTATTGGTATTAGGGCTCCCGATGATGCTGAAAAACTTTTTAAGGAAGATAAAGAGAGAATTGAATATTTTACTAAACAAAAAAAGAATCTCCAGAAACGCATTGAGGAATTAAAGAATAGATTGAAAGAACAGCAAGATCTTTTATTGAAAGATAAAATAACTCAACAAGATTACAATAAGAAGAAAAAACAAATTCAAATGTTTATTGATGAAGTTCAAGATGAATTAAAAAAGGATTAGTCAAAAAATGTACAATGAAATACTATAAAATTGTTATCCAATTTAACTCCCAATCGAAATCAGGAAAAATTTCTGAAGCAATTAAACTTGCTAAAAGCCTTAAAGCCAAATTTGATGGAAAGTATTATAAGTACTTTTTAATTCTATCAATGATAAAAATCTTCTATTATTAAGCAATTTAATAGGATTTCTGAGTGGTTCTCGGATTTTTATTGATGATGAAGATTGTGGGCGACCCTATAGATTGGGTGAAAGACTAGATTTTAAAAATAATTGTCCAGATTATGAAGATTTTTGTAATGGAAATTGTTCTATTACCATGTTTGGAACTGAGGATGATCTTAAAATTGCGAGGAGGATTTGTAAAAAGTTTAAAGAACCTAAAATACAAAACACAATAACAAATGAAAAAAAAAAAAAAGAGAAAATTGTTTTCCAATTTAACTCCAAATCTAGAGGGGGGGATGTTCCTGAGGCAATAAAAATTGCTAAAAGTCTTGAAGCCGAATTTGATGGGAAAAATTATATGGTCTATTTCGATTCTGTAAGCAATGAAAATCTGTTATTATTAGATAATCTAGTGGGGAGCCTAAGTGGCACTCGATTTTTCCTTAATGATGAAGAGTTAGATCCATCAGATATCAGATTAATATTTAACTGTAATGAGAAATCAAGATGTAAAGGAAAATGTGTATATACTTATATTAAAGAGTTATTTGACAGAGCAAAGAAGTTTTGCGAAAAATTTGATGAATCTCTTAGTATTGAAAAACCATTATTAAGATATAATGGATGTGAAATTAAATGGATAAAAAATGAAGATGATCCAATATTCCCTAAAAATCCAGATAATAAATATGTATTGATTGATAGTCCTAGAAATTTACCGGGGGATATTATTGGAGTAGAGATGGAAATGGAAGGTTTATTTTTCGGCCATATGAAATATGATATGATGGAAGAGGAAGTTACCATAGCTGAGGAGGAAGGTTATGTATTAGATATGTCTGGATTAGGTATCACAGATATTGCAAAGATTGAAGGATTAGAGAAACTTACTGAATTAAAAGGTTTGAATCTTGGTGGAAATGCAATTTTTGAAATTAAAGGAATTGATAAACTTATCAATTTGGAATATTTAAGTTTTGGAGGCAATAATATTTCGGAAATTAAAGGACTCGAAAATCTTGTTAATTTAAAAGGCTTAATTTTACGGGGAAATCAAATCAATGAAATTAAAGGGTTGGAAAATCTTATTAATTTATTTTATTTGGATATATCTGAGAATCCAATTTCTGAAATTAAAGGGTTAGAAAATCTTATTAACTTAAAATATCTCCATCTTAATGAAATTAATATCACGGAAGAATTATTAGTACAAATTGCTCAAGAAAAACCGTTGTCTGCCATATCACCAAGCTGGTTAAAAACTAGATATAATTATTATAATATTCCTGATTATGCTCAGAAGTGTGTTAAATATTGTCAGAGGAAGAAAGCTAAGATGGATCGAGAAGATAAAGAAAAAGTCAAAATAATTGAGAAAATATTGATTGAAGCGGATTCCATTCAACTTGACACCTTAAGAAACGCTCTAAAAATGGATGTTCATAATTTTAATAATAAAATTCTAGATTGGTCAATTGATTATGGATTTGAAATTGATGGGGATTATTTAATTACTAATAAAAATACCGTCTCTGCCTTTATTGATGAATTAGATAAATATTTTACTACGTGGGATAAAATTGAACTTAAAAAAAATAATAAAATTTAGCCTTAAAAATGGTCTTAGAGGAGATTGAACTAATTAACCACTCACCACCATATGGTGGTTGGTATTTTATGAGGTTTAGAAGAAATTTTTGGCAACTCAATACAACTAATTTCGTATTTATTTTACATGATAATTTTAAGCATTGGATCAATAAAGAAGTAATTCGGTTACCCCCCAACCACTTCCCTGCTCACTTATCCAAGAAATGTATTCCTCTATATTTACCCTATAATTTGTTATGTTTGCATTACAATAGGAAAAATAATAAATTCCGATTATATGTAAAGGAGAAGATCACTATTAAAGCGCTTAATGATTTATGTAATTATTTCAATTGTACAATCCCTTCTATAAAAACCCATGGAATATATTTAAATGAATTTGATGATCCTGATAAAACAGAATTTAAAAGAACTAAATTAGGTGAGATATATATTGAGGAACCTAAATGTGGAGAAAATTGTGTTCTCTATAAAGGGAAAGAATATTTAATCAAGATAAATAATGGTTATGGAATATTAGATTTGAAAAATTTGGGAATTAAAGATCTTTCAGAAGTTAAAGGGCTTGAGAATCTTAAAAATTTAAGTAGATTAGACTTGAGTAGCAATAAATTGATTGTAATCAAAATTTTAGAAAACCTCAAGAATTTATATTATTTAAATTTAAATAATAATAAAATTACCGAAATTAAAGGATTAGATTCCCTTAGAAAGTTAGGATATTTATATCTTAATCATAATAAAATTACTGAAATAAAAGGACTCGAGAGTTTTCATATTAGAGAATCTCATAGTACAGCATATGATATGGTAATAAACTTAGGAAATAACCCGATACCAGTATCCATATTATATGAATTAGGAGGATTAGATAAAGCTGGAAATGCTAACAATCCAAAAAAAATAGCAGACTATTGTATCAAGAATAAAATTGAAAAAGAAAAGCTTAATAGATCGATCAAAGAAAAATTGAAAAAGATCTTAAAAGTATCAAGTCGTTTCCGGCTTGATATGTTAATGGATATACTTGATATGGACAAAAAATTTCTTCTTAAAGAAATTAAGAATCTGGTTTCTGATTTTGGTCTCGAAATAAATGAAAATTATTTGATCATTAAAAATAATACGATCTCGGATTTTATTGACGCTCTATTTTTGCAATTTAATGAATGGGAAAAAGATAGATATAAAAAATCATAAAAATCTTACTAAATAATTTTGGATTAAATTGTTAATATGTGAGAAAAAAAGCTGATAATGAAAATGTACAATAATGAAACTAAATAAATTAATTATATTAATTCAATAAAAATGTCATAGAATTATCATGAATAGTGTAGACACAGAAAGAATTGATCGAGTAATTAAATTATTAAAAGAAAATTTAGATTTTATCAATAAACTAGAAGATATGATTGAAAATGGCGCTACAGGTTATGAACTAAATTTTGAAATTGAACAGTTTAAAAAATATATTAAGAAAAAAGAAAGAGAATTTGAAGATTCACTTTGCAAACAATATGAAATTGAATTTAAGGATTCAAACGAGATATATGAAAAGGTTGATGAACTACTACATTATCTTTATATCTCTTATCCCCGTAGTAGTCATTTAATTCTTATTGGAGTTAAAAAAATTAGAGATTCAAAGGAGATAATAGAATATAAGGTAATTAATAAAAATTTAACCAAGGAAAAGGGATTATTGATTAATAGAATTGGATATTTAGAATTTTTAAAACAAAAACCAAAACCTAAAGAGATTAAAGCGAAAATGGATTACGAAAAAGATTTAGATGATTTTATTGGCTTTTTAGACGAGAAATTCAAAGAATGGGAGCAAAGTAGAAGTGAGAAAAACGATTAAAACCTAATATTAAAAAAGATTATGCATAGATTAATGTCGCAATTCCGAGAGAATTGCATTATACAAGGAAAAAGAGGGGATTTATTAAAGTTTAAAGTAGGAGATACTATTTTTTTATTTTTGTTTAAGCAAAAATAATCGATAATAATGAGTGAGGTGATATTTTTTTAATATAAAAAAAGGAAAATTCGATAATGCACAATGGCTAAGAGAAGAATTTATAAATAAGGAGAAATCAGTTTATCAGATAGCAAAAGAATGTAAAGTACCTACTCAGGTGATATACAAAAGATTAAATGATTTTGGGATAAAATTAGAAAATCCTTGGACGGAAATTAGAAGAATGGGTGCCCAAAGTGCTAGAAAAGAAAGAGAAAAATTGAAAAAAAAATATAGCACAAAGAAATTATTCGAAATGGCGCTATCTTATACATTAGAGAACAAATTGTACGAAGCACGAGAATTCTTTGAATTAACGACTGAAAAAGATCCTAATTATTTTCTTGCTTGGGTTAATATGGGTATAATTTACACATACCACAATTTACTTGGGAAGACTGAAGGTAGGAGTACAGCATGGTATAAAAGACATTATGATGAAGGTATTGAATGCTTTAAAAAAGCACTTGAACTAAGACCGTATGATATCACCTGTTTGATCGGTTTAGGAGACGCTTACAGAGGAAAGAAAGAATTTGCTAAATCAATTGAATGTTTTCGAGAAATCATAAAAAGAACACCTAAAAATTTTAAAGATTTGAGTGGGATTGGATTTACATTTTTAAATGCAAATAGTATCAAATATCGATTGGAGGAAAAAGCTATCGATGAATTTGTCCCTATTAATAAAGATTATCAATTATTGAGACAATCAGGCTCTTATCTTGAAAAAGAAAACAAAATAAAATACGATATCGCATTGAGAAGTATGTCGAAAGTTTTAAAATATCAAAAAATGCAAGAGCTACCAAATAAATATATAATTAGTCGAGAAATTTATAGTAATAAAAGAGAATCTATATCAAAAATAATTAGAACCATCGAATATGAAAAGGAGAAAGCAGAATGGAAAGAAACTAAAGAGTATAGAGATCTGGAAGATAAAAAAATAATAGAATTCATAAAACCTTACAAAGAAATTGCTATTTGCACGATTACAGAACATTTTCTATCAAAAGGCAAGTACGCCGACCCAAAAAAATATTATCAAACTGCCAAAGACACAATAAAAGAAAAATTAAATAGTCTGATTGAAAAAAAAATTATTCAAGGTTCTATTCAGTCTTTACCCAATAAAATCGGTCTATATTATATTAATGAAGAAAAAATTGAAGAGATTAAAATTAAAATTGTCTATCAAACATTGATAGAATTTTCGGGAAAATTTCCGAGAATATTTTTACAGGAAATAGTTGAAAAAGTTAATCATAAAATTGAAAAGCAATTTAACAACTCTGCTAAAATGTCACAATTAAAAGTAAAGGAAATAGTTATAAGTTTAATAAATAAAAGATTAATATTCGCAAATTATGATGATTCCTCAAATGGTATTGAATTTCTGGTTATGGAGAGAAAAATCGACGAATTATTTACAAAATTCGATGAGTGGAGTGAAGAAGACAAAAAAAAGGTTTAATCTTCTTTTAAAAAAAATTTAATAAAAGAATATGAAAAAAGTAAAAAATTAGAGGAGGAAAATAAGAAGATTGAATACTTACAAATTAATACCACAATTTCGAGAAAATTGCATTATTCAAGGCAAAAAAGAATGGTTATCAGAATTTAAAGTTGGAGACAATTTTTAATGAATAAATAGGAGATTCAAATAGAATGGAAGAAAAAAAAATCAATTTAGACGATTTATTAAAAGAAATTAAAGTTGGTAATAGCTTCATTTTTAAAATTGAAGAAATCAAATTAAATCTTGAGAATGAATTAAATAAAAAAGAAAGAAAGTTAGAAAAGGTAAAAGAAAGAAAAAGAGCAGGGAAAAAAACTGGTAGACTTATATATGCCCTTATATGGGGGGGGATATCGGTTGGGGTTGGTATTACTGTTTTTAATATTTTTTTTGGTATTTTAATTATGACATTGTCAATTTTACCTGGAATGTTATACCTTTATTTTATTTATATTACACCAATAAAGCTACATAGAGAGGTGTACGAATTAAATAGAAGTATAGATAAAGAAAATTTAAATAAAAAATTAATCACTGACGATGAAGATTTTCGTGTGATTCTACAAAAAAGAAGAACAGAGCTTAAAAATCTTGCGATTAAATTAAATGAAAAGGAAAAAAGCAGGAAAAATTGGTTATTAGTGATAGAAAAAAATAAAGACGAAATATTTTGGAATATTTTGCGGAGAAGGTCGATACGGAGGTTAGATATCAAACTGACCAAATTAAAATCTGAAATTCGGGAAATAGAAAGAATTATACTCCATTATTTAATAAATGGTGGTGAGAGAAATTTAGCCATAAAAAATTTTTTAGTTGCTCATCAAATATTTGAGGAAGCGTTAAAAATAGCCGATAAACCTGAAGATGTTAACATGCTTAAAACAAAACTTAATCTTGCTGAAAATGAGATAAATAAAAAAAAACTAAATTTTTCGCCAACTTTATCGACAAAAAGAATTTAAAATTGGATGACCGCTAAGTTTATATCTGTGAAAAACAATAATTTATGTAAGCATGCCAACATCTGTATCAAAATACTTG
>NJBI01000039.1 GCA_005222975.1 Promethearchaeota archaeon Loki_b31
ATACTTTTTTGAGTCTTTTAAGAAATTTTAGTGTGCGTTAATAAAATTTATTAGGATATTTAAATTGCCATTATCAGAGATTAAATTATTATATAGTTTTGCGAAATTATTTAATGCGTTATAAATAGTTAAAAGCAAAACGTCATTATCTTTCATTTCGTTTAAATGCGTCGTAATGCTAACAATATTAAGGCCTAAATGAATATTTATTTCCTTATCTTCCTTAATCTTAAAATACTCTGTAATTATTTCTCCAATCCTTAAAGCTGCATACCAAGCTAAATTCTCAAAACTTTCATACAAGATAACGCAGGAAAAACTTTTTCCCCAAGATATACTATTTTCAATGAATTTTATATACTCATTTTCGGATATTGCCATTTCTCTCCTTTTTCAATTTTTCTAATAACATAAAACTACAATTTTCTATTATTGAATTATCTTTAGGTTTTACCCCAAGACTATACAGCAAGCAGCATCCATTAGTATGGCTATATCAGTCATATATTGAGCAAATTCTTGATCTGTGCAATTTATAATCCAATCAAGGAGTAAATTCTCACATTTAACCTGTAATTCATCCATCATTTCGTTAAATATCTCTAAATCTACGAAAGACATTCTATTATGCTTAAATTTGATGAAATTGTCCTTAATAATAGGCTCGTCTTGCTGCCAACGTTCTTCGCATATAACTTCAAACTTGTCGTGGTCTACTTTGAACTTGAGAAGACCAGAAACACCTTTTAAGAAATTTAAAAAGAACCCGTCATCATTAGCAGCCCCCTTATTAGATTTGTCACTCTTAGAGTCTGATATATATCTATACATTGACTTTAAAGAATGGTATGGTGTTGCCCAATCCGTAATAAAATGAAAACTCCATCCAAGCCAACGAGACCAAGAATGATCACCAGAATTATAAGCTTCAGAGGCTTTATTGATATATTGGATCGACAATTCCTTTGCTTTAGCAGTATGGTCAGCAAACCATCCGATTGAAGTCATTATCGCTTCGAACATCCCTTTACCTAAATCCTCCCTGTTCTTTTCATCTGGTTCTACTGATGAAGATTCGAGTATTTGTAAGTCATTTGAATCTATTGCATGAGATCCGTATAATCCTACTAATCGAGCTAAACCTTTATGTGTGATCTCTTTCAATTCTTATCCTTTTCCTCTACTTTATTGAATAATTGTCCTTCCAGATATTCATTTGAAATGGAATAAGTCTATTATATAAAAATAATATTTTTATATAAATAAGACTAGTTTAGTTCAATGATTATAAACTGCTAAATAGTTCATACCAGTGTGAACTATTAACTTTTTAATTATTAATTACGGTAGTTAATTATGGTATTTTTATCATATACCACCGGTAATATAATAAGCCTATAAATATAGGATTTTAAATATTTTTAATCTAAGATAGAACATGGATGTTTTTAAATTAAGAGAATCTTTATTCGAAGATATCGACGAATATCTAAAAATTAGGGACATATATAAGCTATCACCAACATCAAAAGGAGATTTTTTTGAAGAAATAATGCGGAACTTCTTTCAAAAAGTTTTGCCTTCTGGATATTCTGTTTATCATGGAAATATTATAAATGGAACAATTGAAACTGCTGAAATAGATTTAATAGTAGTCGATAACGCATTAAAGGATAACTATTTGAAGTATAGCGTAAATAATGTAATTGTTGTTGATAAAAGTTGTGTTAAATTAGTAGCGCAATTAAAAACAAGAATCGATGATATGGAGGCCTTTCAAAGTGTTAAAGAAAATCTGGAAACTGTAAAAGATATTGATACCTCAATTCCATGTCTATTAATTGCCGCATTTAATACATGTGGGGGAGAAAATATTAAGAAGCAGCAAACATCGAATTTACCAGAGAAATCGATTTTTTGTTATAAATCTACAAGAAAAAGGGGTCCTAAGGGAAAGGTGAAAACATACCACAGAGAACGAAATGAAGCTCAAGTTGATTCGCTAATCGAATTTTTAATTAAGAAATTCTATAAATGAAATTAATTAAATCCCTATATTTACCATAACTAAATACTCTTAGAATTAATTAATAAGTTGATAAACAACTTTTTTTTTTAAAATTTTTCAAACTGTTCGTGATCAGTATTCTAAAAATAATCCGTTCTGTTATTTCCATTGGTAAATCATTTTTATTTCTTCATTTTGTATTATTTGATAAAAAACTCATAAAATGATCTAAAGTATAAAAGCATTTAAACAAAAAATGTAGTTCCAGATTGATTTACTGGTAAATTTTGAGACTTGTAAAATTAGCAATTACAATACTTCTACTTCCATTTCAAGAGGAGAGATCCTCTTCACAATTTTACGGGGTAATTTTGCATTAATGAAAAGCATTGCTATTTTTTGCGTTTAGAAGCGTAAACGAAATAAAAATCAAATCTTCTTTGTAATTTGTAATTACCATTTCATGATCAAATTTCGATTGTGTATTTCAGGATTGATTTTTGTTGATCAAAAATAGTTTACAGTAGTATTCACTATTCACGGGAAAATCTCATATAAAAACTTTTCGCAAAGTTTATATACTAAATGTTAAATGAACTTTTAAAGATATTTATAAAGGCAAAATCGCTTAAAAGAAGAAAACAAGAGTTTATAAATCTGAAATTTTATTTAATTAGACAGAACTTCGAGTTTAGATTTTTTCTACATATTTAAAAAGGTTATGATAAAAATAATTTTGAAATTAAAGAACTTTATATAATAAAAATGGAATTAGAATAAAATGGTCAGCATAAAAGAAGAGATCAAAAAAGATATTATAAGTAGATTTGAACAAGAAATCGAAAAATTTTATCTTGGTGAGCCCCATAAATCTGTCTCACAGATACATCAAGAGTTTAAGGAGCATTTCAGTGATAAAACAATCCAAAACATTGGTAAAACCTACTTTCCTGAAGATTATAAAATAATGTATAGTAAACCTAAAGTATCACAAGAAGTGTATAAGGATATAAAGGTAAGAATTGCTAATGAAATTGAAAGTTTTTATTCAGGCTGTTCAGCAACCCCTCTTGAACATATTTATAAAGAATTTAAAAGTGTTATAAATTCTGTAGATACAATTTATTACATTGGGAAGAAAGAATTTCCTGATGAATATAATGATATCTGGGCAAGGCTACCTCTTCCAGATGAAGTCATGAGAGAAATAATAAATAGTTTAAAAAAAGAGATTTCAAACTATAAGAATGGCATAAAACCGAAATCATTAAGTCGAATTCACAACGATTTTCAAGAAAGAGTAAAGTCTATTTCTGTTATTGCAAAGATAGCCAAAGAGAAATTTCCAAAATATTATGGTAAAATATGGACTAAAGTCAAGATTACGCCTGAAATTAAAAATAAAGCAATAAATAGGATAGAAGAAGAAATCGATGTTTATAAAAACAATCGTGAACCTATGTCAATACGAGATATATGGAAAGAGGGCTTTCAGCTTTATATGTCAGAGGGTCAGCTTGGTGAAATTGGAAGAAATGCCTACCCCGAAGATTATAAACTTATATGGGGTGCTTATAGATTACCTTTCGAGGTTAAAGAAAAATTGATAGAAACTATTAATAATGAGATTTCTAAATATGATTTAGGAAAGACACCAGATTCCCTACGCGAAATTCAGCGAAAGTTTGATAAGTGGGTTAAATCAAAAGATCATATAATTTCCATAGCAAAAAATGTGAACCCTGAAAAATATGACGAAATATGGAGCATCCCGCGTATTCCAGAGCATATTAAAATTCAGGTAACAGAAGTAATAAGAAATGAAATTGATAAATACAATAAGGGAATTAAACCAAGAACCATTAAAGAAATTAGGGAGAATTCTTTTATTCAATTTATTCATGCAAAAGATACAATTAGTCGTATAGCTAAGGAAGCATTTCCCAAAGAGTACCTGCTTATTTGGAAGAAAAAAATTCCTTATGAGACAAGGCTTGATATTATTAAAGACATTGAGAATTTTGACGACCCTAATGTTAGAACAATGGGACAAATTGCAAAAAAACATGGAGTGAGTAATGGTACAGTTGGTCGTATTTCTGTAAACGAGATTGACCATGCATGTACAAATTTTAGCCATGATGATCGTTTTCCTAAAGACCCTTATGCTGATTTAGGGACTGTAGTTCATAATATTCTCAAACATTTAATTACAATTCATTTTTGGAGTATGGATTTAAAAATATATTCAGAAATAATTGTAAATTTTAACACTGGTGTTTCAGTTGATAATTTTTTCCTTAATGTCAAATCTCATGATTATTTATACAGAGTATTGGAACATAATAGACATTTAGCAAGGGAAATGCGCTTAGATAGCGATAAAATAAGAAATCTAAATGGTTTTATGTTTGACTATACTAGTGATGTATCAGAAAAAAACATTAAAGCTAAAGCTATGAAATATCAAAAAAAGCATAAATTATTTTTCATCGTAGGAACCAGATGGCCAAGGAAATATAAAAAAAGGACTATAGATACAAATTATAAAAATATACGAATTATCAAACATGATCTATTTGCTGAATTAATAAGGATACATGGTGATTTATTAAAAACTTTCGAGTATATTATTGAACTGAATTATGTGTTTGATTTAAATGCTTTAAAAGAATTTTTTATAGACATTAAAAAGGATCTTCTAAATATATTAGGTAGATATTTATTTGTAAATGAGGATCTTAAAAGAGATCTAAAAAAAATAGGTATAGACCATGCAGATTTCTTTTAATTCCTAATAATTTGTGATTTTTCATATTAATTTACACTAGTATAAACAAAAAAATGTATATTATGGCATTGAAATTTCGGATTGATCTTCTCCAATAATAAACGTATACTCATACAATGTTTCTGTATGAGAATCATCATGTTGAATCGAGACTGTACTTGCTTTCGGACCAAATCGTTTTAATATGGTTATAATTTTTCCAACCTGTCCGATGTTCTTTCCTGACATGATAATTGCAAGGTGACCTTCCTTAAATTTTAGGTTTTTAATAATCTGTTGATCTGGAATTGTGATTTTCAAGACGTCCATACGCCGATACACATCTTCTTTAGGATTCTTTGGATCCTTAATACTGATAAAAATATTCCTCCCATCGTGCAAGTTTAATTGTATGTTTCCCCCTTTTAAAGTGGTTTTTTGTGTTATCCTGCATAGTTTAAATGTGCTTTCTGCTTCAGGAATTTCGTGTAAAATTAATCCATGATGTGAGTCCGGTAATACGCGATAATGTGTGTTCGTTTTTTCTATACTTAGCACATCCATTAAACCTACTGGATATGTTGTATCTTTTACTACTCTTCCATCTACCTTAAAATTACCGAGTCCTATTAATTTTTTCGCTTCTCTATGGTTATCGACTATCTTCAGAAGATCCCTGACAATATGGAGTAAAGGTAAGCAGAATCTAATTGGATGAGGGCCAGATGATGGCTTCATAAAGAACTTGCCGTGCTTTCTTTTTATTTGTAGAAATTTAGGCGTGTTGAGTCTTTTTAACGCTCTTGAACCACCATGTCTAGTCATCTATTTCTCCCCCTCCTCTTTTTGTTTTTTTGGAGCTCTTAACTCTTCTTCCCTTAATCCAAAAACGTATTTCCTGTCAATCATACTTGCCCGCCAGGGGTCCATTTTTTTTTCTTTTGCGAATTTTGCTATTACCAAATTCGATATGTGAATAGCTGGATGAAACTGCGTTCCATCTGCTTTATCAAAAGTTGCTTCCTTAATTTTTGCTCTCTGGTTTTTCGTGATCTCCATAACTTCTCCCTCAAAATTTTTGAATTCACCCTTCACAACTTTAACCCCATCACCAACTCTAAGGGGAAGTGTTCTAATCCCATACTCATCTCTTAGAAAATCGGCAACTCTTGTTGATAATAGTTTTGATCTTTGATGATTCTTATGAGTAAATAACGCTTTCCGCTGCTTTTTAGGCTGTTTTGATTTTGCTTTCATACTTTTTAACCTTATGATCTTAATTAAATAATTAATGAAGAAATGGATGCTAAACGTGGAAATAATTCAGCAGCTTCCCTCGCAATTGGGCCCCGAATTTCTGTACCTTTAGGATCGCCTTCCTTGGTTATCAAAACTCCTGCATTATCTTCAAAAGATAATCTTGTGCCGTCTAATCGCCTATATATCATCTTTTGTCTAACGATTACAGCTTTCAATATAGTTCCGCGTAAGTCAGGGCGACCTTTTTTAACGGTTACTGTGCAAACAGACCCCACAGAAGCTTTTGGCAACCTTCTTAAACGGGTTTTTGCATGGTCGACGTTAATTATTTGTGCAATCTTTGCACCAGAATTATCAGTAATAAAAATTTTTGAACCATTTTGTACACCGTAACTAGTTCTTGCTTTCATCTGCACTTTTCTTCCCATTTTTCTTCTAGTTCCCATCTACATCGCCCCACTCTTTATTTTATCTAATACTATGAATGCTTTTGTCTTTGAGAGTTTTCTGCTTTCTCCTACACGCACTAAATCTCCTACTTGAATTTCGGCAGTCAAACATTCGGGTAAATGACATGCAAGACGCGAGTTACGCCTTTCATATCGTTGATACTTCTTAACAAATTGAACATAATCTTGTCTAATAATTACAGTGTTTTTTGATTTTTTATTAACCACTACTCCTTGAGTAATCTTACCTCTTATTCGTGTATTTCCGTGAAATGGACAATCCTTATCGCTACATTCACGCATTTTTGGAGGATTTACTCCGGGAATACCGATATTTCGAACACTCATTTTATTTTCTCAACCACTTCTTTTTTTTTAAACTTCTTAATCTGTTTTCAGGAACGCCGACAATTTTAGTTCCATTTAATTCTAACATTCCTTCTTCAAGCTTGAATCTAAAAATATAATCTTTTTTGATATACTTTTTTATTGTATTATTTTTTTCTGATATTAACATATTTCGGGTATCGTCAATTATCATACCAATATCCGAGAATGTAGTACTATTTGATTTTGATTTAAGTTTAGCGTACGCCTTAAAGCCAATTAAATCGTGGTAAATCAAATATTTTGGACTTATCATTATACATTCAACTTTTTCATTTCATTTTTTACTGTAAGAACTCTTGCTATTTGTTTCCTTAAAAGTTTTGCCTTTGCGGGATTATCAGCGATACCACCACCCGTTTGTTGGCTATATAACATCATTAATTCTTCTCTTAATGTTAATAGGGTTCGCTCCCTTTCTCGTTCGTCCATTTCTCGGATTTTTGCCGCGGTAATAATATCCATCATTTACACTCTTTTTTACTTTTTTAACTTTTTTTCTTTTTTTTCCTTTTCATTATCTTTTTCTTCGTCTTCTTTTTCTGGCTCTAGCGAAATTTCAGAAATATCTTCTTCTTCTACTTCTTCGAATAATTCTTTTTCTACTTCGGTGAGCTCTCCTTCTTCTACGGAAATTTCGTAATCTTTCTCTGCTCTCGTTTTGGCTAATTCTGCTGCCTTTTTAACTTGCATTTTTGCTAGTGCTTCATTATTAATTTTAACTGTGTCTCCCATTCTTATGTCCGCTTGCATAATTTTTACTATGATACCAAGAGTTCCACTCTTCTGAACGCATTGGGCTACTCCTTTGTCCACTCCTACTTGAGCAGGTTGGCCCGATTTTTTCATTGTGCCAGCTCTAAACACCGTCGTCCTGGCCCTCTGGCTAGTGACCTTGCCCGAAACGATAATCTCTGTACCCTTTGCGCCAGAATCCATTATTTTGCGTAATATATAATAACCTGCCCTTCTATAATGCCTGCCTCTATCGAGACTATACGCTAGCCTCTCAGCCATAATTTGGGCGTTTAAATCGGGGTTAGGGACCTCTTCGACCTCAATCTGGGGTAATTCCAGGTCAAACTTTTCTTGTAAGATGTCTGTAATCTCTTGAATGCGCTTGCCGCCCTTGCCTATCACGAGGCCGGGACGACTAGTCTTAAGCGTTATTCTTACGCCGAGTGGTGTCTGTTGCATTTCAATACCTGCAAATCCAGCTCGAACAAACTCTGAACGCAAGAACTCGTTTATTTGCATCAACTTAATGCCCTGTTCAATGAAATGTTTTGCCAAGGGAGTCATTATCTTTAATATTTAACTTTTTTTTAATTTATTTTCATTAACTTGGAAATTCGTAAATTACAATTTCTACGTGACTTAAATGCCTATATTTTGCGGTCGATCTACCGTAAGCGCGTTCAATGTAGCGTTTTATGATTCGACCCCTATGCGTAGCAGCGTGAATAATCCTGCATTGATCGATGTCTAAACCTTTATACTCTGCGTTGGATTCAACGGAAGTGAGAAGTTCATAGATTCTTGCGGCAGCTTTTTGGGGATATCTACCGGCATACCAATTAAATTGTTTTAAATCTTTTCTATGAGCTTGTTTTTTTTTATGTCTTCTGAAAGGTACTGATTGTTTTAACTGGATAACTTTTTCAAGAAACCTTTTAGCTTGGTCCAATTTCATACCATTTATCACGGCACAAATTTCTCTTGAGGGTTTTGGCTTTATCCGTAAATCTCTCCCTGAAGCTTTAGCCAATCTATCTACATCGTATTTTTCTTCGCTAAAGGAATAACCCCAGTTAGGCATTTTATATCATCTCAATTATTTATTATATTATTATAATATTGATTACTTTAAAGGAACATATTTACTTGAACGTGTGGCCCCAATTCCGGGGGAACCATGTTGAACGCGCCTTCTAGTGAGTGAAAACTCTCCTAAGTAATGTCCAATCATTTCAGGTTTTACATCAACAATTTCATATTGTTTTCCGTTATAGACGCCTATTTTCAAACCTACCATCTCAGGAAAAATCAACATATCTCTCACATGTGTTCGCGTAAGAAGATCTTTTCCTCTTTTTTTGGCTCTGTATGCTCGTCTTAGTCTTTCAAGGAGCTTTCTCTGTCTAGGAGGTAATCCTCTTTTTAGTGATCTTCGTGCTCGTGCTGGTAGCAATTGAATAAACGCGTCCATATTCATTCTCTTTAATTGATCTAATGTGTAGCCTCTATAATGAAATTTAAGACGATCTCTTTCTTTTGCAAGGTCTAATTCTTTGGTATCTTCTACTTCTTCAGATTCTTTAGAAGATTCTTTTGCAGCATCTTCTGTTTTCGTTTCTTTTTGTTTTCCATCGTTCTGTTCTTCATTTGGAGCCATATTTCCACCAATCTACTTGTTCCATTTAAATTATATTGTTTTTTTTTACACTTTTATTACTTCGTGTAATGATAGAAGTTATCTATCAAATTTTAATTTTATTAAAACAAAGGAACTAAAAACACAAAATTTAAAAGGTTGGAATATGAACTCCAAGGAAAACTATATCATCTCAAAATCTCATATTTTATCGGATCAAATGAGTAGTAAATTCTTACTTTCGTGAATTATAATTAATGATAATTATTGGGGTTGAACGATCTTATTATATCTTCTTCGTCGAATTCACCACTCCATTTTTCTTCTATTAAAACAAATTGTTCAGGATTGTTATTTGGATTTATAACGGAGTGGTAAGTCATTTTTGCGTTTAAAAACTCTATTCCATTTTCGACAAAATAATGTACTTTATTCCCGTTAATTATTATTGGTTTGCCTTTCAATACTTTCCATGTTTCACTTCTAAATTTATGAGTTTGGATGGAGATTCCTATCTTCGGTTTAATAAATATTAAATTATAATCAGGGTATGTGAATTTAATACTGTACCACTTAGCTAAAGTGTCGATGTATCCATCTGGAACGTTATATTTCTTGCTAAATCGAATTGGGTTAAGAGTTTCTTTTTTAGACGATTCGTACATATAAGGTTCATAAATTACTATATGACTAGAAATATCGATACTATATTTTACATTAATTTCCTCATTTCCTTTATTAATTACCATGTAATAATTGTTTGGTTTGACAACTAGATTAAACATGCTTAAATTTTGAGTAAAAAAAGTAGTTCCATTTATAAGAAATATTTTTTTTAATGCATTTGAATCTATCAGAATTGTTAGTTCTTCTTGCCCATTTTTTCTAAGATTTGTGCCTTTCTCAGGTTGAATTATCTCTTCTAACATCTTTTTAACACCTATATCGTCTATATCACGTAAATATCTTTATATTTTTTGAAGCGTGCTTCAATTTCATCAATAAATGGCATTGATTCTTGCGCTCCTTTCCTCGTTACTGCTATTGAGGCAGCCACTGTTGCGTACTTTACCGAAGTGATTAAATCTTCCCCTTGATTTAACTTGCTTGCTAAAACTCCGTTGAAGCAATCTCCAGCGCCTACAGTATCAACGGGTTTAACCTTAAAAGCGGGTATCTCAGTAATTTTATCTTCTGCAGCGTTATATATCATACATCCTCTACTGCCTAATGTAGTTACGATTGTTTTAACTCCTAATTTTGAAATATCTTTTGAAGCTTGAATAATTTTACCTTTAGATTCGCCAACTAACTCTTTAAGATTTAAAAGCGAATGTAAACGTAGTAGTTCTCCCTCGTTGGGGATTATTACATCAATATTTCTCAAAATTGATAAACTAATTGGTTTTAACGGCGCAGGATTAAGAATTTTTACAGCCTTCCCTTGAACTGCTATTTTAAAAATTTCTTCAATTGAATCAATGGGAATTTCCATCTGAACGATCAAAGCGTTAGCTTTTTTTATGACTTCGGAATTTATTCGAACGTCTTCTGGCGTTAAATTGAAATTTGCCCCGGGCGCTACACTAATCATGTTCTCTCCGTTTTCGTCTATCATTATAAAAGCGATTCCACTCGATTCGTAAGGATCCCTTATAATATGTTCTATGTCCACGTCTTCGTTGTTTAATTGAGAAATCATTTGGTCTCCGTACGAGTCTATGCCGACCTTACCAATAAAAATAGTATTAGACCCAGATCTCACAGAAGCTACCGCTTGATTCGCGCCTTTTCCTCCCAGGAATTGCTTAAATGTACCCCCAGTTACAGTTTCACCTGGTTCCGGTAACCTTTGCGAGTATATGTTTAAATCCATATTACTCGAACCAATAATTAGAACATATTGGTTGTTATTTGACATAATTTTACCACTTTAAAATCGCGATTTTTCGAACTCTCTTCGCTTTATATTATCAATTTATGAAACATCACAATTAAAACCAAATGATTCTTAACGAATGGTTTTAATTTAATATAATTTTAAAAATAATATTAAGCAACTTAAACATGCTTGAAAAAATATACTAAAAACTTAAAATAAACAAAGGTATTGATAATGGCAAAAGATAAGATAATTGGCGCAATCGTCATGCTCCTTGGTATCCTTATCGCGGTAGTTTATACCATGGGAAGCGTCGTTGATTTATGGTTTGACACTCTTGGTAAGAACCCAGATTGGGACGCTGCCTTCCGATTCATAGGGGGTGTCGATTGGCTCGATTGGAGATTATTCACTGTTCTACCTCTCTGGATTATGGTATTATTAATAGCGATTATTGCTATATGGATCGGGTACAGCATGCTTACAGTATTCGAGCACTTCGCTGGATTCAAGTTAAACGCCGGCACCCGTTCCATTGGAAGAATTAGAGGAAGAATTAGCTGCTGAAGAAGAATCTGGAGAGTAGAAAGAACATAATTAACCTTTTTTATTTTTTTTTTATTTAAAATTATATATTTATACCTAAAATTCTAATTTCATTGCATTCAGGTTTAGGTTATTTAAATCAATTTGAATTAAAGAGTAATTAGGAATTTCTTTCGCATTATCAGTTAAGGGAGTAGTGCTTACAAGGATTTCTTTTTGTTTTTTACTTAAAAATAAGGTGTGGTGCCTGCCGTTAAAATTAGTTTTATGATTAATGATGACATTGCAGGTGTGCGAATTAAATAGAAATGCGTTCGCGCCAGCACCTATCTCAATCTCTTTAAAAAGGGATTCTAAGGTATTCTTTAAACTTTTACCTTCTTGTAGTTCGTCAATAATAGCACACAGATATTTTCGAGTGTCCAAGTTAGTATTACTATAAATTCTTTCCAATTTTGGGTTTTTTAATTTTTTATCTGGAAAGCCTTTTATAATTCCATTATGAGTTATGATATATTTCTCACCAATATCGATAGGATGTACATCTCTAAAGTTCTTTTTCCAAGGGAGAGTTTTTCTCGCGTGGACTAAAAGGAAACGAGTTTTAATCTTAGTGAGGTTTTTCCAGTCCGCGTGGTAAATTTGAGTTATATCTCGCTTTACTACGAGTTTGTTGTCATCTTCAGAGATATAAGCGAAGCCCCAACCCAATCCATGGTGCCCAAAAAGGTTATACTTCCTTAAATAATGCCAATGGCACGAGGTTACAAATTTCTTTAAAATTTTAAAATCAATTTGAAAGGGTTCAAGCGAACACTGAAAAAACATACGACACATAGTTATTCGTTTAAAAAAATTTTATTCAAATATCAAAGTTAAGACTCCGCTAAAAAGTAAGCGAATATTGAACCGTTATCGTGACAGGTAATTAAGATATTTGATTTCAAATCGTATTTTAGGTCGTTTAAACACGATTTTTTTTGAATGTTAGTAATAATTTTGCCAGAAACTTCGTCAATGATCAACAATTTCCCCTTAGTTGTTCCTAAAACAATATAACTATTCGATCCTATTTTAGTTTGAATCAAGCATTCCGTATTTATATGCGCTATGTCCCATTTCTTTTCTAATTTTTGATTCAAACACATAAGTTTTGAGCTGAATTCGATATCTTCGATATTAAAAGACTCGTCAAAATATTCAAACGAATAGGTACTTACTAATAAATAATTTTCGTCATTATGAAGAAACGAAAAACATTTCCAGACATAATCATCGAATTGAATTGATTTAATTTCTTCTTGAGTAAGTTTATCAATTAAGTGAAGTTTTTTATCGTCTCCTCCACAAACAAACAATTCTCTATTTTTTAATTTGAAAATCGAAACGCAACGAATTTTATCTTTAAATCGTTTAAACCAAACTAAATCTCCATCTTTTCCCTTAAAAACTCTGAGTGATCCATCGTTTCCACATGCAATTACTTCCTTTGTTCTAAAGTCAGCAGGATCTCGATAAATTATAGCGTCACCTATTCCATCTTCAAAAATTTGTCCCCATATTAAAGAACCATTAATAGGGTTTAAAACTCTTAAGCTTTTATCTATCGAATACGCGATAATTTCGTCTATGTTATCGTTGTTTATGTCCTCAAACAAGAACCCGCTAATAGATGCACCAAATTGATGTGCCCAAAAAGGCTTCAAATCGTAGGAGGGACTACATTTAAACGCTCTTAATAAACCATCTAAACCCCCCAAGATAACTTCGCTTTTATTGTCACGATCAATATCACATATTTTTGCTTGCCAAATAGAGGATTTCTCTGAGATTTCTAATTCGGTTATTTTTTTACCACTTAGTGAAATAATAAGAAGTCTCCCAGATTTAGAGAATGCTATAATTTCATTTTGGCTGTTATTATTGACATCTCCTATTTCAATCCCAAGAATCGGTTCACTGGAATGGAAAGCCCATTGTTCTTTAATATTAACCATTCTTACATCTACTTTACTTACACTAGTTTATTAGGAGTTAATTATTTGAAACAGAAATTATTTTTAATAAAATATAATTATAAATAGATTTAAAATAAATTAAGAATAAATTTAAAATAAAATTTTGTTGAGTGAAAAGAAATGTCAGAAGAAAGAAATATAGATCCTTTTTCGTTATTGATTTTAGTTCTTAGTATCATCGCAATAATTACGGAAATAATAGGTCCCTTCGCAGGTTTCTTCTTAACTGGTTATAGCAATAGATTTTCGTGTTTGGATTGTGAATATAGTACATCTGTTGATTTAATTTCAATACTTAATTCTAATATTATTCGCGATTCAAATAATCATTGCTTTAAACGAATTGCTACCAAATAAATTCATTCCTAAAGATATTACCAAATACGGTATGCATTTAGCAATATTAACGTGGATCTTTGCTATTATTGGACTTGCCTCTTTTGGAATAACTTATAGCGCTTATGAATGGTGGCCCGAATTAGGTTTTTATGGTACCGTAGTCGGTGGTGTTCTTAATACAATCCTATTCTTTCTACAACAAAAAAATAAATAATTCTTTTTTTTTATATTTCAAAATAAGAAAGAAATTTAAATTTTTTACGCAATTCTCAATATCAAAGATAATTAATTTATCTATAGTCAGAAAAAAAAACTTCGAAAAGAAACAAAAACAACTAAAAGGTATTAAATTATGGGATTCGGAATCAAAATTGATATGGATGCTTGCACCGGATGTGGAACATGCTATGAAGTCTGCCCAAGCGAGAACTTTGGCGAACCTGAGGGTGGAAAAGTAAATATAATCGAAGACAATAGAGACGATTGCGTTGGTTGCAGAGCATGTGAAACACAATGCCCTGAAGAATGCATCGAAATAACTGAGGATTAAAATTCAATAAATTCTTCATAGATTTTTTTAGAAAACTCTTTTTTTTTATTTTTATATTAAATTTTTTTTAATTATTTTAACATTTTTTAATGGTATCCAACCACTTTTATCAGTTTTATCTGTAATGTAACCCAAATCCACCCGAAGTTAACTATTTAATATTTCAGATCGTGAAACACCCCTTTCACGAAAATTTGTATATATTACCGAAATATTCCAAGATATATCGGTGTAATACAATCCTAACGGATTAAAATTTCTATGGAGATTTATTTTAATTCACAATTTACCAAAGCAATATTTTGCCGCAATTTTTACAAGTTCCTTCATTAATCTGCATATTAAGACAGTTTTCGTGATAATTTGTACCACATGCCTGGCACATGTATATTTTACCGGTGTAATCACCAAAATCGTAGCCGCAATAACTGCATTTATTTGCAAAAGAAAAATTACTACTATTTACATCCACTTCAACTATTTGCGAAGTCCCTGTTAACCCCGCATTTGCACTAGAAGGGGTTAAAAACGAACTATCTTGAGAGGGTGTAACCATTTGTTGTTGAGAATAAGGTTGAGGTTGTTCCCAGTCTGAAACGTAACCCTGAGCAGGTTTTTTAGATAGTCCCATCTTTAAAGAAACTTTCTCGTCTAAAATATTTGTTAATATTAAAGCTGACGCGTATTTACCTTTTGCCCCGCCTTTTTGTAGATGAGTATGAGAAATTAAATGTATAACACGACCTCCAGTTTTACCATGATCAAAATAACATAAAACGGGAGCTTCACCCCACTTTTGCTGAATTCGCGAAGAAGCGATTAAAACTCGTACGGAGGGATTAAGAACTTGAATTGGAAAAGATCTATTTTCAAGCCACCACTTAAATTCGGTTTTTTTAGTGTTTTTTGACGACTTTTTTTGCCATTTTGCTTGTTGTATTTCACTTATTACTCCATCTAAGAAAGGGTGATTTGGTTCAAGAATTTGACACGCAACAACAGCGTCGGCAGTTCTTTCTCTGTTCCACCGGATATAACCCGGAAATATTGTTTCCACAATATGTTTTATGGCCCAGTCTGTTGTTATTATCCACCCTCCTTTTAGCGAAACATATTCACTAATTTTAGAGAAAGCAGAATGTGGGATTTTATCTCCAGGACATCCTATCAACACGACATCGTAATCACTTAAATTATGCTTCATGATGTCAGTAGGTTTAATAGTTATATGTTTTGCCGCATACATATGATCTATTACTTTTTTAGGTTTTTCATAGCGACCTTCAACCGCGAGTATTCTGCCGTGCTTCTCGACTGCTTTTACAACATCTTTTTTATCAAGCGCTTCCATTTTACGCCGTTTAACTTCAGAATAGAGATCCTTCCAACTACTCATTAAATTACCTCTTTTATTAATATTATAAGGAATTAAATATTATTTTTATTAAGTAATAAAAAATAATTCATATTTATATTTTCATTGGAAGCGAGAATTATGGAAAATTTAAAAAACCTTGGCGAGCCTTTAGAGTTTTGGCATTATTTTTATCAAATCACAAAAATTCCTCGATGTTCAGCTCATGAAGATCAGATGAGAGAATACATTAAAAAAGAAGCTGAGAAATTAGGTTTTCAAACTGAGGTTGACCAAGTAAAAAATATAGTTGTGCGAATTCCGTCCAAAATAGGGTCTAATTCTGGGAGATTAGGAGTAGTTTTGCAGAGTCACATGGATATGGTGTGTGAAAAAAATGAAGATGTTATTCACGATTTCTCTAAAGATCCATTAAAATTAAAAATCGTTGAAATTGAAGGTGAAAGATGGCTTACTGCGGAAGGAACAACATTGGGAGCAGATAATGGCGTGGGGATCGCGTATCAGCTTGCTATTATGAAGAAAATCCACGATGGGAGTTTAAATTTTGATTCAATTGATTTGGACTTATTATTTACTGTAGATGAAGAGAGAGGCCTTACAGGCGCGAGTCAAATAAGTAAAGACCTGATTAAAGGAAAATATCTATTAAACCTTGATTCGGAAGAAGATGACCGTTTCACAATTGGTTGTGCGGGAGGTAGAACATTTACTGTAAAGATAAAAAGAGAAAAAACAAAGTCAAAGAGTATTGATGCTAATTTAACACCAATTAAAATTTCCGTGACTGGTTTAGTTGGGGGGCATTCAGGCGGAGATATTCATAAAGGTCGAGGTAATGCGCTAAAAATAGTTGCCCAAATTTTATGGAAATTGAATAAAAAATATAAAGTTTATCTCAATTCTTTAAAAGGGGGTAATCTATCGAATGCTATTCCAAGAGAATGTCGTGCTATTATTTTCATAAATAAAAATGAGTTTTCAGAAATTGATTCTTATATAAAAAAGTTGAAATTAAATATTCAAAAATTGTATAATGAAATCGAGCCAAATTTTAAGTTTTCTTTCGAAGAATTAGACGCATTTACAGACGATCTCGTATTGATTAAAGAAATTCAAGATAAATTGTTAAATTTGTTATATTTGATGCCTAACGGACCTATTTCTCTACATCCGACGAGTAAAGGGTTAGTTCATACGTCTTCTAATTTAGCATCGATAAAAACACATGAAAATTTTATTGAATTTCAAATAAGTCAAAGGAGTTTGGTCCAGTATTCCAAAGATGTTATCCATGAAAAATTTACAACTTTATTGAAGATGTCTGGCTTAGAATTCAATAAAAATATTGATACTGAATATCCTAGTTGGCCACCGGATTTTGAATCAAAAATTACGAGCATATCTAAATCGGTGTATAAAGAACTATTTGACGAAGAAGTTATAATTCAAGCAATACACGCGGGATTAGAATGCTCCTATTTCAGCCACCATTTTCCAGAGATGGAAATGATATCTTTTGGTCCTGATGTTTTGGGAGGCCATTCTCCTGACGAAAGGCTAAAGATAAGAAGCGTAGAGAAAGTCTGGAAATTTTTAGTAACTTTACTTAAAAATTTAGATTAAATAACTTGAATAATTATTTCTTTTTTAAAAAAATTTTAATTCAAAAGAAATTTATAAAACAAAGAAAATAAAATTCTAAGATTATTATGCGAAAGGAAAGAAGCACGAAAACAAAGCTTGTTAAAGAAGAAGTAATTGGTTCAGAGACTGTTTTTGAAAAAATCAAAGATAAAACTCCTTGGGTCTTTGGTAAAACACTAAGAAAACCTAAATTATTGTTTCCTGATATAAAAAGGCCTAGAATGGATATGCCTCTTCCAGGAAAATCAATAGCTGCGATAGTGGTTTATATTGCTTTGTTCCTTTTACAAACTGGAATTGTATATTTAATAATTAGAAACCCACCAGCAATGGGATCTGATCCAAGATCGGGGGCACCTATGTTTCTTTATCCTGACATTAATGAATCGTTTATAATTGAAGGAATTGTCGCTTCAATTTTTATTTTTTTGTGTTCTTTAGGCTTTATTTTTTTATACCAAGCATCTCAATATGTTTATAACAAGAATATTGCAATAAGGTATTTAATTGTAGGGATTCTTTTAATTTTAATTGCTTTTGCTACGTTACAAGCAATGATTGATCAAAAATTATCGTGATAATAATACCGGTATTTACCCTAAATAGAATAAAACTCTTTATATTTATTAAAATAAGCTTTAAATAGTTAAGTCTCAGATGCCATTGGGGAAAAACACTCATTTTTAGAAGTAAATCCATTAATTCTCAAGTTGAACTTATTGAAGTAGTTCATAAGTTTTTACAGAAAAATAAAAAAAAGAAAAAATTATAAATTTTCTAAGTAAGACTAAAAACTTGATTTATTTAAGCGAGTCTGTAAACGCTTTATAGGCGGCTTCGTCTAATAAATTGCCTTTCTCTGCGTCCCAATTTGAGGCGTCGATCTTATATAACCAAGCAGAGAAGCCATCTTCGTTAATTTTCTCAGGCTCGTCCATCAAATCGCCATTTACTTCTTTAACTGTTCCAGAGACCGGACTATATATATCTCCAACAGCTTTACTTGACTCAACTGTGGCGTCAATTGGATCCGAGGTTGGTTCATCTCCATCCATAGTTAGCTGAGTAAGTTCAGCACCTTCAAGTGCATCAACATCAACAAAAGAGATTTCGCCTAATTGCTCAGCTGCAAAAGGAGTAAGTCCTACTTCACCATTTTCATCATTATACCATTGATGGGTTTTAGTATACCAAATCGTCATGTTATATTCAACTTTTTGTTTACAATTTTATAAATTTTTATAATATCGAATTTAAGTGTATGATAAAACTAATTATATAATAGATTTAAAATTTTTTTATTCAGAAAAATTTTTAAAAACAAAATAACGGTATAAATGAAACATTCACTTAAGAAACAGATAGATTCATTTGTTGAATTTAAACAGTGGTATATTAAGATACTGCAAGATTTTAATTTTAACTATCAAAAAGATTGTGAAGCGAGAGAGTTTTTATCTAGAATTTTAGAAGAAAAAAGTGAAAATTGGAAACTTGAGAGTGTGCTACTTTCTTTTAAATGCTTTATTCAAAAGAAGAAGAGAATTTTCATTTATGGATGTGGCCCTTCGCTTGAAGAAACTGTTGATTACATTCTAAAATTACAGGGCAAAAAAAATTTCAGTAAATGGGTGAATTTAGCTGCGGATGGAGCTGCTCGATTATTAACAGAAAGGAAAATTCAAATAGATGGAATTTTTACTGACTTAGACGGTATTACTAAGCGAGAATTTAACCATTCCAAGTTTATAATAGTCCATGCTCACGGAGATAATATAATTAACCTAAAACATTTTAAGAGCGAAATAATCAACTTTCCAAATGTGATAGGAACAACCCAAGTAGACCCAGTTGAAAATCTAGTTAATTCTGGCGGCTTCACTGATGGCGACAGGATTCTATCTTTTATATCGTCTTTACTTTTACCTAAGCACGAATTATATCTTATAGGTATGGACTTTAACGACATTATAGGCAAATATAGTAAACCAGAAATACAAAAAAATCATAAGGCTAGTCCAATCAAGTTGAAAAAGTTACAATATGCTTTACAAATTGTTGAATGGTTATTGAACAGAATCAAAAATCCCGTGTATATAATCAATTCGGAAATTATCTCTGATAATCTTAAAAATCTAACATTGGAAATGTTTAAAGAAAAAATTCTTGAGAATTAAATTTCAAATTTTGTATTCCTCAATTCCGTTATTCGTAATCATATAACGCGTTTTCCTTTCAGGAAATTGATGAGAATTTATTAAATGTAGATAACCCGTCCCACTTTCTTTACGATTTAAATATAAAACTTCAGAGAAATAATGATTCAAATATCGCAATCCTACAGGGAGTTCCCTTATAATTGAGTTTTCAATAAAATTTGGAGTAACTTGAGCGGTTAAAATTGTAATTAAATTATATTTACGAGTAAGATTATTAATTTTTTCCAAAATCTTCAAAAACCTTGTTTTAGCTCGAAAAAATGATACTTCTTTATCACTAAGCTCAAATCTATAATAATTATTGATAGTGTCAATGATAAGTATTTTTGCATTATTTTGTTTGATTACATCTTCTATCTCGTTTAATTTTAGTAAAAAAGCGGGATTACTCATGATTTTGGATACTAAAATATTCTTTAAAATCTTCTCGCTTTCAAGTTCTTGGGTTTTTGCCAATACTTTTATCCTTTCGGGGCGAAATGTGTTTTCTGTGTCTAAATAGATCAACTTAAAGGATTTATGATATGCTTGAACAGATAACTGATGACATAATTGAGTTTTTCCGGTTTTGTTCGCCCCAAAAATTATATAGGTTTTGTTTGAATGAAACCCACCACCAATAACATCGTCAATATTTTTTGAACCAGTAGAAATGCTAAATTTTTCTCGTTTAATTTTTTCGATTTCGCTAATAATCTTTTTTGTACCAATAATCAATGATTTTTTTAAATTTACCGTGCTTGATTTGTTTGATTTCATCTTATAGCTGATTAAATTGTGTAATTACTATTAATTTCATAAATTCAAAAAACTTGGTTCTAATAATTATTAATTATTTTAGCAATAATTAAATCGTAAAATTAATTTTTGATTAAACATAAACTATTAAATATATTAACTTTAAGATTTGTTTTTATATAATTTATTATAAAATATTTTAAGTTCTTTTAAAATGGCAAAAAAAAAAGAAGTTTGTCCCTATTGTGGAAATAGTTTCGCTTACCTTAGTCGTCACAAGTGCAAAGTAAAGGAGAGGATCGAGGGTTCAGAAGAATCCGATAAGTCTGATGTTGAAAGAAGGTTAGAAAGGATCGAAGAAAGAAAGAAAGAAGGAACGCGCAGTTTAAGAAAAGATGAGAAAATGGTTCTTAGAATTATTAATCAAGAAAGAGATATTTTTTTTCATAAGTTATTAGAGCTTACAAACAAAAAGCGAATGGAACTCGATAAAATCTTAGGCACTCTATATTTACAAGATAAAATTGACGTAAATCGCGAATTATTGGAAGCTTCTTGGGTAAAGCGTATTACTATAATTGAAAAAATTGATGTTAAAGTAAAAGATATTAATGTTAACCAAAATAATAATGATTTTATTTTAGATATTTTTTCACATCAACCATGTTTAACTTGTCCCTTTACGGGTAAATGTAATAACACAAATCTCGACCAATTTAATCCATTGCATTGTCCTTGGTTAACTCAATGGGTTAAAACATCCATAGACGGACAAATCTACAAAGCAAATTTTGAAGAAATACAATCAGAATCGCTAGAATAATTATTTTTTCTTTAACCCAATTAGATAGATTTCATTACTCTTTTTGTTAGATGATTTTGGTTTTAGGCTTTTAACGATCGTAAAGTTTTGCTTCATTTTTTTGTAAAAATCATCATAATCAGCCCCTTGAAATACTTTTATTACGAAGTTTCCCTTAAATTTTAAAAATTTTGTAAGTTCAAGAATTTTATAACAGAGTTTTATTTGCATGGCTTGATCACTAAATTTATTACCTGATTTTTTGATACTGGCGTCAGATAAGATAAGATCTAGTTTTTCTCCTTCGAAGTATTTTTTAACTTCAATTTGAAACTCAGGTGTAGTAAAATCCATTCGAACTGTATTAATATTTTCAATAGGCGTTATATTTTTTATATCTATACCCATAATTTTATAATGATCTCGGTGATAATATTTATCGTTATATTTCAATAAATTTTCTTCAGCAAATTTCTTCGCAACTTGAAGCCATGAACCCGGGGTGCTACCCAAATCCAATATATAAAAAGCCCTTTTAAAAAGGTTGAATCTTTTTTGTAAGTCAAGTAATTTAAACGCTGAGCGGGCTCTATATCCTTTACGTTTAGCTTGTTTATACACGGCGTCTTTCTTATGTTCTTCTGCTGCCTTTGGCATGGTCCACATTCCTATTTAATTTATTATATTTTTTAATATATTTTTTAACGCATTAATTCCCATATTTGTTTTAATTGATATAAAATCAAAATGAGTTCTTGATGCTGAATAACCACTTTCGCCAATTGCTTCAATTAATTTTTCGATTTTGGGAATTGATGGGAGCTTTAATTGTTGACATAATTTATGTATGTTATAATAAGAAACGGGCATACCTATTTCATCTAATGCGTATCCAAAAATTTTTCTTATTCTATTTTTACTCTTAAAATTGAATTTTTCATTTAATTGAATTATTTCTTCAAGAAAATATCCTTTATGTAATTCTTTAATCCATAGGGGGCCAGAATATGATAATGGTTCTTCCTTTAAGCATGATGGGCATTTTTGAGGAATCGTTAAAATATCGTTTAAAACAGACGAACGATACCCGCAATTGTTACAATGGATAATATATCCATAACTATTTGATAAGTCCTTAGAAATCTTCGCCTTGCTTTTATATGTAAGAGCAAAAATTCTTATGAAGTGATTAGAATAAAAAGTTAACAACGGAATTATTCCTAAATTGTTAACATTAGCGATTCTTGAAATATAATATATTAGTATCCTTGCTCCAATTTCTTTACAATATTCCGTGTGAAGTGGTTTAGACATGTACTTTCTAATACAAGCCGTTGGTTTTACTCCAAATAATACTGCGGTATCCGTGGCCGTTACACATAACAATCCATTTTCTTTTTTAATCGATTTAAATGCAGAATCAATATATATGTTTGGAGTGCCAAAAGGATCAATTGAGATTACATTGGGGCTTTCAATCTTTCTTTCTCCAATTACGCACGATTTTTGCGCGATTTCTATGCATAATAAATTGGCATCTTTGTTTGAAGAAAAGATTTGAGTATTTTTTTCTAAATCGTTTAGCTTTAAATTTCTTTTAATAAGTTTTACGGCTATCGGGTTAATATCGTTAATAAATATTTTTTTAAAGTTATTGGAAGCTTTTAACAATCTAATAGAGCCTATGCCCGAAGCAGCCATACAATCTACCATTACCAACGAATCTCGATTAATCAGTTTATTATAAGTTAGTATAGCTAAGATTGAAATATCTCGATTTATTTCCATTCTTTCATTATAAAAAACACCCATTGATTTGGAAGGTATACTATCATTGTCATTCTTATATAAATAGAATTCTACAGAACCTTCTTGTTTTTTGACATATTTGTTATTATTTAGGTTGAGATTTCCAATCTTCATATTAGATTAGTCATTTTGCTCAAGTTAATTAATAAATTAGACAAAATTATATACTCTTTTAGAGCGAAAAAAAGAGGTTAACAGGTATTGCACTCCCTAGCAAACCACCAGAAGTCATATCATGTATCTTATTCACATTAGTCTTAGTTAAGGGCTCAATATGTTCAATCTTTTTCACTTTGTTAGGGTCTTCAGTACCTCCAATAATTAAAAATTCTCCGTTTAAAGTTTTGATGATAAAAGCTAACGGAAGCCACTCATAATATACGCGAATTTTTGGTTTTGGTGAAGGAAAGTATGAATAAATCCCACCATAAGTTATTATTGCATGGAAATCACCAACAAAGCTTCCACTATAGCGATTTTTAAAATGATGATTAATTAATACTTGTTCATAAGCCCTACATTTATCTGACCATTCCGTAGAATCACCTCCAAGACATCTAATGCCCCCCTCTTCTTTGTTGGGCAAAGACTTTAATTCTTGAAAGACATAATGGTAAAAAGTCATGCTATAAGGTGATGTATCTAAAATGAATTCAGCAACTTGTCCATTAAGCGCTAAGATTAAGTTAGTATAAATCCCATAAAGTACATAGAAACTACATACAATGCGCCCCGCCCCGTCATAAATTCCCACAATCGTCCCAACAGTTCTATTTACTATAACATTTGAAGAGCCATCAACAGGATCGATCGTTATACCAAACTTTCCGTCGCTTAAAACAGGCTCTGCTTCTTCAGAAGCAACAAAAAGAAAATCTGTATCGCTTTCTTGAAGTGCTTTTAATATTATACTGTGCGTTAATACATCTTCGTGAATTTGGGATTCGCCGTAAACATTTTTTGTCTTTTCTTTTACCTTTTCAATATTCATTCTCTGCTCAATTTCGCGAGAGGTGATGCCCTTTTCCAATAACCCGCGGATAGGGATGGTTGCTTCAGCAATAATTTCTATAATTTCTATTAAATCGCCTTTATTTGAAAAATAGTGAGGGATGTTTTTATCCAACCATTTTGACAATTTCACATTTTCTCTTTTCTCGCTCATTATAACGACTTATTTGGGGTATATTTCTAAACTCAACTGTTCGAAGTAAAATAATGAGCTATTATTCATAATCTTTTATATTTTTATTATGATTTGTTGCAAATCTCATCCCTCACCTAAAGGAGGGGAGTTTCTTTTGCTTTAATGGTAAAAAGTTAAATAAGAAATGTGTGTTTCTAAAGAGAATATCAATAGTTACATTTAAAATTTTCAAAGAATATTTAATTGAAATAGGGATTATTAGATTTTTAAATAAATCTCTTCATTTTATTCTTCTTTAAAACCTTGTTTATTTAATATAGAATAAAATACAAGCGAATTCTTACTTTTTCCTTTCATTAAAAAAAACTTACGGTGGTTTAATTTATCCGTTCGTTCAATTTTGATAGATCTTTTTACCCAATATTCCATAACATTACCGCCGCGTTCCACTTCATAAGTTTGGCCCTCTTGAGTTTTTCTGCTAAGTTCATTTACAATTAAAACATCAATGTGATATTTTTTATTTAAAAAAGTTAAGCTAGCTAGCATTTGATTTAACTTATAATTCAGAATGAAATTTTTTCCTTTTTTATCTCGTTGTAATTCTAATCCATATAAATCGGTTATTGAATCAATTATAACTAAATTATAAGTTCTATCACCGTTTTTTAAATCATCAATAATAATAAATTCTAAAATAAAAACAAGTTTATATAAATCTTCAAAAGTTATTGGCTTACTAAACAATATATTATTCAATACTTCATTTAAATCGTTTTCAATAACAGAATCAATTTTAATGTAAGGGAAATTTGGTTTGCTATATATATAAATTACCTTAGAGCCACTTAACGCGTTATTATAAGCTGTTTGGAGCGCTAAGGTGGTTTTTCCCACTCCAAACTGGCCCCATAATGAAGTTATTCCCTCTTTGGTATCGGTAGGTTTAAAGAACTCATTTACTTTAGTTAGGGGAAATTTCATAATTAGAAATTTTTAATTGGTTCTGACTAAGCGTCATATTTTTTTATAATTAAATAACTACTTCTTCATCTAAATACCATTCTATTTTCCCCGATAATTGTGTGTGTAACCTTCCAAGGGGGCGTTCTTTTTTCAGCAGGTTATTTCCAGACTTAAACGGTTGTTTAAACTTTTGATTATAAAGTCCACGAAACGAAGGATGACAATTTTGTCATTTTTTCTTTAAATACTCAGTGAAATATTAATTTGCAATTAAAAAACAACAAAAAAAAAAATCAATTGATTGATGATGTTGATAAGTAGTAAATTAAGAATTAGAAAAATACTAAGGAAGAGTTTAAAAAATCCTTTTGAAAAAGCGATAGTTAGAACTGAATTCTGGATAAACCAGTTTATAACGCTCAGATTAATGGATTTTGGAGAAGGTACAGAAATAACTCTTATTTGTGTTAATGGAAAACGTTTCAATGTTTTTATATTCTCGTTAGAAGAAGCTTATGAGATATTGCGTGATACTAATACTTACTGTTGTATGGACGAGGCATATAGAGATCTAATTGTGAACATCAAAGGCAATTTCTTCAATGTAGATTCGGATACTATATTTTGGAATTATTGCGATTACATTAAGGCTTGGATAGACCATGATTACGATACGAGATTACTTCTTAAGGACGACGCCTTTCCAATTTTGAAAGCGTTGTATGAAGCGAGGGGGACTAAAGCAAGGGAAGTTTTTAAGCTTGAGATTATTAAAAGGTTTTTGAGCGGATACTTTCCCGTAATAACATATTTAATATCAGAGGGTTATCTAAAATACTTTGAGTTTGGAGAGATTATTTGTCTATTAGAAGAATGTATAGAAATTGTAGGATCCCACAATTATAGTGCATTAAAAACGCAAATTTTTTGGTTTCTAAGGGATACTGGGAATAATTACTATTACAATGAAAATTTTGAAAAAGCTATTAAATATCTTAACGATGCGTTAGAATTCTGCCCTACTGATATTGAAACTTTAAATCAACTTAGTGAAGTTTATCTTAGGAGAGATGAATATGAATTAGCAAGAGCCTTATTTGAAATTGCTATAATGCTTCCCATTTCTGATGGTATTTTTTCTAAAATTTGCAAACGTAAAGCGTTGTATAATCTCGGTATAATGTATAATCGATTACATTTGTTCAATAAGGCGATAACCGCTTACAATAAGGCTACGGATATAGATTGGGATCTCGTGAATACATGGGACCAGATTGCTATTGCATACAAAGGAAAGGGAGATCTTAAACGAGCAAAAAAAGCGCAAAAGAGTTTTAAAAAGAAGGAGAATAAAATGAATAAAAAGATCCGTTTTGAATAATAACTGTAAAAATTATTATATTGAGTGAGAAAAGAATTATGATAGAAGGTGTGAACGAAACAGAAGTAAAAAACTCCAAAATTCCAGATGGTTTTAATTTTGACAATTTAATTGCTACAGTGTTAGTTCAAATGCCGCTTTTATTATATTTTGTATGTAGAAGAGGGTCATGGGTACACAAAAATAACCGAGGAAAAAAGCATCCTCCACTGGATCCACGAGGAATTATCATTGATAGAGAAATTGACTGTAGATTTTTTGCAAAATTTCAGTTAAATAATAGCAAGAAGGATTCTCATTTAGTTAGAGTTATGTCTAGAAAGAAATGGAAGAAATCAATGCATGCTATGCCCGCAAAGTATTGCGAACTTGCTACATTAGGAAAAAAGCTTTATTTATACTTAAAACGTAAGGGAATGGTCCAATACATTGAAAATAATTATTCGACTGGAAATAATAAAGATTTTGTGAATAAATTTGTAGCAAAGTTTAATTTAAAACTTCCAGAAGACGGTGAAATCGAAAAAATAAATAAGAACCAAAGAAAAAGAATTAAGTCTCATCGTCAGGAAAGAAACGGTGATTCGTTGTTAAGAGAAGATGACCCTGAAGAAGAAATTAACAATTTTTCTTTAGCTATTTCAAATGTAAAGTTTCAAGATTTCTCTATGATGAATAAATTTTCTAGATCTCTCTATGATGAAGTAATAGAAACCTATAACTTTTCAGATAATCAGGTCCTCGCGCTATTATCAGAAGAATATCAGACTATTCTGGATATAATTAAAAATCATCGAATAACAAGCATGGGACACACGATTGCGATAAAGGCAAAACTGATTGAATTAAATAACTTAAAAATAATTGAAGAGGATTTAATAAATGGCAGTAAAGCTTGGAGGTTAAAGAATTATTAAATCTAATAATCTAATACGTATAAAAGGTGAAAAAAAGAACGATTAAATTTTTTATTTAAATATACCAGATTTTTTAGGGTTTATTAATAGTAAAATTAATTGAAAAAAAATTAAAATGGTGCTGTAATATGTGTGGGATGTATAAAAATAATAACGCCTCAAACAGGGCTAGAAAAGAAAATAACGCTACCCTAGACGAAGATTCGGACACTCGTTCGAATTTGTTAGATATATGGAGAGTGAATCCGGCTTATAGAGACATCGATTTAAAATATTCACAAATAAGAAGTGTGTCCGTATTAGTAATATCGATCCTTATATTTTATTTCTCTTATCTTATATTTAGAAATTTATACCTAGCAATTGGAATTACTGTATTTTTTATTGTTGGTTTTATGTTCGAAAAACTGTTAAGCGTGTATCATAACGTATCGAAAGCGTTCTACGAGGCTGTTCAGGTGGAGCCCTTCGAAGACTTTGATATCTGTAAATTAGTTGAGGACCCAGCGTCTATTTTAATAGTAAACAAGAAAACCGCAACTAATCTAATCACGCGAATTTTTCAGATAGAGGTTCTTCCTGAAAATGTCAATCCTACGCTCAATCAGTTTATAAAGGCTCTTGGGAGTGCAGAGTTGGAATACTCTTATCAAGTAGTTCAAAAACCTATGATAAATCTAACGAAGAACGAAATAAAGGGCGATAAAAACTCAAAATTAGACTCGTATCAAATAGTAAATTCAAGCGATTCGTTCCAAACTTCAATCTATTTTAGCGTATTTTACCGTATAAACGGGATTTTAGGAGAAACTAAAAAATGGGAGTTGATGGAGACAATAAGCATGTATTCCAATAGATTTAAATCTAACTTTAGCGATAATTTCCATCACACGAAAATTACTCTCCTCTCAGGAATTAAGTTAATTAATGCGATAAGGATCCTAACTTTCAATCAATCCGTAGACTTACCCGCTGTAAAAGAAGTAAATTTGAGCAAGAATGGTTATTTAGCGCGATTTTTTATAAAAATGTGCTTTTTACTTATCGCGCTTGGTTACCTTTGGTTCGTTTTAGATTCATTCAAAATACATCCAGTAATTGTGGTAATATCTGAAACTGTACTAATTATATTTTGTTTTTTTGTTTGGTGGCGTGATATTTTATATGTTTTTACAAATATTTATCTTAAACGGTCAAATCAAATCTCTGTGCTTAGCCCTTTTGAAGACGTCACGTTTTACCAATTAAAGAGTTATAAGGACCTTCTTTTTGCAAATATTGATAACAAGTTATTAACTGCTGTCAAAATTATGAACTTGAGAATGGCAGTACAACCTATGTTAACTTATCCCGATAAGTTTTTCAGAGCGTTAAATAGTCATCAAATTCCATACGCATACAGTTTATATGGGACTCCAATTTCGCCCCATACTTTTACCAAGGAATGCCTAAAAAGTTTAAATGAGCGTTCACGTGAAGGTTTAAAAGGAATTATATATGAAGTTCTTGACGAGCAAACTCCCAAGGTAAAACATCCTAAAATTGAATTTTCTAATTGGCTTCAAATGAGATCTGGAGTTTGGAAAACTATCTTAACTATTACCGCGATGTCTTATAAATTTATTAGTAAGCTCGATATTAACGACTTTTTTGAACTAGGAGCAGAACTCTCCACCAATGCCACGGTTATGAAAGGTGCGTTTGAGGATAATTTTTTAAAGCTGACATTAACCGATTTAAATAAGCATTTATTGTTTTCCGGTTTTATCGGTATCAGTTTTAAAAATATGAATTTTAATCCGGCTGGCACGCGTTTGAGATACTTACATTTTCAAGGAAAAAATTTATTGAGGTTAGCTGAAATTTCAGGAGAATTTAAAAAAGGGATAACTACTAAGATTGCAGCGGAGTTTAACACCCCGATTCACTTAATAAACCACGCTATAATAGGTCAAACAATTAATACGGAATTTTTAGAGGAAGAGAAGCCTCTTGGATTCACATTTGAGCAATTTAAAAATTTACTAATCACCAATGGGATTGCTCGGGAACGCGAGTTCACTAAAATGAAAATTGCCGCTGAGTTGATAAAAACCCAAAAAGCTTGCGTGATATTTGATTTTTCAGGAGACTGGTCGAAATTAATTCGATATTTCGAAAATACCATGTACGAAGACAAATTTCTTCATTTTAAATTAGGAACCACATTTAACGTTAATTTATCGCAATCTGGCATCGAATACGATAATAACGTAGAGTATTTGAGTTTATTCTACGATGCTTTCGCTTTAGCTTATAAAGAGCAAAAAATCACGATTGAAGCCTTGAAGAAATCGATTAAAAAAGAGGAGAATCTGGATTTCAATCCCCTTCTTTTAGATTACAGATACGATAAAGAATTTAAACCGTACATCAAGGATAATCGATTATTGAACCTTTTAGAGGAACTTACTAATCAGACTATCGTCTTCTCTAAAGAAGCATCTGAATTCGAGGATAACATAAATCCAATAGATTTTGTAAAAAACGATAAAAGCGTCATTATCGATGTTTCTATTTTAAAGGATTTAGAAAATAAAGTTTTCATCTCGTTCGTTATTTTATCAAAAATCATTCACTATATCAACAACTTTCCTGATTATACAGAAAAAATGATAATTATCCCCAATGTTGACGCTTTTTTTGATGCTAATTATCTGGATAGCAACTATACTACAGCCAATTACGGAAAAATTGAGAAATTTTTAGAACCTTTGCGGAGACACGGTTTTGGGTTAATCTTTTCAGCAAATCAAATTAGATATCTTCATCCAAATCTCTTAAATTACTTCCAAAACATCCTCTCGTTTAAAGCTACCGATTCAAGGGACATTGCTGTATTAAAAAACCAGATGAACCTTCAGGAATTACAGGGTTCTGGGTATTATAGTTCAAAAAGAAACAATACGTATCAAATTGACTATTTAAAAAATTTGAGGGACAACGAGGTAATCGTTAAAAGGGCTGATATCAACCAACCGTTCCCTGGAATTATTACCTACGATTGGTTCCTTAAATCCTTACCTTTGACACACGATAAAATTATAAAATATATGGAACATCAGGGCTACAATTTGAAGCGTTCGGAGAGAAAAATATTAGATCAAGCTAAAAGAACCTTGTTTGAGAAAGACTTTGGTCTTTACTCATATTTCCTCGAGGATATTATGAATTTCTTGAATAATATTAAAACCCTTGATAAAGTAGGTCAACTTTACAAGGGAAAATTAAAAGAAGAACTTTTAAAACATATCAATCCAACCGCTCAAAAAAGAAATTACGGCAAAAGAGTAATAAAAGAACTTCGAGACGAACTTTTTGAGCTCCTTGTAAGACACGACTATCTTGTGGAAAGTCATCCTAAACGAGCTAGCGGTTCTGAATCCATGCGGAGTTCCTTTGCAGTCGGACCACACTATGACGAAGCTTTACAAGACTACTCCGAATCTCAAAGAAACGCGGTAATTTCCTACGAACCGATAAATGTAGAATCTGATAACTTCAATAACCTCAATAACTCCGTTAACTCCGATAATTATGAGAGTTCTTCTCAGGTGCGAAAAATCAACGCCAAAAACCTAAAAAAAGCTTTTACCGAACATTTCAGCTCAATCTTATACTACGAACATTTTAAGATGTACCAAGCTATTAAAGACGGAAATTTTAAAGAATCGCTTAAAATCGGCAAAAACTTACTTAAAGAATTCCTTCTCGCCACATACAACTCCTATTATGGCGATAATTGCGCGATTACGGGCGCAGACATCAACAGATTTATCGAGTCAATGTTGGAAGTCGAGTCCTTTCCGTTTACAGGAGACGATTTACTACAATTTTTAACCTCTTGTAAAAATATTGAAGTAAACGATTCGGTAAAAATAGCTGAAACCTGTAAAAATATCTTCCAAATGTATTCTACAATATTTAACGGCTTTAAACAATTCATATATTTGGAGGAGAATTAAATGAAACCCGACTGTTGGCACAGCGTAGTTAAAATTACGCAAGTCCCAGATATGAGCGGAAAAGACGATGGTGAGGTCTCGTGGCTTTGTGACCCTCTCAGCGCGCGTGAGAACGAAGGAAATGTAGTGTATTGCACCAAATTTACGCTAGATAAAGAGTCCTTTTCTTGGAAATTTTATCTAAAAGAGGAAACCCGGAAAGAAGCAATTGAATCAGGGTTTTGCTTTCTGGATTATCTGCAAGAATTATACCCCGGTTTAGATGGGAAAGTTAAGGTTAAGCCAATTTATTTAGAGCAAATTAGTAACGACAGAAAATTTTCTGAATTAGTCTTGCCTGAGCCGCCATATCGCAAAAGAATAGATTTAATTAAAAGAATTATTAATCTTTTTT
>NJBI01000040.1 GCA_005222975.1 Promethearchaeota archaeon Loki_b31
GAAGAATGCAATTCGCGAGACTTTGGGCTTGAAAAGCGTTTTAGCGAAAGGTAAGAAACCCCCACAAAAGAAGAGTAGAAACAAAGAGAACAATTTTGTCGGGTGAAGATGAGTTTAAAAATATATGTTTTTTTTTAATTTAAATTTCACCAAAAATGTATGTGTTAAGTATCATACTTTCATGATATTATTTAAAATTTTTGTCCTTCGATTTATTTTCTTTCGTTTTTCCATGGAATTGTCATTGAAATTAGACTATGAATTTACCATTCAGGAAGGCTTTCTATAAGAAGAAAATTGAAAAAAGAATTTATATTTTTTTTGCGATTAAATCAATTATATCTATAACTGTAATCTTTTCTTGGACTTCAGTTTCCATTTCTTTATACGCGTCTCTAAAATTGCCAATACAGAATGGACAACTCGTTGTTAGTATTTCAGCACCAGTTTCTATTGCTTCTTGAATTCTTTCTTTTGAGATATCAAGAGCCAATTCGGGAAATTGACTTTTTACGCCTCCTCCAGCTCCACAGCACCAGGCATTCTTACGGTTTCTTTTCATTTCTACTAGTTCAATTCCCGGAATTTTCGATAATAGTTCTCTAGGTATTTCGTAAAGATCCATATGACGTCCTAAATGGCAAGGATCGTGCCATGTTATGATTTCCGCACCTTCTACGGATTTAAACGGTATTTCGTCATTACTTAACATCTCAACTAAAATTTCAGTAATATGCTTTATTTCAAACGGTAATTCCTCACCTAGTAATTCAGGATAATCCTTTTTCCAAGTTCTATAACATCCTGCACATGCTGTAAAGACTGTTTTAGCTCCCATATTCTTAAAAACTTCTATGTTATGCCTAATTATATCAGTTAGAGCCCTTTCATCGCCGATCCTCAAGGCAACAGAACCACAACACCACTCGTTTTTAGACATTGCGATATCTTTTCCAGCAGCTTTCAAAATTTTCATCATACTTTTCAATGTATCTACTTGTCTTAATGGCATCGTGCACCCTCCAAAAAACACTAATTCTCCTTTGTCCTTGATTTCGGGAAATTCAGTTGTCCACTCGAATTTTTTTGCTTCTTCTTCGCCGTAAGGATTTCTCATAGTATCGTTGTTCATGTAATCAATTAACTTGCCGTGTCTATCAAGGGGAGCGAAGCCAGCTTCTATTAGATCTTTTCGTAACGCTTCCCATACTTTTACATGGTCGATCCATTTAGATGTATTAAGAACGATATACTCGTTTTGAGACATATGACACACTTCTGTGCAATTCCCGCATTCCATGCATTCGTAAACTAATTCCGCGAGTTCTCTGGAAAGAGGAATCTGTCCTTCTAATATACTTTTAAGAACGTTCATCCTTCCTCGAGCAAAATAAATTTCAAAACCTCCTTCTTCCTTAGCTTCCTTAACCGGACAAGTTAAGTATCGCTCAACTGCCGGTCGAATGGCGTATCCGCAATCCCCACATCCCAAATGCCGATCTAGGTATTCTAGAACCGTATACACGAAAAGATTGCTTTCCACTCTTCCCTTAAATGTTTTAATTCACTCAATTTTACTATCACCCCAAAAGTTAAATTTTCCTCTACTTAGTATTGATTTTGGATCAAGTATATATTTTATTGACTTCATAAAATTATAGAATTCTGGCGTGTAAGCTCCAATATCGACCATCAGACGAGACATCAAATCTCCCATCATATACCACTGAACCCCGTTTTTTGTCACTCTTTCTAATAGCGATTTCCAGAGCTTTAAATTTATCTCATTGAGAAATTCATGATTTTCTCCATCGAAATAACTTCCAAAACTAGTAAAACCACATGTTATTTCTACGTTATTTCCATCAACTAATACAATTGGTCCACTCCCTACAATCGGACGACTTTTTGTAATATTTAAAATTTTTTGCATATCTTCATTATGTTCCATGTCCCATTGCTCGATATCGTTTAAAATCTCAGGATATAAATTGATTGGGCTCATACTTTCTGCTGTTAATGGTTCCATGCATGGAGACATCCCCCATAAGTTATGATAGAATTGCCAATGTCCTTGTTCGGTGTAATGCCATTTAGCGATGTTCCCGTCAGAAATTTCTGAACCCAATTCTTCTGTCTTATTATTTAGCATAATTTCGTCTAATTGTTTTACTTTCTCCTCTAATTCTTTTTCCGAATTTGCTTCGATCGTATAAAAGATTATACCTCTCTTTTTTTTCAAGTTTTCCCAAAACGGAAACATTCCTTGGTCACAACCTATTCTAACAATAAGATCCATCATATACATAACATCGTAAACATCAATTCCCTTTTGCCTGATTTCAGTCATTAATTTTGCCGAAACTTCTCTTTCTTTTCGAGGTAATTGAAATGTTTTATATGCTGCGAATTGTGGTCTTGGAAATATTTGTAATGAAACTTTAGTTTTCACGCCAAAAATTCCATTGTCACCACAGAAAAGCCCAGCTAAATCAGGACCATTACCAAATCGATTGAAAGGGAATTTGGAGTACTTATTAGCCTGAGAACCCGTTTCAATGATATCGCCCGTCGGAAGTACTACCTCCAATGAAACCAATTGATTAGTACATGCTCCATATTTCGCACACCCCCCTCCACCTACTGAATGATGAGATATTCCGCCTCCTACAGCCGCAGTCATTCCGGAACCCGGTCCCATACAACCCGTATAAAGACCATAATGACACAAATATTCGTTTAATTTTCCCCAAGAAATTCCGGCTTCAACAGTTACGATAAGATTTTCTTGGTCTAAATTGATAATCTCGTTCATTCTTTTCATATCTAATACTATTCCACCATCCCCTATGGGTTTACTTCCACCGAATTCACAATCCCCACCTCCACGAGGTGTAACGGGGATATTTTCAATGTTTGCAATTTTAAGAATTTCTGCAATCTCTTGAGCATCTTTCGGTCTAATTACGATATCAGGGACTCCTTGCAATACGGGGTCTACATTTCTTGAATACGCGTGCCGTACATAAATACTGTTAGAGATGAATTTCTCTTTAACGATATTTTCTAATTTTTTATATACTTCAGACAATTTTGTTAAACCTCTTGACAATTTAATAAAAACAATTTATAATAGATTCTATAAATTACTTAAATGTTTTCTAATTCTAATCAAATTAAAAATTTTTGATTTATTTATTTTCCAACTTACTCATTTTTTAATCATTCTTCAATACATTTCCAAGAATCTACAATTATATGATATTCAGTAAATTTATCGCTAATTTTAACTTCAGGATTTTTGTAATCACTCTCTAGCTTCGTAACTTTCCCAGTTATTTCGATCTGACCTTCACAAGAAATCTGGTCCTTAGTATAAACTATAATTTGATAACTATCAGCTAAGTCGAAATAATTCATGTGTGGATGAGAATCAATAAGAGCTGTCATATGTTGCCAGATTACTTTAGAAATTCTCCCTTTTACTTTAACTATATTCCCCATGTTATTTTCAAGATAAATCCTTTTACTAAACATTTTTTTTACTTCTTTTTCTAATGATATTTGCTTTTTATTTTTCTCCCCAGAAATTAAATTTTCCTCTGCTTAAAATGAACTCAGGGTCAAGCATTTTTTTTATAGATTTCATAAATTTTAAATATTCTGGCTGAAATGCTCCAATTTCAACCAAAAGTCTACTAAGAATATCGCCCATCATGTACCAAGTGACACCATGCTTAGTTATTCTTTCGAGTAAAGATTTCCAGAGTTTAAGATTAATTTCTTTAATAATTTCATAATTTTTCCCATCAATGTAGCTTTCGAAGCTCGTAAATCCAGTAGTTAGTTCAACATTTTGATCTCCAATCAATATTATTGGTCCTGCCCCGGAAATCGGCCGCATCCCTGTAATCTCTAAAATCTGCTCCATTTCTTTAGAGTGTTCCATATCCCAAAGCTCAACATCCTTCAAAATTTTTGGATATGTGCTAATTGATGTATGGCATTCTGCGTCTAAGGCCGTAAAACCAGGAACTAATCCCCATAAATTATGGGCGATTAACCAGTGCCCTTGTTCCTCGTAATGCCATTTCCCAATATTACCATCTGCGATTTCGGGACCTAATTCTTCTGCTTTATTTCGTAGAAAAATCTTGTCTAATTGATTTACCTTTTCTTCCAGTTCCTTTTCAGAATTTGCCTCAACTGTATAAAAAAGGGTCCCTCTTTTTCTTTTCAAATTCTCCCACAATGGAAATATGCCTTTTTCAGTGCCAATTTTTACTAATAACTCCATAAAATACATCGCATCGTAAATGTCAATTCCTCTCTGCCTAATTTCCGTAAAGATTTTTGCTGAGATTTCATCTGATTTTCGAGGCAATACAAATGTTTTATAATTCGCAAATGGAGGTTTTGGAAATATTTGTAGTGAAGCTTTTGTTTTTACTCCAAAAATGCCGTTATCGCCACAAAAAAGACTTGCTAAGTCTGGACCGTTTCCAAATCTATTAAACGGAAACTTTGAAAACTTATTTGCTTGAGATCCCGTTTCAATAATTTCGCCTGTTGGTAAAACTACTTCCAAAGAAACTAATTGATTTGTGCACGAACCGTATTTCGCACATCCACCACCTCCTACCGATTGATGTGAAATGCCTCCTCCCACTGACGCGGTTAGTCCGGAGCCTGGGCCTAAACATCCAGTGTATAATCCAAAATGACATAAGTATTCGTTTAATTTTCCCCAAGAGATTCCTGCCTCAACGGTTACAATAAGATTTTCTTGATCTAAATTAACTATATTATTCATACGTTTTAAGTCCAAGACAATGCCGCCATCTCCTATTGGTTTACTACCGCCAAATTCACAATCGCCACCACCACGAGGAGTAACGGGGATATTTTCGTCGTTTGCAACTTTTAAAATCTCAGAAATTTCTTTTGTATCTTTCGGCCTAATTACGATGTCAGGGACTCCTTGCAATACGGGGTCTACATTCCTCGAATAGGCGTGTCTTACATAAAGACTGTTCGAGATATATTTCTCCTTAACAATATTTTCTAATTTTTGAAACAATTCTGACAAGTTTTAAACCTTAATTTTTATGTAAAAAAATTAAAAATAATATATATTAGAAAGCTTCAACTACTTAAATGTAATTCAATTTACTATAATTTTCTATATAAGATTGGTTTTAAAGAATTGAAATTAGGAAAAAAGTATTTAGCTATAATTTCAACCGTTATTGTTTTAATTATTCCAATATTTTTTGGAATTTACGCCGATTTTCTCACCGTAAGCGAGATTAGCTTAGAGATTATGTTATTATTATTGATAGGGCTTGTGCTTCTTTTAGTTTTAGGAAAAGTGATGGAGTTATTTTTGTACGGTAAAAAAAATAAAGAAAAAATGAAACAACACGATGTTATCAGGGCTCTTTTGAACGAAGAAGGTAAAAAAATTACAATATTCTTTTTTCCGTTGATTATGATAATAGAGGAATTAATTTTTCGCTATTATCTTATAGGGTTTCTATTAAACCATCTAAACTTAAAATTAATTTCAACAATTATGATTTCAAGTTTAATTTTTTCGCTATATCATGTTCATACATGGTTTAGATTTAAAGACTTAAAAATCCTGATTTCATATCTTATATTTTCATTTCTTTTAGGAATCTATAACGCCTATCTCCTTTTTACATTAGGAATTTTTTCGTGTATTATAGTTCATTTTAGCTTGGTCTTTATAATATGTTATAACTTATACAAAAAACTTTCTTAAATACACTCCTATTATTTTAATATAAACAATTTGTTTATTCACTAAAAGTTGATATTATGAAATTATTCTTCCGAGATATAACAGAAAAAGATATACCAGCAATCTTAGAAATAAGTAAAGATATATGGAAAGGAGATGATTACATTCCCGAAGTTATAGAAAGGTGGTTAAATGAGGATGATAAATTGGTTTATGGTGCTTTTCTTGAAGGAGAAATGAAGGAATTAATTGGATTTGGAAGAGTAAAGATGTTTTCTAATGGAGTAGCTTGGTTAGAGGGTGGTCGAGTGAAGATAACTCATCAAAAGCAAGGAATAGGACGTGATTTGATGAAGTATGCAATAGATTACGCGATTCAAGCAGGTGCTAAGGTCGCTCAATACGATACATCTTCTAGAAATTTTGGTTCGAAATCTTTAGCAAAATTTCACGGATTTAGAGAGAAAAAAAGGATGGAAGTCTTAGAATGTAAAATGAGCGAGTTAAAACTAAGTAAAAGTGATTTTTCTCAAATACGGAAAATAACTAACGAAGAGGCAAAAAGAATTTATAAAAAAATGGATATTGGCCCTGGAGATGAATTAAATATTGGATGGTCGTATATACCTTTATTAAATTTAGAGGATAAAAATTCTTTATGGTTGACTAATTCTGAAGCAATTTTACAAAAAATAGATATTAAGAGTCGTGCTCAACCAGAAAAACCTAGAGAAAATGAAGTATGGATCATAGTTTACGGTGATCCATTAGCAGCTTGTAAATTAATATCTTATACATTAAATTTCGAAATTGATAAATTTGGGATCGATTTAGTTGAGCTTTACTGTAAGGCTGAAGTAGTAAAGTATGTAAAAGAATTAGGGTTTAGAGATCCCTCCTGGGAAGACGAACCCGTAGCGGTTGTTCTTTATGAAAAAAAATTAAATTAAAATACTAATTGATAGAAAATTAAAATAAAATAAAAAAAAAGTGAATTACATCTTTCTTAAAGCTTTTTTATCGACTTTGCCTATTGTTGTTAATGGTAATTGATCTAGAAATTCAATGAATTTAGGAACTTTATATTTTGCTAAATTGTCTTGAGCAAATTTTAAAATATCTGCTTTAACTTCTTCTGAAGCCTGGTAATCTTTCTTAAGCAGCACATACAATTTAACTATTTCTGAACCTGGACGATCTGAGTCCGGGATTCCAACAGTTGAACATAACTCAATTGCGGGATGCTTATTCATCTTATCGTCAACTTCAACGCTAAAAACCTTAAAGCCGCTGACAATTATCATATCTTTTGTACGATCAACGATGGTAAGATATCCATCCTCATCCATCACACCAACATCACCAGAATAGAACCAACCGTCAACAAGCGCATTTTCTGTTTCTTTTGGTTTATTCCAATATCCTTTGAATATTTGAGGGCCTTTTATGGCTATTTCTCCAGGTGTTCCTATAGGGACTTCCTTCTTTCGATCTGTAACATCTACTAGTTTTACTTCTGTGTTAGGAAATGGAACCCCAACAGTTCCAACTTTCTTCTTTCCAAGGTAAGGGTTCATAGTTACTCCGGGAGACGCCTCCGTCATTCCATAGGCTTCTACAAGTTTCCCTTTGCCGACCACACCTTCAAATTCTTTTATGTTTTTGGTGGGGAAAGGAGCAGCGCCAGAGATGTAACCTATTACAGAACTTAAGTCTAATTTTTTGAATTTTCGATTCTTTAAAAGCATCATGTAAAGAGTTGGAACGTTGTACATCAACGCTATTTTACCTTCATATTTTTTCATTAACCCAATCATATAATTTGTGTCACGTGGGTCCGGAACTAAAATCTGAGCACAACCCATAAAAGCACTCTGAAGGCAAAATTGTAAACCCGCCAAATGGAAAAAAGGAAACCCGGACATATAAATGTCTTCACCGGGATTAGAACCCGGTTCAAACCAATGAGCTACTATTTGCATTATTTGTATTAAATTTCGATGAGTTAATATTGCCCCTTTAGGGGGGCCAGTCGTTCCACCAGTGTATTGAAGTAATAAAACATCTTCCGGACCTATTTCAACATTAGGCGATTTATCGTTTGGATATTTCTCCACAATATCTTTATAGTCAAAATATTTTATACTATTGATTGGCTCAACTTTTCCATAGGGAATTTTTCCTATTTTAATTAATTGTTCTTTCATAGCGGGTTCTAAATCCAAAATATCAGCTACATTAGTAGTAATCACAATTCTTACATCTGTGTCCCCCGTTTGGAGCGCTTCCTTTACTTTCTCTTCGTAAAAAGAGTCAAGGGTAATTATCGCAACCGCTCCGCTGTCTTTTAGCTGATACCTGATTTCATTTGGTTGTAATAAAAAATTCATCCCTGAAGCAGCACATCCAGCGTAAAAAGTTCCAAATAGCGCTACGATAAATTGGGGAAGATTTGGTAAGTTTATTACGACATGTTCTCCTTTTTTTACGCCATTCTCAACAAGAAAGTTAGCAAAACTGTTAATATATTTTTCTGCTTCTTTAAAAGTCACACAAGAACCTTGGAAATCGTAGCATAAACTATTAGGATACTTATTAACCGTACGTTTCATCATTTCTGCTACAGAATAATACTCTAGATCAATTTTTGGTTTTACATGAGCATCGTAAGATTTAAGCCATATTTTTTCCGAATATGGACTCTTTTTGGCATTTTCATTTGTCATTTTTTATCAGATTTTAATATTATTTTAATATAATTAACGAAATTCGGTAATAACTTTATTGTTAGATCAATATTTAAAATTAATCTTCTGATATTGCCAATAAATAACAATAATAATTCTAGGAAGAATAATATAAAAAAAAGAAATTAAAAAAATTAAATTAAATTATTTTGTATTGTTATGCTTCTACTAAATTCGCTTTATATCCCTTTCCACAATAAACGCAGAAAGCAAATCCTGTTTCAGCTAATTGTTCAAGCATTTTTTCGGTATATTGACTTCCGCATTCACTACAGTATACGGCAATAGGCTGTACAGTTTCAACTTCCTTTAGCATTGGTTTGATGATCTCAGGCTCTACATAAGTTTGGGGCTGATTAAATTTTTGTTCTTCGCTAATAGAAGCTTTCTTAACAGGCTTAGGTTTTCCAGAAATATCATAATATATTTCTTCAAATAATTTGTATAAGCCTACAAAAATACCCTTTAATAGAAGATAAACTCCTTTTAATATGTAATAAATTAAATAGCCGACTCCCTTTAACACAAAATATACGATAAGTACTGCTAGAATTAACGACGCTACAGTTCCAATTATCATTAAAACTTGAGCAGGGATAGGCATACTTAAAAATCATGTCATAAATTCTTGCCAATATAATAAAGCTTGATCCGAAATTTGGTTCCAATTATTATTCACTAATTACCACCTTTTTAACTATTTTATTTAATGTTTTATTTTTAATTAAAAGGAGTTTGAAGTGGATTATAAAAAATTTGGAGTCCAGTTTTTAAATTTATTTTAAAAAGAGTAAAATTGAAAGATATTATTAAACATTAAATTTCGGTATTTTTATTCATATTTTTATTTGATCTACTAAAATCATACAAAAATTTGAACGCCTTTATTGCGTGGCTTATCTGAGTCATTATTGGAATTTTATATTTATACGAATGTTTTAAAAAATATTCAAGAACCCAGCGGGAACCAAAAACACAAGTAATAACGGGTTTATTGAGCTTGGTTGAAAGGTTTTTCATTTCCCTCAAGTGTGGTGTTATAGGTATAGAAAAGGTTTCTAAAGGTTTTTGAGGGACAGCGAAAATATGTAATAAGGCATCAACATTCTCATCGTTTAGTATCGCTTTTAATGATTTACTAAAAGTCATAAATATAGAAGGTCCCAAGTCGACGGGATTCTTCAAAGAAGTCCAATTGGGTGAGATAGATCTCATTTGTTGAATGGTAGACTCATTTAAAACTGCAAGTTTTAGGCCTAGTCTTTCAATTTCGTCGCATGCTAATATACCTAAACTTCCAGAGGATGTAATTATTGCGATGTTCTTTCCTTTAGGTAAGGGTTGAGTAGCAAATACTTGAGCGATATCAAACATCTCGTAAAAATTATTTACGCGATAGATACCGGAATATTGTTTGAAAATTGCATCGTAAATTTTGTCGTCTCCAGCGATAGAGCCAGTGTGACTCTTTATTGCTTTAGAACCAATTTCGCTGCGACCATTTTTTAGAATTAAAACAGGTTTAGTTAATTTTCTTAATATTTCGATTAACTTTGGTCCTCGTTTCACGCCTTCTAAATAAACTGTTATTACATTAGTATTCGTATCTTTCTCAAGGTATTCCAGCATATCAATCTCATCAACATCTACTTTATTTCCAAGAGTTATAGTCTTCGAAAAACCAATTTTCTGACTTGCTGACCATTCAACAAATATATTTCCTAACACACCTGACTGTGCGATAATAGAAATGGTTCCCCCTTCTATAGATTGATTAAAATCTATTTCTGTGGTTGTAAATTTGTTATTAAAATTAGTAACACCCACACAATTAGGGCCAATTATTCTTACATCCGAATTTTTAGCGATTACCCCTATATCTTCTTGGATTTTAACAAATTTCTCGATACCCGTTTCAGCAAAGCCCGCAGTTTCTATAATTATTCCTTTAACTCTTTTTTTGACAGAATCCTTCACTATTTGAAGCACATTTTCATTCCTTACTACGATAATTGCTAATTCGATATCATCTGGTATATCATTAATATTTTTGAACACTTTATGACCAAAAATAATATCTTTGCTTATATTTACGGGATATGTTTTAAAATCCGAATTCAATAAATAATATGTCATAGTATAACCAAATTTGAAAGTATCTGAAGCACCTATAATAGCAATGGATTTGGGGTTAAAGAAAACATCCATATCAGTTATTTGATCGCTCATAATTTAGTTTGTCCCTTTGAAAAGATTATATAAAAGATTATAATTTATTGAACTTAAAATTTAGTTTTAAAGGTTGAAACTATATTGTTTTCGAAATTAGGGGTATTTAAATTCTAAGATGTAGATAGATTGTAAGACGATAAAATCAATTTATTTTTTTAAAAATTGTATGGAAGCTATAACAATTAATAGATATGTTCAAGTTATTTGTCCTGTGTGTAAAGCACAGAACACGGTACGGATTCCTAAGTCCGTAATTAACCAAGCTTCTCAACTAACTACCGTCTCTGTTCCTAAAGGTGAAATTTGTCAACATCACTTCCAATTATTTATAGACAAAAATTTTAAAATACGGGGATACCAAAAAGTCGATTTTCAATTAGACTCAGAGAATGACAAAAAGAAGAAAAATCTAAGATATAATTACAAAGATAATTTTGTAAATAGTTTAAAGCTATACAAATCTTCAGTATCAAAGGACAATTCTATCAAAAATGTACCAAAAAAGCCATATAATAAAAAAGAAACAAAAAAAATCGAAGAGAGCTTTAATAGAAAAAATAATAGAACATTACAAGATATTTACGAAGAATTTTGGGAATTTATCAGTGATAACAATGAAACTTTTCAAAAATTTATTGATAAAGACAAAAAAAGAAGGTTTCTTTTGAAAATGAATGAATTAACACCAGTTTCGGATCACAATTTATTACAAACAGTTGACAAAACTGTGCAGTAAATTTTTAAGAAAATTCCTCTAAATATCATTAATCATTTATTATTTTTCAAATCTTCAAATTTATAGATTACTTCTTGTAAGAGCTTAACATAATGGGCATAGGCGGATTAATACAAAAAGAATTTGGTAGAATTAAATCTGATAAAAGAACTTTAATTCTATTATTTGCAATACCAATAATCTTAATTGTCATTTTTGGGCTTACTACGGGTGTTGGACCTATGAAATTCTTTACCTCTGCGATTATAACTCTCGATGAAATGCCTACTTACGATAATTTCCCGTCAAATTCTTCTCAATACGACGATATTTTTATCTCGATTATGGAACAGAATACCACAACGTGGGATCTTTATCGATACTATAATAGTACTAACAGTGGAGAATATAACGAAGCATTTGATCGATGTTTTAATTTATTAAAAAATGAACTAATAGATGTTTTTATTGTACTCCCTAATAACTTCTCAGAATCTGTAGCAAATAAAACTAACCCAATATTAATCTATTATATTGATGGCTCTGATCTAAGCGCTGTAGGTGCAATTGAGGTAGCTCTCCAAGAACCCCTCGCTCTATTTCGCGTTGAAATTAATATGCTGGAAAATTTTACAATAATGGTACCTCACCTTGAATTTGGAGTCCCTTCATGGGAATCTCAATTGCTCAATTATTCATTAGCTCTGATCCTACCAATAATAATAATTGGAACTACGATGAATTTAACATCTCTAACAATTGTTTCTGAGGGCCCACTTCCGCGAATGCTTATTACTCCTACGGCAAAAAGAGATATAATCCTTAGCAAACTAATTGCAAATACTGTAATAATGATAATGCAAGCTACAGAAATATTCGTAATGACGTCATTTTTCGGTTTATATAGTTTAGGCTCGTTATTTAATTTTTATCTAGTTTTAATAATGATTGGCTTTAGTGGAATAGCCATAGGTTTATGTATCTCTGCAATTAGCCCAACAGAACAAGGAGCTAATCAAATGTACTTGATGCTGTTTATTATTATCATAATTTTTTCAGGAACTATTATGCCGCCTGAGTCTTTGGGGAGTGCGCGATTTCTTTCAGACATGCTTCCTTTAAGTCACGCTTCAGTCCTCATAACAGATATAACATTAAGAGGTTTATCGTTAAATTTAGAGCATGTTCTTTCTATTCTTTTAATTTCATTAGTTTTTCTAGCAATTGCTTATATCGCATATAAGTTTAAAAAAGTGGAGGTGTAAAGAATTAAACGGAGCAATTTTAAGAATAATATATTTCGATTAGCCAGACAAATAAAGAAAGAATTTCAACTCTTATGGACTGATAAATTTAATATTTTTATAGCTCTAATAGTTCCACCTCTTGTAGTTGCCTTATTAGGAGTAACCTCTAACATTTCAGGTTCTTCTTTAAACCCTATAGATTGCGTTGTGGTTTCTTACGATTCAAATACATTTATTAATGAAAATAATTTTACCGAGTCAAATTTAGATGATTACAATATGAAATATGTTGAGGCTGTAAACAACTCGAATTTATTAAATCTTATACAATTTTTTAACGCTTCTGAAGAGATTTATGCGATGGAAACGGCTAGAAATTATCTAACTTCAAAGAAAATTAAGGTTATTATCGCAATTCCAGTTGATTTTTCAGAATTACTAATCTGGGGGTATCCCGGTTTAATAGAATGTATATCAGATTCATCAGATTTTAAAAAAATTCAAGAAAATTTGAATGCTGTTTACGATTCTATTAAAATTTTTGTTAATCAAAATAATTTGACCCCTCAATTTGAAGTTCGTGGTTTTGAAGAATTTTCGATACCTGAAGGCTATAGTTTTAAATATAATTATAACATGGTACTTGTTCTCTCTTTTATGGTTATAGGCGTTGGGATGGTCTCAACAATTTTAATAATAGTTCAAGAAAAACCAATTGCGAGATTATTGCTCACTCCCGTTAAAAGGGCTGAGATTCTATCTGCAAAATATATCACTTATACAAGCATTTTGATTATTCAAGATCTTTCACTTGTTATTAGTGCTTTAGCATTTGGGTTATATGTAGTAGGTTCATTGTTCGATTTATTTCTCGCATTATTTATTTTAGGATTTACCGGCCTTGCTATAGGTATTTTTATTAGCACATTTAGCAAAACTAAAACTCAAGCAAACCAATTATTTTTTGCTACTTTTCTAGTTTTAATTCTTCTAAGTGGAATATTTATTCCTATTGATGCCATGCCGATTTACTTACAAATTATAGCATACGCGCTTCCGTTATCTCATGGAAGTCCATTAATAACAGGAATAATCACTAAGGGAAAATCAGTATTTGGTTTTGACTTTTTTACTTTATTAGGCGTTAGCATTTTTCTTGTAATTACTTCCTTCATAATATTTCAAAGAAGGAAATATGAGGTGTAAAATGGAGATTTCTAATCCTTCTGATAATTCAATGGTACTAGTGGAAAACTTAAATGTCACATTTGGGAAAAACCAAATTGTGCATGATGTATCTTTTAATGTGAAGCAAGGTGAAATCATTGGTATGTTTGGAATTTCAGGCGCTGGAAAAACAACAATTATTAGGGTACTAACATGCCAAATTGAAAAGAAAAATTGGAATGGAAAAAGATAAAGATACTCCTGAAGTGTATCGATTACTAATAGAAATGATAGAAGATCTAAAACAAACAGCAAAAAAATAAGAAAGTGAACTAATTGGAAGATAAAGAAGATCAGGAAGAATTTAGAAAAAGAATTAAAGATTTAGTAGATAGATTGGATAAAGATAAAGGTACTCCTGAAGTTTATCAACTATTATTAGAAAAAATAGAACAAATAAAAAGATCAGCTATCTCGAAAATAAACAAAGCATCTCGAAACGAAAAGGTTATTATTGGACTTGTATATATAATTCGGGAATACAATATGTTAAGATTTGATCCTAAATATCCTTTTGAAAAAGATCATGTTCTAGAGGAGATTGACGCATTGTATAAATTAATCTACAAGGAATTGCAAAAACCAAATCCCTATATTCCTGATACATGGGATATAGATGAAAAGAAAAGGATACTTAACAATATGAGAGAGGTTTTGGGAATAGAAAATATGAACAAATTTTATAAGAAATACAAAATTCATAGGTTAGTTCGTTTAAAACTAGATATGAGAAAAGGTTTTCAATACTATGCGTATTGTTGGATAATCGCATTTATTATTTTACTTATAATTTTTTTGGCTCAGAGGTTATAATAGGCTTAAATGGTGTTAAAACTTATTTGTCTATTGCATACTTTTTTATATTAATAGTTTAAGGAATATATTTTTAAATAAAAATCCGAATCCTTAAGTTATGACGATAACATATTCTCGAAAAATAAAAAATAAAATTCGAAAATCAATAATAGTATTTTCAATTACATTTGCTGTTCTTTTTTCAGGATTTATTCCTCTTATTGATCTTCCCGAAGGAAATATTCGTGAAGAACCAAATGTGTGGTTTAATCCTCATTTATCTGATTTTTAATATGAATGTACTGTAACTACAAATAATACTTTTAACGCTTATAACAAGTCTTATATTATATGTAAAATTCAAAATACGGATTACTCAAAGTTTTGGTTTAATGGAACACAATACGATGTCAGTTATGGAATGAATATTTTACCTGTTGATTTTAGATTTGGATTGTGTAGAGATATTAAGGTCGTTAATAAGTGAAAATTGTGTTTGTATATGCTTAAACTGTCATGGTGTCTTGCATTCAACTTTTAATTCTAATATCGAAGAAATACTTAAAGGTATATTTACTGAAAATGAAATAAATAAATTTTCTTCAGATGTAAATCTAATTTTAAGTAGAATAAACAACGCGATTATAAGTTTCAAGTTTAAGTTAGAAACAATTAAATTTATATCTCCTTTAAAATATGCAATTAATCAAAATGATATTTGGAAAATAAAAATGTTGAAGATATTTTCATATTTGAAACAAAGTGAGTTTAGAACAAAAGATATTATGAGTTTATGTAACAATAATTACTCTAATGCTTATGAAATAATAAGTAAACTAGTTGAGAAAGAATTCTTACTTCGTGTAAAAAGAGAGGGTTTTACACAAAACTATTATAAATTTTCAGAAGAGGGAATTAAAAGAGTTAAGGAGATACAACAAACATATGAGTTACACGAAGGTTTGATATCTTTAGACAATGAACAAATTATTTCTACTCAAAGAATGGAGAATGATGATATACTTGAAATATATCCTAAAATCATAAAGAGTATCATAAAAACTAAGGGATATAATGAGTTTACAGTAAAAGAATTAGCAGAAGCCATTGGAAAAAGCACAGTTAACATATCCAGAAATTTAAGAGAAAAATTGATACCAAATGGTTATGTAAAAGTTAAGATTTCTTCTATTATTACAAAAAAATGTGGAAGTACAAAAGTTTATTATTTAACCGACAAAACAGAGATTCTATAGAATCATTTTTATTAACTTATTATTGTATTATATATTATAAATTGAAGAATATAATATTTATTAGAATGTATGAGGTGTAAAATGGGTACATCCAAATCTTTAGAGGAAGTAATGGTCTTAGTAGAAAACTTAAATGTCACCTTTGGGAAAAACCAAGTTGTGAACGATGTATCTTTTAATGTGAAGCAAGGTGAAATCATTGGTATGTTTGGAATTTCAGGCGCTGGAAAAACAACAATTATTAGGGTACTAACATGCCAAATTGAAAAGAAAAATTGGAGTGGAAATGTTGTAGTTACGAGTTTAAATCCTAGTAAAAAAAAAAATCATTCAAAAATTCTAAGTAATATTGGATACGTTCCTCAACTAGAACTATTGAATTTATATTTTGAATTAGACCCTTTAAAAAATGTTGATGTGTTTACATCTACTTATGGAATGAACAAAAAAAAGGCAAGGGAAACTGCTGAAAAGCTGTTTAAAATATTGGACATTCCTGAGGACACTTGGAAAAAAAGGGTATCGCGGATGAGCGGGGGCGAAAAGAAGCGTCTTTCAATGGCTATTGGTTTAATACATAATCCTGATGTATTATTCCTTGATGAACCGACTACACTATTAAGTTGTTTAAACTAATAGAGTTTTAGGTGTCGATGCATCGAAACGCTATGATATACTCAGTTATCTAGAGAAGTTAAACCAGCATTTAAACACAACCATGTTTATTATTACACACGATTTAGAAGCGGCACTAATATGTGGTAAAACTGCGATATTAAGGCAGGGGAAATTACTCGAATTTGATACACCTCAAAAATTAATATCTTCTTTGCCAAGTGGGGGTTTAGTAGCGAGAATTTCAATCGAAAATTTAGATCAAAAAGTAATAAAAACGGTTCAAAAATTTGATTCAGTCAAAAATGTATTACGCGTTGGAAATGAAACTATCGAAGTATTAATGGAAAATTTTGAGAATAACTTACCTAAATTAATGAAATATTTATTTGCGAATGACGTTAAAATTTATTCAATGAGTAGGGATATTGCCAATTTTAGAAGGTTCTTTCAGATTAGAATCCAAGAGGAAGAAGAAAAAGAAAAGGAAGTAGATATTTCTGAAATAAATAGTGAAGGTGGAATTACATCTTAAAATTAAGTCGGAAAAACGAAAAAAGACTAAAAAATATTATTATAGTCTGTATTCTTATAGGAACTCCACTCATAACTTTGGTTTTAGTAAATGTTCGTTGGACTTATTTTATTGACGAAAAAAATGTAGAACAAGTTAAAAATATGGTAACTTCATTTACAAGTACTCATCATAACGATGTTGGACTGTTTGTAGAACCAGATATTGATTCAAATTTTAGAGCCATTGACTCTATTAATTTCACATTTTCAAGTATTAATGCTCCTGAATTGATTGATCCTAATTTTAATCTAAATATTGAGTCTTTTTCCCGTGATTTCTTTTTTGATTATATCTTTGAAAAACAAAATATAGATGGATCCTATTCAGATATAGCAGGATTTGGAAATATGTTTTCAACCTATGAAGCAATCGAAACATTAGAAATAACCAATAAGTCGTATCTTGAACGCAAGATAAATCTTGGAGAAACGAGTAATATCGCAAATTACCTTTCAACTTCTTTAAATGAAGGGGGATGGGGCTTTAAGGCTAATCAGTTCTTAAACGATTCTGACATTATTTCTACGTTCTGTGCGATTGAACTCGCATATAGTTTATCAGAGAGTTCTTTACTTCTAAATCAAAATATTGAAGAATTTATTGATTCTACATGGTCTTTAGGTAGTTATCGATTAACAAATGATTCTTTAGATTCAAATCCAGAAACGACATTCTATGGTGTACGAGCTTTTTTAGGAATGAACATGTCTTATAATTTAGTTGAACTATTACTCATTGGAGCTTATTTTTATAATTTATTTAACCCTTTCGATGGGGGGTATATTAACCCTGAAACGGGTATTTCTGATATTCGATCGACATATTATTCAATTTCTTCACTAGATCTCTTAGAAATTCCTTTAAATTTAAAAAATGCCTCTAAAACTTTAGAATTTATCTTAAATTGTTCAAATAATGATGGAGGATTTGGTGTTCATCCAAATGTAACTAAATCTGATTTCACATCTGGTTGGGCAGCAATGAAATCAATTAAGATTTTAGAAAGTAAGTTAATTCTTACTCAAGAAGTAATTGATGCTATAAAACAAATTAAAATTAATTACTATGAATGGCTACACTTTTTCCAAGCAAAAAACGCTCTATTTGGGCAAATAACAATTGAAACTAATTATTTTGGAATTTTAACTTATTTTACTATGGGGTATCTCGATTCAATACAGACCGCGCAATTTCAATATATAAAAAGCAATATCTTAAGTTTTACAAAAGCATGTTATAATATTAATGATGGAGGATTTGGTTCGCAACCAGGTCAAGAAGCAACGCTTTTTGCTACATATTGTGGATTAAATCTGTTTCAAATGCTTAATCCCGCAGATCGACCTTGGGATCCTAATACATTAAATCTGACATTGACAAAAAATTTCTTGTCTAACATGCAAAATCCTGATGGAGGTTTCAGAGTTGGAAACGATGTCGATTATTTATTATCTCTTTTCGAGTCTTATTCTATAATTTTTACTAATTTAATCAATACGAATGTGTCCACTGTAGAAAGTACATATTGGGCATTAATTTCTCTAGAATTAATTAATGGGTTAGATCGGATTCATTATAATAATCTTTCTCAATGGGTAAGGTCGTGCCAAAACGCTGATGGAGGATTTTCAATTGTTATAGGATTTCATAGCGACGTTATTTCTACATATTACGGTTTGCAAATCTTTTACGAGGGTTTTGTTAACGGTCCAATGTCTAAAATGACCGCAATTGATTTTTTAAAGCTTTCGCAAACTTCCGATGGAAGTTTTTCCCTTATACCCATGATGGGGAAATTTTTAGATTTACCTTCATCTTTTCTAGTGACCTATCTCGCTTCTAAGGCTCTTTACGACTACAACTTTCAACCAGATAACATTCAAGAAGCTTTAATCTGGTTTTCGGGATGTATAAGCACCAACACGGGAGGGATAGGAGATAACCCTGATTTTGGAGCCGATTTACGAAATTCGCCCTATGGAATTATAATTATAGACGAATTAAAATATGACCAGAGTTTTGATTCAAAACCTTGGAATCAATTATTATTTTATATCTTACTTACTGAAGCTGGATTTATTGGTCTATTTATATTTTTAAAAATTCGTAAAAGACTCTCGTTATTGAAAAGAATTAAAGAAAAATTAGGTCTTGGCGGAAAAATTACACCATCCTATCTAAAAAGATTTCCATCAATTAGTTGCGAAAACTTTAGCGTATTTGCTGGAGGGAAATTAATTGTTGACTCTGTGTCAATGAAAATAGAACATGGTCAAATACTAGGAATCTTAGGGGAAAGTGGGGCAGGAAAATCAACTTTTGTAAAAGGGTTGTTGGGAATGAGAAAAATTACTGGATTTTGTAAAATTTATGGAATGGACATTAATAAAAAAAATTCTAAAAGGTTAAGACCAATATACGGCTATGTTCCCCAAGATCTAGGGAAAATCTATCATAATTTTACTGTCTTTGAAAACCTGTTATATTTTGGAACTCAATATGGGTTAACAGAACAAGAAATAATAAGTAGATCTAGGAGACTTTTGCGTAATCTTGAAATTGAAGATAAATTTAATGAACTCGTGAGAAACCTTTCGGGGGGCCAAAAAAGAAGGGTTAGCATTGCAATTGGGCTAATTCACGCCCCAATTTTTCTTATTTTAGATGAACCCACTTCAGGCTTAGATCCAATCATACGCGAAAACTTATGGTTAGCCCTTACAAGAATCAACGAGCAATTTGGAACTACTCTAATTGTAATAACTCATTATCCCGAAGAATCTCGCTTCTGCCATCGCGTTGCTATTTTCGGCAGAAATCGCGGCGTTATAGACTTCGGGAAACCAAAAGATCTTTTAGCTCAATTACCTGGAAAAGGACGTTCTATAGAAATATGTTTCAAAGAGCTAAAAGAAAATGTAATTGAAGCGCTCGAATCTATAGATGGCATAGAAAGCGTTCTTGAAAATAAAGCGGGAACTGATTATTCGTTATTTACCGAATTAAACTTAAAAGAACTAATTGAAAAAATCGAAAATGAAATTGGTAAAGATTCTATCCAAGAAATAAAGCAAATCGATTCTAAAATGGAACAATTCTTCAGATACAAATTAATTGAGGTGCCTGAAATTGAAGAACTCTAGAGTAATAGAATTAGAACGATTAAGATTAAAAATCTTGGATGCAATCCGAGTTTCTAAACGCTTTTGGATGACTTATAGAGAAGATACTTTTGGAATTGCTTCTATTATTGATTTAATTTATAAAAAGTCGTTTATTGAAGTATTATTTTTTACTAATAGCGATGTCATTGAGAAAGGAGTTCCATTATTAAAAATTTATACCCCTATTGAAGATGAGATTGATTTCATTGAGATTATATTAGATCCAGACTTCGATGAAGATGGTCTTATTAATCCAATGAAGATTATTAGGCGTATGAGAAGACTTATTAGGCAAGAATTTCAAAAACGCTTAGAAGTTTTGAACTATGAGGTTGAACTAATTGATAATAAGTTTGAAAATTTTCAAATAAAAAATAACCCATACTATAGAGAGATTCGAATCTCTTATCCCAATTTCGCTACAAAATTAAAAATTAAATTTGAAAAATACCCAATTTTACCATCCTTTTCATTTTCAAGATCTTTGTCAAGGATTATTACTGAAAAAAGATTTAACGAAGAAGAAATTATAAAAAACTGGGATATAGAAAATCCTCCGCATGTTCTTGAAATAATAGAAAAAAGCTGTGAAATTGTTTCAAAACAGCTCAAACTCGAACCTTTAAAAGAAAATTCTCAATATTTAGTTCTTAATGGAGTGTCAGTGGGAGAAGCAATTAATAATCTTTCTTTTAAAATTCATAGAGGAAAGTCTATTGGCATTATGTACGACGAAGAGTACTTAAATAACGCCAATCATAGATTAGACTTATTGAATCTGTTTGAGACCATAGCAGGCTCGCAACTATATTTTTCAGGGTCAATAGAAATTTTCGGAAATCCCATAAAATCGTTATCAAAAAAAGAAAAAGAGAAAATTTTTCTTTTACCTCCAGCTTACGACTCAGTAATAACAAATATGAAGGTAAAGAAAGCAATTCAATACAAGATAAACTTGAATGAGAGATATAAAGAGAGAAAGAATGTATTCAACGCAATTTTAAAAAATGCGGGATTAGGTCAAAGTATAGATGAAATTATTGAAGATTTAATTTCGGATACAACTTATAAATTCAATCGTAAAAAACAGTTCCTAAAAAATGTTTTGGAAGTAACTGGGATGCTAAATAAGAAAAATAAGAAGTTCTCAGAGTTAACACCTTTAGAATACCTGCTTTTCTCAATAGCACGCGCTTTAATCCAGGCACCAACGATTATAATGTTTTCAATACCTTATGGAATTTTAGGAAAATTAGAATATGAAAAATTTAACAATTATATGGATAAAATTAAGCAAGAGTTTCATGTGATTATGATTTTCCATGGATCTGAGGAGATCGCATCAAATTGCGACCAAATTTTAACGATCACCAAAATAGCATCAAAAATAGGATCTTTTAAGGATTATATTAAAGATTTGCCTCAATATGGCGAGATTGTAACGATAGAACTAAACGATCCTGAAGAGTTCTTAATTAGAAAACTAAAAGAAATGGAAGAAATTGAAGTAATAATTGAAGAAAGAAAGAATGAAAAATATAAGATTTTTCTTAAATCAAATACAAATAATGTAATTGTAAAAATAACAGAATTATTTGGTCCACGTTTACAAAGTTTTAAAAAATCTACTGCCTCCATTGGAGAATATTTAGAATTTGTTGAAAATAAATAAAATTTAAAACCAAATTATGATAAAATATGAGGAGTGAGTATGCTAAAAAATCTTTATATTATGGACGAAAACGGAAGGTTATTATATTCCAAAGATTTTGGAAGAGAACAAAAGTACGATGATAATTTATTAATAGGTTTTTTCACATCTATCACTAACTTTAGTAGGGAAGCCTTAGGTACGGCAGTCAAAACCGTTAATCTTGGGGAAAATAATAAACTTATCTTCGTCCCAAAACAAGACGAACGGTTACTCGGAGCCGCGATCGTGAGTTCAAATGATAACAACGAATTAGTCACTAACATTTTGAAAAAAATTTTGCAAGAATTTATCGATTCCTATTCGCCTGATTATGACACAGAAAAAATCATTCAGGAAGAAATGGAAAAAAACATTCAAAGCAATTTAAAAGGAAAAGTTATAAGCTCCCCCATAATTAGAGTGGTAATATCGTGGTTAATTAACGGATCGCTTATCTACCCTTTAATTTTACTCAGTATTTATGCTACTCTTTTTATTTTTACGGCTTTTAATCTAACTCGATTTCTATATGGTGATGATCTGTTCACAAAATTTTTTCCGGCTTTGATTCTGTTATCAACTGGAAATATCATAATTTTATTTCTATTTCCTAATTTTCTTTTTGGTATTTTATCCCCAAATCGAAAAGTTGCCATTGCGAACTCTATTATTCATTTAGCTGTAACTATCATATTATTTGCCTACTCAACAGAACCCGTTTTTGCCTACATCGTTATTGGACATTTACCGTTAACATTGGTCTTCTCTTTGTTTTTCTTGTTTGTCGGCATGAGATTCTCTTCAAAATGGTTTTTAAAGAAGTAAAATAAAGATAAGTTTTTTCTTCCTACTTCTTCTTTTTTATAATTAAACTAATATTAACTAATTGAAATGGGAATTATTAAATAAAAAATGTTTTTTGTATTATCTTGTTTAGTAGAATTTTGGTTAAATTTCGAAATTATTAAATGAGTGAGTTGATTATTTCAACCTAGAATTTATTTATTAATAATGGTATGGGTGTCTCACAAGATATTAAGGAAAACCCCTTTTAGAGAGGTTATTAAAAATTAATTTATAATTGATAAAAAAGACAAATCTGGGTGGATTATAAGGCCTAGAAGATGATGTTAAAGGAAATAATTTTTTAATATTAAAGACAAGGTGATTTAATGGTTTCAGTATTTATCGTAGAAGACGATTTGTCGTTGCAAAAGTTATACGAGATGATGCTAACGACGTTCGGATTTGAAGTCGTTGATAAAGCGAGCAACGGAAAAGAAGCCATTGAAAAATTTAAATCCCTCTCTTCTAAACCTGATGTAATTTTAATGGACCATAGAATGCCAGTTAAAAATGGAATTGACACGACCATTGAATTGATGAAATTCAATAACCACATTAAAGTTATTTTTACAAGCGCAGATAATTCAATTAAAGGACGAGCGCTTGAAATTGGTGCTATTTCTTTTATCGAAAAACCCTTTACTGTAATTAAACTACAAAACGAAATCAACAGAGTATTTAACTTAGTTTAAGGCTATTCGATTTCTTAAAAAAATTTATACTCTAATTCTTACCTTTATTCAAATCTATTTTTAAGAATTCAACAATCCAATTATAAGAAAAATACATCTGTTTATTAAAATCATTTATGACAAATTTAAAATTTAATATTTAATTTTCGGAATTATAAAAATTATTTTATTCAAAAATCAAAAAGTATGAAGATTGATTAAAAGGTAAAAAAATATGAGCTATAAATTACCAGATGATAAAGATTTAGATGCCATGATTGGTATTGTAGGTAAAGATTATGCTACCAATAACAAGGCAATTACAGCGTCATATCTTTCCAAATCTGTAATGGGTTTAGAAGCCCAAATTCCGGATATCGTCGTGCGCCCCAAATATGTAGAAGAGATTCGTAAAATTCTACTTTACTGCTCTGCAGAAAAAATTGCAGTCTCACCGGTTTCAGGCGGACTATCTGGCGGCTTTGCATGTCCAACTATTAAACCTGCTGGAGTTATGCTTGATTTAGGTAGAATGAATAGAATTATCGAAGTCGATACAGATAACCGATATGTCGTAGTCGAACCAGGAGTCACAATTGGGGAGCTTTGGGCTTACATGCACAAAAATTACCCAGAGTGGGCGCCTCCTGTACCAGACGGTGCCCCACCAGCTTCTACCGTAATGGGCGATGCCATCGATCGAGGATTTTCACTATATACAAGTTCTGTAGGTCCTCAAGGAGATAACTTTATGTGCGGTGAGATAGTGTTTCCAAACGGAGATATTGTGCGAACTGGCTCTTGGGCACTTCCATTTGCGAAACCATTCTATAAATACGGACTAGGTCCAGATATCTGGTCCTTTTTAATGGGTTCACAAGGGACTCTAGGCGTAATGACTAAAGTCGCAGTTAAAATATATCCACATCCAAAATTTAAGACTGTAGTTGTATGGGGTATGTCCAATCCTGAGGATATGCAGGACTTAACACTTGAAATTGGAAAACAAGAATTTGGAATTGCTCACAACACCGTTATGGTTCAAGGAGGGAATTATCCTTTAGTAATGACGCGTTGGCCAAAAGATAAAGTTCCTCACGATTACGAATTCTACGAACAGTTAGGAATTAGTAAGTGGTGGATGAATTGGGAGTGCTGGGCACAAACTCAAGAAGAGTTAGATTATGTGGTTAATAGAATCAATAAAATGGCCGAGGATTTCAAGAAAAATAGAGCTAAAGACCCTGATAGCATGAAACCTCAGGAACTACATCCCAAACAAATCGCAAGCAGATTGAAGAAACCAAATAAAATAGCGGTTCCCTATGCGTTTTGGGAGGCAGGTTTTTTATTCATTACATTCTATACCCCATGGAACGAATGCGCACATTTTGCTAACATGTATACTGCTGCTATGGAGAAATATGGTTTTCCACCAGTTATGTGGATTGCTAGTATTGAGCGTTGTAGGCAAGCAATTTGTATGCCAATTATTTGTTTCGATAGCACAAAACAATCAGATATCGAAAAAGTTCAAGAGATGAATAGAGAAACAACAGAATACGCACTTAAGCAAGGGTGGTTGAATTATCGTCCAGATCCATACATCCACGCACCTCTCACTTATTCTCAAGCAGGAATGTATTGGAAATATTTGAGAACGATGAAGAAGATTTTTGATCCTAATATGATAATGCATCCTGGGAGGCTTGCTCTTCCATAACTGAGTAAGGAGGTAAAAAAAAATGGCTAAAACTGGAATGGAAAGATTAAAAGAATTGGAGAAGGAAATATATAAGTGTATCCACTGTAAGGCGTGTAGGTTTGCTTATTCGGGAGAGCCTAGTAGAAACGGAATAGGGGAGTTCGCTGGAAAACAAGGTACAGTTCTTTACGAAGGAATGGTTGACTCGTGTCCAGCTGGAATAGAATACGGTTGGGAAGCGTTTTGGAACGCCGGTAAAATTTGGATTGCTCGTTCAATTTTAAGCGGAGATTTAGAATTCTCTGACGAAGTAAGGGATGTTATTATGCCGTGCATTACATGCGGGCAATGTGCAGCCCAATGTGAAAATAAAATACCCACAGTAGACATCATTGAATCTTTACGGGCTGCGTGTATAGAATCGGACGTCCCTATGATTGAGAAACATGAATTAGTCGATCGCTTAGTCAAGGAATTAAACAATCCTTACGGTGGGAAGGCAGAAGAGCGGTTTAAATGGGCTAAAGACGCTGGTTTAGGGAAATATATTAACAATAAAAGCGCTAAGGTTGGTTATTATGTCGGATGTACAGCGAGTTATCGTCAAATAGAAGTTGCTACTGCTACAGCAAAAATATTCGAAGAATTAGGGATTGATTTTACATTAATCGAAGATGAAGTGTGTTGTGGGAGCCCTTTCTTTAGGATTGGAGCCGTTGAAACTGCTCAAGAGTTAATGAGGAAAAATCTCGAGGCGTTTAAGGATTTAGAAACGGTCTATTTCTCATGTGCGGGTTGTTATCAGACTATAACGATTGATTATCCAAAGTGGATGGCAGAAGACGAGAAGCTCCCTTTTAAAACCATGCACGCGTTTGAATTAGTTTCAAAATTAATCATTGAAGGAAAGATTAAGTTCAAACCTAATAAAGAACTCAAGGGAAAAGTTGTAACCTATCACGACCCTTGCCATACCGGGAGACATTTCGCTCTAGACATGGAACAAGAAATGATCAAGAACTCCAAGAACTTAATGTTTGATATGCGAAAGGTAAACAAAGCGATCGACGAATGGTTTGAAATTCCTAGAGTTATTTTACGGAAACTTGAAGAAGACGTCGGTATCAAGTTTGTTGAGATGTATCGTATAAAGAATAATTCAATGTGTTGTGGAGCAGGAGGAGGAGTAAGGGCAGGTTATCCCGACTTTTCATTGCGCACAGCTAGTCTTCGATGCGACGAGGCTAATGCGGTGAAGGCTGATATCCTAACAACCGAATGCCCCTTTTGTTGGAGAAATTTAAGCGATGCCAATGGTCTTTACAATCATGGTATGCAGGTAATGGGCGTTCTGGAAATGATATCCACGTACCATCTTTTAGATAAATCAAACATGAAATAAGCGAGGAGAATTACTCCTAATTTTTTTTTTAAATTTCTTTTTAACTTAAATAAGACTTTGGTTTCTATACCTTTAAACGAAAAATCGTTCAAAAAATTAGCACAAATATTGGAATGTATTAATTTGATATATTTTCAAATAAAAGTTCGAACAACTGAGATAAAATACAATCAATAAAAATATATTCTAAAATTTTCATTATTATTATAATGTTTGCTGGGGTTTTTTAATTGACTAATGTGGAAAACAAGACGGCATATCCTTATATTACGGAATTTAAAAAAGAACCATTTAGATCCTTTGTTTTTGTTAAAAGAAGGGAAATTGGGAGTTTTTACCTTAGTAATTACGAAAAGGTCTTAGAATTATATCAAACTTATAACAAAAGTTTGTTAACTGAATCTAATTTATTTTTAGAGAATATGTATTGGTTTCTCTTGCTAAGGAAATATCTCAAGCAAAAAAAGAAAGATTATAGAGAAGAGTTTTTAGAATTTATAAAAAGTTGCGAAGTTGAAATTATTGAAAAAGATCAATTAGGATTTAAAACCTCTCCAAATTCTACTAAAAAACCTGATGTTTGGTCGTCGTATTTTGCATTAGCAAGTTTAAAATTGTTAGGAGTTTTGAAGGAATATCTTTCTTCTAAGGGTCAGAATGAAAATATCAGAAAAATTAAAAACTTTATTTACGATCATAAAAGAAACAACGGATTTTTGCACTGTCTAGATAAAGAATGTGCAGAAGATAATAAAACACCTAACGCTAAAACCCTATATTTCGTAATTGAGAGTTTAATCTTTCTTGGTGTAGATGTACGGTTATTCAAGGAGCAATTTCGTCAATATATTAACGATCGGAAAAAAGATAATTCCATAATTTTTAAGTTTTTATGTCTTAAATTCTTTGATTTAGATTCAGATGTAAAAGATAAAGAGATTCAATTTCTCTATTCATTTCAAAAAGATCACGGAGGGTTTGGTTTTGATTCTGAGGATGGGGAGGTTTCTACTACTTTTTGGCTTGTAAATGTTCTAGATATATATTCATGGTTAATTGATTATAATCCCGCGAGGATTTATTCTTTTATCACAAAAAGTTTAGATAACTTGTTAAAAGAACGGGAAAGATGGAGTTTAAGGATCTTAACAGAAGTATCACAATTAGTAATTTTGTTATCTTTAATATGGCATCGCTTTATCGAAGAGATTGAAAGAGTTGTGTTTAAAGGCTTAGAAGCTCATAACTTTATTGATTTAAACCAAATTAAAACAACATTTGGTTTGAGTTATGGTATAGAAGAGATCATCTTGTACATTAATCTTAATTACACTATAAATTTGAGTATCTTAGATAATGCGGTAGAATTCAATCGCTATCTTCAAAACCTTAGTCAAGGTAAAAAAATTATTATTGAGGAAATCTATAACCAACTGAGCAAAAATAGCATTATATCTCTTTCTGATATTTTTAAGAGGTATAAAGCTTCTTACCATTATGAACCTTTAAAATTGAAAGAAGACATTTTTCCTTTAATTTACGACTTAATTAGCAATCATTTTTTTGAAGGAGAAATTAGAACTAAAAAAGCTTTTTTATTTAGAACTAAATTTTATTTATGTTTGGACTTTCTTTTTGAGAAAGTAATTGTTTCTGATAACGAGATTAATACGGAGAGGTTATACGAGGAAAAGGCGAAATTAAAAGAATTCAAAAACGATATATATAATATGACATTAAAATTAGAGAATACTATTCCACAGATTAGGGAAGAAATTGAATCTTATCTTTTATTAGACGAGGTTGAGTTTGCTAAAGAAAGGTTAAGGTTTATTTTGCGAAACGCATTGATGGAAGCTGATTTCTTAAACGAAAACATTGAAACCTCCTTTAATCAAGAATTAATTTATATTAATTTACAAGCTACTTTAGGGTCTGAAATATCGCAATGGAACAAATCATACTCGCTTTTGCAAAATAGATTGAACGAATTAAATAAATATCTTCAAGGAAGAATCCAAGAGAAAGAAGATTTAAAAAAGTATAGTGTAATCTTAGATGAATTAGATAATAGGGTATATAATATTCAAGATTATATAGATCGCGAATTAGATTCTTTTAAGAATTTTGTTGTAGAAATTCTTGAAGACGGGTATAGTAAGGAAAAATTTGATCTTATCATTCAAGCATTTAACAAGATATCACAATATGTAAATAAATATGATGGAATCGTCTACAAAATTTCTCACCAAATTACAGGAAAGGAAAAAAAAGTAGCCAAAAAACATAGAAAAATAATTAATAATTGGGTTAATTTTAAGGAGAATTTTGATTCTATTTTTGCAGATTACACGAATGGATTTCAATTTTTTAACGAATTAAATGAAAAAATCGGGAATTTCAAGGATAATATCCAAACAGGGATATTAGAAATAAAAGAAAACGCGAAGAATAAAGTTATTAATAATCAATTTCATGACGCGTTTAAAACCATCAAAAAAGAAGCCGATATTTTAATAAAACAAAAAGCTGAAGAAATTAAAGATTTAAAATCGATTGTGAAAAAGGAAATAAAATTCAAACAAAAGCTTTACCTTCTCTATAAATACTTGCAGGAGAAGTTAGATCGTCTTGAAGAAAACATTATTGATTTAGTAGCTGAACAAGTGCAATTTATTAAGGAAAAAGTTATTGAAGAGAGAAATAGGGCGAAGATTGAAGATTTTGATAATTTTATATCTAGTACAATTACACACTTCAAAGATAAATTAGAGAATTATAAAATATATCTTGATCAAAATAGAATTAAAAAAATTGTCGATGTAGTTAACGGTTTTGACAAGATACTTATTGAATTTAACGAGCAGAATAAGAAATTTTCCAAAAAGTTAATTGATCTAAAAGAGATTGTTGATAAGTTTGAAGAAAATTCGATTACGACGATACAATGGAACAAATTTAATGAATTTTTAAACAAAGAAATAACCAAATTAAAAGAAGAATATGTAAACAATATAATTTCTAACGAAATAATACTTATGAGTAAGGAGGAAAACACAGATAAAATAGATATTAAGAAGCTAGCTGGCAAGTTAGACCTCAAATGTAAAGCCGTAATTCCAAGGATAAAGAATTTGATAGAAATTTCCAAATTACAAGGAGATTTATTTGAAGATAAAAAGGAACTAATAGTTCATACAGAGGAATATTACAGGAGTCGAGAGCTAAAAAATTACGTAGAAAACAGAATTTTGAAACAAACACAGGAATCCATTGGAAAATTTTTAGCACTTTACGATTCTTGTATAAAAAATAAAACTTTAGGAGTTAATTTGTTAGAAATTCAGAATAGAATTGATGATTTGAGCAAATTAGAGGAAACTGTTAATAAGCGATACGATGTGAAGATAAAAGAGTTAAATGTTGACGAAGCAAGAATCGAAAACATGGAGCTTAAAAAAGGCGTTAACTCAATTATCAGTAACAATCGGTTAGCAATAGAAAATATAAAACAGAATCTAATAGTTTTTAATGAGTTACTAAATTTTATAAGCAGCGAATATAACGCCCTTCAAATAGAAATAAATAATCAATTTGATAAAATCTCGGAAAACATTGAAGAAATAGAAGTTTACGAGAAAATGAGAGAAAAACTTGTAAGTAGAAAGAAAAAAGTCGAAAGTAAATTAAAGCAAGTTGATGAAAAGATCGAAGAAAAGTTGAATTTAGTTATTAATAAAAGTTACGAATCAAGAAAATTTGAGACGGAAGCAAGAGAATTCTATGTTAGGAAAAAGAATGAAACGCTAAAAAGGTACGAAGAAAAGGTACATCTTATTAACCAACAAATAAATACATTTAGATTTGAGACTTGTCGCGGCAAATTATTGACCAATATAAATAAGAATAAAATTCATTTGAGTCAATTATTAGGGACCCTTCAAGCGAGAGTTGAAGATTACCTTGAAACAGAACAATTTAAAAGGGCATATCTAAAAGTAAATAAAAGACAGAAAAACATTGAACAAGAAATAAAAGATGTTAATAAAAGAAACAAAGACCTAATTAAAGAATTTAACAAGCAATCAAATTATTTTGAAACTAAAAATAAACACATAATTGACGATTTTGACCGTTTTATAAAAGAGTTTAACGACATTTTAAGGGAGAAAGTTAAATCCTTAGAAGAGTTGGTGTTAAAATCTTACATTGAAATGGCAATAAAAGCTGTTGCTAACGAATTTCTTACATTAAGCTTTTTACAGAATGAATTAAAAATAAAAAAACAGCAAATCCAAAAACATCTTATCTCTTTGATTAGCGCTGGAAAATTGAATGGAAAATACAATCCCCAAATTGGCTTATATTACGAAAATCCAGATGTTTTAGCAAAGTTGGATGAGAAAGAGTTAGAAGTTATAAAGAAAATGAATTTTCGAGTATACATGTTTATTAGGCGCTTAAAGAATTTTACAAACCAGTACGGGTCAATCATTGCTTTCTTTGCCTCAATCTTGACGATATCTTATTATATCTTCAGACTTACTGGAGAAAATCCAATTACAATTTTAATTCCTGTTCTTTTGACATTATTAGTATTCTATTTCTTCTTTTTCAAAAAAAGGAAGGAAGATAAAATTTGATTTAGATAAAATGTTATTTTATTCTTTTCTTTTTTTAAGTAAGACAAATTTTACAATAAGCAGAGAACTTAAAGTTGCGATGTATATAATGCTCCAAAGAACGATGTAAATTTCTATGTTAAGATACCAGATTGGGTTTTTCAGATCGTTAAAAGTGTGTACTTCGTTAGTCATAACAAAAGACGTCCCTAAGCACCAGAGTTGACTGAATCTTTCAATACTATCGATTGTATAGACCATAACAGGGATATTGTTTAAATAAAACGATCTATATAATTCATTAGAGTATTCATCACCCGTTTTGATAATTGTATAATTGTATTCAGACATTTTGAATTCTTCTAAGGAAGGATTAGATCTCATATCCATGCCTAATAAGATATCAGTGGCATTTTTTTGCTTGATCAAATCAATCCATTCAGCGTTGCTAGTGAAAATCATAACTTTTGTTAAATTAATTCCCGATTCGAGTGTTTCGTTTAAAATTGTTTCAAAATAGACATCACTATAGAGATGGCTGGATGATGGTAATTTAGTATCTAAATCTATTAAAAAGTCATTATCTCTTGTAAAATTTAAAACTTCTTCAAATGTGGGAATTTGTATGCCCCTGTAATTGTCTCCGTCTTCTTTTGAAATACGACCAAAAGCTAAAGCCCCGTATGGATCTTTGTCCGC
>NJBI01000041.1 GCA_005222975.1 Promethearchaeota archaeon Loki_b31
AATAATAGCTTCATTAAGTCCCTTTAAATCACAGTGATTATGGTTTGCTATTGTCTCTCCATCAAAAATCTCTTCAAAAAGAATCTGCCGTTTTCTTTTAGAAAAATCACTAGCATATTTGCAATATTTCTCGTATTCTCTTGCATCGCTTCCTCGCAAAATGCGTGTTATACCAAAAGGTGTTTTTATTTCTTTGGCTCTCTCTCGAACAAAATCTTTTAATTGATTCCGCATTTTATTTGAAGATGTGTGTAAAACCGCAACATTTTTCGGCAAGTCTAGAGCTTTATAGTTTTTAACATCATATAATTTCAGGAAATGACTTCCTGGCCAAAAATAAGATCTCTCTATTTCTACATTATCAATTTCATATCTTTTTTCTCTCATTTTATATAAGGTATCCAATATTCTCTCAAGACTTAGATCTTCTTCTACAGTACCGATTAACATACCACAAAAGTCAATTTCAAAGTCTGCTGGAACAAAATCATAAGTATTATCTACCCACATGAACCATGCTCCTTCAGGAACTCCTCTACGAAATTTGTTAGAAGATGTTTGGAAAGAGAAATTAGGTGCATCGACGACCATCGCTTTTTTCTCGTATCCTAGCTTTTCCTGAATAGAATGTATATTAGCTATGAACCACTTTGCATTCTCTTTTCCAATCTCTTCTGATACATCTTTTAACCCTAAGCTGAAAAGATTTTTTTCAGCAAAACTCATTTTTTCATCAAATTCTTTTCTTTTAAGAGGAAAATTTCTCAATTCATATTTCATCCAATCACTCACATCCATCTAAGAGGGGTAAATTCTTTCCTGAAATTAAAGATTCTGCAAGTTCTATATGTTTTAAGGCCTGATTCTCCCAATTATAAGTCTTAGCATACTCGCTAGCGCTTTTTTCCATTAAATCTTTAGATTCTGAATTAGCTATAATTCGCTCTATTTCATTTAGAAAATCTTCATAAGCATTGAGTGCAGGATAACCACACATTTTAAGAGTTTCTCCTACGCCCTCGATGTTTCTTCCAACAACTGTGGCACCAATACCAAGAGCGTGTGCAAGTTTTCCACTCTGTCTGCAATCTTTTTGCCACATGTGTATTATGTCTAAAGCCCTGAGTGATTTTGCAAATAAATGCTCAGGCACATAGGTTTCAAAGAAGTAGAAGTTATTCTCAGGATTGTGTAGATTTTTAAGTCTTTGTAGATAACTGATTTTTTTTAAAGATGCAAAACTTAGAGTTCCGATATACAAACCAATAATAATCTTCTCAGGGAATCTTTTTTGAAGAAGTTTTATAATCGGGTAGATAATATTTGAAAGTTTTCTATCGTCTATGAAACCAATATCCCCAAATGTAATAGTATTCTTTTCAAAAATCTTTGAATTTAAATCTTCTACACTTTTTTGCCAATCTTGGTTTAGTTCATTTTCACTTTCAAGCCAACTTATAATTTCTTTTTTAGCATTTTCCTGACTTATTCGAGGATACAATGGGACACCATGTCTAATTAAAACAATCTTATCTCTATACTCAGGGAATGCTTTAGTAAATGCCTTATAGACTCCATTTGTAAACACTGTATTCACGTCTATATAGGGTAATTCGTTTTCAAGTAATTCGCATTGCCATTTTTTAAAACCATATTTGGTTTCGGGGCTCTGAAAATTAAGAGTGTGATGTGTAACGATAATATTTTCAACTTTCTTTTTCTTGAAAAATTTCAACATCTTAACAAATTTTAGACGATTTCTCCAAAAACTATCACCTTGTTGTATCCAAAAAACATAATTATCTTCATATCTATATAAATTTTTTAAACTGTCAATGATCAGATTGAAATTATAATCATAACAACTAGGGATTGTATAAAGGACTGGATATTCACATTCTACTTTTTTCTCCTTCATTATGGGAAATTCACAAGCATAAGGATCAAAACTTATTATTCCACACTCACAACCCTTTTTATACAAAGCATCGACTAAATACTTGGTATAAGATCCTATTCCATGTATCATTGGCGGAAAAGCAGACATAAAGATGATTTTAGTCATAGAACTATTACTAACTTATTCATCAGGTTTTAATTAATATTTTTAAAAGATATTTATATATAAAATTTAGATTAATTTTATTATATTTTTTATTAGTTTTTCATTCAAAATAAACATTGAATCACGCATTTATATGTATTAAATAATACTATTCTAATTATTATCTCAATATTATATTTATATCTATTATAATTATTCAATAAGATGATAAAATGGTTAGTGAATCAGAAAAAAAGAGCTTAATTCGAAAAGTAGATTGCATTAGAATACCCGTTTCAGATCTTGAATCTGGTCTTAAGTTTTATCGAGACTCCCTTGGCCATGAACTTATTTGGCGCACAGAAACTAGTGTTGGTTTGCGAATTCCCGAGAGTAAGGCAGAATTGGTGATACACACAGAGCCTGATGAATTTGAGGTGGATCTCATTGTTAATTCTGCTGAAATTGCCGCTAAGCGATTTAAAAGCGCTGGAGGGTCAATTCTAGCCGGACCCTTCGAAATACCCATAGGAAAATGTGTTATAGTAAAAGATCCTTGGGGGAATAAATTAATTCTTCTTGATACTAGTAAAGGAATCTTTAAAACGGATTCGGAAGGAAAAATTATTGGTAATATTAACACTGACTAAAGATAATAACAAAGAAGTGGAAATTACGGTTTATTATTAAAAAAATTTGGTTTGTTAAATCTGTTTAAGAATGGTTTCTTTTATATCATCAATAAAGGATTTGTTTAACACATTATCCTTTTCGAAAATTTGAGGATATTTAAACCCAGCTCGAACTTTATGACCTCCTCCTTTAAAGGATTTCGCAAAATTCCTACAGTTAATAAAATCGCTATGGATTATTATTTCATTGTGTCGAGTATCAACCCCAATACGAGCTTTCGCTTCGGGAAATTTCTCTTTCAATAAATAGGTTATTTTTCCTCCCCCAATTTTTGCCCATGAAATAATAATTTTACCAAAAGATTTCATCGGAATAGATTTAGCGTGATTTAAAGCGAACGATGACTCTTCTTCGTGCCATTTTTTTAATATTTTTAGTTGCGAACTAAACCAGGAATTCTCAAAATCGCCTTGAGACAATAATTCAACTATTCTACGTTTATTTTGATCGTTATGAGCTCCACGGTTAAAACCGATAATTAACTGCAAATCTGACGCTAATTTATATATATTCGTCCTAAAATCAGTATCTCTGGCAAATTCAGCGATTCTTGATGCTATGGGGTCATTTGGTAAATAATAATCTTTAACGATTTCAGCAGCACATTTTTTAGTGTCATTTGAGTAAATGTGAACTAATCTTCTTAGTTTTTCTTTTATTAAATCGTCTACAATGTGATGGTCGAACCACGATATCTTACATCCTTGTTTTTTCGCATTTTTTAAAACAGAAAACAAATCTACAAAATCTTCGTTAAAGCCTATATCAGAAATTATTACTTGTGAAGGGAGAGATTCTGAATCTAAGATATTGCTAATTTTTTCAACGAAATCAATGTAATGAGCGTAAAAACATCTGATCTCATCTGGATGGATTTCTTGGTTTAAATTGAAATATCGTTGAATAATTGCTTGTGACCCTAATCCATCGAGATCATGTTCATGGGTAATAGAAACGATCATTCTTAGTTAAGTTCTCAATAAAATTTATTAAATTAAAAGAGTAAAGATGTTTTTTAAATTTTAACTTAAAATAAATCCAAATACGGTCTAACTTTTTTCTTATTTTGAGGATCTTTTACCGATTCTAATATCTTTTTCGCTAATTGCTTTTTTTTTTCGTAATATTTTTTCATATACTCTTCTTTAGTTTTATCTGGATATCTCTTTTCTAAGGCAGGATCTCTTCTAGGGCAACCTCCTCTTCGCATACAGCAATACGAAATAGATCCAAAACAAACTAAATCAGAATCCCAGTCATTATCTTTTGAAAATTCTTCCTTTATTTTAATAAATTCTTCTTGACTTATCCCCAACTCTATTAATGTTTCATCTCTCTTACACTTAAAGCCAAAAGTCAGAGAAAACCCTGGTTTACAACAAAAAGATAACCCTCGATAATCTGCATCCATACATATGTGAATAGGTGCATTTTTCCACCCTGGCACATCTCGAAGTTTGTCTGGATCTAATTCAACCATGATATTAAATAAATCCCCATCCTAAAATTGAATAAGAAAATTATCTAAAAGATATTAATTTTCTACTTTATAGGTTCTAAAAAAAAAGGTAAGTAAAAAAGTTGAATTTATTAATTATAAGAGGGCCCGATGCGAGAATTGAACTCGCCTCTAGGGATTCACAGTCCCCAATACTAACCATTGTACCAATCTCTCGAGAGAGATCGTCTATACCAACCGGGCCTTTGTAATATAAATATTAGAAGCAATTGATCTAATTTTTCTTATTAAAAAAATTTATGCGTTTTATTTTTTTATTTTCCTTTTACCACGCTTATTACATAGTTTAAAAATTGATTAACTGCATTTTCTAATTCTTCAGAATTATCAACAATAAAATCAGCATCAGAAAATTTCTGATTCTTTTTTGCTCTTTCTATTCTTTCTTCTAATCTTTTTCCGCTCTCTCTGGCGCGGGCTTTTAACCTTTTTAAAGTAATTTCAAAAGGAACTTCAATAAAGACTATTTTTAAATTTCTATAAATTTGACAAGCTTTTTTCACAATTGTTCGACTAACATTTACGAGCATGGGATGTCCTTTTTTTAACCAACTATCAATTTCTATCGGAACCCCATAATCAAGACCATAAATGTGCCATTCCAAGGCAAATTTACCTTGTTTTGACATTTTTCTGAACTCTTTTGGGCTAGTTGATATATTTTCTTCGTTTTCAGAAGGCGGTCTTGTAATATATCGTTGAGTAAGACGAATACTTTTTAAATCAGAAGGATACCTTTCTAATACAGCTTTGATAATAGAATCTTTACCCGAACCAGAGTTTCCGACAACTAAGAATAATGTTCCAGAAAAGACTTTTTTCATTTTTTCATTTGTTTTATTTGTTTCAAAATTAATAATTATTATTTCAATTTTATTTTTAATGCTAAAAAATTGATAACTTTATTTATAAAAACGAAAAAAAATATTAAGAATAATAAATGTTATGAGACTTGGCAAAGAAAAAAAATTAATTATTCCTAACTAGAAAATGACAAGTGGTACAAAAAGCACTGGAGAAATTTCAGAAATACCTGAGAGTTACCAGAGATATATAGATGTCATCTATAATATTTCAAAAAAAAAAAGAGGAGGATGGGTAACAAATAAAGGAATTGCTGAAAGCCTCCAAGTTGAGCCTGCCTCGGTGTCAGGAATGCTCGAAAAGTTAAAAAAAAGAGGTTTAATTAAATGGGAGCCACGAAAATCAATAAGGCTTACAGATAAGGGGAAGATGTATGCGCAACAGTTAGAAGAAATTGAAATATTGCTCCACATATTTTTTAAAGAAGTATTAAAAATCGACGATGAAGAACTTGTTGAAAAGATATCTTGTGATATAGAACATCATATTACTCGAGAAGTAAAAGAGTCCTTTAAAGACTTCTTATCAAAATATCATAAATAGATTTAATTATAATTAATAATTTATTGATTTAACTAATTTAAATCAAACCTACAAAGAGTTAAGATTTATGTCTGAAGAATTAATTGGGAAAATAAAAGTTGTTAGTGAATACTTTAAAGATTTTAATAATTTTCTTGAACTCAAAGATTTTCGATCTTTCCTATTATTAACGTTAACAAGTCAAGCCGTAACGAATATTATGGCTCAACTTGGCTTAAGTGGTGATAAAAATGTTATTAATTTACCTTATAACCCTAATTATAAATTCTACTATCAAAAGATCAATTTAATGTCTTCAAGTTCGATAATACTATATGTCAAGTCTGAACCAATAACAAACGAGCTTATTTTGGAAAAAGATAACGAAGTTTTTAAAAAATATTTAAGTTCAAATGAGATAGCTCTCGCATTTCGAGGCAAAGAAAAGTTTTTGTTTCCGAAAGTTAGCGATTGCAGCACATTGGAAGCTTCAGACATTACTGTGAAGGTAGACGATTTATTTCACACTTTAGATTCTTTCATTTCTTACGCGCAACCAAATATTCTGTTTGTCTTTGACGCTGAAACTTCTTCGAAACCAGATTTAATATTTACATTTAATATGATGCCACAATTGCCTAGAAAATTAAATGAAAATGTGTTGAAAGTTGATGCCTTTTTAGATTACGAAAGAAAGACAAAAAGTATAACTTATGTTAAGCGGGAGGAAGATTATAGTCTAACTTATTTAGAAGATATCAAAGAAATGAGCCATGCAGAATTATACAAGTCATCTTTTTCCTTAGTGATTCATTTAAAATCTATAAATAGACCTACCTGAGCAACTTCTTATTTATTTTATCAACCATATTAAGCGCTTAATATTAATTATTCGTTAAAGATTAAGCCGTTAACACCATTAAAGGATTAATACTCTTAATTTATAAATAATCCGACAAAATATGATTAGTAATTAAACAGTTAAAACAGTTAAAACTACAAATTATTATTTTAAACAAATTAAGGGTTGGTAAGAATGAAGATAATAACTATTAATTTACCTGAGAAGTATTTAGCAGCAATTCAAGTCTTAAATGACTTGGGCGTATATCCAAGTCGAAGCGAAGCAATAAGAACTGCTTTAAGAGATTTCTTAGATGATGAATTAAAAATGTTTAACAATTTAGAAGACGAAACTTTTAAAATGCTTGTTAGAAACACAGCAACTAATAGATGATAATTTCTATTTTTTTTTCATTTTAAGAATTAATCTACATTTACATCGACTTTGCACTTATTACAACGTTTTGATCCCCGAAATAGTGGATTGCCACAATTTGGACAATGATATCTCTTCTCTTCTTGTTTTACAAATTCTTCTGTACCATTTTCTCGCCAAAATGGGATTGCTCGGAGGATAACTTTCTTCCCTACTGGTATCGGAAAATTATTAATAAATTTACACGGAAACTCATCGCACTGATGACATCCTTCAATCCCTTTATCGTTACAACACTTTTTAATAGAACATACTCTGCAGACAGGGAAAATAATGCCATCTGATAAGCATCCCGTGCAAGCTATGTCGTCTACGCTTTTTGCAAACGCTCTATAGACGGGCAATAATTTTTCTTTAAATTTCAAATTATTATCTCGGTGAGCGATATAAATCGAGCAAACGCCACAATACAATCCACAGGGTGCTAATAATTCTTTTTTGATCTCAACCATTTAATATCATCATTTAATAATTCTAAATAATAAAAATTAATAATTGCTCAGTTAAATCTTTTGATTTACTTATAATATTAGATTTTATTAATTCTCTAAAGTTGGAAAGGAAAGAAAGAATTTTTAATTAAAGCTAAAAATAAATTAAAACTAACATATATTAGTTGAATTAGTGAAAAAAAAAAATGAATGATCTTTATCTTCCGTACTTGTTATATTTTATTTTAACAGGATTATCTATTATTGGAATTATAATAACAGGATATTTAGTAAACAAGCAACAAAGTAAAAAGGAATCGTATTTAATCCCTGAACCAAAAATCTTATATATTTTAGCAATCTGGGGGTTATTGTACATAATATCTTTTTCATTAGAATGGTTAGGTCATCTTGTTGGATTGTGGACTTGGCACAATCAAAGTTTTATATTCCTCCACGCAGCAGTTTGGTGGGCCAATGTTTTGACAATCTTGGTTATCTGCTTATCAGCACTAAAACCAATAATTAGGTATCTGATATTATTAAGTTGGGTACTTCTATTTGAATATCTACAAGAAGCATTGATACATTGGGTGACCCATTATCCATTATTTGGAAATCCTTATGTAATGATAACAATTGTAATGTGTTTAACTTGTAGTGTAAATTTTATAATTTTTAAGTTATTTGTTAAATTAAAGCTTTTAACTTAAAAAAGAATTTTTCAAAAAATCTTACTTTTAATAATTATAAAAACATATTATTTTTAATACTGTTAATTTTGAATTTATGTAGGTATTACAATGAAAATTGCACGATATTATAACAATAACGATGTTAGACTTGAAGAGATACCAAAACCAATAATTGGTTCAGGAGAATTATTAATAAAAGTCGTAAAGTCAGGTATCTGCGGTTCGGATGTTCTAGAATACTATAGATTTGCCAAAATGAAAAAATTAGGCGTAGATAATCTAATTCTTGGGCATGAAATCGCAGGCGATATTGTTGAGATAGGAAAAGATGTAAGACGCCTCAAAGTCGGAGATCGTGTTTTTGTTTCTCACCATGTTCCTTGTTTTGATTGTTATTATTGTCATCAAGGGCATCATACTGCGTGTGGTCTACTTCATAGTACCAATTTCGATCCAGGCGGTTTTTCTGAATATGTTAGAATTCCTAAAATAAATATCGAGAAAAAAGGAGTATTTGTTTTAGATAGGTCGGTGTCTTATGAAGAGGGAGTATTTATTGAGCCTTTAGGCTGTGTGTGTAGGGCACAAAGATTAGTTAACGTTGGAAAAGGCTTAACGGTTTTAATACTCGGTAGTGGAGTTTCTGGAATTTTGCATATTCAACTAGCAAAATTGAGAGGTGTTGCAAAAGTATTTGCAACGGACATCAATGAATATAGGTTAAAAATGGCGAAGAAGTTTGGGGCTGATGAGGCTTTTTATGCCAGTGAGGATATCTCTTCAAAACTTATGGAATTGAATGATCATCGATTAGCAGATATCGTTATCGTATGTACTGGCGCTTTATCTGCAGCAAATCAGGCTTTAAAATGTGCTGCACCTGGTGGTAAAATATTATTTTTTGCAGTTCCGCCCCCTGGTATTAATTTGGAAGTCCCTATAAACGAATATTGGAGAAATGAGATAACAATAACGACATCATACGGAGCAGCACCTGAAGATCTTCAGGAGTCTTATATATGGATATTATCTAAGAAAATAAAAGTCTTGGAATTAATAACTCATAGATTCCCTCTAAGTCAAGCTGGAGACGCTTTCAAAGTTGTTTGTGAAGCAAAAGAATCCTTAAAAGTTGTTTTAGAGCCCAATAAAGAATAAAGAAAGAGTTATTTATAGATTTTTTCTTATGCTTCTTTCAATATGCTTTCTTATTATCCAAGATTCCCAAAAAGCGTAAATTTTTAGCATTGGTCCTTTCATTTTTCTTTTAGGAAAAAATATATCTAATTTAAGCAACGCTTCTGTTTTCTCGCCAATTGTAAGTTTATGATCAAGTGATTTTAGCGGAGAATTAACTTTATCTTGATTCTCTTCTATTTTTTTTCTCATATAATTAAACGGTGTTCTATCGGGATTTTTAACTACATATGAATGACTTGAAGTTAATTGAATTGCTTTCTTAAGAAAAAGTTCTTCAGCAAGATTAATATCCTTGATTGTCTGCTCAATAGAGCAATCCCTAAAACCATACCAAGGGCCAAAACCATTTACTCCTGGTTGAGTTTGGTCAAATCCCATACAACTTATATGTAAAATTTTTTCGGAAGGAAAAAAAAATCCAATGTGACCTAAGGAGTGCCCTGGAAAAGAGATGGTTTGCAGTTCGAAATTATCGAATCTTAATGTGTCACCGGGTTTAAATGAAATAACTTCATTACATTTTTTATAACCCATTGACTTAACAAAGCTCATTCCAGTTTCTAAGTCAAGTTCCTTTAAAAATCCAAAGTTATTTAAAAAATTATAACTATCTAACAAATTTGTATGTTCTGGAACAGGAACATATATATTTACTCCTTTTTCGCTCCAAACATGCACATGAGCTGCGTGATCTAAATGTGTATGACTGCATATGTAATCCTTAATGGGCTTAAACGAATTGTATATGACATTTGCAAACTGTGGTTCAATATTAAGATCAATAATAATAGCGTTCCTATTTACTCCCCTTTCTGGTAGTTTAATTAAACCATCGCACCTTGTAAAGACGGCTGATGCTTTGATTTGGTGAACTAATAATAAATTTTCAGTAACCTTAGAAATTTGAAGATTATCAATATTGGGTAAAGACATTAGTGTGAGTGTAATCTCTATTGTAATTATAAAGGAAAATTATGAAATATTTAAGAACTTAATCTTAACACAAAATATTCTTAAAATAAATATATATAAAAAAAAATATAATTATAATCCTACAGGACCATTACTATAGATTTCATATGCTTCATCTACTGAAGCTTTTCGTAATTTCCAATTTAATAAGTTAATTGGCTTCTTTTTCGTATTCTTCAAACTTCTTTCCTTTAAGTAGTTTATTCCAATAATGTGGTTCCGGTCTCTTTATTTCCCATTTATCACAGGTTTCCCTTACAATCTTTGGATAGGTGTGAAAGATTTCGGAAATATTTCTAATCGGTATTTTCCAAACTAATTTAGATAATATTTCCTTGCTAATTGAATCTTCAAAAAGGATTCTTGATGGTACTCGAAAATATTTTCGTTTTCTAGGTAAACTATCCAGGTAATTATCCAACATCTCATTAAAGAGTTTTGCTCCTAAACTTAAATAATAATTTCCAACACCATCAGGAATAATTTGATGTTTAAACTCAAATTTTCTTTTTATCTCTTCTAGAATAGGCTTACTCCCTATATGAAACTGATTTTTTCCTTCTTTTCCATCTCCATCAAAAAAACCAAGTAGAAATGCTAAATCTAACTCACGACTTTTTAATATAGGAAATGTTGTAAGTTTAAGTCCGCTTGGGACATGACCTAATTTTTTCAAATCCTTTACTATTTTTGAACACTTAAATCTTATACGGATGTAAGTCTTCAACCCGGATTCTTTCATTATATTCCTTGAAGATTTGTAATCTGGATTTAAACCTAAATCTTTTATAAATTTATCAATTAATAATTCATCTTTATTGCTTAAATCAAGTGTAACAGCATCATTCTTCCCTAAATACACTTCTGCCCATAAAAAACCAAGCCAATATGCTTTGTTTTTTGTATCAATATTCTCAAAATAATCCATTTTAATATTTGGATGAAAATTCAATATTTTTTTCCCATTTTTTCTTGAAATTGGGAGATCATTATTTTTTATTCGATATTTTTTAATTAATGTTGTTATACTGACCGCTTTATTCCCAAGTATAGATATCAATTTTTCTTCCCATTCTTTTAATTCATCTTTAGCGATTTTGTAATTAAAGTTTCCTTCTCGTATATTGCGTTTTATTCTTTTTATTCGATTCTTATATCGGCAAAGAAGAAAACTTAAATTAGTATCTGGTAAAGATTTGTTATAATACATTCTCATTTCATGACCATCTATAACTAAATGAGATGGTATAATATTTATTAATACATTTCTTAAATCTTCTATAAATTCTTTAGTTGAATATTGATTATTATAGGATTTGATATCTAACTTTTTAGGATTTTGATTCATGTATTAAATTTCATTACGCACTAAGGTATTTTAACAAATAGACTCTTCTTAATTTCTAATTCAAATAAAATGTAATTGATAATAAAAAAAAAATAAAAAATATTTAAAGGCCAACTGGACCTTTTTGGTATATTTCATAAGCTTCGTCAACTGAAGCATTTTCATGTACAATAGCTCTAACTGCTTTAATCATACCGATGGGCTTGTCAGATTGGAAGATATTTCTTCCCATATGTGCGCTTATAATTATGAATAATAATTATAATCTACGCCAACAGCTCCAGCAGTAATGGCATTCTTTGCCATTTGTAAAGCTTCCCTCTCCGGTGTTTTTTTTCCTCCCGCAATAACTACAGGTACAGGACAAATACTTGTTACATTTTCAAAGTTCTCACAATAGTATGTTTTTACAAATGTAGCACCTAACTCCGCGGCCATTCTACTAGCCATTCCTAAGTAACGGTGATCTCTAACCATTTCCCTACCAACTGCGGTGACCGCTAAAGTAGGAATTCCATATTCTTGCCCCCAATTTACTAATTTCGATAAATTCATTAAGCTTTGCTTTTCAAACGCTCCACCGACAAAAATAGAGCAAGTTATTGCTGAAACATTTAATCTTATGGCATCTTCAATAGTTACATTAATTTCTTCATTTGAAAGGTCTTTTAGCATGCTAGCTCCAGCCGATACTCTTAATACTATCGGAATATCAAAATCAGGCGAAACACAACTTCTTAACATCCCTCGAGTAAGCATTAAAGCATCAGCATATTGAAATAACGGATTTAAATCTCCAAAACATTTTAATTGACCAGGTATATTACCAAAATATCCATGATCGACGGCAAGCATTACACAACGCCCAGATTTAGGTTTGATAATCCTTGCTAATCGATTTTGCATTCCCCAATCCATATTTAATTCACTTTATTTGATTTTCAATTAAATTATTGCATTGTTAAATTATGAAAATTATTAATTTATTATCTTTTTTGTACTTTTGCATAGAAAAGTAATGTCTTTAAAGAAGTAAAGAAGAGAATGTAAAGAAAATGATTAATTATTCATCAAATCATTTCTTTATTTTATTACCTAAATCCTTCGAAATTCGTCTACTAATAAATTCTTTTATTAAAACGATTCTATTTCTATTGATCGTAGAAACTATTAACTTTTCTTTTAACTTTTTTATTAATTCTTTTTCGCTGATAGCTTTAGTGTTCTCTAAAAGCGACTTAGTAAATTCTATATCGCTTATAAATTGATTAATATAGAGCGCTAAATACTTTAATTGTTCGTTTTTATCTTTCTTACCCAGAGCGTTGCTTAATATAGTCTTTTCAAAATCAATGTGCGCATGCCATGGCACTTGGATAACCAATTTACGATTATTGATTAAAAACGCGTTGGTATGTTCTTGTTTAATCATAGTATAGTAATAATATGGATTAGGAAACACATAAGAGTCAAATTCTTCGTCCATTATAACATTCGAATTTCGATACTTGACAGGGATTAATCTGTCAAATAATTCGTTTAATTGTTCTATGTCGAGACTAAATTCTTCGTTTCTAATAATTCGGGAGGAGTAATCGAATAATTTAGCGTGTATGAAACCCGCAACACAATTGAAACCAAACGCTTCGATTAATTCATCTAATGTCAAACTAATTAAATCAATCGGTAATTTATCTTTTTGATCTAAGGATAAGGAAGCGTCAATTACGTCGTATCCAATAATATTTCCTTTAGTAGAAATAAAAACGATAAAATTGTGCTCTTTACACACTGCTCCTTGAGGTACTTTAATCTTAACGGTACCAAACTTTTTATCAAAAAATAATGATTCTGGAACTGATATTTCTCTTCCCGCACCACATCTGGGGCAAGAAACCTCAAATTTTTTCAATCTACTACTCATTTAAACCCTAAATTACGATTATTTTTTTAGTTATTTTTTTTTTATTTTTTTTAGACAAAAATACTAAAAAAGTTTTCAGTTAAAAATTTAAACATTTCGTTAAAAATTTAAATACAATTTAAATGTCAAATACAATTTTTAAATTCGTCTAAAATTAAATATTAAATTTTTTAAAGCAATTTCAAAACCAATTAACTAGTGTTATTAATGATTGAAATTTTAAGCGAAGATTCAAAATATATGTATGAAATAATCCAAAGGATTATCGAAGAATGTGGTCCCCGAATGCCTTGTAGTCCTCAAGAGGCTCAAAGTGCGGAAATAATCAAAGAGGAATTAGAACATGTCTGTGATAAGACGGTAATAGAACCCTTCTCGTGCAATCCTCGTGCGTTCTTAGGATATATAAAGGTTAATATTATTTTAGTCGTTATGTCGTTTTTAACCTTTTTTCTTATACCACTTAATTTAATAAATTATTGGAGTTATATAATGACGTTTTTATCTTTCTGTTTGAACATAATTGCGTTTTTAATCATATGGAATGAATTTTTTAATTATCGAGAATTCATTGATCCGTTATTTAAATCAAGAGAATCACAAAATGTTATTGGAAAGATTTCCTCTGAGGAAGAATTAAAAAAAATCTTGATCTTCTCTGGTCATCATGATAGTGCGCTTCAGTTTAATTTATTAACTCATTTAAAAATAGGCTATCCCATTATTATCTTTTTAGGCCTAGGTATTATGTTCTTGTGGTTGATTGTTTCAACAGTTATATTACTATTAACCTTAATGGGTTTATTTTTCTACGAAATCTTTTTTATTTTTGTATTAAGCTTGTTTTTAATAGGAACCCCAGCTTTTATTGGGTTATTCTTCTTCGTATCGTTTGGAAAAAAGGCTAATAAAGTACCTGGAGCTGTTGATAATTTAAGTGCTGTAGCAGTCGTGTTAGCTATTGGCAAATATCTAAAAAATCATAAAGAAATTATACCTAAAAACACAGAAATTAGATTGGTATCTTTTGGGTGCGAAGAAGCCGGTTTAAGGGGCGCTTATAGATATGTTAAAGAACATTACGACGAATTAATAAAGTACGACGCAGAATGCGTCAATATGGATGGAATTCACAGCAAAGACAATATTTCTATAATAGATTTTGAACCAACAACTCGTACAAAACATTCTGATGTTGTTGTTCAAAAAATAATTAATGCCGCTAAAAATTCCGAAATTAAGCTTCAATCATCTGTATTAGGAGGGTCAAGTAAGTTAGAAAAATTATTTGGCCAAATTACTGGTGGCACAGATGCTACAGCATTCTCAAAAGCAAATATTAAAGCTGCTAATATTTCTGCAATGGATTTAAAAAAAATGCTTGGATTTTACCACCAACCTACGGACACAGTGGATAAAATTGAAAAAGGATCCCTCGAGAATGTTTTAAAGATTTGTATTTCCTACATTATTGGCGAATCTTAAAAAAAGTTGCAAGAGAATAAATAAAATTAGTTTATTAAATCAATTCTCTCGTCTTTTTCTTTAACAACTAATTTAATAAACAACATTCCAAAAAAAGTTGGGATAATGCCAATGCCTATTACTGCAAATAAAATAAATTGACCCATATTCTCAAAACTCGCAAACATAAATAATTGCCCGGCTGAATCTATCAAATAGTGTGCAATAATGCTAGGTATCAGGCTCTTAGTTTTAATAAACATGTATCCAAAAAGGAACCCTAATAGAGATGCGTATATTACTTGTATAATTGTTACGATCAAATCATTCCCAACTAATAAATTAACAAAATGAAATAACCCAAATAATACTGATACAATTATTAACGTTGTTCTTTGAGAATATCTCCTTAAGTTTAATTTAGTAATTACTCCTCTAAATGCTACTTCTTCCCATATCCCAGGAATTAACATGGTTATAAAGAAAAACCATCCAAGGAACGCAATACTAGAACCAGGAGTTCCAAAAATCACCTCTAAATCAAATATATAATGCCCGAATAAATTAGCTGTAATGTAAGTACTAATGAAAAATATTATAGAACATCCGATTCCAAGCAGTATATTGCGAACTATTTTATTATCAAATTTCAACCCAATGGTTTTTACGTATTCTTTTAGAGATTGTTTTCCCTCTGGGAGATCTAAGGAACGTGGAACAATTAATAACCAAAACAATGCCATTACTCCAAAAGCGACGAAGAAATCAATAAATAATAAAGCAATAAAGGGGATAACATCTACGATAAAGATTAAAGGTAATTCAATAAGTATTGGTAAAAGTAAGAATCCCGTATATAATAATAATAGAATTAATGTACCAAAGATAGGGTATTTTTTGAAGCTTTCCCTTATACTTATCATTTTCTTCTTTCCAAGAACTTTTGGAAACATGCTATTAAATGAAATTAATAAAATACCGAAAGAGAACAAGCCAGCAATAAAAGTTACTAAAAACATCATACTGGCACCGTAAAACGTTAATAAAATGCCCCCCAAGAAGTTAAATGCTAAGTAAATCAAATGTAAACCAACTATCAATATAGTCCATTTAACTACTTTTTTTTCTGGAGCAACTTCCTCAACAACAAATTTATATTTCATTCTCCCAAAAAATCGAATTTTCAATTGGAACATGGATAATAGCAACGTCAATACTACTGGATACCACGAAATAAACGACAGCAAATAGTTTAAAAATTCGGGATTTCCAATAAACAGAAAAATCGGTAGGAAATAAGAGATCGTCTGAATTGAACCCAATAAGAACAATTTCGCTTTAGCTTGGTCGCGAGGATTAATTGGTAAAGAAGAAAGTATTGCTGCCCCAGTATCTTCCATATTTAAAAATCCTGAAGTAAGCATCATTGAAATCATGGGTTGGTACATAGTTAGAAAAGCCCAAATTACAATATAATCTTCATAATAAGAAGCACCTATTCCACTTACACTCGTCAAAATGGGAATTAATGTCAAAAAAGGGAGGATGAAAGGCATAATTACAAACATAAATGTCTGAATATCTCTTGTTGTAGTAGATAAATCCTTACGGATATAAGCTTTTATTGGGGATCGTGTTTTAATAAGCACTTCTATTTCTTTTTCAGGTTTTTTTTTGGAAGTAGTCTTTTGTTTTGTTTCAAGTGCGGCTGAAGAAGTAACTATCCACATTGCCTTTAACGCTCTTTTATAGATGAATCGGGTTAATAATATAGAGAGCGCAACTCCTATAATAGTAGTAATCCAAAAAATAGCAGAAAAACTCGTTGGTTCAATAGCCAATGTTAATAAATAACCTGGTGCAAAAGGATACGGGATTAAACTCATTAAGATTTTTACTAAAAATGGAATTTCAAGTGAAGCACTTAAATAAAAAAAGTCTCTCGAAGCAGTTATTATCCCTTGAATAAAAAAAGTAGCGGAAAATATTACTATCATATAACTCAACATAGTAAATATACGGATAAGTGTCGCTTTCTTAGAACCTGCTTCGCTAACCTTTAATACGCGGCTAATCCTTTCTGCTATTAAAACCAGTACGCTAAAAGAAAACATAACGTTAATTATAGAAATAAATACAGCAATTAAAGCCAATATTATATTTAGAGATATGATGAACATTATGATTGGAAAAGCAAGAGTCATAGTTATAAGTCCGATATCTAAATTGCGAAAAACCGTCATAAACCCTAATTTTCTTAATTTATCCTTAGAGATGGGTAGGGTCTCGTACCACCTAAAAGCCTCTCCGGACATCATGGCCGCAATACTGAACATCCCCAACATTGTTAAATATAATAATTGCATAATAAAAAATGCTCCAAAAAGAATACTTCCGGGGATTAAGACCGAATCTGGAGAAATTAGAGGATTACCAAGAGCACCTTTAGCTTCTAAATAAGTACTTATTGGTAAAAAAGAGATAAACAAAAGCATAACTGCAAATACTATTTTTATAGCAATAACTTGTTGTTTAATAGAACTTTTATTTTTTTTGTATTTCTCCATAAGGCGGGCTTGGTTCGCTCCAGAAGATTGAACCTGCCCCTCCATCGTGATCTCTAAATTAGTGAATTTAGCCAGTTTATATAGCGTCAAATCCTTTTCTGTCATATAAATGAATCTCCTTATTTTTTGGTGTTTTTGAAAGATTTTCGCAATTTTTTAACAATTTCGTTGACGCTCGTATCTTGTTCTGTCAATCTTAAGAAAACATCTTCTAAACTCGCACCTAACTTGTCGGCTTGCTGTCGAAGTTCGTTCATCGTTCCAATTCCAACCAATTTACCCTTGTTCATTATTGCAATTCGGTTACATAAATCTTCTGCTATTTCCATGATATGGGTAGAAAAAAGAACGGAGCCTCCTTTCTCAATATGTATATCCAATATCTCTTTAACAACTCTTACGGACTTTGCGTCAAGTCCTGCCAAAGGCTCGTCTAAAATTAGTAAATCTGGGTCGTGAAGAATCGCCGAAACAATTTGAATTTTCTGCTTATTCCCGTGGGATAAAGTTGCTACTAATTGTTCATAATATTCCAGGGCTCCCAAACTTTCCAGATACTCTTTTGCTCGCTCTGTGGTTTCCTCTGCGTCTAATCTACGAATAGAAGCTATAAAATTAAACAAATCTTTAGGCGTGAGCGATTTGAAGATTAATGGCTCTTCAGAAACATACCCTACTCGGCTCTTAATTTGAACCTCGTCTGTTTCTGGATTTAAGCCCATTATAGTTATGTTTCCTTCGTTGGGCTCTAATAACCCTAATAACATTTTTAAAGTAGTAGTTTTACCCGCTCCGTTCGGCCCTAAGAGACCGAAAACTTCACCTTTTTTTACGTCAAAGGATATTCCATTTACTGCTTTAACATCCCCAAAAAACTTTTTCAAATTACTAATAGAAATCATTACATTATCTTTCATTCTTCATCACTCTAACAAAATTTTGTGTAATTATTATTATTTATTAATTAGTAAATCTTTTTTTTCTTTCCTAAAAAGAAATTTTATAAAGAGAATATTTAGAATTGTTGGGATTACGCCAACAAACACGATTAAATATATTCCTACAATAAACATATTCTCCATTTGAGAGTTCATCAAGATTAACCCTACTGTATCAAGTAAATAATGAAATATGATAGATGGAAGCAGACTTTTAGTTTTTATATACATATATCCCATCGAAAAACCAAGTAAAGTCGTGTATATAACTTGAAATACTACGAGTAAGGGATCTCCTCCTGATAATAATACATTTATGATATTAAATGCATGTGCTAATCCAAAAATTAAACCACTTATTAGAATCGATAGTATTTGCTTATATTTTCGTGAAAGGAGGGGTAAAATAACACCTCGAAAAGCTACCTCTTCCCATAATCCTGGTCTAATCATAAAAATCCAAATAAACCAACCAAAACTAGCGATTCCAGGAATCAAAGGGTTCGGATCTCTAAATAAGAATTCAGGGGCCCAATAATAATATCCTAAAAGATTAGCGCCAATCCATACAACAATACCGAAAATTGCAAAAGAACCTAATCCAACAAGGAGATTTCGGCCTAATGGTTTAACCTTAGATAATCCGATTGTTCTAGTATAATCGCTAAATTTTTCATCTCTACAAGGTAATTTCAACCCCTTTGGAAATATTAAAAGAAATAAGAGTAATAGAAACCCCTCTATGAGAAGAAATTCAACAAATAATATTCCCACATATGGCAACGTTAATAAAAACGGGAGAAAAATAATCTCAATAAAACCTGCGAGATTTTGAAAAATGAAAAATAATATTAATACCACTAACCCCCCTAGAATCGGTTTGTTTCTTAATAACCCTCGTGTTTCAAATAATGGTAATTTGTCAGCCTTCGGGAACATTTTTGAAAAAATATAAACAACAATTGATAACCCAACCAATCCTATGAAAAACAACGCTAATATTGAAGTTGTAATCCCTACACTAACAAATAATGTAAAACCGATAATTAATATAAATATGCATATAGCTAAATCAGCACCAACCATCAAAAGCCATTTCTCTAATTTATGTTTTTTATTTACTTCCTCAAGAACATATTTGTATTTCATTGTACCGAATAATCGAATCTTCATTTCGAATACAAATAGTAGAAACATCCAAACAATTGGTAAACAGCTTAGAAATAGGATTAGAACTATAATCGATTGAGTTAGAATTGTTAGAAGTGTAGCCATTAAAATTAATGAAATTCCTTGGATAATTAGCATCAATATTAATTTACCCTTAGCTTGATCGCGTGGTAAAAGAGGCAATGAAGCAAGAGTAGACGAACCTGATTCCTCAAGATTTAATAAACCTCCAACAAGCATAAGTGGTATAAATTGACTAACCATCATAATAATTGCCCATAATATCATAATACTAAAGGTTGATGATACATTTCTAGTTATTGGAGATTGCATCGAAATAATCATAATTATAGGATAGAGAAGAGGCATAAGAATAAAAATTAAAGATTGATAATCCCGCGTTGAAGATATTAAATCCTTACGAATATAAGATTTGACGGGAGACATCGGTTTTATTTCAATTTCAATAGTTTTTGTTATTGTCTTAGATTCCTTTTTTATCTTAGCATAACTAGCTTCAATAGTGGCTACGCTATTTAAAGATTTTATAGCTACTTTATAAAAAAGAAAAGCGATTACTGCTAGAATTGCCATTCCTATTAAACTTGATATCCATAAAATTAGAGGAACTTGTTCAGTCGTTAAACTTAAACCAACTAAATAGCCGGGCGCAAACGGTAATGGAATAAAACTCAATAAAATATTTAAATCCATTGAGGGAGGATTTGTGCTAAAATCATCAATGAGATTTACTATAGAATTCATTCCAAATTGTAAAACAAAACTTGAGCCAAAAGCTACAAAAAAAAACCCCATCAAAGAGACAATTCTTAAAATATTTGCTTTTTTTGAATTTCGGTTTGATTCAGAAAAAATTCGGCTAAATCTCTCTGCAACAATAATCAAAATACTTACACCTAATATTGTAATGAAGAACGATGATATAACGCATAAAATGAAAGTTAAAAAACTCTGAGTTACTATAAGTAAAACAATTGGAAGAGCAAAAGTCATTACAATTATCGGGGCAATTAAATTTCGTAATAATGTCATAAATCCTAGTTTTTTTAAATCATTTCGAGATATTGGTAAGGTTTGTAACCATTTGAAGGAGTTTCCTGACATTAAAGAACTAGTAGTAAACAACCCAAAAAAAATAAAGGATCGATATCGTTAAAAATATCCACATAAAAAAACTATAGAGAAAGATTTGTCCTTCTATAGGGTATGAAGGAAAAATACCCTCGGTAATTTCAATATATAAAATTATTGAAAGAAATGGCATGATCATCATAACTAAAGCAGAAACAAACTTTAACACAATCGATTGATTTTTTATATAGTTTTTATTTTTTTCAGCCTTTTCAAGTACTTTAGCTTGATGAGCACCAGAAGAAGCTAACATAGAATCCATAATCATCTCGTAATTAGTGAATTTTGATAATGAGAAACAGCTTAATTTCTTCTTATCTTTCATTTTAACCCGTCGCCTTGATTTTTTTCTTATATGACGCCCTTAGCTTCTTAACAATCTCTTCTACGGAAGAATCTTGTTCAGTTAATCTAAGAAAAACATCTTCCAAACTCGCACCCAATTTGTCCGCTTGTTGTCTAAGCTCGTCAATAGTTCCAAGTCCTACTAACTTACCCCTGTTCATTATTGCTATACGATCGCACAAATCTTCTGCGATTTCCATGATATGGGTTGAAAACAGTACAGAACCTCCCTTTTCTATATGCATATCTAAGATCTCTTTTACTACCCTAACAGATTTAGCATCAAGTCCAGCTATTGGTTCGTCTAAAATTAAAAGCTCTGGTTCATGAAGTATAGAGGCAATAATTTGCATTTTTTGCTTGTTTCCGTGTGATAATGTAGCAATCAAGTGTTCATAATACTCCACAGCGCCTAAGCTTTCTAAATACCTTTGTACTCGCTCTGTGGTCTCCTCTGCGTCTAACCTACGAATAGAAGCTATAAAATTAAACAAATCTTTAGGTGTGAGCGATTTAAATATAAAAGGCTCTTCTGAAACATAGCCTACTTTCTCTTTCATTTGAACTTCTTCACGCTCGGGATTTAAACCAAAAATGCGGATGGTTCCTTCTAAAGGTTCAAGTAGTCCTAACAGAAGCTTAATTGTAGTGGTTTTCCCAGCTCCGTTCGGCCCTAAGAGACCGAAAACCTCACCCTTTTTGACATCAAATGAGATACCATTAACAGCTTTAACCTCACCAAAATACTTTTTCAAATCTCGAACAGAGATCGTTATATTATCGTTCATTTTTAATATTTTCTAAAGTTTTAAGTTGATTGTTTTAGTAATAATCTTAATTTAACTTAATTTTAATAATATATATTTTTATATTATACTATATTTCTTCAATATATAAATGTTGTGACTTATATTTTACCTTTATAAATTGACATTCTAACAGAGGAATAGTATAATATATAAGATTATATTATAATATATAAAATAACAAATTTAAAAGATATAGGATTTTAATTTTGTTATTGCTAAAAATTAGGTTTGATAATTGATGATTCTTCTTCTTTTTGCCTAACAATTATAACGATCGATACGATAATGATAACAAGTCCTATTAAATGAAAGATTGTAAATAATTCTCCTAAAAATAGTGTAGCAAATATCGCAGTAATAATTGGCGTTGGCGAAAAAAGGATTGTTGCCTTCGAAACATCTAAATATGAGAGCGTTTTATACCAGCAGTATAATCCCGCCCCATAAATGGCACCCATTGAGATATAATAGAATTGGTTAGTGGGAACAAATAATAGGCTAATGTTCTCGAAAGGGAAGAATAAAAAATAAGTAGAAAATAAAAAAATCCCACTTAAAATATTTCTAATAAAAACCATCTGAGTTGGAGTAGCTTCATTTCGAGCAAAAACCGGCTTAGTAATTGAATGTCCAAACATCCATAAACAAGTAATAAATAACATAATCAACACACCACTCAAGATATCTACACTAAAAGTTAAAAGATTAAATGATCCTTGCGAAATAGCAAGGATTAACCCAAAAAATAAAATCGTTGAAAAGATTATTTGTACTTTAGTTATCCGCTCTTTTAAAATTAGAAATCCAAAAATCAAACTAAAAAAGACTGTTGTTTTTTGAGTAAGAGACCCATTAATTGCTCCTGCTAATTCATATCCTATAAAAAATAGAAGTTGGTTGAGACCAAAGATTATTCCAATAAATAGAAAGAGCCAAATATTCTTTCTCCAGTTTTTAATCATGGAATTGCTATGATTGGTACTTGCATTATTATTTTTAGCTAGATTTACTTTTTTCTCTATAAGAATTAATGGTAAGAAGATTACTGCTTCTACTAAACAGGTCATTACGGCAAAAATATGAGCATCAAGCGCAGCTGGGCGGCTGTTAGCAATTATTGGTTGAAAACCTACAAAAAAATTCCCAATAACCCCGAAAATTAGACCTTTCTTTAAGTTATTGTTCAAGATATTTAAGAAAAGCTATAAAAAATTAAAAAGTTTTACAACAAAAAAGAATAGAAAAGTCTAAACCTCGATATAAAGAAAAAATACTATTAAATATTCCTTTGTTGAAATATTAATTATGAATAGTTTCGAACGAATATGGGCAGCTTTAAACCTCGAAGAACCCGATAGAATTCCAACACATACGATAAATATCGATGGTAATGTTGCTGATAAGATCATAGGTCGTCCAAAAAGAAATGCGTTTAATGTATTTGACGATATGGAAAAACAATATCCAGATGATTGGGCAGATAAAATCAATTCTATCATTATCGATATTGAAATATCAACCTTTTCGAAAGCAGTTAGAGCGGGGTATGAAATAGGGTTTGATGGCGTTGGAGTACAATACATACCATTCATTTTCGAAAGTCAGACAGAGATGACGGACATATTTGGAAAGAGACATAAAATAAGAAATATTGATGGAAACCCTTATCCAGATTACTATGGAGGATACATTAAAAATCGAGATGATTGGGAAAAATATCCTAAGCCAGATATGAAAGAGGAATATAAAGCTGCTAAAAAATTTTATAAAGGAGTTCTAAGAAAGTGTAGAGATATCAAAGATGATATTTGTATTATAGCTCAAAATGCTTTAACATCCGTATTTCCTCCTGTATGGCAAGGTATGGGAATGAATAACTTTGCTCGCGCTTTAAAAAACGATCCAAAATTAATTGAAGAACGTTTTCGATTTTGCACTGACTTCGTCTTGACCGTTTTTAGAGCGTATTCCGATTGTGGTGCTAAGATTTTTCTCGAAGGAGGGGACATAGCACATAAAGGAGGTCCAATGATGAGTCCAAAATACTTCAACAAATATCTATTACCACGCTACCAAGAAGTTTCAGAAGCAATCCATGATTGGGGCGGGAAATATATATTACACACGGATGGTGACATTACTTCTCAATTAGATTTTATTGTTGAATCTGGTTTTGATGGCCTTCAATGCCTCGAACCTCCTTGGGTTGATCCCTATTTGGTTAAAAAGAAAGTTGGAGATAAATTATGCTTATCTGGAAACATTGATACAAAAAGTATCTTAGTTGATGCTACAAAACAGGAAGTAGAACAAGCCGTGGCGAATGCGATAAACGCAATGGGTAAGGGAGGAGGATTTATGATATCTCCAGCCAATTTTCATCCAAACATAACAGTTGATCGTTTAAAATGGATGATTGAAGCTGCTAATAAATTAGGTGTTTACCCCTTACATAATATTGATTAAATTACTTTTTCTCATTTTGTATAAGATTCTTTTTTAACTTTTTTTCTCTTACAATCATATAAATTGAAATTATAATAATTACCATGCCTATTAGATGGAAGATTGTGAATACATCGCCCAGAATGATCCAAGCGAATAAAGCTGTTATAATTGGTGTTACTGAATTTATTACGCCAGCTTTTCCTATTTGTATATAAGATAAAGTTTTATACCAAAAAAATAAGCTTACACTGTAATCTAATCCCATCAGAAGATAATATATGAAATAATCAGGATTGAATACAATATTTATTCTGTCTAAAGGAAAAAAAATGAAATATGTAGAAAATAATATTATTCCACTTAACAGACTCCGAATAAAAACTACTTGAATAGGGGAGAGTTCATTTCTGTCGAATCTAGATTTAGTGAAAGTGTGGACAAGAGTGAACAAGGCAACATCTATCAGTAAGATTAGAACTCCAATATTAAATTCAAGCAAATTAAAAGATCCTTGTGTTATTGCAATAAATACTCCGAAGAATAGGGTTGCACAGAATAGAAGTTGAACTTTTGATATCCTTTTTTCTTTTAAAAATATATAACCAAATAATAAAGCGAAAAAAACTTCACTTTTTAAAGTAAGTGAGCTATTAATTGCCCCTGCAAGGTCAAAACTCAAAAATAATAGCACAGGGACAATTGAAAAGGTAATTCCTATTAATACCAGAAACTTTAAATTGTTTTTCTTTTTCCATCCGTTTAACAAGGAATATATCTTTTCATCTGAGTTTACATCTATTGACGATTTTAATTTGTGCCTTTCAAGTACAAACAACGGAAAAAAGATTGTAGCCATAATTAAAGCTGTTACTGCAGCAAATATGTAAGGATCAATAACAGATGGTCTAGAATTGGCAATAATCGGTTGAAGAGAGATCCCCAATACACCAATTGTGCCACAGATTAATCCTTTTTTTAAATTATGATTTTCCATTTGTCGTTTGTAAATTCAGATTTAATTGATATTAGTTAAATAATAGTCTCTTTTTAAAATTTAAGTAATTAACAATTTAAACAAAAGAAAAGTAAAAAATATTATTTAGAATAACTTCCAAATTGAGGAAATGTCTTTAATTGGGTAGATTTAAAGACAGGCCCATCTTTGCATACGCTAATATCGTTCTTTTCTCCTACACAACAAGAACCACATAAACCTATTCCACATTTCATTTTTCTTTCCAGACTACATAAAATATATAAGTTGACAATAATATAATTTTTATAATTAAAGAGAGTGATTGGTAGGGTAAATGTTATATATTTTTATTATTAGTCTTATAATATGGGGATTAAAATATAACAGGAAATCTACTTTCAAAAATACACTCATAACAATCTTTATTATGATGATTCCAGTATTTATTGTTTCATTCTTATCGACTTTTGTACATGTGAGAGTTGAGTGTGGATTAACTCATTTGTATTTACCCCTTTCCTTTCCTTTAGAATTAAGACGTATTATATCTCCACTTGCGATCTTTCCTCCAATTGAACGCTGGGAGGTATATATTTTTGGGAATATAAGAATAATGGGATTATATAGTCGCGATATTCAAATGTACGACATAAAAGAATTAATCCAATCTTATTTTTGTATGATATTTTTCCTACTGAATTTTATAACTAGTTGGATTTCCGTAGGAATTATTGAAATTTGGAATAAAATAATGGGGAAAAGGATTTGGGCACATAGAAAGATTAAAGAAGATTTAAAGTTAAGAAGAAAGAGATTCTTCTAAAACAATGAGTGAAAATAAATAAGAAAATTATTTTATATATGTACCAAATTGAGGAAAGCTCTTTAACTGTTTTGAATTGAAAATGGGCCCATCTTTGCATACACTAATATTATGGTTTTCACCTATACAACAAGAACCGCATAAACCCACACCACATTTCATTTTTCTTTCCAGGCTAGCTTGAATATTTATATTTCTTAACTCTGCTATATCCAATACTTTTTTCATCATAAATTCAGGGCCACATGTAATTATTAAGTCAATTTTATCTTTGATAATGATTTCTTCAATCGTATCTGTTACAAGGCATTTCTTACCTACAGACCCGTCTTCCGTACTACACATCGTATCTGGAATTAGATCTATTAATCGATCGGCAAATATTAACGAGGGCTCATCTTTCGCTCCGATCGCTACAAATACATTCTTTTTATTTAGTCTTAGAGACTCTATTAATGTAGTTAACGCTGCTACACCCATTCCTCCCCCAACTACTAGGATATTTTTTGCATTTTCGTAATTAAACGAGTTTCCAAAAGGACCTCTAATCCCTATAGAATCTCCTTCTCTTAATTCAAATAATTTTGATGTTCCTTCGCCAATTTTTTGGACTGTTATTTCTATAAGATTATCATTTATGCTAGAGATGGACATTGGTAAGAAATCAATATCGGGAAGCCATAATACAACAAACATCCCGGGTTTGTAGGCTTTCGCAATTCGAGGGTTTTTGACGATAAAACTTTTAATATCGGTAGTATGCTCCGTTATCGATTTAATTTTTACTATATCGGTTTTATTTCTTGTAATGTCTAAAATCAATTCCTCCTTTTCGTGTTCTAAAGGTTTTGTTTCGAGAAAACCTTGTTCGACAGCTAGCTCAAAAACTTCTTTACCTCTTTCAGATCGCACAATTATAGTATTCCATCCATCTTCACTGCCAAACTTTCCAACAGATATATCTGCAAACGAGGCTGTATAATCGGAACACGAGAAACAAGCGGCTCTAATCGCTTTATCGTATAAATAATTAAGGGGTATTTCATTGACTGTTGAATCAACGCTTACTTTCATTTTGAAATTAGCTTTGTCGGTATCAATTTTATCAACCTCGCTCAGGTTGATGTTAAATTCCTCAAACGCCATTTTTAATAATTGATTGTAATAAGTTCCAAAACAAAAGGTTCCAATAGCTAATGTTACTAAATCATAAGCTTCGTAATCGAAAGCAGGATGGTTTTGTAATTTTCTCAAAGCTTGTATTTGGCATGGAGTGCCTACTACTGCGATATCTGTATATTCCTTATTAATGACATCGCCTACAAGCGAAAGAGTTGGACCTTGGCTTGGTTTATATCCAGCTCCTTTAAATAAATCTTGTTGATTCTGAGCAATTATTTGAAAGGGTCTAAAGTTCTCATCTTTATCAGTAATAATCGATGCATCGATTAAACCGTTCTCCATAGCAACCCATAGTAATCCTGTTAAAGGTCCTGCTTCAGTTGGGATGTTTTTACGTGCTTTATTTGTTAGTTTTACAGAAATTATTTCGATATAGTGACCCAAAATATTATCGTGTTCTTTACCAAAAACCCACTTATCTAATAGTGACAGAGGAATCTTCTCAATCTCTGTTTTCGGACAGAGATTATAACAAAGCCCGAAACCATCTCTACAGGTATTCATGTCTTTGCAAGATCCATCTTCTATTGGGATTTCTTTTTCTTTATCAAATTGAATGCTAGCACAAAAAGCTCCACAAGCTCCACAGTATACGCATTTCCCAGTTTGAATTATTTCTTCATTTAGTTCCTTCCAACCCTTTTGAGATTTCCCAATATACATTTTAATTACCTTCCTCCTTTAATTTTTGAAGAAATTTTTTTGCTTCTTGCTTTCCAAGCTCAAATGCTTCTATATTTGTGTCTAATGTAGAACTTGGCACAAACTTTTTAATCGTTTCTAACGCAGATTCTTCAGAAAATATCCCTGCAAGTACAGTAAAAATAGCAAACAAAATTGTATTTCCAAATACGATATTACCAAATTTTTCAACAGCTAATTTCTGAACGGGGATGCTCAAGGCTTTACTAATTTTTTTCGCCCCTCTAAATTTGTTAATCGTTGAGGGGTCCCAAACTAAAAACCCCGTATTTTTATCAGGTTTAACAAAATTAGCCTTTATATCATTAGCCGATTCTTGAGATAAAACTATTAAAAAATCGTACGGCTTTAAAGCTTTAGGGTAATCAATATATTCAATACTTTTATCTAAATCAACAACAACCTCCGCCCAACATTTTCCTCCCCGCGCAGCGGCAGAATAAGCCTCAGTTTGCGTTGCAGCGAGCCCTTCATAGATTGAACTTGCCATAATTATCATTTTGCTGAGAGTGATAACTCCTTGGCCGCCAAATCCACTTACGCGAATTTCGTATCGAGCCATTGTTTATGTGCCTCCTCTTGCGATTTTTTGTATTTTAGCGTATTCTTCTGAGTACTCCGGTTTATCTGGCTCGTATCTAAATTCACCAATTATGTATTTATTAAACAATTCTTCTTCACTCATGAATTTCGCTTGGTTTTTTCTTATGCTATTTCGCTTAATCCATTCTATCATCTTACCTGCTGTATCCATTTTTTCTCCTTTTTCTCCTAAATATTCAGCTCCTAAACTACTTAAATTTTTTCTACCAAAATAGGTAACACAAGGCGTGATTAGTTCAATTACTGAAGTACCTTTATGTTTTAAGGCTTTTCTGAAATATTTCATGAAAGTACGAGGATGAGCAACGGTAGTTCGTGCTACATAAGTTGCACCAGCTGCAAGAGCAAGTTCCACTCCATCGCTTCTATTTTCAAACATTTTATATGGCGTTGTCGTACTATTAGCACCGTATAGAGTCGTTGGTGCACCTTGACCACCTGTCATTGCGTAAATACTATTATTAAATATTAATATAACACAATCTATATTTCGGCGACAGGTATGGATAAAATGATTCCCTCCAATTCCTAAACAATCGCCATCTCCTGTAAATATTATAGGTTTCATTTGAGGGTTGGCCATTTTCATGCCAGTTGCTAACGAGGGTGCACGACCGTGAAGCGATAAAACTTTTTGGGTAGCATGATGTACTAGTAATAACATCTGACTATAGCATCCAATACCGATAACTAACGGGTATAATTTTGGATCTAGTTTTTCGTCTTCAAATATTCGAGTAAATATATGCCCGATGATCCCATAACCGCATCCAGCGCAAAACCTAGACGAATAATTACCCAATAAATGGCCCGCATAAGAGATTAATACGTAAGGATTCTCTGGTTTCTCGTTTGGAAACATCGGTCCTATTCCCGACATTAATTAGCCACCTCCTTAATAACTTTTAAAATGTCATGTGGATGATGAATTTCACATGCATTTGGAATTCTAATAACTGGTGTGTTAAGCTCAGTTACCCGTTCGACTTGTTCTGCTATAACTCCCGTATAGTTTAACTCAGGAACTATAACTGCTTTAACATCCTTAACGGTTTCTTTAACTTTTTTATCGGGAAAAGGCCAGATTGTTATAAGTCTGAAAATTCCAACCTTTATTCCTTCTTTCCGTGCTAAATCAACCGCACGATAACTAGTTCTAACAGGTAGACCATAAGCAATTATAACTATTTCAGCATCATCCAATTTGTATGATTCTGTTAGCGAAATTTTATCTAAATTGCTAGTTATTTTATCGATCATCATTTCTATAAATTTAAGTGGTTTAGGTGTCGGTAAACCTTCGTAATTATGAGGTTGAGAGAGGAACATTCCTGGGCAATAATCAGTACCCATAACCGGCGGTTTAGGGATAACATATTTCCCAAGGTTCTCGTCTTTATAAGAAAATTTTTTGGTAAAATCATTCGGTAATTCGCGGTCGATTACTCTCTTTAACACTTCTTCTTGTTTTGGTATATTAACTACTTCGTGAAGGTGTCCTAAATAGGCATCTGACATAATAAACACTGGGCAACGGTATGTCTCAGCAAAATTAAATGCCGTAATTGTTAAATCATATAATTCTTGACAACTCATTGGTGCTAATGTTATAACTTGAAATTCACCATTTCCCGCAAAGCGCATTAACCCTATATCATTATGATGCGGTTCTGTTACATAGCCCGTCCCAGGACCATTACGCTGTACATCACAAAAAACAAACGGGATTTCTAAATTTGCTGCCATTGAGATCGTTTCGGTCATTAAAGAAAGACCAGGACCAGAAGTTGCTGTCATAGCCTTAGCACCAACTAAAGAAGCCCCAATTACAGAATTAATAGAAGCTATTTCGTCCTCCATTTGCATACAAACACCTCCAATTTGTGGTAACCTAACAGAAAGGTGTTCAATAACTTCCGTACTTGGCGTGATAGGGTAACCTCCAAAAAATTTCAGACCCGCAGCTATAGCGCCTTCGGACATCGCTATATTTCCCATCATCAAATGCTTACCTTCTGGTAAGAATCTTTTATTATTTCCTATATCCATTTATTTCACCTCATTATGCTTTGGCTTTGTTTGCAATATTATTATTTTTTGAATCATCTACAATGTATAAACACCAATCTGGACATCCATATTCGCATCGCTTACACGCTGTACAATATTTTGCTTTCCCATCTTTAACTCGTGGGATATATGCAATTCTCATATTTAACTCGTCTCCCATCTCCAAAATACCCGTTGGGCACAAATAGACACAGGCTTGACAACCGCCACACCTATTTTTATTTAGGAATAATGAAAACTTCTTCTCTTCGTTCTCTAACAATTTTGGAATTTTAGACCAACTCACTATTTATCTGATATTTTATTTAAATATTTTTATCTTTATATATTTCAATTTCTTGAGTTACTAAGTTATTAATTTCTATTAAATTTTTAATTAAATCTGGAAATCTTCTAACTCGACAAAATTCTATTTCTTTTTTGATTAGAGCTGATATTATTATTTAAAGAATCGATAAAGTC